>NZ_JBNAFZ010000006.1:0-339139 GCF_049800935.1 Microbulbifer sp. S227A | reverse complement strand
CAGCGGCTCTTTGGCGGGGGCTTTGCCCGCGCCGGTGGGGTTCGAAGGGGAGGCTTGCCGCCCCTCGCAAGGTCCCGTGTCAGCAGCGCCAGCGTATGACATGGGTCGCCTTGCTGTTTGCGCTTCGGTCGGTCCGGTGCTGGTCATGCTCTGAGGCCTGCCGCCTGGATTTGGTCTCGTGTCACCAGCTCAGCGGCCAAGAGTGCGTCGACCTGGCCGGGTGTGATGTGTCGACACAGCGGATGCTTGTCTGTGACCCAGTTCGCCAAGCCTGCCAACATCTCAGCCTCCTTCGCCTTCGTCTCTTCTCGTCCCTTGGCGATGTCCTCGACATAGGCGCGCCATCGCCCAGACTTGAACCAGTTGTCGGAAAAACAGACCTTCGACCGGGTGAAACCCGCGCTCTCCGTGGCGTAGGTCTTCACGGCCTGCAACAAGTCCTCGGCCTCCGTCCCGGCGTCCAAGGCTTCCCTGATCCGACTGAGACACTCAGCCTTCCCCCGGACTCTGTCCGGTGGGTAGGCCGCCAACACCTTCTCAGCTTCTTCGTCCTCCACCGCCACGCGCTCGCGCGTAGGAGGTTTATGGATGGTTTTAGGATGGTTTGGGGGCCGTGGTGGCCCCGGTACCCCGGCCACTGTGGCCCCCGTTCCGGGTCCAGTCTGGACGGGGTCCACTGTGGCCCCCGTCTCGATATCGGGTTCAGCAGTGAGTTCCAAAGCTTCGATCCGCGCCAGGTCGATCCGGTAAACGACCGTGAACCCGTTCTTGCAGCCCCGCGCCCCAGTCTCGACCAGGATGCCCTCCTTCAGGAAGTCCCGGATCGTCCGTTTGACCGTGGTCTCGCCCAGTTCAGTATGCCGCTGGATTGTCCCCTTCGAACACCAGATGCCTGACCCATCGTCCGAGGCCTTGTCCGCCAAGAACATGATGATCTGCTTGCGCGTCGCACTCCCGAACTTCCGTTCTGCGCAAGCGTTTGCGACCCGCCAACTCATGAGCACGCCCCAAAAACCGCGCGTACGTGCGAATTTTGTACAGGTTTTGTACGAGATTTCGGTCGTTTTCGGGGAATTCGCCAGAAATCGAAACGGGCGTTTCTGCACGCTTCTGCACAATGCCTTGCAAATAAGCCATATTTTTCAGGTGTTTTTGGCGACCCCGGCAGGATTCGAACCTGCAACCTGCCCCTTAGGAGGGGGCTGCTCTATCCAGTTGAGCCACGGGGCCTTGTGCTTCTCATAGCCCGGCTGAAAGGGATTGTCATGGGGTTTGGCACAGAGTTGATCCCGAAGCCATGTTCGCGATAACATCGGTGTAGGTCATATAGAAAGTTACGCCCTTGTCGCTAGATTCCAAACGCCCCCTGACGCTGCGCGATGTTTCCGAAGCATCCGGCGTATCCGAAATGACGGTCAGCCGCGTGCTGCGCAACCGGGGGGACGTGTCGGACGCGACCCGGGGCCGGGTTCTGGCGGCGGCCAAGGAGCTTGGCTATGTCCCGAACAAGATCGCGGGGGCGCTTGCCTCCAGTCGCGTCAACCTGGTCGCGGTCATCATTCCGTCGCTTTCGAACATGGTATTCCCCGAGGTCCTGACCGGCATCAACCAGGTGCTGGAAGATACCGAGTTGCAACCGGTTGTCGGCGTCAGCGACTACCTGCCGGAAAAGGAAGAGCGCGTCCTGTACGAGATGTTGTCCTGGCGGCCTTCGGGGGTGATCATCGCCGGGCTTGAGCATTCGGATGCCAGCCGCGCCATGTTGCGGGCCGCCGGAATCCCGGTGGTCGAGATCATGGATACCGACGGGGTGCCGGTTGATGCGATGGTCGGCATTTCCCATCGCCGTGCCGGGCGGGAAATGGCAAGCGCGATACTGAAGGCCGGGTACGAGCATATCGGCTTTATGGGCACCAAGATGCCGCTCGATCATCGCGCGCGCAAGCGGTTCGAGGGCTTTACCGAGGTGCTGGCCAAGAACGGTGTCGAGATCGAGGACCGGGCCTTTTACTCCGGCGGCTCGGCACTCGCAAAGGGGCGCGAGATGACGCAAGAGATGCTGGAACGCACGCCGGAACTGGATTTTTTGTATTACTCCAACGATATGATCGGCGCGGGTGGGTTGCTGTACTTGCTGGAACAAGGGATCGACGTGCCCGGACAAATCGGGCTGGCCGGGTTCAACGGTGTCGAGCTGTTGCAGGGCCTGCCGCGCAAGCTGGCAACCATGGATGCCTGCCGGCTTGAGATCGGCCGGACAGCGGCCAAGATCATCGCGGATCGCCTTGCCGATCCCGAGGGCGGACATGGCGGCAATGTCACGCTGACCCCGACCATCGCATATGGCGACACGCTCAAACGGCGATGAGCATACCAAGGCTCGGCAACCGGGCGGCGCGCCGGCTGTTTCTTGACCGGCACGCGCTTGCCGAGCAACCCGCCGGCCCGGCCAGGGGGCGCGATCTGCACAGGCTGATCCACCGGCTTGGCTTTGTTCAACTGGACAGCATCAACACCCTGGCCCGCGCCCATGACATGATCCTTTTCGCGCGGCGTCCGACCTATCGGCCCGGGAACCTGAAGCGGCTGTACGAGCGTGACCGGATGCTGTTCGAGCACTGGACCCACGATGCCGCCGTCATTCCGATGGAATTCTACCCGCATTGGCAGCTGCGCTTTCGGCGCGATGCCGACCGGTTGAAGCGGCAATGGCGCAACGGACGGCGGGACGGGTTCGAACAGCAGTTCAAGACCGTTCTGGACCATATCCGCGACCATGGGCCGGTCTGTTCTGCGGATGTCGGCAAGGACGAGAAAAAAGGCAGCGGCGGCTGGTGGGACTGGCATCCGTCCAAGACCGCGCTGGAATACCTGTGGCGCAGTGGGGCGCTCACGGTGATCGGGCGCGACGGTTTCCAGAAACGCTATGAGCTGACCGAGCGGGTCATCGACACCGCCCCGCAAGGCCCGGACCCGGACGAGACCATCGATTGGCTGTGTCACGCGGCAATCGACCGGCTTGGCTTTGCCACATCGGGGGAAATCGCCGCCTTCTGGGACACGGTGCGCGCGGATGAGGCGCGACGCTGGTGTGACGAGGCGGTCAGGCGCGGCACTCTGCTCCCGGTCGAGATCGAAGGGCATGATGGCAAACCGCGCCGCTGCCTGGCCCGGCCGGATATTATGGACAGCGCCGGTCGGGCCCCCAACCCGCCGGGCCGGATGCGGATCCTGAGCCCGTTTGACCCGGCCCTGCGCAACCGCGACCGCACCGAGCGGCTGTTCGGATTTCACTATCGCATCGAAGTTTTCGTTCCCGCGAGCAAGCGCAAATACGGGTATTACGTGTTTCCGCTGCTCGAAGGCGACCGGCTGGTCGGGCGGATCGACGTCAAGGCGCAACGCGACCGCCGGAACCTGTGCGTCACCGCGCTCTGGCCCGAGCGCGGTGTGCGTTGGTCATCGGCCCGTACCGGGCGGCTGATGGCCGAGCTCGACCGCGTGCGCCGGTTCGCCGAGTTGGACGATATCCACATGCAAGACGGCTGGCTGCGCAGCACCTGAGCGATCACCGGCGCCAGCAGGCCGGGTTGGCGCATGGCGAGGGGTCAGGCGAAACGCCGGAATAACCGGCGCGCTTCAGTCACGCGCGGGGGCACGCACCGTGTCGATCATCAGCTGCACGTTGTCCGGATCGGCGTCCGGGGTGATGCCGTGGCCGAGGTTGAAAATGTGCGGCCCGCCGGAGAACGCCCGCACGATCGCCCGCGTGTCATCGATCAGCGCCTGACCGCCGCTCACCATGTGCGACGAGGCGAGATTGCCCTGCACACAGCCATCAACCTGTACATTGGCGGCGGCCCATGCGGGGTCAACGGAATTGTCCAGAGCCACGCAATCGACGCCGGTGGTCCGGGCAAAGCCCACGTATCTCTCGCCGGCCTCGCGCGGGAACCCGATGATGGGAACATCCGGGTGCTTCTGTTTGAGCGCGGCGGTGATGCGGCGACAGGGCTCGACCGCGTATTTGTCAAACGCCGCGCCGTGTAGTGACCCGGCCCAGCTGTCGAAAATCTTGATCACCTCGGCCCCCGCCTCGATCTGCATCGACAGGTAATCGATCGTGGCTTCGGTGATCCGGTCCAGCAGCGCCTCGAACAGGGCGTTGTTTTCCTCGCGCAGCGCATGGGCCGGCCCCTGATCGGGCGTGCCGCGACCAGCGATCATATAGGTCGCCACCGTCCACGGGGCTCCGGCAAAACCGATCAGCGTGGTGTCGGACGGCAACGCGCCGGTCAGGATGCGCAGCGTATCATAGACCGGGGCCAGCGTGTCATGGATCGCATCCGCCGGTTTCAGCGCGTCGAAATCGCCCTGTGTCGTCACCGTGGACAGGCGCGGCCCCTCGCCCGTGACAAACCACAGATCCGCGCCAAGCGCCTGTGGCACCAGCAGGATATCGGCAAACAGGATCGCCGCGTCAAAGCCATAGCGACGGATCGGTTGCAACGTGACCTCGGCCGCCAGTTCGCTGTTGTAACAGAGCGACAGGAAATCCCCGGCCTCGGCGCGGGTGGCGCGGTATTCCGGCAGATAGCGCCCCGCCTGGCGCATCATCCAGATCGGCGGCACCGCCTGTGTTTCGCCCGCCAAAGCGCGCAACAGCTTCTTGGTCTCGCCCATGCTGGTCTCCCGGTTCCGTTCCGCCATGCGTCCTTTCTGGGGGCGGCAATGTCAAGCCCGACCGCTTGTAAGGCCAAAATGACGCGACTAAAGAGGGGGCATGACATTGCTTCTCCCCACGCCCGACGCTCCGTTGCGAATTGGCACCCGTGGTTCGCCGCTGGCGCTCGCCCAGGCCCATGAAACCCGCGACCGGCTGGCCGCGGCCTTTGATCTGCCACAAGAGGCCTTCCAGATCGTGGTGATCAAGACCACCGGCGACGCGGTGCAGGACAGGCCGCTCAAGGAAATCGGCGGCAAGGGGCTGTTCACCCGCGAAATCGAGGATGATCTTTTGCAGGGGCGCATCGACATCGCGGTGCATTCCATGAAAGACATGCCGGTCGAGCAGCCCGCGGGCCTGATCCTCGACACCTACCTGCCGCGCGAAGATGTGCGCGATGCCTTTGTTTCCCCGACGAAATCCGCGATTGACGCGCTCGAACCCGGCGCAACCGTCGGCACTTCCAGCCTGCGGCGCAAGGCGCAGATCCTGAACCGGCGGCCCGACCTGAACGTGGTCGAGTTTCGCGGCAACGTACAGACGCGCCTGCGCAAGCTCGACGATGGGGTGGCCGATTGCACCTTTCTGGCGATGGCCGGGCTCAACCGGTTGCGGCGCGACGATGTACCCGCCACGCCGATCCCCGTGGACGCGATGCTGCCCGCCGTGGCGCAGGGGGCGATCGGCATCGAACGGCGCAGTCTGGACGCCCGCACCGCCGAGATGTTGGCGGCGATTCACGACACCCCCACCGGACAGCGCCTGGCCGCAGAACGGGCCTTTCTCGCGGCACTTGACGGTTCTTGCGAAACCCCGATTGCCGGGCTGGCCGAACTTGAGGGCGATACGCTGCGACTGCGCGGCGAAATTCTGCGCCCGGACGGGTCGGAACGGCTTCATGACGAACGCAGCTGTGCCATCGCAGACGGGGCAGGGATGGGCCGCGAAATGGCCAATGAACTGCTCGCCAAGGCCGGCGCGGGCTTTTTCGACTGGCGCCAGGAGCATGTGACGCCGCGCTCAGTTTGACAGGGCGTGGCGCGATCTGGGACGGTAATGCAGGAGGAACCTGCAATGACACCGGGAAAAGCCTATCTGAGCACCGATGAAATCCGCCCCCTCGCGGCGCGCTCGGACATCATGGGGGGTTGGCTCGTCATCCATTGCTGGGGCACGATTGCATTGGCGCTTGGGCTGTTCGGGGTCTGGCCCAACCCGCTGACCTTTGTTCTGGCCGTCACGATCATCGGGTCGCGGCAGCTGGGGCTTGCCATCCTGATGCACGAAGCGGCGCATAACGCCCTGTTCCGGTCCCGACGCCTGAACGATGCCGTGGGCGAGTGGCTCTGCGGACGGCCCATCCTCGCCGAACTTGGCGCCTATCGGCATTATCACCTGACCCATCATCGCTTTACCCAGACCGACAAGGATCCGGACCTTGTGTTGTCCTCCAAGTTCCCGACCACGCGGGCATCGTTGCAACGCAAGTTCATCCGGGATTTGACCGGCCAGACCGGCTACAAGCAATTGATGGCCCAGATCATGATGTCGATCCGGCTGGCCGGTGACGACGACGCGGTTCAGGCGGCATCGGCCGATTTCGCGCAGGCGTTCAAGGCTCGCGACCTGTTCAAATCGCTGCCGGTCTTCCTTGGGGTTATCCTCCTGTTCGGTGCCATCGGAGACTGGTGGTGGGGGCTGGCCTTCTGGCTTCTGCCCTATCTGACATGGTTCCAGTTTGTCCTGCGGCTGCGCAACATCGCGGAACATGGTGCGACGGAACGCTCGGACAACCCGCTGCAAAACACCCGCACGACACTGGCCGGACCGATCGCCCGGCTGTTCGTTGCGCCCTATTGGGTGAATTACCACCTGGAACATCACCTCGTGATGCATGTGCCCTGCTGGCGGTTGAAACGGATGCATGCGATATTGGCGCAAAAAGGCATTACCGAGCAGATGCGCGTCGCGCCTTCCTACGGGCATGCCCTCGCCGAGGCCGGGTGGAAATCGGTCGGGCCATAGGGATCTGACGATTTGCGCCGCACGCCCTTGCCGTCAGGATGCAAACAGGTGTTGATACCCGCAAGACCGCATCGCCAGCAAGGAACCGAACGTGACCCGTGACCTGAACACATGGACCCCCCGCCCCCTGCCGGAACGGCGGGCCATCGAAGGGCAATATGTCCGTCTCGAACCGCTGGAGACGGCGCGCCATGGTCGCGACCTGTTTCAGGCGGCGCATGTTGCGGATGCCGAGGAGCGGTTTCGCTGGCTGCCGGAATATCCACCGCAGGATGAAGCCGGCTTTCTGGGCTGGGCAGAGCAGGCCGAAACGAGTAGCGATCCGCTGTTCTTTGCGGTGATCGACCGCGCGACCGGGCGGGCGGTGGGGCGGCAAACCCTGATGCGCATCGACGCCGGCAACGGTGTGATCGAGATCGGCAATATCTATTGGGGCCCCGACCTGTCCCGAAGGCGCGGCGCGACAGAGGCCCTGTTTCTGTTCATGCAGCACGTGTTCGACGATCTCGGCTATCGCCGGTTCGAATGGAAATGCAACAATGACAACCTGCCCTCCAAGGCGGCGGCGCTGCGCTTTGGTTTTGCCGCCGAGGGTGTGTTTCGCCAGCACATGATCGTCAAGGGCAAGAACCGCGATACCGCATGGTTCGCGATCCTCGATGGCGACTGGCCCGCGCTCAGGGCCGGGTATCAACGCTGGCTCGACCCCGCGAATTTCGACCCGCACGAGCGGCAGAAACGACGATTGCAGGACTGTCTGGCACAGCCGTGATCCGAGGGCTAACGCCCCTTTGGCAACACGACCCTGGTGTTCCAGGCCTCGCAATTCGCGGCAAGCTCCGGCAGCAGCGGCTTGTCGGTAAAAAACATGTCGATCTCGGCCAGCGATGCAATACGGGCCGGGGCGCTGCGGGTGAACTTGGAGTGATCCGCCACGAGAAAGGTGCGCCGTGACTGGCGCAGGATCGCCTGGCTGACCGCGACTTCCTGGATGTCGAAATCCAGCAGATCGCCGTCACGATCCAGCGCCGAGCATCCGATCACCGCAAGATCGAACTTGAATTGCCGGATGGTATCGGCGGCCAGGTTGCCGACCAGCCCGCCATCCGAACGGCGCAGGCTGCCGCCGGTAACGATGACCTCGCAATCGGGGGTGTTGGCCAGGATATTGGCGACGTTCATGTTGTTGGTGACGACCATCAGGTTGTGGTGATCGCGCAGCGCCCGCGCCACGGCTTCGGTGCTGGTCCCGATATTCAGGAACAGCGAAATATCGTCCGGCACCTGCGCCGCACAGGCATTTGCGATGGCCCTCTTGACCGGCGCGTTCAGCGAACGGCGTTCTTCATATCCAATATTGTGGGTGCCCGAGGGCAGAACCGCGCCGCCGTGAACCCGCTCCAGCCGCCCGGCCTCGGCCAACTCGGTCAGGTCGCGGCGAATGGTTTGCAGCGTCACGTCAAAATGCGTCGCCAGCCCCTCGACGGTGACCTTGCCATCGCGGCGGGCGATTTCGATGATTTCCGGGTGGCGAAAAGTTTGCGACATGTTCGTTTTCGTTTATGCTCGCTTATGGTGGCATCATTTCGGCACGCTGGCAAGTTTGCTTCTCGGATCCCCACCCGCCCCGCCGGATTCGCGGAGGGTTTTCTGCGATTTATCCCTTTTATTCCCCGGTATTTCGCAACGCGCACGGGGATTTCTTGGAAATTCAGAGGCTTAGGAAAAAACGAACAAAAACGAAAATACCCTGTTGCCGAAACGCAAAGTGTTTGGCATAGATTCAGCCACGGCTTGCGCCATGGGAGGGACGTTTGGCGGATCAGCAGAACACCAATGTGACCGACCTTTTCATCATCGGCGGGGGCATCAATGGGTGCGGCATTGCGCGCGACGCGGCGGGGCGCGGCCTTGCCGTGACGCTCGCCGAGATGAATGATCTGGCAAGCGCCACTTCGTCGGCATCGACCAAGCTGTTTCACGGCGGGTTGCGCTATCTCGAATATTTCGAGTTCCGCCTTGTGCGCGAGGCGCTGATCGAACGGGAAACGCTGTTGCGGGCCATGCCGCATATCAGCTGGCCGATGCGCTTTGTCATTCCGTACCATCAGGACATGCGCTTTGAATCGGAAACCCCGACCTCGCGCCTGCTCAGCCTCGTGATGCCATGGATGCGCGGGCGGCGGCCGCGCTGGCTGATCCGGCTGGGGCTGTTCATGTATGACACGCTCGGCGGGCGCGAAATCCTCCCCGGGGCAAGCTCGCTGAAGCTGCGCGGCAGTCCCGAAGGCGCGCCGCTGGATGATCGCTTTGAAAAGGCGTTCGAATATTCCGATTGCTGGGTCGAGGATTCGCGGCTGGTGGTTCTGAATGCCCGCGACGCGGCGGCGCGCGGGGCCCGGATCATGACCCGCACACAGGTGATCTCTGCCACGCGCGAGGGCGACATCTGGCGCATCGACACGCAAGACACCCGGACGGGCGAGACCCGCGAACATCGCGCAAGGATGCTGGTCAATGCGGGGGGCCCCTGGGTCGGCAAGCTGATCCAGAATACCGTGCGGCTGAACTCGTCCGAAGGGGTGCGGCTGGTGCGTGGCTCACATATCGTGACCCGCCGGCTGTATGACCATGACAAATGCTATTTCTTTCAGGGCACCGACGGGCGGATCATCTTCGCGATCCCCTACGAGACCGATTTCACCCTGATCGGCACCACCGACGCGGAACATCACGACCCGGATACCCAACCTGAATGCACGCCCCAGGAGCGGCAATACCTGATCGATTTCGCCAACCAGTATTTCAAACAGGATATCGGCGATGCGGATATCGTCTGGAGCTATTCCGGCGTGCGCCCGCTTTATGATGACGGTGCCAGCAGCGCCACGGCGGCGACCCGTGACTATACACTCAAGGTTGACGCAAACGGCGCGCCGGTGCTGAACATATTCGGCGGCAAGATCACCACCTATCGCCGTCTCGCCGAAAGCGCGATGGACAAGATCGGTGCCCAGTTGGGCGGGCTGGCGGCCCCCTGGACCGCCGGCGCCCCGCTGCCCGGTGGCGATTTTCCCGTGGATGGGTTTGAAACCCAGGTGGCGGACCTGAAAATGGCCTATCCCTATCTTGGCGAATTCTGGGCGCGGCGGCTGGTTCGGGCCTATGGGACCGAGGCGCGCTTTGTCCTGGGCACATCCAAAACCGCGGACGATCTGGGCCGCGATTTCGGCGCGACATTGACCGAGGCCGAAGTGACGTGGTTGATGAAACAGGAATTCGCACATACCGCCGAAGACGTGGTCTGGCGTCGCAGCAAGCTGGGCCTGCGGCTGAGCGCCGAACAGGTCACGGCGATCGACAACTGGATGACCGCACAGGCCGGCACGGACCAACCCCGTGACCAAGCAGAGGGAGCCCGCCAATGACGCTTGAACTCAGGGGCGTTTCAAAGACGGTCGGGGGGCAGACCCATATTCACCCGACCGACCTGATGCTGGAAGGCGGCACAATGAACGTGCTGCTGGGTCCGACCCTGTCGGGCAAGACATCGCTGATGCGCCTGATGGCGGGGCTGGACGTTCCGGCCACCGGCAGCATCCTGTGGCACGGCAAAGATGTCACCGGCCAACGGGTGCAGGATCGCAAGGTGGCGATGGTCTATCAGCAATTCATCAACTACCCGTCGATGAGCGTCTATGACAACATTGCCTCGCCGATGAAGCTCCTGGGGCTGGACCGCGCCGAGATCGACCGGCGGGTGCGCGACACGGCGGAACTCATGCAGCTGACACCACAGCTTGAGCGCAAGCCGCTCGAACTGTCCGGCGGCCAACAGCAACGCTGTGCCCTGGCGCGGGCGCTGGTCAAGAATGCCGGCCTGGTGCTGCTTGACGAACCGCTGGCCAATCTCGACTACAAGCTGCGCGAAGAATTGCGGATCGAGATCCCGCGCATCTTCGAAGCCTCGGGCGCGATCTTTGTCTATGCGACGACCGAACCGGAAGAGGCGCTGTTGCTGGGCGGCAATACCGCGACGCTGTGGGAAGGGCGCGTGACGCAATTCGGTGCCACTCCACAAGTGTATCGCCAGCCGGTTGACGCCACGACCGCGCGGGTGTTTTCCGACCCGCCGATGAACTTCCTTGCCATCACCAAATCCGGGGCCGAACTGAAATTCGGCGACGGGCAAAGCGCCCCCGCGATGGGCAAGCTCGCCGACCTGCCGGATGGCCGCTATACCGCCGGGTTCCGCCCGAACCACCTGGAGATCAGCAAACACGCGGAAGATGCGTTGCAATTCGTCACCCGGCTGGGCGTTACCGAGCTCACCGGGTCGGAGACCTTTATCCACCTTGATCACCACGGCGAACGCTGGGTCGGGTTGATCCACGGGGTTCATGACCTGGCATTGGGCGAGGCGCTGACCGTGTTCCTGGACCCGCGCCACGTTTACATCTTTGGCGAAGACGGCACGCTGATCGCACCCGCCGCCTATGCGCTGGCAGCCTGAGGAGGAGCGGACATGGCCAAGATCACGCTCGACAATCTCGCGCATTCCTACCTGCCCAATCCCAAGGGCGAAGATGACTTTGCGCTAAAAGAGCTGAACCACGACTGGGATGACGGCGCGGCCTATGCCCTGCTTGGCGCGTCGGGATGTGGCAAATCGACATTGCTCAACATCATCTCGGGGCTGCTCCAGCCCAGCCAGGGCCGCATCCTGTTTGACGACCAGGACGTGACACATGCCCCCACCGCCGAACGCAACATCGCGCAGGTTTTCCAGTTTCCGGTGGTCTATGACACGATGACCGTGCGTGACAACCTGGCCTTTCCGCTGCGCAACCGTGGGCGCGACGAGACCTATGTGGCCGAACGCGTTCAGGAAATCGCCCGCATGATCGGCATGGAGGACTGGCTGGATCGCAAGGCGCGCGGGCTGACGGCGGATGCCAAGCAAAAGATCAGCCTGGGGCGCGGCATGGTGCGCAAGGACGTGAACGCTCTGTTGTTCGACGAACCGCTGACCGTGATCGACCCGCATATGAAATGGGAATTGCGCACCCAGCTCAAACAGCTGCACCACGATTTCGGCCACACCATGATCTATGTGACCCATGACCAGACCGAGGCGCTGACCTTCGCCGACAAGGTGGTGGTGATGTATGACGGGCGCGTGGTTCAGATCGGTACACCCGACGAATTGTTCCAGACGCCCGAACATACCTTTGTCGGCTATTTCATCGGCTCGCCCGGCATGAATGTGATCCCGGCGCAGGTGGCCGGAAACCGCGCCATCATCGACGGCGCCGAAGTTGCGCTGGCGGGCGGGTACGGGCCGCTCGACGGCAAGGTCGAGATCGGCGTGCGCCCGGAATTCGCGCGCCTGACCCGCGCCGAGGGCCTGCCGGTTTCGGTGCGCCGGATCGAGGATGTGGGCCGGCACAAGATCATCCGCGCCGACCTGTTCGGGAACGAGATCAACATTATCGCGGGCGAAGACGATGCCGTCAGCGCCGACATGAACCGCGTCACCTTCGATGCGGCGCATGTGAATGTCTATGCCAATGACTGGCGCGTGAAACCGCAAGGGGAGGCTGCGTGATGGAAAAGACCGTCAACCACAAGGCATGGTTCCTGGTGCTTCCGGTGCTGGTGCTGGTGGCGTTTTCCGCGGTGATCCCGCTGATGACGGTGGTGAACTACTCGGTGCAGGACACGTTCGGCAACAACCAGTTCTTCTGGGCCGGGCTGGAATGGTTCGAAGAGATGCTGGCATCGGAACGCATGTGGGATGCCCTGGGCCGTCAGTTGATGTTCTCGGCGATCATCCTGATCATCGAAATCCCGCTGGGCATTTTCGTGGCGCTCAACATGCCCAAGGGCGGGTTCTGGGCCAGCTTCTGCCTCGTGCTGATGTCGCTGCCCCTGCTGATCCCGTGGAACGTGGTGGGCACCATCTGGCAGATCTTTGGCCGGGTGGATATCGGCCTTCTGGGTTACACGCTGGATGCGCTCGGGATTTCCTATAACTACACGCAGGATACGCTGGCCGCCTGGATCACCGTCATCGTGATGGATGTCTGGCACTGGACCTCGCTGGTGGCGCTGCTGGCCTATGCCGGGCTGAAATCGATCCCCGACGCCTATTACCAGGCCGCCAAGATCGATCAGGCGAGCCGCTGGAAAGTGTTCCGCTTTATCGAGCTGCCCAAGATGATGGGGGTTCTGATGATCGCGATCCTGCTGCGCTTCATGGACAGTTTCATGATCTATACCGAACCCTTTGTCGTGACCGGCGGCGGGCCCGGCAACGCCACGACGCTGCTGTCGATCGACCTTGTGAAAATGGCACTTGGCCAGTTCGACCTGGGCCCGGCGGCGGCATTCTCGATCATGTATTTCCTGGTGATCCTGTTGATTTCCTGGGTATTCTATACCGTCATGACCAATCTTGACCGGCAAGGGGGCTAAGCGATGACCAATGCAACCAGCCGCCCCGTCCGCAAGCTGCCGATCAATGGCCGCGCCGTGGTGATGACGCTCTACCTGCTGTTCCTCTTGTTGCCGATCTATTGGCTCTTGAACATGAGCCTCAAGACCAACACCGAGATCCTCAACAGCTTTACCCTCTGGCCCAGCGACCTGACGCTGGCGAATTATGCCACGATCCTGACCGATCCGGCGTGGTACAAGGGATATATCAACTCGCTGATCTACGTGGTGATGAACACGGTGATCAGCCTGACCGTCGCCCTGCCCGCCGCCTATGCGTTTTCGCGCTATAGCTTCATGGGTGACAAGCACCTGTTCTTCTGGCTGCTGACCAACCGGATGGCGCCGCCCGCGGTTTTCGCGCTACCGTTCTTTCAGCTCTATTCCTCGGTCGGTCTCTTTGACACGCATATCGCGGTGGCGCTGGCGCATTGCCTTTTCAACGTGCCGCTGGCGGTGTGGATCCTCGAAGGGTTCATGCGCGGCGTGCCCAAGGAAATCGACGAAACCGCCTATCTGGATGGCTACAGCTTTGGCCGGTTCTTTGTGAAGATCTTCATGCCCCTGGTGGCCAGTGGCATCGGGGTTGCGGCGTTCTTCTGCTTCATGTTCTCCTGGGTCGAGCTGTTGCTGTCGCGCACACTGACCACCGTTGATGCCAAACCCATCGCGGCGATCATGACCCGGACACAGGGCGCGGCGGGGATCGACTGGGGCGTTCTGGCGGCGGCCGGGGTACTGACCATCGTGCCGGGTGCCCTCGTGATCTGGTTCGTGCGCAACTATATCGCCAAGGGCTTTGCATTGGGGAGGGTGTGATGGGCAAGTTTGTTCCGATCGCCGCCCTCATGGTTTGCGCACAGGCCGGCATGTCTCAGACCTACTCGGCGAATGGCGTGAATTTCGTGATGGACTGCAATGCCTCCGGCTTTGTTCTGACGGCAGACAATGCCGTGGCCCAATCACAGGGCACTGGCGGCACAAACACGACGATATATCTGGGCAAGAGCTGTGATACCTATGGCGAAACCCTTGGCACGGGGCGCTGGTGCTGGGGCAATGGCGGTTTTGTCGCCAGTTTCGAGGGCACGCGTTTCGGGTTCGCCCGGCAAGAGCTGTATTGCCCGGCTCACGCCGATCTTGGCAACAATTGCCAGTGCTAGGGAGGAACTGAACATGGCATGGATGGCATGGACCTGGCCGACCGCGATATTCTTCTTGGTCATCGCGGCACTACTCATAACCTTCACGATCCTCGCGATCAGGTTTCCCGAGACACCGCGTGTCGGGATCCTGCGGATCGAAACCACGCGCGGAGACCGGCTGTTCATCACGTTGCTCGGCTCTGCCTTCATCAATCTGGCCTGGCTCGGCCTGGTTGGTGCGAACCAGCCCTATGCGATGATCGTCTGCCTTGCCTATGCGGCGGCGGTCTTTCGCTGGGTCTAGGCCACGACCGGTATGCCCGGACTCAACCGGGCAGCCCACGACATCAAGTTCAATAACGTCTAGGGAGGACAATCATGAACTTATCCTTGAAATCAACAACCGCTACGGGCGCGTTGATCGCCTGTCTCGCGATGCCGGCATGGGCCGACATGGAGGCGGCCAAGGCATTTCTCGACAACGAGATCGCCGGTGTGTCAGTTCTGGACCGGGCCGGTCAGGAAGCCGAGATGCAGTTCTTTGTCGACGCGGCCAAACCCTTTGCCGGCATGGATATCAAGGTGGTTTCGGAAACCATCACCACCCATGAATACGAAAGCCAGGTGCTCGCCCCGGCCTTTACCGCGATCACCGGCATCACCGTCACCCATGACCTGATCGGCGAGGGCGACGTGGTGGAAAAGCTGCAAACCCAGATGCAGTCGGGCGAAAACATCTATGACGCCTATATCAACGACAGCGACCTGATCGGCACTCACTGGCGCTATCAGCAGGTGCGCAACCTGACCGACTGGATGGCGGGCGAAGGCGCGGATGTGACCAATCCGGGGCTGGATCTGGACGATTTCATCGGCACCCAGTTCACCACCGCGCCGGATGGCAAGCTGTACCAGTTGCCGGACCAGCAATTCGCGAACCTCTACTGGTTCCGCTATGATTGGTTCAACGACGAAAAGAACAAGGCCGATTTCAAGGAGAAATACGGCTATGATCTTGGCGTGCCGGTCAACTGGTCGGCCTACGAGGATATCGCCGAATTCTTTACCGGCCGCGACCTGAGCCATATGGGCGTCGATGGCGATGTCTTTGGCAACATGGATTACGGCAAGAAGGACCCGAGCCTTGGCTGGCGCTATACCGATGCGTGGATGTCGATGGCCGGTATGGGCGATGTGGGCGAACCCAACGGCCTGCCGGTTGACGAATGGGGCATCCGGGTGAACGAGAACAGCCAGCCGGTTGGCTCTTGTGTCGCCCGTGGCGGTGCCACCAATGACGCGGCGGCGGTTTATGCCGTGACCAAGGCGATCGAATGGCTGCAAAAATACTCGCCGCCCGCCGCCGCCGGCATGACCTTCAGCGAAGCCGGACCGATCCCCGCACAGGGCAACGTGGCCCAGCAGATGTTCTGGTACACCGCCTTTACCGCGGCGACGGTGCTGCCCGACTTGCCCGTGATGAACGAGGATGGCACGCCCAAATGGCGCATGGCCCCCTCGCCGCACGGGGTCTATTGGAAGGAGGGCCAGAAGGTCGGCTATCAGGACGTTGGGTCCTGGACGCTGATGAAATCCACCCCGGTGGACCGCGCCAAGGCCGCATGGCTTTACGCCCAGTTTGTCACCTCCAAGACGGTGGATCTGAAAAAGGCGGATGTCGGCCTGACCTTCATCCGTGAATCCACCATCGATTCCGATCACTTCAGCGAACGTGCCGCCAAGCTGGGCGGTCTGGTCGAATTCTACCGCTCGCCCGCTCGGGTGGCATGGTCGCCCACCGGCACCAACGTGCCGGATTACCCCAAGCTGGCACAGTTGTGGTGGCAGAATATCGGCGACGCGATGTCCGGTGCCAAAACCCCGCAGGAAGCGCTTGATGCACTGTGCGAGGCACAGGAAAAGGTCATGGAGCGTCTGGAGCGCGCGGGTATCCAGGGCGATATCGGCCCCAAGATGAACGAGCCCCAGGACCCCGAGTACTGGTATGCGCAGCCCGGCTCGCCGGTTGCCAAGCTCGACAACGAGGACGAAGAGCCACAGACCATCGCCTATGATGAGCTGATCAAATCCTGGCAGTAAGCCGGGCGCGCCGGGGCCCGCAGGCCCCGGCATCATTCGTTTTTCCATTTGACAATCAGGCATGAACGGTCCGGAATTCGCCGGGCATTTCTTGGGGAGAAAACAGATGCCGTTCATTCTGGCGATCGATCAGGGCACCACGTCCAGCCGCGCGATCCTGTTCGATCAGGATCTGAAGATCGCGACCCTGGCACAAGAAGAATTCACCCAGCATTTCCCCGCCAGCGGCTGGGTCGAGCATGATTGCAACGACCTGTGGAGCACGACGCTCTCGACCTGCCGCGCGGCGATGGCGCAGATCGGCGCAACCGCCTCGGACATCGCCGCCATCGGCATCACCAACCAACGCGAAACCACCGTGGTCTGGGACCGCGCCACCGGCAAGGCGATCCATAACGCAATCGTCTGGCAGGACCGGCGCACCTCGGATATTTGCCAGCACCTGCGGGCAGAGGGGCACGAAGCCACCGCAACCGAACGCACGGGCCTGTTGCTCGACCCGTATTTCAGCGGCACCAAGGTGGCGTGGATACTGGATCATGTCGACGGTGCGCGGCAGCGGGCCGAGTCGGGCGAGCTTGCCTTTGGCACGGTGGACAGCTGGCTGATCTGGAACCTGACCGGCGGCAAGGTCCATGCAACCGACGCCACCAATGCCGCCCGGACGTTGCTCTATGACATCCGCAAGGGCCGCTGGTCACAGACCATGTGCGACATGCTGCGCGTACCGATGTCGATGCTGCCCGAAGTGCGCGATTGCGCCGCCGATTTCGGACAGGCCGAGGCCGACCTGCTCGGCGCGCCGATCCCGATCCTTGGCGTCGCCGGAGACCAGCAGGCGGCAACCATCGGCCAGGCCTGCTTTCAGCCCGGCATGATGAAGTCGACCTATGGCACCGGCTGTTTCGCGCTGCTCAATACCGGGGAAACGCCCGTTGTCTCGCAGAACCGGCTGTTGACCACCATTGCCTATCAACTGGACGGCAAACCGACCTATGCGCTGGAAGGCTCGATCTTTGTCGCCGGCGCGGTGGTGCAATGGCTGCGCGACGGGCTGAAGATCATCGCGGCCGCAAACGAAACCCAGCCGCTGGCGGAACAGGCGGATGCCGCGCAGAACCTGGTGCTGGTGCCCGCCTTTACCGGCCTTGGTGCGCCCTATTGGAATGCCGAATGCCGCGGCGCGGTGTTCGGCCTCAGCCGCAATTCGGGGCCGGCGGAGTTCGCCCGCGCCGCGCTTGAGAGCGTCGGCTATCAGACCCGCGACCTGCTCGAGGCCATGCAGGCCGACTGGGGCACCTCGGGCGATACCGCGCTGCGCGTAGATGGCGGGATGAGTGCCTCTGACTGGTCGATGCAGTTTCTCGCGGACATTCTCGGTGCCCAGGTCGACCGGCCCGAGATACTGGAAACCACCGCCATGGGGGCAGCCTGGCTGGCGGGGCAGCGCGCCGGGCTCTATCCCGACATGGACGGGTTCGCCCGCACATGGGCGCTCGAACGCAGCTTTGCCCCCGCCATGAACCCGGACACCCGCGCCGAAAAATACGCCGCATGGCAACGGGCCGTGACCGCCGCGCAGGGGTTCTAGGGGCTTCGCACCTGACCGGCGCGGCGGGCTTGCCGCTCTCGCATGGCATTACAGCGTTGTGACCCGCGGCCAGGCGGCACATCGCGGTTTTGCAAAACCCGCCCGGGACGGGCCGCGCGTTTTACCGATCTGCCGGGGCGGTCGCGTTTGTTCTTATTTGGGCGCGGGCCTTGCCCTTTGCATCAATCGCTGAAATTTTGCGCGAATTCCTTGCAAAGGCCCGACTCGTGCAATTTTTTCGATCACTTGGACCGGCGGTGGCGCAGGTTTCACCGCTGGAAGCACTGCGCGCGGGCGCGGGTGCCCTTGCCGGCCTTGGGCTGACCGGGCTTTTCCTGTTGTCGCCGGGGGTCGATCTCAACCTCGGGCTTTATCTCGTGGCCCCGTTCGGTGCCAGCTCGGTACTGCTGTTCGCGATCCCCAACAGCCCGCTGGCACAACCCTGGTCCGCGATCGTTGGCAACACGGTTGCCGCGCTTGTGGGAGTTGCCGTCTGCCTCTTGATCGCCGACCCGGTATTGCGCATCGCGCTGGCGGTGGGCCTCGCCCTTGCGGCGACGATGCTGTGCCGCGCGGTTCATCCCCCGGCCGGGGCGGTGGCGATGACCGCCGCGATGAATCCCCAGGCGATTGACGCGCTCGGCTTCTGGTTCGCCCTCTCACCCATCGCAGCCGGCACGGTGGCGCTTGTCATCCTGGCCGCGATCTATGCGCGGCTCACCGGTCGCCGCTATCCGTTCCGGCAATTCGACGCCCCCAACCCCCATGGCACCGGCGACCGCCCGCCGCTGGAACGGCTTGGCCTGTCCGAGGGTGAACTGACCCGGATTCTCGACCGCTATCGGCAGTCTTTCAACCTCGGTGTCGAAGCTCTCGCCCGGCTGATCGGTGCCGCGGAGCTGCAAGCCGCGGCTCACAGCACAGGCCCGCTCACCGCAGAGGACATCATGTCGCGCGACCCGGTGTCGATCAGTCCCGACACCGGCCTGTCCGAGGTTGCCGACCTGTTCAGACGCCATCGCTTCACCTCGCTCCCGGTGGTCGCAGGAAACGGGCAGTTTCAGGGGGTGATCTTTCAAATCCACCTGATCAACCAGGCCCGAAACGATGCAATGCGGCTGGATCGCGGCTTTCTGCCCGCTCTCAAACGGCTGCTTGACCGCGACAGGACACGGCCGGTCAGGGCCGGTGACATCATGAATGTCGCGGGGCCGCGCGCCACCACGGGCACCCCGATCGGTGTTTTGCTGGCCATGATGGCGGACGGGGATGTGGATGCGGTGCCGGTGCTCGAACACGGGCGCGTCACCGGCATTGTCACACGCACCGACCTGATTGCCGCGATGGCGCGTCAGGCCGTGCGCCAGGCGTGAACAGGCCGCCGAGACCGCGAGGCGGCCCGGACAGCCAGAGGTATCAAACCCGCTCGATGGCGATGGCAGTGCCTTCGCCGCCACCGATACAGATCGCCGCAACTCCACGCCTGAGATCGCGTTTTTCCAACGCGTTCAGCAAGGTCACCATGATCCGGGCCCCGGAGGCACCAATCGGATGCCCAAGCGCACAGGCCCCGCCATTCACGTTGACGATGTCGCGCGGCAGGCCCATTTCCTTCATGAAGGCCATCGGCACCACGGCAAAGGCCTCGTTGACCTCCCAAAGGTCGACATCGCTTTTGTTCCAGCCCAGCCGGTCGAGCAGCTTTTTCGCCGCCGGCACCGGGGCGGTCGGGAACAAGGCCGGGGCCTGGGCATGCGAGGCATGTCCCAGGATGCGGGCGCGGATGGTCAGGCCGTTGGCTTCCGCGTGGTCGCGCGACGACAGGATCAGCGCCGCGGCTCCGTCGGAGATCGACGAGCTGTTGGCCGCCGTGACCGTCCCGCCCTTGCGAAACGCGGGTTTCAGCATCGGGATCTTTTCGGGGCGCGCCTTGGCCGGTTGTTCGTCGCGGGTGATGATCTCTTCGCCGGTCCGGGCATGCACGGTAAAGGGGGCGATTTCATCGTCAAAGGCACCGCTGCGTTCCGCCGCCAGCGCGTTGTCCAGCGAGCCGATGGCGTATTGATCCTGATCCTCGCGGGTGAACTGGAACGCCTCGGCACAGTCTTCGGCGAAGGTGCCCATCAAGCGGCCCTTGTCATAGGCGTCTTCCAACCCGTCAAGGAACATGTGGTCGATGACCTGGCCATGGCCGATCCGGGCACCGCCGCGCATCTTGGGCAGGATATACGGCGCGCCCGACATGCTCTCCATGCCGCCAACCGCCATGATATCGGTATTCCCCAGGGCGATCTGGTCATATCCGATCATCGCCGCCTTCATGCCCGAACCGCACATCTTGTTGAGCGTGGTCGCCGGCACCTCTTCGCCCAGCCCGGCGGCAAAACCGGCCTGGCGCGCGGGTGCCTGTCCCTGCCCCGCGGGCAGCACACACCCCATCAGCAGCTCGTCAACCGTGTCCGTCCCGGCGCCTTTCAACGCAGCCCGGATCGCCGCCCCGCCCAGATCCGCCGCCTGCACATTGTCGAACACACCCTGAAAACCACCCATGGGCGTGCGCGCCGCGCCGCTGATGACCACCTCTTTCATGATAATCCCTCCATTACCTGTGGGTTGCATACCGAATGGTAAGGATTGCCGTCTAGCGTTTCCTGCACGATCGATGCCTGAAATGGAGCAATCCGGTGAGCCTGACCAGCACAGCAACCGAAACCACCAAGATCATCACCGTCCATGCGGCACGCATTGATGCGGCAATGGCGATTCAGTTCAAGGAAGACATGCGCACACAGGCGGCCGACGGCCCGGCCCGTGTCATCCTCGACCTGTCCGCGGTCGAATTCATCGATTCAAGCGGGCTTGGTGCCATCGTCGCCTCGATGAAACAGCTTGGCAGCGGTCGCAAGCTCGATCTCGCGGGGCTGACCCCGACCGTGGACAAGGTGTTTCGCCTGACCCGGATGGATACGGTGTTCAACCTGTTTGCCTCGCTGGATGACGCCATCGCCACCGAGGTGGGCTAAGTCATCGGAGTCGTTTGTGGTGAGTGGCAAGTGGACAGGCTTTACACACGAGTTCATGGCGACCGAGCTGGACACGCGCGGCGCACTGTCTGACATCATGATGCGCCTGCGCAGGATCGGTGTCTCGCAAGAGCAGATCGGCGCGGTGGAAATCGCGCTCGCCGAAGTGGTCAACAACATCGTCGAACATGCGTATCGCGACATCGCCCATGGTCGCGTGGTGTTTCGTGCGCGCGTGAACGACACCATGCTGCGGGTGCTGCTCGTGGATGCGGGTGCGACGCTGCCCGGTGGCACGTTGCCCGAGGGAAAACCGGCCAATATCGATACACCGTTGGAGGACCTTCCCGAAGGTGGCTTTGGCTGGTTCATGATCCGCGCCCTTGCCCGGACCATCCGTTACAGGCGGATGGGCGGACGAAACCACCTGCAACTGACCTTTGACCTGATCCCCGGCGTCGAATGATCGCGCTTCGGGGCGAACGGCCCGGTTCTCGGGCAGCGCCCCAAAATGGCCCAATTGCCTCCCAACCGCTGACCCAATGAAAGGGCAAAACATAAGGGTAGCTGCAAATGGCTTCCCTTGGTGCCACGTGTCATAGCCCCCACCCAGTACGTGGCACCAAGGAATTTGCGGCAAACGATCCTGCTCATATTGGCATTCTGCGGATCGCCGCATAGGCTCGCCCGACGATTGGGAGAGACAAGATGCGCGATTTTCAGGTTCCGGGGCGTTCCGCCGTTCTATGCACGAACGGCATGTGCGCCACCTCGCATCCGCTGGCCGCACAGACGGCGGTGGATATTCTCAGGCGCGGGGGCAACGCGATGGACGCGGCAATCGCCGGCGCGGTGCTGCTCGGTATTTGCGAGCCCCAGATGACCGGCATAGGCGGCGATTGTTTCGTGCTCTACTCCCCTTCTGGCAGCGATGACATCCTCGCCCTGAACGGTTCGGGCAAGGCCCCCGCCGCGGCGGATGCCAGCCGCCTGCGCGCCGCCGGGCTGACCGCCATCCAACAGGGCAGCCCCGATGCCGTTACCGTGCCCGGCGCGATGGATGCGTTCTGTCACCTGTCGGAAACGGTTGGCGTGCTTGGGCTGGACGCGTTGTTGCAACCGGCTATCCACTATGCCGAGAACGGCGTGCCGGTCGCACCGCGCGTGGCCTTTGACTGGGGGAATGACGCGCCGGTGCTGAACCCACGCGCGCGCGCAAGTTATCTCGTGAATGGCGAGGTTCCCAAACCCGGCCAGCTGTTTCGCGCTCCGGGGCAGGCCGAGGTTCTGCGCCGGGTGGCCAGGGACGGGCGCGATGCCTTTTACACCGGCGAGATCGCCGAAGACATGGTCAATTCGCTCGCCGCGTTGGGTGGGGTCCACAGCCTCGAGGATTTCGCGACCACCGCCTGCGAGGCAACGACCCCGGTCAGCGGCACGTATGGCGGGGTCGAACTGGTCGAGCATCCGCCCAACGGGCAAGGCGCCACCGCAATCCTGATGCTGAATATCCTGTCGCATTTCGACATCGCGGCGATGGATCCGCTGGGGGCCGAACGCGCGCATATCGAGGCCGAGGCCGCCAAGCTAGCCTATGATACCCGCAACCGGTTCATCGCAGATGCAAACCACACGGATCGGCTCGACCACATGCTTGCGCCGGAAACCGCCGCCGCGCTGGCGGCGCTGATCCGGCGCGACAGGGCAATGCCCGCCGCGGCACCATTGGCCGAAGCGGTCCACAAGGACACGATCTATATCACCGTGGTCGACAAGGACCGGATGGCGGTTTCGCTGATCTATTCGATCTTTCACGGCTTTGGCTCGGGGATCGCCACCGACAAGTTCGGCATCCTGCTGCAGAACCGGGGCCAGGGCTTTACGCTCGACGCCGGACACCCCAACGAACTGGGCGGCGGCAAGCGTCCGATGCACACGATCATTCCGGGAATGCTGCGCGAAAACGGCCGCGTGACCATGCCATTTGGCGTCATGGGCGGGGCCTATCAACCGAATGGACATGCGCGGCTGATCAGCAACCTGAGCGATTTCGGCATGGAAATGCAGCAGGCGCTGGATGCGCCGCGCAGCTTTTCGGATGCGGGCGACATGAAGGTGGAGCGCGGATACAGCGACGCGGTGCGCCAACAGCTTGCCGATCTGGGCCATGCCGTTTCGATCCCCGAGACCGCCATCGGCGGTGCACAGGCCATCCGGATCACCGATGACGGCGTGCTGGTGGGCGCGAGCGACCCGCGCAAGGACGGCTGTGCGCTAGGGTACTGACGAAGCGGCTGGGTCAGTTCAGCTGGAAATGCAGCGGATAGGCCCCGTCCTCGAACGGGCCGAACATGTCGGGGATGTCCGGATGGTCAACCGGCTCGCCGGAATAATCCGCGACAAGGTTCTGCTCGGACACGTAGGCCACGTAATAGGACTGATCGTTTTCGGCGAGCAGGTGGTAAAACGGCTGATCACGCATGGGGCGGCTGTCTTCGGGAATGGCCTGATACCATTCCTCGGTATTCGCGAATTCGGGGTCGACGTCGAACACAACACCGCGAAACGGGTGTTTCTTGTGACGGACAACCTGACCGAGATTATATTTTGCGCGCGTTCTCAGCATGACAATGGTGCCCCTACCCTCCTTAAATAGCCTTTTCAAGCCATGCTTGTCCAATAAATGCGTTCAAAATCAAAGAAACAGTCTGTGAACGGCGGCTTGACAGTCTCTGCTGCACAGCGTTTCGGCGGGCACATGCGCGGGCTGGCCAGGCGGGCCACAACCCGATTGATCACGCGGAATTGTGATTCCCACGCGAAGCGTTTTCCGCTAGGGTTCGTTCAAAAAAGGCACGAGGCAGATGAGCAGAACTCTTCGCGCGATGATGCTGTTGCTGATCCTGGCATCCTGCGGTGGCGGTCACGAATCCCCGCCGCGAAACATGGATGACGCATGCAGCATCGCGAAACAGCGACCGAAATACGTCAAGGCGTTCCAGGCAACAGAGCGCCGCTGGGGCGTACCGATGCATGTGCAGATGGCGACCATCTACCAGGAGAGCCGGTTTCGGGGCAACGCGCGCACCCCGTATAACTATGTTCTGGGGGTCATCCCGATGGGGCGGCAAAGCAGCGCCTATGGCTATAGCCAGGCCCTGGACGGGACGTGGGATGATTACCGCAACCAGACTGGCCGCCGCAGCGCCAAACGCGACCGCATCCGCGACGCCACCGATTTCATGGGGTGGTACATGAACCAGAGCCGGGAAAAGAACGGCATCGCCCTGACCGATACGCGCAATCAATACCTGGCCTATCACGAAGGACAGAACGGGTTTGCACGGGGCACCTACAAGAACAAGAGCTGGCTCATGCGGGTCGCGGACCAGGTGCAGGACCGTTCGAACATCTACGCGGCGCAGCTGGCGAATTGCAAATCCATCCGCTGATCGCCGAGGGCGGCGCAACCCGTGCCGCCCGAAACCGGCCACGCATCAGCGATTGGTGCCGCGCCGCCCCCCACCTTGCGAACTGAAGAGCGAACTTCCCAGGTTCTGCCCCTTGGTCAACGCGCCGAGCACAACCGTGGTCTGCCCCCCGGCATTGTCGTGAATGACCCAGCTTCGCAGCTCCAGCGGATTGCCCGAGAATTTCAGGTCGATACGGCCATAATCCGGGTTCTTGGGATCTTGCGCCGTCACCACGGTCGAGGTGCCGTCAAAGCTGTGACCGACAACCATGTTCGCCTGACCCAGGTTCACCCGGCGGTCCAGGATGATCGACAGCGGCGTCCGCTTGAGCGGATAGCTCTCTGGCGGCTGGTTGGATTTCGGGTCGTGGATCACCACGGCGCCGGACCCCGCGACAACCGTTGCGCCGTTGGGGGGATCGTATTCAAACCGCATCCGGCCCGGCCGGTGCAGATAAAGCTGCCCCGTGGATTGGCTGCCATCGTCGTTATACTGCGTGAACGGCGCTGTTACCGTGGTCAGCCCGTTCAGGTAGGTGGATATCGTCGACAGCGGCACCTTGCCCTGCGCCAGGGCCGAGGTTGCCGACAAGGCCAGGACAAGCCCGGCAAAAAGCTTTGCCAAATTGTTCATATCGCCCAGATAACCCCGCCTGAACCGCTATACATCCCCCGATTTCTCACATCGGCGTGTTTTGGCGCGCAAATGCGCAATCAACCGAAATCGTGGTAACCGTCGAGATAGTTTCTCACATCCTGAACCGGTGTGTTTCTGAAGACGATGTCAAAGTCGATATCAGCACCATCATCGACCCTGAGCAACGTATGGGTTCCCCCGGCCCGGCCCTTGAGCGTGAAATCGTCCCGAGACAGGTCCGCCCCGGCAAAATCCAGGCTGTCAGAATAATAGACAAAATCGCGGATCTTGTCGGTTCCGCCGAGCCTGCCGGGTTCAAAGATGAAAACATCCATGCCGCCGCCGCCGATCAGGATGTCGTTGCCCTTGCCGCCCTCCAGCCTATCCCGGCCAAAGCCGCCACGCAGCCGGTCATGGCCAGCGCCGCCCTGCATCAGGTCGTTCCCGTCCCCGCCCAGCAAGATATCGTTCCCCGCCCCGCCGAACAGCTTGTGAATGCCGGGGTCGGAATAGTTCACATTGTCCTGGACACTGCCGATCAGGCGATCGTCGCCGTCCTTGCCAAACAGCCAGTCAGCGCCCTCCATACCCCGCAAGACATCATCGCCCGCGCCGCCATAAAGCCTGTCATCGCCATCCCGCCCGATGATGATATCGTCACCCGCGCCGCCGGACAGGATATTCCTGCCTTCGACACCCATGATCGCGTCATCGCGAACCGAGCCGTGCAGTTTGAACACGTCCCCTTCGAACCCATAGCTCCATCCGGTCAGGTCGATCGGATCGCCATAGATCAGCCTGAGCGCCTGTACATCCAGCGGCCCCAGATCGTCGGTTGGGGTCGATGCGAAATTGTACGACATGACCGTATGGCTGAAATTGTCCAGCGCGGACACGAGCGTTCGCCCGCCGTCATGGGTGTGGGACAACCCTACCGAATGGCCCAGCTCGTGCAGCAGAATTCCGAAATTGTTGCCGGTCAGCTTGTCGCCCCGTGTCACGTCGATCACATAGCCGCCGCTGGAAGAGCTGAAATCTGTCACATAGGGGTAATACGCCCAGCCGCCATAGCCCGACCCGACCACCGCATGGGCCGTGATCATCGCGTCGCCCGTGGTTTCAACAAACTTGATGCCCGAGACTGCCTCGAACTGTGTCATCGCAGAGCGGATAGCGGCTTTTTGCGCGTTGGACATGACCTGAACCGCGTTCGCCGCATAAGGCAGGCTGCCGAGCGACGGCAGGTTGGCCGCGGTATGGAAACTGTAACTTACAAAAACCGGAAACCCGAGATCTTCGGTGGCGTTCCAGCGATACTCTTCAGCATCCAGATAGGCGAGGATCGCCGTATAATCACTAACCACAGGCATACGCCACCCCTCACACACAGTCTCACCAGCCTAGATCATAGCGCCGAACCTCTCGATTTTCCAGACTGTTCTACTCAAGATTGTTCCGGGACCAGAATTTCGCGTTTGCCCACGTGGTTGGCCGGAGACACAAGACCCTCATCTTCCATCTGTTCGACAAGGCGGGCCGCCTTGTTATAACCGATGGCCAGTTTGCGCTGGATATAGCTGGTCGAGCATTTGCGGTCCTGGATCACCACCTGTACCGCCTTGTCATACAGCGCGTCCTCGCCATTGGTGTTGCCACCCAGCCCCAGAACAGCGTCGATATTGCTTTCTTTCTCTTCGTCCGGCCCCTCGACGACACCGCTCATATAGCTGGGCGGACCAAAGGATTTGAGATGGTTGACCACCTCTTCGACCTCTTCGTCCGACACGAACGGACCATGGCAGCGGGTGATCTTGGCGCCGCCCGCCATATAGAGCATGTCGCCCATGCCCAGAAGCTGTTCCGCCCCCATTTCACCGAGGATGGTGCGGCTGTCGATCTTTGATGTCACCTGGAAGGAAATACGCGTGGGGAAGTTCGCCTTGATCGTACCGGTGATCACGTCCACCGAGGGGCGTTGCGTTGCCATGATCAGGTGGATACCCGAGGCCCGCGCCATCTGTGCAAGACGCTGGATGCAGGCTTCGATTTCCTTGCCGGCAACCATCATCAGGTCGGCCATCTCGTCGACGATCACCACGATGAATGGCATTGCCTCGGGGGCGAACTCTTCGGTTTCGAATACCGGATCGCCGGTTTCGTCATCAAAGCCCGTCTGGACGGTCCGGCTGAACATTTCGCCCTTGGCCAGCGCGTCACGCACCCGGCCGTTATAGCCTTCGATGTTGCGCACACCCATCTTGGACATCTTGCGATAGCGGTCTTCCATTTCGCCCACGACCCATTTCAGGGCCACCACGGCCTTTTTCGGATCGGTCACAACCGGCGACAGCAAATGCGGGATGCCATCATAGACCGACAGCTCCAGCATCTTGGGGTCGATCATGATCAGGCGGCATTCTTCCGGCGTCAGCTTGTACAGCAGGCTCAGGATCATGGTGTTGATCGCAACCGACTTGCCCGAACCGGTGGTTCCGGCGATCAGCAGGTGGGGCATCTTGGCAAGGTTGGCAACAACCGGATCGCCGCCGATATCCTTGCCCAGTGCCAGCGGCAGGCGCATGTTGCTGTCGCCGAAATCGCGCGCCGCCAGAACTTCGCGCAGAACGCACATCTCGCGGTTTTCGTTGGGCAGTTCGATACCAATGACCGAGCGGCCCGGCACCGTGCTGACCCGTGCCGACAGCGCCATCATCGAGCGCGCGATATCGTCCGAAAGGCCGATCACCCGGCTCGCCTTGAGACCCGGCGCGGGTTCAAGCTCGTACATGGTCACCACCGGGCCGGGGCGCACGCTGACGATCTCGCCCTTGACGCCGTAATCATCCAGCACGTTTTCCAGCATCCGCGCGTTTTCCTCGAGCGCCTCGTCGCTCAGGTGATGGCGCTTGATGGTGGATGGATCGCTCAGCAGGTTGAGCGGCGGGATCTCGAAATCCGAGCCGTTTTCCTCGAATGCCAACGCCGGCTGGGCCTCGGCCTGGGCGCGGCGCGACGGCGTGGGGGTCTTGCGCAGCGGGTTCAGCACGACCTTGCGCGGTTCGACCGTCGGGATTGGCGGCAGCTCGGGTTTCGCCGGTTCCGCAAGGGGCAGGATGTCATCGGGATCCTCGGCCTCGATCACCGCGTCCTCGGGCGCAAGCATCGCCGGGTCGATCAGGGTCGGCTCGGGCACAGGCATGGCGGCGGGTGCGCGCAGCATGGGTTCCGGCGGCAATTCCGCCTGCGCAGCGGTCAGCGGCGGCTCGGCCCGCAGGCCCGTGGCGCGCGACGTATCCAGCAGCAACGGGTCGGGACCACGCCCGCGCCCTTTGGTCAGCGGACGCGTCGGATCGGGTTTGGGTTCGCCGGGGCGCAGCCGCGAACGCACCGCATCGGCGATCTTGGCGCGGATACGGTCATCACCCGGCATGTCGTCATAGCCGTTGATCTCTTCCGCCGCCTCGACCAGCTCGGCCTGGGGCATCGGATCGGCGCGGCGGATCAGCGACGGCATGCGCGACAGGAACCCGCCCCGCTCTTCGCGTGCGTCCTCATGGTCATAGTCCTCTACCACGTCGAGCTCCGGGTCCTCGGCCACCCGGCGAATGGTAAAGGCATCGGTATTATCGTCCTGGTATTCGACATCCGCGCGCGAAATGCGACGCTCGGCGAACTGGGCCGCACGTTCCCGCGCGACCCCGGCAGCAGAGACCGCCCCGCGGCCAAGCGCCGTACGCAGCCAGCTATAGCCCATGATCAGCCCATAGAGCGACAGGCGCAGGCCCCGGCCAAGCTCGGCACGGGTAAAGCCGAACACGTAGGCCGCCAGCCACACCATGCAGATCGCCGTCAGGAACGACATCAGCTTGAGCGCGAGATGCGATCCGATGGGCAGCAGGGTCAGCAGCAATCCCATGACCGTATCGCCAAACAGCCCGCCCAGCCCAAAGCTGTGGGTCGCACGCCATTCCGCATCCGGCACCAGCGTCGCGGCATAGATCGAAGCCAGGGCGATGGCGATCGGCGCAAAGATCACACGGCCCATCGCGCGATCTTCGCCGGAATGGAACGCAAAACGCGCCCCCCAGACCAGGCAGACCAACGCGATGCCCCAGCTTCCCCAGCCGACGATCATGAACAAAGGTGCCGCGACCGAGGCCCCAAAGGAGCCAAGCCAGTTCTGAACCGGCGCATCGGTCGACACCATCCAGTTGGGATCGTCCGGAGTATACGAGGCAATCATCGACGCAGCCGCAAGACCCAGACAGATCAGCACGATCCCCAGCAATTCCTTGCCGCGTTTTTCGATTGCCGCCTGCATGTTGCTGTCCAGCAAAGGATCCCGACTGCGTGTGTGATATGCCATAACTACCCTCGATTTACCTGTACAAGCAGTCGCGCAGCTTGATCAGCCCGCCCTGCGTGTCGTCTTTTGGGGCCACCATCGCGACCCGGATGTAACCTTCGCCCGGGTTGTTCCCCGGACTTCCCTGCGCGAGATACGCCCCCGGCAGGACGCGAACCCCGGTTTCCTTCCACAGCCTCAACGCCGCCGCCTGGCCATCCTCGACCGGCAACCAGAGGAAAAACCCCGCCTCGGGCGGCATGTAGCCCTGCACCGACGCGAACACCTCGTCGGCAATGGCATATTTTTCCCGGTACAGCGCCCGGTTCTCAGCCACATGATCCTCATCCGCCCAGACCGCGGCGGCGGCGGCCTGCAACGGCGCGGGCAGCGGTGCGCCCGCATAGCTGCGCAACAGCTTGATCTGCGCAATGCTCTCGGGCCCTCCGGCCACGAATCCCGAGCGCAGCCCCGGCAGGTTGGATCGCTTGGACAGCGAGTGAAAGATCGTCACCCGCTCCGGATCGGCGCCCATCTCTTGTGCGACCTGCAAGGCACCGGGCGGCGGCGTGTCACGGTAAATCTCGGAGTAACATTCATCCGCGAAGATGCGGAAATCATATTGCTCGGCGAGCGATATCAGGTTGGCCCAGTAATCCCGGCTAGCCACCGCACCCTGCGGGTTGGCGGGGGAACAAACATAGACGATGGCGGTTCGGTTCAACATCTCCGCCCCGACCGAGGCATAGTCCGGCAAATGTCCGGTCGCGGCGGTGGCCGGCACAAAGATCGGATCGGCCCCCACCGAAATCGCCGCCACCATGTAGACCTGGTAAAACGGGTTCGGCGTCAGGATTGCCGGTTTCTGACCGTTCTTGCCCTCGGGGCACAGCGCCATTGCCGCATTGTACAGCCCCTCGCGCGTGCCGTTCAGCGCCATGACCTGCCGGTCCGGATCCAGTGTCACACCATTGCGGCGCGCGATCCAGCCGGCGATCGCGCCGCGCAGCGCATCATCCCCGTCATTCGCGGGGTAAGAGTTGAAACCGGCCGCATTCTTGACGATGACATCCGTAACCCATTGGGGAAAATCGTGTTTCGGCTCGCCAATTGTCATGTGCACGACATCGCCGCCGGGCGTATGAACGTCCAGAAGCGCGCGCAGACGCGGGAATGCGTATTCCGGTAGGTTCGAGAACCGCTCGGGAAGATTCATGTTGTTGCCTCAGGTCGGGATCATTGGCGTCCCGTTGCGCAACAGATTACAGAGGCGGTGCGGCTGCGTCCAGACAAACGGTGGCCGCAAACCGGATTTGTGGCTTTCAGGCCAAAGCCGCCTCGGCCGCCGCACCCAGCCGCAACAAGGCCTCTTCCCCGTTCGGTGCCCCCATCAGCGATATGCCACAGCTTGGCGTGCCCGTCGGCAGGGTCAACGCGCACAGCCCCATAAGGTTCCCGATCCGGGTGTTGCGCAGGGTCAACAGGTTTTCGGTGACGTAATATTCGGGGTCCGACAGCAGGCGATCCAGATTCGGCGGCAGGTTGGCCGCGGTCGGGCACAGGATGGCGTCAAAGCCCGCGGTCCGATCGTGCCACGCTGCCCGCGCCCTGCGCAGGCTGGCCCATGCGGCTACGTAATCCGGCCCGGAGAATGTCGCCCCCACCCGGAACCGGTCGCGAATGTGATCATACATCAGGTCAGGATTGGCTTCGATCACATCCCGCCAGAGCCCATAGGCTTCGGATGTATAGAGCACCCCGCTCAGCCCCATGGCGTCGGTGAGTTCGGGCACGGAAACCGGCTCGATCTCGGCCCCGGCCCGGGCCAGGCGGTCGACCGCCTTGTCATAGGCGGCGCGCGGCACATCCCGCATGTCCTCCAGCGCCACCGTCTGAAGCAGGCCCAGCCGCCGCCCCCTGAGCGATGCGCCCCGCAGGTCCGCCGCCCGCCCCGCTTCCAGCGCCGCCAGCATCAGCGCCGCATCCTCGACCGTACGCCCGAGCGGGCCGACAGTGTCGAATTCCAGGCACAGGGGCACAACCCCCGACAGGCTGACACGGCCGGACGTGGTTTTCAGCCCCACGAGATCGTTCCACGCAGAGGGAATCCGCACCGACCCGCCGGTATCCGACCCGATACCGATTGCCGACAGGCCAAAGGCCACCGATGCCCCGGCCCCCGAGGATGACCCGCCCGGAACCGCGTTTTCGTCATTCACGCAGGGCGGCGTCGCCGTCACCGGGTTATAGCCGAGACCGGAAAAGGCCAGTTCGCTCATGTGAGTCTTGCCCAGACAGACCGTTCCCATGGCGGTGGCATTGCGCAGCACCTCGCAATCCGCTTGCGGCACCCGGTCTTTCAACAGGGCCGAACCGGATTCGGTGGCCGTACCCGCGCTGTCAAACAGGTCTTTCCAGCTGATCGGCACCCCGTCCAGAGGCGACAACCGGCGGCCCGCTCCGGCCCGCTCGCGCGCCGCGCGGGCTTCGGCCATGGCGCGATCATGCGTCACCCGTGCAAAAATCCGGTCCCGCAATGGATGCGCGTCGATGGCGTCCAGATAGATCTGCGCCAGCGCCACCGGATCGATGTCACCGCTGGCAATACCGCGCCCCAGATCGCCCGCGCCTTGTGTCAACCAGTCTTGCATGTCGCGCTCTCCCGTGAATTTGCCGCGACCCTAGCGACAGCACCGCGCATGGACAATCCCGCGCGCACGGTCATATTGCGCAGCATGGACATCGACACGGATATCATCATCGTGGGCGGCGGGCTGAACGGGCCGGCGCTGGCGCTGGCTTTGGCGCAAACCGGCCACGCGGTCACGATCATCGACGCCCTGCCCGCCGAAACCCGAACCGATGCCGGGTTTGACGGGCGCGGCTATGCGCTGGCGCTGACCTCGCAACGGCTGTTGCAGGGGATCGGCCTCTGGGACCGGGTCGCGGCAGAGGCCCAGCCGATGCTGGAAATCAAGGTCACGGATGGCCATGCGGGGCACGGCCCGTCGCCCTTGTTCATGCATTTTGACCACGCCGAAATCGAAGAAGGCCCGATGGGCTACATGGTCCAGGATCGCCACCTGCGTCCGGCATTCGTAGCGGCGATGGACGTGGCACCGGGGATCACCCAAATCAACGGCCGCCGCGTCGTGAGCCAGGAAACCGAACTGTCGCATGTGTCGGTCACGCTGGATGATGGCAACCGGATCACCGGTCGGGTGCTGATCGGGTCGGATGGCCGCAGCAGCGGCACCGCCACGCGCGCCGGGATCAAGCGCACAGGGTGGGCGTACGGGCAGACCGCTCTGGTCTGCGCGATTGCCCATGAGAGGCCCCATGACGGTATCGCGCACCAGTTTTTCATGCCACCGGGTCCGCTGGCGATCCTGCCGTTGACCGGCAACCGCAGCTCGATCGTATGGAGTGAGACCACCGCCCAGGCCCGGCGGATCAACGCGCTGGATGACGCGGGCTATCTCGCGGCGCTGCGCCCGCGGTTCGGGGACTTTCTCGGAGAGATAACGCTTGCCGGCAAACGCTTTACCTATCCGCTCGACCTGACCCTCGCCAACCGGTTCGTCGGGACGCGCCTTGCCCTGATCGGCGACGCGGCTCACGGGGTGCATCCGATCGCGGGCCAGGGGCTGAATGCGGGGCTGCGCGACGTGGCGGCGCTGGCCGAAACGCTGACGCTGGCGGCGCGGCGTGGAGAAGACATCGGCGCGCCCACGGTGCTTGAACGCTATCAGCAATGGCGGCGCTTTGACGCGACGACGCTCGCGCTGGCGACCGATGCGTTCAACCGGCTGTTCTCGAATGACAACGCCCTGCTGCGCCTTGGCCGCGACCTTGGCATGGGGCTGGTCAATGCGATGCCCGGATTGCGGCGCGGCTTTATCCGCGAAGCCGCCGGGCTGACCGGAGACCTGCCCCGCCTGATGCAGGGCAAACCGATCTGAGCGTTTCGCCGATCAGGACGCGATGCGGGCGAACAACCCCGGATGCCGGAACGCCTGGCGCAGCTGCCGCTCGGTGGCGTCCTCTTGCCCACCCTGAGGCCGCGGACGCGACATCAATATCGCGCGCAGCGATTTTTCGCGGGCCTTCAATCGCCGGATCTCCATACGGATGTCATCCAGCTCTTTCACGGGTTTGTAGGTCATGGTCATCATCCGTCCGCTCTGTTGTGTGTGCAGACTAGGCAGACGAATTCTAAGACCGGGTTAAGGCCCGCGATCAATCCAGGCTGCGCGCCTCGTCGACCAGCATGATTGGAATGCCATTGCGGATCGGAAAGGCGAGGCCGGCGGCCTTGGAAATCAATTCCTGATGTGCCGCGTCATAGCGCAGAGTGGTCTGGGTCTGCGGGCAAATCAGCGCTTCGAGCATGCGCCGGTCGAACCCGGATCCGGTCTCGGTCATTGCAACAATTCCTCATGTTCGCCACCGCCGCGCAGGGCATATTCGATCAAGGTGACCAGCGTTTCCCGGCGGGTCTCAAGGCTCGGCGCTTCCAGCAGTGCCTGTTTCTCTTCCGGGGCGAAATTCAGCAGCATCGACAACGAGTTGATCAGCAGCTCGTCATCCGCTTCCTTGATCGTGTCCCAGTCGGTCGCCAGTTGTTGCGCCGAAAAATACCGGTCGAGCAGGTCCAGAAACCGGCCCCGGTCAAAGCCGTCATCCGCCTCGGTCGGCCCGAGATCCCGGTCAAACCCGTCCCAGTCGATTTCGAACCGGCGATAGGGACAGAATCCATCATTCTCGCGCCGGGTGCGAAAACGCGACACCCCGGTCAACGTGATCATGTAACGCCCGTCCTCGGTTTCGGAAAACTGCGTCACCCGCCCGGCGCAACCGATGCTGTGAACTGCGGCCTCCGAACCGGGCAAGGGGTTGGGCTGTACCATGCCAATCAGCCGCTGCGGCGTTTTCAGCGCATCTTCGAGCATCTGCAAGTAGCGCGGCTCAAAAATGTGCAGCGGCAACCGCGACCGGGGCAGCAAGAGCGCCCCGGGGAGCGGAAACACGGCGATGGTGTCCGGCAGGTCAGCGGTTTTCAACATGCAGAAGAGTGTAGCCTTGTTGCCGCGTCAGGCAAATATCATCGAGCTGAGCTTGCGCCGCCCGTTCAGGACCACCGGATCATTGGGCTTGAGCGCGTCGAAAATGGTAAAGAGCTGCGCCTTGGCGGCCCCGTCATTCCATTCGCGATCCTTGCGGAACAGCTCCAGCAGCATATCAACCGCCTGCTGCACGTCGCCACCGGCATGATGGGCAAGCGCAAGATCGAAACGGGCCTGCAAATTCCCTGGATCGGCCTCGACCGCGGCGGTCAGTTCGGCAATCGGCCCCGCATCCGCCGCCTGCCGCGCCAACTCGATCTGGGCATGGGCGGCCTCGAGCTCGGCGCTGCCCGAAATCTCGGCAGGTGCGCCGTTCAGGATCGCTTCGGCCTGGTCCAGGTCATCCATCGCGATATGCGCCCGCACAAGGCCACCATATGCCCCCGCGTTATTGGGGTCTTCGGCAAGGATGGCGGCAAAGGTCTGGGCCGCGTCCACCGCGGCACCATCGGCAAGCATCTCTTCCGCGGCCTCGACCGCGGCGTTCAGCGTCTCGCCCGGCGCTTCGCCACCGGCCGCCGATACCACGCGATCGACAAAGGCCTTGATCTCGGATTCGGGCTGCGCGCCCTGGAAACCGTCAATCGGCTGGCCCTTGAAGAACGCATAGACGGTCGGGATCGACTGGATCTGCAACTGGCCGGCAATCATCTGGGCCTCGTCGACATTCACCTTGACCATCCTGACCGCACCCTTGGCCGCGACCACCGCCTTTTCCAGCATCGGGCCAAGCGTCTTGCAGGGGCCACACCACGGCGCCCAGAAATCGACGATCACCGGGGTGGTTTGCGAGGTTTCGACCACGTCGGCCATAAAGCTGGCCTCGGTGGTGTCCTTGATCAGATCAGCGGGCGTTTCGGCGCCGGTCGATAGTTCGAGCATGTCGTTCTCTCCTTGGAGCTTGGCCCTATATGAAAGCTACGGCCCAAGAAACCAAGGGGGAACAGGCGCAAAAAGTGACCTTGCTCGCCCACGCAACCCGCGCGCGAGTGTGTCGCGCCGCACACACGGGAACAGGGCCGCAAGCGGGGCAAGATTTGTATCATCGTGCAAACTGCCCTATATTGGTGAAAAACAACAATAAGCGTCGAGTACCATAGTAATGAGCTCTGTATTTCAAACCGTATGGGAGTTTTTCCCCGGCCCGCTGCTGCAACGTCCCAGAAAACTCCAGATCGGTGCCCTGTGCCATCGTGGCGACGGGTCCGACCGCGAATATCTGCTGGTCACCAGCAGGGACACGGGCCGCTGGATCATCCCCAAGGGCTGGCCGATCCGGGGCTTGAAATCACAGGAAACCGCACTGCGCGAAGCATGGGAAGAGGCCGGCGTGACCGGCAGCAAGGTCGTGGATGAGCCCATCGGCCTATACACATATGACAAACAGCACGACACGGGCTGGGCCACGCCGGTGGAAACGCTGGTCTATTCGGTCGCGGTCGGCGGGTTGATGAGCGCCTTTCCCGAAGCCCATGAGCGCCGCCGGGTTTGGGTCGACGCCGCCACCGCCGCCGAGATGGTGCAGGAAGAGGAATTGAAACAGATCTTCCTTCGCGAGCATGCAAACAACACGGGCCAGTCCTGAGTTCTTGCTGAACCCGACGTATCAGGCCCCGATTGCCGCGTTCCCAGCAGAGCCGCGTCAGCATGGATAACCGCGACGACGCGCCGCGCCATCTCGAACGGCTGGATCGCGATCTCGCGCGGTACTCGAATCTCGAAACCGCGACAAGCTATGTCTCGCGACCGATGGTCGGTCAGGGGCTGGCGCTGTGCTTTATCCTGCTGGCGGGTCTGCTGGCGCTGTCGCTGTTCGGTTTGGGCAACGGTCCGGCGATTCCGGTGATCGCCGCCTGTCTTGGCGGGTACATGGCGCTGAATATCGGTGCCAATGACGTGGCCAACAACATGGGACCGGCCGTAGGGGCCAAGGCGCTCTCGATGAAATCGGCGATCGGCATTGCCGTCATCTGTGAATGTGCCGGGGCCCTGCTGGCCGGGGGCGATGTCGCGTCAACCATCGCCGGAGACATCATAGCCCCCCACAGCATCGACGCCGCCCCGGTCTTTGTGCTGGCGATGATGGCGGCGCTGCTGGCGGCGGCGCTCTGGGTCAACCTGGCCACGTGGATCGGTGCCCCGGTCTCGACGACACAATCGATCGTCGGCGGGGTGATGGGTGCGGGCATCGCCGCGGCGGGCTTTGCCGCGGTCAACTGGCCGATTGTCGGCACCATCGCCTTCAGCTGGATACTCTCGCCGGTCCTCGGCGGCATGATCGCGGCGTTGACGCTGAGGTTCATCAAGGCAAGGATCATGTCCGCCGAGGACAAGATCGCCGCCGCGCGGCAATGGGTTCCGGTGCTTGTCGGCATCATGGCCGGTGCCTTTGCCGCCTATCTCGCGCTCAAGGGTCTGAACAAGATCGTTACCATCGCGCCGTGGCAGACAGCGGCGATCGGCATCGCGATTGGGGGGGCGACCTGGCTTGCGATGATCCCGGTGGTGCGTCTGCAATCGGACGGGCTGGATAACCGCAACAAGTCGATCAAGACGCTGTTTGGCATTCCCCTCGTGGTTTCGGCGGCCCTGCTGAGCTTTGCCCATGGCGCAAATGACGTGGCGAATGCGGTCGGACCGCTGGCCGCCATCGTGCAGGCTTCGCAATCCGGCGGCGTCGGAATCACCATCACCGTTCCCGCCTGGGTAATGATGATCGGGGCCTTTGGTATCTCGCTTGGCCTGTTTCTGTTCGGGCCAAAGCTGATCCGGATGGTGGGGGCGCAGATCACCCGTCTCAATCCCATGCGCGCCTATTGCGTTGCCCTGTCGGCGGCGGCCACCGTGATCCTGGCCAGCTGGCTCGGTCTGCCGGTCAGCTCGACCTATATTGCGATCGGCGGTGTGTTCGGCGTCGGTTTCTTTCGCGAATGGGATGCCGGGCGGCGCATGCGCAAGGCCCAGCTCGCGCGCCAGGATCACGTCGGTCATGCCATCGAAGAGCGCAAACGCCGCAAGCTCGTCCGCCGCTCTCACTTCATGACAATCGTTGCGGCCTGGGTCATCACCGTCCCGGCCTCGGCGACAATATCGGCGCTTGTCTTTCTGCTGATCGATACGCTGGCGCATTGACATGCAATGCGCCACAGCAAAGCTCAGGACGTGCGCAGCTTGCGCCGCCGCAACAGCCCGAACGCCGCGATACCCCCGGCCAGGAGCGGGAAGGATGCGGACAAGGGAACAGCCGAAACCGCGACCAGATCGCCAGCGACCTCGAGCGTGTCCATGTCAGAGCGAAACTCGATATACCCAAGCAGGCCGCGCTCGGCGACGGCGGAGAAATCGATAAAGAGGTCGGTATAGGCATCGCCGTCCGCCGCGCGCCCGGCAAGGTTCACGATGCCCGAATAGCTGGCCGTCACCACCCCGTTCAACAGGTTCCCCCCGGTCATGATTTCCAGCGGAAAGCCGATCTTGGTGGACGGCGTGTCGCCCAGGGCACCATCATTGGCGATTGCCATGTCGAAAATCGAGTTGGCCGGTGCCGCTTGCAGTTTCAGCGAGCTCAGCAGCTTGGTCGTGGTCAGTTGAAAACCGTTATAGGTGTCGCCCGCAAACAGGCGAACATCCGCACCGGCGGCCTCTCCGTCGAGACCATGGCCCGGACGCACCGGCAGCGCCTCCCAGGTCAAGACCTCTTGCGTGCCATCATCATAGGCCGCGGTAACCGTCATCCCCGCCAGGTCACGACCAAAGGTCGCCGTGTCGGCGCGTATACCGGTCTTGGTTTCCTGGGGGTTCGTCGCGGCGGTGACGATATTCACCGTTGCGGCATGTGCGGCACCAAAACCTGACACCGCCAGTATCGCGGCCAGAACACCGCGCTTCAGAACAAGCGTACACACAATCGTTACTCACATTTTTACAGTAATTCACCACTTAACGATGTGAGAGATAGGAAGTGATCACGCCTTTGTCAATTGCTGACGTGAACATGGTTAAGCCCGAAGACCGGTTTTCTGCGACACGCTGGATACCACATACGGCCCGAAAGGCATGTTTGCTTTGCAAATTCATGTGGTTAACATGAAACCACCGGCTTAGTACCGCGTCGTCATGCGGTGTCCGGGACGAAAGAACAGCCGCACGAAGGTGATCGGGCGGTCTTCCCACCAGGTCGACCGTTCGATGGTAAAGAGCGCCTGCCCAACCGAACAGCGCAGGTACTCGGCCAGCCGGGCATCGGCGGCCGACGCGGAAAAGCTGATCTCGGCATTGGAGAACGGGATGGTTGAAACCAGCCATTCATTTGGCCCGGTCGCGGCAAAATCGGCGGTTTCGGCCATGGGCAGCACATCGAGATTTATCCAGCGATCCTCGTATTGATAGGGTGCGCCATCGGCGTAGTGCATGCAGGTCAGGTGAACCGCCCGCGTTCCCGGCCCGAGGGCCAGCTGTGCCCTGAGCCAGTCTGGGGCCGGGCCGGCCTCGCGGCTGACAAGCGCATAGCGGTATTCCGCGTTGCCACCTTCGATCTCGTCGCGGACTATGGGAATGTCGAACCGTGCCTGCCGGATGGGGGCGCTGCGCACCCGTGTGCCCGCCTTGCGGCGGCGTTCGACAATGCCGTCCTCTGCCAGTTCGCGCATCGCCCGGTTGACCGTTGCCCGCGCACACCCATAAGTCTCGGCAAGGTCGACCTCATTCGGCAACAGCGTTCCGGGTGCCCATTCGCCCAGGGTGATCTTGGCAAGAATGTCCGATTTGACATCTCTGAACGTCGTCCTCATGCGCGGCATGACCCCGTGGTTCCAGCGTTACGGTTTTGTGCAAACATAATGCGTCCAGGTCCATATATATTGCAAGACCGCCCCCAGGTCGACGCTATCGGCAGGGTCCGGCGGCGCTAGCCCGAGGTCGCCGCACGTCCGGGCAGCGGGTTCACCTCGGCCAGTCCGAGATCGGGCAGATCGCGGAGGCTTGGCAGATCGAAGGTCGACAGGAAAACCGGCGTGGTCACAAAGGTATGCGGCGCGCCGGGTCTGGGCGCGCGTGGGCCGGTTGCGATCAGGTCGCGCAACCGCAGGCGGGTCAACAGGTCACGGCTGATCTCCTTGCCGAAAATCTCGGCCAGCCCGGCCCGGTCGATCGGTTGATGGTAGGCAATCGCGCAGAGAACGGCCATTTCCAGTTCGCTGAATTCGAGCGCCCCGTCGCCGGTATCGGCCGCCGCCCGGATCGCGTCGGCAAATTGCTTGCGGGTGCGCAACATCCATTGCCCCGCGGTCTCGACCAGCTCGTAGGGGCGATTTGCGAGATCCGCCCGAAGGTCATCAATCAGCAGTTCGAGCGAGGCGTTCCGCCCGATGACCCGCGCGAGGCTGTCACGGTCGACCGGCGTGGCACTGGCAAACAGTACCGCCTCGACGCGCGCCATCCATTCGCGCCAGCGCAACTCGGCGGGAAGATCGGCAAGCTCACGGTCAATTCCCTGATCCCGCTGCGGATCGACACTCATGGACCGATCCCATACAGCCGAAATGTCGAGCGCCCGGTCAGCTCGCGCGCAACCCCAAGCTCGACCAATCGGCTGCAAAACCGCCGGGCGGCGCGATCTGTCATCGGGATGTTGGTGCCCTGAATGCGCGGCGAGAGCATCGTCGAAGGCGCAATCGCATCCTGCGCGAGAAACAGGTCGACCGCCGCCACCGACGCCTTGGACCGCAGCCTTGGCGCAACCGTGGTCAGCGCATGGGCCCGCGCCGCCAGATCGCGGGCCAGCAACGCGGTATCGCGCAGGGCATCCAGCAGACGCGCCTGTAGGGCGATTTCGCCATCGGCACCGTCGGCGATCAACGCCCGCACCCCCGGCCTGGTCAATCGTTGCGCGGATATGGGCAGCGGGTGCGCCCAGTTGAGCATCCGCGCCAGCACCACGTCAGACAACAGGCAGGCCAGCCGCTCGGCACGATCATCCGTGGACAGCACCAGCCGCAGGATCCGGCTGCACCCGGCCAGCGGCCCGTTGGCCCGCGCGTGGTCCTGTGCATCGCCCAGCCACCCGTCGATCCGGGGTTCGTGATCCGGGCCCGCAAACACGCGCAGCCGATCCTGCCATCCCGACCGGCTCAGCCCGAGCCGCACCGCATCCCGCCATAAGGCCAGCAACTCGCCATCCGGGCCGCGCGCCTCGCCCGGCGGTGTCAGGTGATAGGCATCGCGAATGTCGCTTTCGCGCGCCAGCCGGCCTTCGAGCCGCGAGATCGCGGTCGCGGCCCGCAAGGCCATGGTATTGGCCAGGAGCGTGCGCGGCACGGCCAGGACAGGATCGCCAAGCGCGGCGTCCAGCATCGACAGGCACGCGCCGGATGCAAAGGCGATGCCCGGGGCGGTGGGCGGCGGACCCACACGCGCCCAGGCCGGCGGGCCGGGAAAGCGCGCGGCATGGTCCGCGTCTATGGTGCTCTGCTGCGTCATGCGGGCCAGTGTAAACCGCCCCGCCGGTCATGGCCATAAACCACAGGCGATCAAATTGCGCCGCGCCCGTGACGCTCAGGACGCACCCCGCCCGGCCCGCCTCGCCCGCCAGCGCAGCAACATCGACACAAGCGGCGCAAGCCAGAGCAGGATCGTCACACCCCCCAGGAAACCGGCAATCGGGCGGGAAAAAAAGCCCAGCGGATCACCATCCGCCTTGATCATCGAGGCCATGAAATTGTCTTCGACCATGTTGCCAAGGACGATCCCGAGAATGGCGGGCGCAACCGGAAAGCCGTTTTCCTCCATCAGGTAGGCCAGGATACCAAGCACCAGCATGACCGTGATGCCAAACACCGTGTTGTTGATCGCGAACGCGCCCACCATGCAAAAGATCAGGATGATCGGCATCAACACCTGACGTGGAATGCGCAGGATATAGCGCGAGAGCTTGATCGCTCCGAACCCGAGCGGCAACAGGGCAAGATTGGCAAGGAAAAAGGCGAGAAAGACCGAATAGATCAGTTCGGGCCGTTCGATGAACACCATCGGCCCCGGATTCATGCCCTTCATATACAGCACGCCAATGACAATCGCCGTGATGGAATCGCCGGGAATGCCGAACACGATGGCCGGCACCCAGGCCCCCGCGAGGCTGGCATTGTTGGCGGCCCCGGCATCGACCAGCCCCTCGGGGTTGCCGGTGCCGAATTTCTCGGGCTCCTTGGAGCGTTGCTTGGAAATGGCATAGGAAATCCACGCCGCGATATCCGCCCCCGCCCCCGGCAGTATGCCGACCACCGCGCCAAGCGACGAGCCGCGCAGGATGTTGAACCGGTACTTGTTCAGGATCGGCCCCAGCCCGCGAAACACGTGGCCCGCCGAACGATGCGGAACCTCGGTCACGGTGCGGTTCGAGGCCACATAGCGCAAGACCTCGGAAATGGCGAACATACCGATCATCGCGGGGATAAAGCTGACCCCGCCCATCAATTCGACGCTGCCAAAGGTAAAACGCGGATGCCCCGCCGTGCCGTCGATGCCGACCGTTGCGATGAACAGGCCGATGAACAACGACACAAAGCCCTTGAGCGTCGAGCCGGTGGAAATGATCACCGCACAGGACAGGCCCAGGCAGGCGAGCCAGAAATATTCGAATGACGAAAACTGGATGGCGAATTCCGCCAGCATCGGCGCGCTCAGCGACAGGACCACGCTGCCGGTCAGCCCGCCGATCACCGACGTCACCAGCGCAATGCCAAGCGCCCGCTCGCCCAGCCCCTTGCGCGTCATCGCATAGGCTTCGTCGCAATAGGCCGCCGAGGCGGGCGTGCCGGGGATGCGCAGCAGCGCACCGGGAATGTCGCCTGCGAAAATCGCGGTGGCCACGGTGGTGACAATTGCCGCGATCGCGGGAACCGGGTCCATGAAAAAGGTAAACGGGATGAGCAACGCGGTCGCCATCGTTGCCGTCAAGCCGGGGATCGCGCCGACAAACAGACCGAACATCGCGGCCAGAACCATGACGCCAAGGGTCTGTGGATCGGCGATCAGGTCAAGGGATTTGAGCAGGACATCCATGTCAGGTCACCACGCCACGGGCAATAGTATGCCCCAGGGAAGCGGAACCAGCAGCAGCTTGGCAAACAGGGTGTGAATGACGAGCGTCGTCACCACGGCGACGATGATGCTGGTGCCCCAGCCAGAGCCGAAACGCCGCAGCAGGGTCGTCAGGATCAGCAGCGAAAGCGGAATGAACCCCAGCCAGCCGGACAGCAGGATATAGAGCACGATACTGCCCAGCAGGATCGCGACATTGACAATGTTGTCCGGAGTCTTCGCCCATCTGCCGATCTGTACCATGGGCACGGCGCCCCGTTGGGCGATACCCTGAAAGATCAGGATCGCACCGCATACGATCAGCCCGATCCCGATCAGCGTCGGGAACAGGTCGGGACCATAATTCTGGCCGTGCAGTCGCGGAAAGGTCGTCGCATAGGCAATCTCTGCCATCGCGAACAGGATCAGGAACACGCCGGGAACGGCATTGTTGAATCGCATGGTGGCCCCCTCATCTGAATGAAATGAACGCAGTAATGGGGACCGCAGACCAGATGCCGCGGACCCCTTCAGCTGCAATCGTCGAAAGGCCCGGTTATTTGGCCAGCCCGACGGCGTTCATGACGGTGCCCAATGCGGCGTCGCTATCGGCCATCCATGTCGCGAATTCCTCGCCCGGCTTCCAGACGAGCCCAAAGCCGCGGCCATCCATGAATTCCTGGAACTCGGCGGAGTTCCAGACCACTTCCAGCGCGGCGGACAGTTTCGCGGTGGCCTCCTCGGGCATGCCCTTGGGGCCGGCGATGCCGCGCCACGCGGCCATTTGCCAGTCGGAGCCGGTGGCTTCCTTGAGGGTCGGAACGTCGGGGAATGCGCCCAGACGGCCCTCGCCCATCACGGCCAGCGATTTCACCTTGCCGGCGTTGATCAACGCGGCGGCTTCAACCACCGAGCAGGTGACGACATCGACACCGCCGGCGACCAGTTCCTGAAGCCCGGCTGCCGCACCCTTGGACGGCACCCAGGGCGCGCCATCCGCTCCGGCCCCCGCGTCATTCAGCATGCCGGCAAGCGCCAGGTGCCAGATACCGCCCTGCCCGGTGCCGGATGACTTGTATTTGCCCGGATCCGCCTTGACCGCCTCAAGGAAATCGCCGGCGCTCTCCCATTCGCTGTCCGAGCGCACCTGTATGCCGGCGGCATCCGAGTTGTAGAGCGCGATGGGGGTGTAATCCGCGCCGGTCAATTCGGTCAGACCGGCCCAATGCATCATGCCGATTTCCACGGTGACAACCCCGATCGTATAGCCATCCGGCTCGGCCGTCGCGATGGCGGAATGCCCGACCACGCCGCTGCCGCCCGTGCGGTTGACGACGTTTACCGGCTGCCCAAGCTCCTCTTGCAGCAGGCTGGCGATCATGCGACCGGTAGCATCGGTCCCGCCCCCTGCCCCCCACGGCACGATCAGCGTAAGCGGACGTTCGGGGTATTCCGCATAGGCCGGTGCCATTGTTGCCATCAGCCCGGCACCAATCATGGCCGCGCCGAGCGCGATCGCCTTCAGAGATATTGACTTGGTCATTAACATTCCTCCCAGAGTGTTTTTCCAACAACCGCGAGTATGGCGCGGTTCGATTTGCTCAACCAGCCTCAATGCGCTGGTTGAGAGTAATTCACATGTTTTGTTTCCTGTGTGTCAGGAAAACAGGATGCCGCCGTTGATATCCACGCAGGCACCGGTCATGAAAGCCGACTGATCGGTGGCCAGGAACGCGGTCAGGTTCGCCACGTCCACCGGCAGCCCCTCGCGCTTGAGCGGGGCGGCATTTGCCACCACCTTGCGCACGTCATCCTTGGTAAAGATGTTGTGGAAATCGGTGTCGATCATGCCCGGACAGATCGAATTGACCCGGATTCCCGGCCCGAATTCCTTGGCCATGCCACGGGTCATCGTCATCACCGCGCCCTTTGAGGCCGCATAGGCCACCGCCCCCGGTCCGCCGCCGTCGCGCCCCGCCTGGCTGGCAAAGGTGATGATGCTGCTGCCTTCGGGCATGTGCGGTGTCGCCGCCTTGGCCAGATAAAACAGCGACGTGACATTCAGGTCCATCACGGCGTTCCAATGCGCCGCGTCCATCTCTGCAAAGGTCTTGCGCGCCACCAGACCGCCGGTCACATGAACCAGCACGTCGATGGTGCCGCCAAGCTCGGACCGGGTTCTTTCAACCAACGCGTCTACATCCGACTGGCTGGTCATGTCGCCCTGCATGGCAAAGGCCTTGCCCCCCGCCGCAACGATCTCCGCCACGGCGGATTCGGCGCCGGCACCGCTCGAATGATAGTTGATCGCCACATGCGCGCCCTCTTGCGCGAGCCGCAACGCACAGGCACGGCCAATGTCACGGCCACCACCGGTCACAATCGCCGTCTTTCCGTTCAGTCCCATCAGGAATCCCCAAATCTAAAGCTTGCGGGCAACAGTCGGCCCGTCTCACGGATCAACTAGTATGGTAGTATCCCTCTTCTGTCAAGATTGCCTTTCGGCGGGGCGGCGCGGCCTCAGTCTTCGAAGTGGTCGGGGTGGTTTTCGCTGGCCTTGGCGAGCGTCACATCGAGATGTTTCAGATGGTGGCGAGTCGCGGCGACCGCCCGGTCCTGATCGCCATCGCGAATCGCATCGAACATGGCCGTGTGGCCTCGCAGCACGTCCTGCATCCCCGCCTCGTCCGCGAGTTCGAGCATACAGACCCTGTCGGTATGCGCCTTGTTCTCGGCAATGACACGGAAGGCCGGCAAACGGTCGGCGGCGGCACAGATCAGCCGGTGAAACTCGTAATCCAGCGCATGCAGATCGGCGGCCCGTCCCGCTGCAACGACCGCGCCCTGCCGGTCAAGGTTGTCGCGAATCGCCGTCAGGCCCTGCGCCGTCGCGACCCGACAGGCAACGCGAACGATTTCGACCTCGATCGCCGTCCGCACAAAGCGCGTATCGCGCAGGTCCCGATGTGATATCTTGCGCACCCGCGTCGCTCGCTGTGGCCGGATTTCCAGCAGGTTCAGCTCGCCAAGGCGCATGAATGCCTCTCTGACAGGCTGTCGGGATACATCATGGGCCCTGGCGACCTCAACCTCCGAGAGCTTCGCCCCCGGTGCCAGCGACAAGGAAATGATGTCTTCCCGAAGCTGGGCAAAAATCTCTTCTGCCGCAGTCAGCTTGGTCACGTTCTGCAAGGCCTGTCGTGTATTCATTTGCGCTCGGCTTTCCCTTTGGGCGCGCCACCCGGACCGGCGCGCATGGACATGTGGCAGTCTAATCCAAACCCGGGCACCTTCAACGCTTTGCCCGGCGCGTCAAACCCGCCGGCACCGCCCCTGACTCAGGCTCTGATACCGGCCCTGACACTGGCCTGACCATGCCGGGCCGTATCGCATCGTCGCACATCACAAAGTAACATACTAGTCTACATTTTTCTTGACGGATCGCCTTTCGCCCGCTTATCTCGCTCCAGATTTGCTCAGAATCTGGACGTTCCGCGCGGTTGCTGAACGCCGAAAATGACAAATGGGAGGACCGATATGACGTTTCTTGAAGTGACGACGAAACAGGCAACGCGCCTGACCAGAACCCTGGCGCTGGCCGCGGGAATCTGTGCGACTTCGCTGACGGCGGGATACGCACAAGACGTGACCCTGCGGGGCGCGAGCATGTTTGACGATGCCCACGCCTTTACCAAGACAATGGTGAAATTCGCGGAACTGGTCGATGAATATTACGATGGCGACGTCGAATTCGACCTGCGGCTGAACGGCGAACTGGGCGTTGAAAAGGACTATGTCAACTTCCTGCAGCAGGGCGTCGCCATCGATTATACCATCATTGCACCCTCGAACATGGCCAAATTCGCGCCCGCCATTCCGCTGATGGACATGCCGTTCCTGTTCCGTGATCTCGACCACTGGAACACCGTGCTGTCGAGCGATGCCTTCGCGCCGCTGGAGGAACAGCTTGCCGAGAATGCCGACATCATGGTCATCGGCTATACCGGCGGCGGTGTGCGCAACCTGGTGTCAAGCGAGCCGATCGGCAACATGGACGAGCTGACCGGCCACAAGATGCGGGTCATGGGCGCTCCGATTCAGGCACAGATCTTTTCCGCGCTGAACGCGGCCCCTTCGGCCATCGCCTATAACGAGGTTTACAACGCCATCCAGTCCGGGGTGATCGCGGGTTTTGAGAACGAGGCGGCCAGCATCCAGAACCTCAAGTTCTACGAAGTTGCCCCGCATGTCACGTTGACCAAGCACACGATCACCGTGCGCCCCATCGTGATGAGCGGCAAAACCTATCGCAAACTGCCCGAAGACCTGCAAGCCGCCGTTCTGAAAGCCGGCGCAGAAGCCGGTGCCTATGGCCGCGAACTGGAATCCCGCGAAGACGCACAAAAGCTCCAGGAAATGGTCGATGCGGGCCAGGTGCAGGTGCAGGAGTTCGACGGCCGCGAAAAGCTGCTGGAAATGGTTGTCCCGGTTCAGGACGCCTTTGCCGCCGACATCGAAGCCACCGACCTGCTCGGCACTGTGCGCGGCATGTAAGCCACGCCCCGGCGAGCGCCCCCCGCGCGGGGCGCTCTTTCACTCTTTTTGGGGCAAGCCCCGCAATCACAGGGCGATTTCACCATGGTCGGTCAGCTTCTCGATACATTCTGCAACGGGCTTCGCGTTCTTCTCGGCTGCCTCATGGCGTTGCTCGCCGTCCCGGTGGGGATGCAGGTCATCTCACGCTATACCGGGATCATCCCGACATTTCTCTGGACCGAGGAACTGGCCACGTTCATTTTCGTCTGGGTTGTCATGATCGGTTCGATGGTGGCCATCTGGGATGGCACGCATTTCGACGTGGTCATCACACCCGACGCCAAGAGCCCGCTCGGCACCCTGATCCAGACCTGTGTGGTCTATGTGTTCATCACCATCTTTGCGATGCTGTTCGCGTGGTACGGCATTGAATATGCCAAGGTCGGCTCGATCCAGAGTTCGGTCATGATGCGGGTCAACCTGCTGTGGACATATATCACCGTACCAATCGCCGGCATCGTCTGGGCAAGCTTCAGCGCCTATCGCCTGTACGAGGCCTTTGCCACCTACAAGAACAGCAAGAGGACGGCGTCATGATCGTTTCAACCGGCGTCGCCTGCGCCATCCTTGTCGGCGGTTTCCTTGCGCTGATCCTGATCCGTGTTCCGGTCGCCTTTGCACTGGGGATTGCTACGATCCCGATTGTCATCCTCGATCTCAGGCTCACCCCCTTCATCATCCTTGACCGGATGTTCCAGTCCTACAACTCCTTCATCCTGTTGGCGGTGCCGTTCTTTCTTTTGGCTGCCAACCTGATGAACTCGGGCAAGATCACGACCAAACTTATCAACCTGGCGCGCGTGCTGACCGGGTGGATGCCCGGCGGGCTGGGTCATGTGAATGTCGCGGTGTCGATGCTGTTCGCCGGGATTTCCGGCTCTTCCACCGCCGATGCCGCGGGCTGCGGCAAGATCCTGATCCCCGCGATGATCAAGGAAGGTTACGATACGCGGTTTGCCATCGCGATCACGGCCTGTTCCTCGGTCATGGGGGTCATCATCCCGCCCAGCATCCTGATGGTTGTCTGGGGTGGCGTCATGCAGATCTCGGTCGGCGCTCTGTTTCTGGCCGGGGCGATTCCGGGGCTGCTCATCGGTTTTGCGCTGATGGCGACGGTGTTCGGCTATGCCAAGGTCTATGACTATCCGATCGCCTTGAAACCCACCTTTGCCGAGTTCTGGGAGGTGTTCAAAGGTGCCGCGCTGGCCATGCTGACACCGATCCTGGTGATCGGCGGCATCGTGGGCGGCATCGTCACCCCCACCGAAAGCGCCATCATCGCCGCCGGTTATGCCCTGATCCTCGGCGTGTTCGTCTATCGCACCGTCACCATCCGCGATCTCGGCCGCATCTTTTATGACACCGGGCGTTTTGCCTCGATCTCGCTCTTTGCCATTGGCACCGCATCGGCCTTTGGCTGGATGCTCGCCTTTTACAACGTGCCGCGCCTGATCGTCGAAACCCTGACCGCGCATGAGTTCGGCATGGTCGGGACCGCCCTGGTCATCGCGGCGCTGTTCCTGTTCTTCGGGCTTTTCATCGACGCGATCCCCACCATCATCATCCTTGGCACCGTGCTGCTCCCGGTGGCGACGGCAGCGGATATTCATCCCATCGCCTTTGCCATCATCGGGATCATTTCGCTTGCCTTCGGCCTGGTGACGCCACCCTACGGATTATGCCTGTTGATTTCGGCGGCGATCGGCGGGATGAACGTGGTCAGCGTCATGCGGGACGTTTGCATCATCCTGGCACCGATGCTGCTGATCCTGCTGCTGATCATGATTTTCCCCGAGATCGCGCTCTGGTTGCCCCGCACCTTGATGCCGATGACGTTCCAGTAACCTGCACGCGTCAGAGCGCGCGCACCGACGCGCGCTCGACAATCCGACTGGGGAGCAAACGCGATTCCAGGGCCGCCCCGTCTTCCAGGTGATCGACGAACTGGTTGGCAACCTCGCGGCCCATCGACCCGGCAGGCAGGTCATTGGTGGTCAGCGGCGGCGCGGCATCTTTGGCCCAGTCGAGATTGTCGAACCCCATGACCGAAACATCGTCGGGCACGCGCAGGCCGGCTTCGAAAAGCCCGAAATAGACCCCGAGCGCCAGCACGTCCGACATGCACAACACCGCCGTCACCCCCGGATCCCGTGACAGGATGTCGACCATGGCGCGTTTGCCGCCTTCCACCGACAGGTCGGTTTCGACGCAATCCAACGACAGCGAATCATCCGCCGCCGACAGAGCCCCCGCCCGTCTTGCCGCGGTCCGGTCGCTCTCTGCCAGCGGTCCGTGAATCACTCCCAACCGCCGATGACCCCGATCGGCAAGGTAACGTACCGAGTTCCTGGCGATCCCGAAATTGTCATAGCCGATGGTCGGCGTGGGGCTTTCCGCGTCCCAGATCGACGTGAACACATAAGGAACCTGCCGCCGCGTCAGGGTCTGTGTGAGCTCCTGCAAATGGACCGCGCCGCTGAGGATAAACGCCTCGGCCCCCATCCCCAACAGCTTGCGCGCGGCGAGGAATTCCTGTTCCGGATCACCGTGACAAACCGCCAGAACCAGCGAATAGTTCCGCTTGTCCAGCGCCTCTTCGATCCCGGCTATGTACTTGGAAAAGACCGAGTTATCGATATTCGGAATGATCGCCGCGATGGTGCGCGACTTGTTGGTGGACAGCGCCCGCGCCGCCGGGTTGGGCACGTAATCCATGCGCCGGCAAGCCTCGAGCACCCGGTCGCGGGTTTCGGGGCTGACATTGCGTGCGCCGTTCATCACCCGCGAGATCGTCGCGGTGGACAACCCGGTCGCCCGCGCCACGTCCCGAATGCTGCCGAATTTTTTGGCCATCCCTGTCTCCGCATGGGGTTCCATCACTATTATTCTTGACGGATGCTAGGAGCAAGTGCTTCATTGTAACCGGTTACAATCACAGTTTCTTGACAGAATCGATCCTCCCGACCGGCTCTGCGAGCAACAATGTAACCGGTTACTTCGGCGCTGACATGGCGCTTCGGACCACGTGACTTGCATCGGAGAGACGACCGTGCTGACCGTCAATGACCCAACGACCCTCCCACGGACCCGCTATCGCGGAATCGGACAGGCCGATCACCTCAAACTGCATGTCGGATGCGGCGAGGCCGGGCACATCCGCGTCCGCGCCGGCAGCGTGGTATCGGTGACAAGCATGGATGGTGGCTGTGATGCCTGGATGACGGCGCGCACCGCGACCGCCGGTGTTTTCGACCTGTCTGCGCTCGGCCTGCCTGACGCGGTGGGCGACCGGCTCGACTCCACAAGGTTCGACCACCGCCAGATGACGGCGATGGCCGGCGCGCGCGATTCCCGGCTTGAGGATGCCCGCGCGTTGCGGATCTTTGACCGGGAAACCGCCCCCGGCGACACCTATATCGCCAAGGTAAGCACCGATTGCGATCTGTTCGTGATCGTCCCGGTCACGGATGGCTATTTGACCCGGGGCGGCGGCGGCACCATGTCCGTCACCGTCAAGCCCCCCGCCGGGAGCGACAGCGCGGTCATCCTGCCCGAACCGCTGGGCAAGGTGCGCGATGAATGGCGCGTCTCGCGCGGCACCGCGCAGGCCTATGAGTTGAAAAAGGGCGAATTCGTCCAGATCATCGATGTCGAGGGACAGCAATGTTCCGACTTCATGGCAATGCGGTCCTCGGCGCTGGATGCGGGCATCGAGCGCTATATCGACTCGACCGTATCGCGCACCATGACCCGCAGCGCCTATCCGCAGCCCGGACTGGGCGACAAGTTCTATGACCAGGACATTCATCCCCTGCTGGCCGTTCGCCGCGACACGGTGGGGCGGCACGACACGTTTGCACTCGCCTGCACCGCGCGCGGCTACGAAGACCGGGGCTTTCCCGGCCATCTGAACTGTTCCGACAATATCACCGCGGCCTTTGCCCCCTATGGCATCGCATCACGCCGCGCCTGGCCCGCGATCAACTTTTTCTTCAACTCGTGGATCGACTGGCAACAGCACCATCTGGCCGGGGACGAGGCATGGTCGCGCCCCGGCGATCACGTGGTCATGCAGGCCCTGAACGATCTGGTCTGCGTTTCCACCGCCTGCCCCGATGACGTCGACCCGATCAACGGCTGGAACCCCACGGACATTCATGTTCGCATCTATCAAGAGGACACCCCGATTACCCATTCCGTTTCCTGGCGTGCCCAGCCGGATGAAGCCGGCAGATTGACCCGCCATTCGGCTTTTCACCCGCGTACCTCTGCGCTGACCAGCCGGTTTCACCACGCCCGCGACCTATGGGTGGCCTCCGAGTATGACGCCACCGGTGCAATCGGCGAATATTGGGCCTGCAAGAACGCCGCCACGCTGCAAGACATGTCCGGCCTGCGCAAATACGACGTGGTCGGCCCGGACGCCGAGGCGCTGTTGCAACATTGCCTGACGCGGAATGTTGGCAAGCTGGCCCAGTATCGCGGCATCTATGCGCTGATGTGCGACGCGCGTGGCAACGTGCTGGATGACGGTACCCTGTTCCGGCTGGAGGCCGCCGCCTTTCGCTGGTGTTGCGGATCGGACAACTCGGCCGAACACCTGCGCGAACAGGCGGAGCGGCTGGGGCTGAACGTGCGTGTTCTGTCCCTTGGCCACCGCATGGTCAACCTCGCGCTGCAGGGGCCGAAATCGCGCGATATCCTGCGCCGGCTCGTGTTTACCCAACCCGGCCACCCGGCGCTGGAAAACGTGAAATGGTTCGGCTTTACCATTGCCCGGCTGCATGATCGCGACGGGCCGATGTTCATGCTGTGCCGCTCGGGATTTACCGGTGAGCTTGGCTATGAGATCTTCTGTGATCGTGACCACGCGCTGGACATCTGGGACGCGCTGATCGAGGCTGGCGCGCCGCACGGGCTGGTCCCGATGGGTGGTACGGCGCTCGATATGGTGCGGATCGAGGCCGGGCTGATGATCGCCGGGGCCGAGTTTGGCCCCGATTGCGATGCGCTCGAGGCCGGTCTCGGGTTCGCGGTGGATTTCAACAAAGAGAATTTCATCGGCAAACCCGCGCTTGAACGCAACGCCGCCGCGCCGCGCCGCGTTCTGGTCGGCCTGCACCTGTCCGGCGACCAGGTTCCGCATCACGGTGACGGTATCTTTGTCGGCCGCGAACAGGTCGGCATCGTCACCAGCGCCTGCCACTCGCCGCAGCTTGGGCATGCCATCGCGATGGCCCGCATCGCAGTTGAGAATTCCGAGATCGGTGGCAAACTCGAAATCGGCAAACTTGACGGCCACATGAAGCGCCTGCCCTGCACGGTTGTTGCGCTTCCCTTCCTTGATCCCAAACGCACAAAGGCCCGCGCATGAACGAACCAAGCTCAGATGCAGTAGTCGTCGCCAGGAACGTCTGGAAAATCTTTGGCGCCCGTGCCGAAGAGGCCATGCAGGCGGTGCGAGAAGAAAACCTGTCCAAGGCCGAGGTGCTCGAACGGTTTCAGGCCGTAGTCGGCGTGCGCGACGTGTCGATCTCGGTCGGCGAAGGCGAGGTGTTCTGCATCATGGGCCTGTCGGGGTCGGGCAAGTCGACCCTCGTGCGCCACGTCAACCGGTTGATCGAACCGACCAGCGGCGAGATCCTGATCAACGGGGTCGACGTGGGCAAGCTTGGCCCCGAAGACCTGCGGCAGGTGCGCGCGCAAAAGATCGGGATGGTGTTCCAGAACATGGCCCTGCTGCCGCATCGCACGGTGCGCGACAACATCGCCTTTGCCCTGGAATTGCGCAATGTCGATGCCTTTACCCGCGCCAAGATGGCCGACCGGGTAATCGAACTGGTCAGCCTGCAAGGCTATGGCGACCGTTTGCCCGCCGACCTGTCCGGCGGCATGCAGCAGCGCGTCGGCCTGGCCCGCGCCATGGCGGCGGACCCGGACATCCTGTTGATGGATGAACCGTTCTCGGCGCTTGATCCGCTGATCCGGCGGGGTTTGCAGGACGAATTCCTCGAACTCGCCCGCACCATGAAGAAAACTACGCTGTTCATCACCCATGACCTCGACGAAGCGATCCGGATGGGGAACCGCATCGCCATCATGAAAGACGGCGAAATCGTGCAGATCGGCACACCCGAAGACATCGTGACCAACCCGGCGGACGATTATGTTGCCGATTTTGTCGCCGGGATCTCGAAACTGAAACTGATCTACGCGCACACGGTGATGAAGCCGATCGAATCCTACACGCGCGACGGGGTGACGCTGCCGCCGCTTGCCGAATGTCCCACCGCCGATCCCGAAGACAATCTGGATGTCCTTGTCACCCGCGCGGTCGACCAGGAGCATCCGATCATCATCATGAGCGATGGAAACCCCGTTGGCATCGTCACCAAGGACGCATTGCTGCACGGCATCAAGGGCGAGGTCTGAAACCATGAACACCGACACGGATCTGAGCAAACCCTTTGTCGAATTCGCCGGCCCCAATGGCGATTACTACGCCGACACCTTTCTGAAAATCCAGAAATCCACGCTGGGCCGGGCCCATATCAACACCGCCGCGCTGCTGGGCAGTTTTGTCTGGGCGGCGCTGCGGGGCAATTGGCTGCTGTTCTCGATCGCCTTCGTGATCGACCTGATCGCGGCGGTCAACCTGGCGCTGGTCTGGAAGTATTCCAACGCCGCCATCGCCAATGCCGACAAGGATTTCCTGGTTGCGCGGTACGAAGGCTGGACATCGACCCACCTCGTTGCGGCCATCGTGACCTTTGTTCTGGGGCGGTTGCTGTTTGCGTGGCTCGCGGACCGGTTCTATGCCAACCAGTACAGCAAGTGGCGCGTCGACCGCAGCGTCAACAGCGGCGTATCGGTTCAGCGCCTGGTGATCTGCGCCCTCGTCTTCGTGTTGATCGTGCCCCTGCTGCTCTATCGCACGACACAATTCGCGCCAGACGAGCGCGCCTGCCTGCGACAGGATCGCGCCATCGCCAGCGGTGAAGAGGTTGGCTTCAAGGCTCGGTTCGATTGCTCGTTCATCGGTGAATTCCCGACGCTGGTCTGGATCGACCGCCCTGACGAGATCACTTTCCCCCGCGACGAGGACGGCAACCGCATCATGCTTGCCACCCCGCCCTCGCCGGAAGCACCGCCGGTCAACCTGCTGACCTTCGTGTCCGAAAAGATCGACACCGGCGTTGCCTATCTCACGGTGTTCTACGGTTTCCTCTTTGACGGCATCACCCAGTTCCTGCGCGGGATGCTGGGGGCGATCACCTCGGTCTTTGTCGGCACCCCTTGGCCGATCACGATGGGGGTGCTGCTCTTTCTGTCATGGAAGATGGCCGGCACACGCACCGCGATATTTGTCGGGGCATCGTTGTTCTATCTCGCGATCTTCGGGTTCTGGCAGACCGCGATGGACACCATGTCGCTGGTGGTGGCGGCCTCGATCATCTGTGTCGTGCTGGGTCTGCCGCTGGGGATTCTCGTCGGCAAATCGGCGCGCGGACAGAGCATCGTGACCCCGATCCTTGACGTGATGCAGACGATTCCCTCATTCGTCTACCTGCTCCCGGCAATTGCGTTCTTTTCCATCGGCAAGCCGCCGGGGATCCTCGCGACCGTGATCTTTGCCATGCCCCCGATGGTACGACTGACCGCGTTGGGCATCCGTCAGGTTCCGGAAAATACCAAGGAGGCCGCGCTCGCCTTTGGTGCCAACCCACGCCAGCTGCTGACCAAGGTCGAGTTGCCGCTGGCGCTTCCCTCGATCATGGCCGGGGTCAACCAGGTGGTGATGATGAGCCTGTCGATGGTGGTCATCGCGGCGCTGATCGGCGCGGGCGGCATGGGTTACATCGTCGCCGAGGCGCTGGAAAACACCGAAACCGGGCGCGGGATCCTCGCCGGTCTGGGCATCGCCCTGCTTGCCATGATGATCGATCGCGTCGTGCAGAAAACCAACCCCAACCGCGAACAATAAAACCGGGACGGCACAGGTTGTGCCCGTCCGACCAACCAACAGGAGACACTTGAAATGATCAGGAACCTACTCACTGGCGCGGCCCTGACCGCCCTGACGGCAGGCGGCGCGCTGGCGCAGGACGATGCCACCGTTACCATCGGCGATCTGACCTGGACCGGGACATCCGCCATCGGCCATGTGATCGAGGCCATCATCAACGGACCGCTTGAATCCGAAGCGGTCATCGTGTCGGGCCTTTCGGATGGCTCGGTCATCGCCGCGGGCATGGACAAGGGCGACGGTTCCGCCGATGTCTATACCGATCTGTGGATGCCCAACCGTCAGGCGATCTGGGACGAATTCGTCGATGGTGCCAAGACCGTCGGCCATAACTCTCCCTATGCAGGCACGCAAAAGCTCTATGTTCCGGCCTTCATGGCAGACCGGGTGAGCTCGATCGAAGACCTGGCCGATCCCGAGATTGCGGCAATGTTCGACAAGGATGGCAACGGCAAGGGCGAATACTGGGCCGGTGACGTGGGTTGGAAATCGACCCGCATGTGGGAGGTCAAGTTCAAGAGCTATGGCCTGTCCGACCTGTGGGAGGCCGAGAACCTGCCCGACGCGACCTTCAAGGCCCAGCTCAAGACCGCGGTACAGCGCGAACAGCCGATCCTGTTCTATTACTGGACCCCGGAATGGGTCCACGCGGCCTATGATTTGTCTCCGATCGCGGAACCGGCGCGCACCGAAGGATGTGAAAAGGTCGATCTGGACGCCGAAGACTGGCTGGAAGCCTCAAGCTTTGCCTGCGCCAGCCGCGATGCCGAAATCTATGTGGCCTATTCCAAATCTCTCGAAACCCGCAACCCGGCGGCGGCCAAGTTCCTCAGCCAGATTCAGCTCGATCCCGATGTGGTCAACCAATGGATTCTCCGGATCGGCCGGGACAAGCTCGATCCCCGTGACGTCGCCGAAGACTGGGTTGCCGAGAACATGGATATCGTGAACGGCTGGATCAACTGAGCAATCGCAACGCCCCACCACTCGCGCACCCGGCAAGACAGACATGTCCGGCCGGGTGTATTCATTGGAGCTACCGGCGCCCCGGCTGATCAAAACGCGCTGTCGGGCAGGTGGCAATCGATGCAACGCCGGGTGGGACCGCTGGCCTTGCCGGCGGCCTGCTCGCGCATGTGGCAGGATCGGCACAGCGTGTGGAACTGATGTTCAAACAGATGCGCCACCGTGCGGTCCGTTGAATGACAGGCGATGCAGGGCAGACCGGTGGTTCCATCGACAAACTCATGATGGCAGGTCGCACAGGCGACGCCGAAATGATCGTTATGGGCAAAGGTCATGGGCAGGATCGGTTCACCATCTTCAAACAACTGCACCCGATTTGCCGACACCGGCGCAAAGGGCGGCCCAAGAACGACAAGCGCCGTACCGATCAATAGCAGAATGGCCAGGATCCCTTTCATGCCCCGCCGTTCCGGAGCAGGACAAAGAACAACACCGCAACGCCACCGCATATAAGGTAAACCATGCTGGACGCGGAGGGCGGACCCGGCAACCGGGCCCAATAGCGTCGGCCAAAGCAGGCGCAGAGCGCGATCAGCACCAGCGCCGCCCATTGCGGCCAGGTCGCAAGGTAAAACCCGCTGAGCATCACATGCAGCAAGGCGGCAATCACAACTGCAAACCCAAGGCCCCGATGGGTCATGCGAAAGCTGCCATATCGCCTGTGAACCCGCATCCGGTCGGGCATCCGCGCGATGCCGCACAACGCCGCCAGCGCCAGTATTCCGATCAACCCCGCCCACATGTACAGGGGGGCGCCCGGTTGCAGATAGACCCGCACCGTCGCATCACCCGCCAGAAACCACAGCGCGTGGGCGATGGCCATGCCAAGCACCCAATAGCCAAGTGTTTCGTGCCGGCGCGCGGTTCCCGATCTGCGGCAGGGCAACATCTGGAACAGCAGGCCGGCCAGCGCCAGAAACCCGAGCGCATTGCCGAAATCCCAATAATATCCGGCCCCCACGCGGCCCGCGGCAAAGGTTGCCGCGAACACCAGCGCTATCAGGATCGCGAGAACCGTCATGGGCCACCTTCGTGGGTGCGTTCCCCCACCTGCAAGCGAGGCACGGGCGGCGCGATCAGGGCCAGGGATAGTCGGCGATTTCGATCCCGGTTTCCTTCAGTTCGTCCACCACCTGGCGACGATAGACCACCACATCCGCCACCGGCAGGGCGCGTCGATGCGTGACCTCTTCGGCCGAGAATTCCGCGCCGCCCCCGCCCCATCGGTCGAGGATATAGTTCAGAACCCCGGCCACATCGGCGTCGGACATGTTTGTCGAGATCACGCCGGGAACATGCATGATATAGGTGCGCCCGGTTTCGATCCCGGCAATATGGCCGACCGAATCCTGAAACGGCGGGATACCGCCTTCTATTGCCCCCGCCCCATCCTGACGATGGCACCCGGAGCAATGCAATAGATAGTTCGCGCGCGGCGACAGTGCCTCGGCACCGGCCAACGGAACATCGGGAAATCCACCGATCAACAGGGCCGTCAGGGCAACAAGAACGCTCTTCATTCTGGCCTCACTCGGACTCGGGGCGCAGCGCCTTGAGATCCGCGTTGCTCAATGCGCCGCCGCGCGCCGTGGCGATGTCGTCCGCCGATACCGTCTGGTCAAGCCCGCCCAGCTCCGCAAGCACCCAGGTTGAGATCAAGGCGAGATCATCATCCGACACCCCCGTAACCGGGATCATCGGCATCCCGGCGTACCGCTCGCCGCGCACGGTGATCGGCATGTTGAACCCCTTGGTCACAACGGTGCTGACATAGGCCCCCGCGTCATCGCCAAGCGCCTGCCAGAATTCGGGCCGGTCCAGCGCCGGAGCAAGCCCCGGCGTGCCGGTGCCGCCCGCGTTGTGGCAGATGGCGCAATTGTCCTCGAACAATTGCGCACCATCCGCAAGCACCTGCTGTGACAGGCCAACACTGCTCAGCGCGGCCACGGCACCAAGAACAACCGGTCGCATCATTCCGCGGTTCCCACCACGACCGAAACGGTACAGTGATAGCCCTTGTCGGTATTGGCCGTGCACCAGTTCACGTCGTTATACAGGCTCATGCGATAGCCCGGGCGCTCGCCCTTGTTGTTGTTGCAGAAGGTCGCGGTGGGGATGAACGGCTTGCCGCAGCAATCGTTATAGCTGATCAGGTATTCCTTGCCGTCATCCGGGTTGTTGCAGGTGCCGACCCAGGACACCGCCGATACCGATGACCCCGGTGGGCAGGTGGTCAGAGAGCCGCCGGACTGGTCACACAGAAAGCCGTCGATTGCACAGTGACGCCAGTAGCTGCACGGGTCCTCTGCGCCGCCACCTTCGGATGCGTGGACGCGGCGGTCAAAGGGCAGCACCGGCGAAAGAACGGCGGCCCCGAACAGCGCCGATCCCGTGCGCGCCAGGAACGACCGGCGCCCGTGCTGGCGTGCCGATGTGCGGATATTGCTCTCGACGCTCTTGTCGAGACGGTCGAGGAGTTTGTCGATGATACGGGTCATGGGCGGTTTCCTTCTTGATGGAACGAAGAGTTACGAAGTCATGCCGGCAACGGCGGCTTGATATGAGGGTATTCCGGTCTCGGACGCGGTAAACAGGCTTTCCAGCTGTTCGCGGCTGTTCACGAGACCCTTGGCATCGACCTTGCCATCCTTGTCGATCAGCACGGCAAAGGGGAGTTTGGAGACCCGGAAACTCATCCCGAGCTCCGAGGACAGGACATAGGGGAACCCCTCAAGCCCTTCGGCCTCGATCAGGCGGCGGTGCAGGGTTTCGCGGCCATCCGATGCCAGGATCACGTCCAGCCAGGCGGCCTCGTCCGACTGGATCGATTTCAGCGCCGGCAACAGCGCCTTGCAGATCGGACAGCTGGTCGAGAGAAAGAACACCAGCTGGGCGCGGCCCGTTTTGCCCGCAAGGGTCAGCCCCTCGCCATTCAGGTTCGGCAACGCCATTTGCGCCACCTTGTCGCCCAGCCCCGGACCGCTGTCCGAGATCATCGCGCCGACCGGAGACACCCGCTCGAACAGGATGCCGACCTGGCGGGCAAGGGCAAAGATGACCCCGATCTGAACGATCACGATGATCCAAAGCAACAGGTTGGAAAAGATAAGCAGAGTCATGTCAACTTTCTCCTGCGCGAATATTGGGCAGGTGCGAGGCGAGTTTTTCGACAACCGCGTAAATCGCGGCAAGAACTAGGGCCGCGGCAATGGCGGCAGCGGCATCGACCGCCCCGATGGCCTGGGCGGGCAGCACCGCCACGATCAACGCCAGCGCGGCAAGTATCGCGTTCCGCAACAGCGTGTATCCCGACACGATCTGCGGAGCGCCACCGCAACCGCAATCAATCTCGCTGCGCCCGCGCATCAGTGCGGTGGCCATCAGCAGGCCATAGCCGGTGAACAACAGGCCCGCCACCACCGCACCCGGCATCCGGGTTCCCGGCAGCAACAGGGCAAGCACGGTGCCGATCTCGACCGCCGTCAACACGCGCACGATGGGGGCCGTCCACTGCTCGGAAACCACCCCGTAGCCCTGCGCAAAACCCACGGTTTCAAGAAACCGTTCAAGCTTGTGCCAGGCGGCCCGCATGATCACGATCACCAGGAAAGTGGTGATCGTCACCGATGCAAGAGGGGCAATCGCCTGCATCTCAGTAGTCGGTCGAGAGGATGGTGGCAAAGAACGCGACGCCATCGCGCTGCACCGCCTGCGTCAGGCTCACCGTATCGCCAAGCGTCACCTCGTACCGATGCACCCCACCCAGGTGGTCGACACCGATCACCGCCGGAACATCGCCACCGCTGACGGTGATGTTGCCTTCGCCATGGGCCTCGGACCGTCCGGTGACCGCTTCGCTCTGCATGTTGATCGCCCAGATTTCCTCGGCGGGCAGCTTGTGCGAACCATCAAACGGGTTCGAATGCATGGTGATGAACAGGGTCTGCGACGCGTCGTGATACCCCATCAGGTTATATCCCGACGGTGCCCAGCCCTCTTCGGCAAACTCGATGGTCTTGACCAGCGTCGGCGTGTCACCGCTGTCGTCAACCACCAGCAGAGCCCCGGCATAGGACACGTAGACAAGATTGCCGCCGACGCGTACCGCATTGGCAAAGACCGGGTTGGCATCGGGGTCAAAGATCTTGTCCGACCGCGCCGGATCGCCAAAGCTGCCATCCGCGGCATAGCTGTATTTGACCACGGTTCCGTCGCCACACAGGGTCGAGAATGCCATGCCGTCCATCGCCGGGTAGGCGGTCCAGCAGCCCGGTGTCGGGATCTCGGCCAACTCCTTGTTCGCGGCCAGGTCGACGATGCTGACCGAGGTGGCGGGCGTCGCGTTCTGAACCACGAGATATCCGCCATCGGATGACAGGTTGAGCACGCCGCGCTGGCTCAGGGTCTGGGCCAGCTTGTTGGAGACGATGATCTCGCGCTTGGCGGTCAGCGCCTGTGAATCCCATTCGGTGACAACCGCCTCGACATCGCCATAGGTATAGCGGCTCATGAAGACCGACGAGGTATAGACACTGGACTTGTCCGGGCTCATCAGCATCTGGCTAAAGTTGCCGGCACCGATATTGCCCTCCAGCGACAGGTCGTCGGCATTCAGCACCATGATGGAACTGGGCCCGGAAATGCCCATGTCCATGACATAGACATGCTCACCTTCCGAGATGCGTTCTTCGACAACGAGCGTTTCCGGCTCCAGGTCGACTTCCTGCGCGATGGCCGGCCCACCAAGGACAGCCAAGAGCGAAAGGGCGGATATAGCGTTGTTTTTCATGGGCAACCTGCTGGTATGTTGTGAATGAGTATTGCGTGTCATGTCGTGGCCTGCCGTCTGACGGGGGCGGCAAGAATGAGCGGACCCAATGGCCGCCGATGAGTTGACCGGCTGTCGGGAACAGGATACCAGGCGACAGCGGCGCACCCGTGCGGAATGGGCATACATGTCGTCATGTCTGAGGCAGTCCCGTCAGAGCCATCGGTGTCCTTCCCCGTCGTCCTGTTCCGGCTTCGTTGCCCCAAACGACACCACAAGGATGGAAACGGGTCTTGGCCTTGCGCGCCAAAATCCGGGACAATTGCGCCAAATTTATCCTTTGTTTTCAATGCAGCTTTCCTTTTCCGCAGAAAGTTCAAGCGAGTCCGGCACCAAACGATACAGGCCTGATGCTACGAAGCGATCATCGGCCGATCAACAAAATTATCGGTTGCAAGGGGCCAGAACCACGCCAGCCCCCGCCCGGCATCGATAATTCCGGCACGGCCCGGACGTCAGTCGGCCTCTTGCGCGAGCATGGCCTGCATGCGTTCGGACATGACGAATTTCTGCGGCTTGCCGGTGATCGTCATGGGCAGTTCCGTAACCATCCGTACATGCATGGGCACCTTGTAGTGGGCGATCTGCCCCTTGCAGAATTCCTGCACATCCTCGGCGGCGAGCGTGCACCCCGGTTTTCCGATGATCCAGGCACAGACGACCTCGCCAAGTTTTTCGTCGGGCACGCCAAAAACCTGGGCTTCGCTGACCTCGGGATGCCGGATCAGGAATTCCTCGATCTCGCGCGGAAAGATATTCTCGCCGCCCCGGATGATCATGTCCTTGACCCGCCCGACGATCGAACAAAAGCCAAGCTCGTCGAACACGCCCAGATCACCGGTCAGCATCCAGCCATCGCGGATGCTCTTGCTGGTGGCGGTCTCGTCGCCCCAATAGCCGGTCATCACGGAGTAACCCCTGGTACAGATCTCGCCCCGCTGGCCAACCGGAACGGTTTCGCCCGCTTCGTCGATCAGCTTGACCTCAAGATGCGGATGAATGCGCCCCACGGTTTCACACCGCTTGTCGACCGGATCGTTGGTAAAGCTCTGGAATGACACCGGCGAGGTTTCGGTCATGCCATAACAGATCGTGACCTCGGACATGTGCATCTCGCTGCCAACCCGGTTCATCACCTCGATCGGACAGGGTGCGCCCGCCATGATGCCAGTGCGCAGGCTCGTCAGGTCGCGCGGGCGGTTGGCCAGATCCTGCAACATCGCCACGAACATGGTCGGCACCCCATAGAGCGCGGTCGCGCGTTCCGCTTCGGTGGCGTCCAAGGTCTGAACCGGGTCGAATGCCTCGCCGGGGAACACGATCCGCGCGCCCTTGCTGACCGCGCCCAGAACCCCCATGACCATGCCGAAACAGTGATACAACGGCACCGGGATCACCAGCGTGTCGCTATCGGTCATATCGATACGATCGGTCACGAACCGGGCGTTGTTGACGATGTTGAAATGCGACAACGTCGCGCCCTTGGGCAAACCGGTCGTACCCGAGGTGAACTGGATATTGATCGGGTCCTGCGGTGTCAGCGTGGCGTCGATGGTGTCAAGCTCTGCGCGTTCCCCGGCACCGCCAAGCGTCGCGATCGCGTCAAAAGACATCATGCCCGGCCCCGGCTCGCTGTGCATCACGATGACATGGCGCAACTCGGGGAGCTTGGCGGCATGCAGTTCACCGGGCTTGGCCGTCGCCAGTTCCGGCAGCAATTCGCGCAGCATGTCCACATAGTTCGAACTCTTGAACACCGGCGCCGCGATCAGCGCCTTGCACCCCACCTTGTGCAGCGCGTGCTCGAGTTCGGACAACCGGTAGGCCGGGTTGATATTGACCAGGATCGCGCCGATGCGCGCGGTGGCGAACTGGGTCAGAACCCATTCAAAGCGGTTCGGCGACCAAATCCCCACCCGGTCGCCCTTTTGCAGGCCAAGCGCGAGCAGGCCCGCGGCGCATTGATCGATTCTCTCGTCGAATTCCCGATAGGTCAGGCGCAGGCCGGTTTCGGAAAACACCAATGCCTCGCGATCGCCATACGCGGCGCGTGTCTCGCGGAACAATTGGGGGATGGTCACATCCTTCAGCTCCGGGTGGATCGCCCCGACCACATGCGACAATCCATCGACCGGTGCCGACCGGTCATGCTCCACAGTATTCAATTGCTTTCTCCTCACGATCTGGCGGGGCCGGAACCCCGGGGGTTGCGACCTGCCTGGTTGCCGCCCTGGCAAGCCCGTCGGTGACAAACCGGGGCATGCCCCGCGATTCATCGGCCCCTAGGGGTCACCTCTCCCTGCACCGCAACGAGCGGCACCTAATCACAACAGCCGCCGCAATTCTTGGTTTCGCGCGCCATCCATTCTGTGGATCGCGCCAAAATTAATGTTGCGTTTCAGCGGCCGCGCCGGTGGCCGCCATCTGCGAACAGAATTCGCGCGGCGACAATCCGTGATGCTTCCGAAACAGCCGGTTGAAATGCGACAGGTCGTTGAACCCGGATTGAAAGGCGATTTCCGAGATCGGCGTCCGCATGCCCAGCCGCACGTTCCGTTCGAGCCGCGAACGCACGAACATCAGGCGGCGCTGCTGAACCTGCCGCGTAAAGCTCGTGCCGTTGTCGCAGAAATCCCGCTGCAACTGCCGCCGCGAACGGCCGACATCCCGCGCAAGGCAGTCGATGGTAAAGCTGGCATCGGTCAGCTTGCGATCAATCCGGTCCTGCACATACCGAAACAGGTCATCGCGATTTCGAAACCGCGAGGCTTCGACGGTGCCGCTCTCGGTGCCGAAGATCATCCGGATGAAATCAAACAGGTAATCGGCGGAAAAATCGCCCTCTCCCTGCGCATCATCCGAAAACAGGACCGTGTTCAGGCTGCCATGCAGGGCATGTCCCCCGCCGATCTTGCGCCCCGCCGCCGGAAAGAACCCCCGTTCGTCCAGGAACAGGCCACGCGGCAGATGCACCGAGAAAAAGCTGGCATGCTGACCGCTGAACCCCATGGTCGCGGTCTTGGTCGAGTCCAGCAGCAGGCATTCGCCGGACTTCAGGACCTCTTCGCGCTGATTATGCAACACGGCGGTTTCACCGGTCTTCTGGTACAACAGGAACATGTATTCCCGGTCGTCGCGGCGAATGCCCAGACGAGACCGCTGGATATGTTCGATGGTACAATCGATTTCGGCAATATCCACACCCAGACGGGCGCGCTTGACGAAATTACCGATCTGCTTATGCGCCCCGCGTCTGGGTTCGGTGTGAAAGCGGCCGCAATTGGTTAGAATGGTCTCGTCCCATTCGTCTAGACACATCATCGGCGTTGCTCCTCCCGAACACAGGGCAATGACCGATCTCTGGGCGACGATGATCGATATTCATCCCTGATCCTCTGGTTCGGTTCGGCCCCTGATGCCAAACCGGAAGTGGCTTACTGCGACGCTTGCAGCGGCACCCATCACATTCCCATATGGCGGCTCAGTCAAGAGGTAACGGCTTTGCGCAAATCAACGTCGTATCTACCCTCACATGGTATGTGCCACAAGCCGCGCTTACGCATCCTGATTTGTGGCCCCCTTGTCCTGCTGAGGCCATCCTGCGCGAAAACAGCTGAGCGCTTCGCGTATCGAGACATTTGGAATTTGAGTATTTTGACAAAGATGAAGCCCAGACCTGCGCTCTTCATCTTTGTAGAAATACTCCGGGGGAGCCGCCCGCAGGGCGGCGGGGGCAGCGCCCCCAGACCCGCCGGATTGAGTACCAGGGGGATCTTTCGGAACCATTCGTGCAGCGTGCATTTGGGTCACGTCCGTCAAGGTGGTGTTATTTCCCGGATGGCCTGCGCGCATGATCTGGCGGCCTGGGTTGTGATGCTGAGAATGGGATCGGTCTCCTCTGCGCCGATTTCCGCGAAAGCCTCGACCATCATGTAGCGGCTGGCGGTCTGCCATTCGTCGTTCTGCTCGAATAGCACCGCGCCAATCAGACGGGTGATGGAGGCCTCGTTCGGGAAGATGCCCACCACGTCGGCGCGGCGCTTCACTTCCATGTTCAGTCCCTCGATCCGGTTGGTCGAGTGCAACTTCGTGCGGTGCTGTTCCACGACATGCCGCCAGGTTTCGCCGGCATGTTTGCGGTCAGGCTGGTCGAAGGCCCGGCGGATCGCGGCGGCAACGACGGTGTGCTGGCCGCGCGAGACGTGGGCCAGCGCATTCCGCATCCAGCGAACACCGCAGCGCTGCCAGGTGGCCTCGAAGACGCGCTCGATGGCGCCCTGAGGCCGCTATGCGCGCGCTGATGACCAGCTTGGGCCATCCAGCCCGCGGGCTTTCAGACCGCGTGGGAAATCCATCCAGAAGGTTACCTCCTCGGAGGGACCGAGGCCCAGGCCGATGATTTCCCGGCGCCCGTCCACTGCCCGGCAGGGCATCGCGCAGCGATGTCCCGAGAGGGGTATTGGCAGCGACGGCGATTATGGCTGCGACGCTGACAATCCGGCCGCCCTGGCGCACCTTCAGATAGGTCGCGTCGAGCCAGACGTAGGGCCATTCCCCGGAAAGAGCGCGGTTCAAGAACTCGCCAACGCGTTCATCGATGTCCTTGCAGAGCTTCGACACCATGCTTTTCGAGATGCCCTGCAAACCTATCGCCTGCACCAGCTCGTCTACGCGGCGGGTCGAGGCGCCGCCGATCCAGGCCTCCTGGATCACCGCGACAAGCGCCTTCTCCGAGGTCTTGCGCGGCTCAAGACAGCCGGGGAAGTAGCTGCGCCGCCGCAGCTTCGGCACCTTCAGGTTCAGCGTGCCCAAACGGGTATCGAAAGCGCGTTCCCGATACCCATTGCGCCAGATCGTCCGCTGATCGGCCCCCATGATCAGCTGTAGAACGGCCTCGGCGACGGCGCGCAGAAAATCGCCGCCGCCCTGCTTTTGAAGAAGCTCGGAAAGGTCCATGTTGGTCTTGGTCATCGGGGTCTCCATGTCGTCCGTGGTTGAAGTCGCCAAACTCCACCTCGACCATACACCTCGATGGCCACCCGGATCACATCGGCACCGCCGATGAAATTACGCCACCTGCTCAGACAATAACTGCATTTGCCAATCCGCCCTTCGGATGGAAAATGGGCGTTGATTGCCGGTGTCTGAATGGCCCGCCCAGACCTGAGCAAGGTGCCATGAAATACTTTACCTGAGGTCACACATCTTCAGTTGCTCGCGCACGGTCACATCGGCAATTCTCGGGTGGCAGGCGAATATTACGAAGGCCCAGCCCTCTTCAAGAACGCAGACCGCAAGCCATTGGCTGGAACGCTTCAAAAATTTGGTCGGGTCGTGCCAGCCGTTCCGACTTTCCCTGGCAGACATCGTGCCCCGTCCGAAACAACGCCGGGGTCACATGCAATATTTGGGCGTGCGGCATGAAGCTGGAAAATGCGCTTTGCCAGATCGATTCCGGTGATGGCATCCTCGGACAGGGATGTTCTCTCCTCTTGTGATGGCTTCCACACTCATCACATCGGAGATTTGCAATGCCGCCAGGAGGGGCATTTACGCCATCAACAAGGCCACGCAACGCCGATAATCCGAGCTGACCCCATACGCGCGCTATCGGTCATCCGAGCAGGTGGCTTTTGCCGGGCGGATTGATCGGAACAAGCCTCGCGAAATACCGCGTGACTGTTTTGGCGGCCTTACCCTGATGTCCCTCTGGATTTTCTGCAATCGCTGAAACTGTTGGCGACAAAGCAAGAAAAGGGAACCCGCATTGGTCGCAGGTTCCCTTGGTTTCGACAGGATGACGAAACGATTGGGCTCAGCGGAACGGGGTGCTCTGCTGGCTCGCGCCCGAGAGGATACCGCGCGCGTGTCCGATATCGGTCAGCTCGTTCTCCGGAAGGGCGCCGGGAACGGCGGTGATCTCTGCATTCGCGCGGGTGTTGGCCCGACCGAAAGTCGCGCGCAGAAACAGGCCGACCACGCCGTAGCGGCGTTCCTCGGCACTGGGGGCAAGGGTAGCGTAAGACATGATAGCCTCGATGATCCGTTTGGTGATGTTGGGTGAAGGCGGAGCTTGTTGTGCAGGCGTCTCCGTTCCGCGGCATTTGGGGTGCTTTGGGCAAACACGCAAGCGAATACGCAACGCGTTTTCGCAATGCCGCGTTGCAGATTCCGCATGGCAAGGATTGGCGTTGCGCGGTCAGTTCGCCTTTGGCGGCTCGTCGCTCATCAACAATTCGGGGTCGTGCTCGGCCTCGTCGAACAGCCGCCACACCGACAGGAACAGTGAAGCAATGACCGGCCCGAGCACCAGCCCGGTCAATCCGAACATGGCCAGCCCGCCCAACGTCGTCACCAGCACCATGTAACCCGGAACGCTGCTGGCGCGGCCCACGACGATCGGGCGCACCACGTTGTCGGACATGCTGATCACCGTCGCGCCAAACGCGAGCAGGATCAGCCCGCCCTGAATGTTGCCGCTCAGCATCATCATGATCCCCGCCGGCCCCCAGATAAATCCCGCGCCGAACGGGGGTACCACCGACAGCAGCCCCATCAGCGCGCCCCAGAACACCGGGCTTGGCACCCCCAGGATCCAGAAGATCAGCCCGCCCAGAAAGGCCTGCACAACCCCGACCGACACCATGCCCTTGATCGTCGCCACGGCCATGTCGGAAAAGGCGGCAAAGAACTTCTGCTTGCTATGTGCCGAGGCCGGAAAGCTGTTGTAGAACGACTTGTATATCCGGTCGCCATCCTGAAGCAGGGCAAACAGGACATAGAGCGCCAGAAAAACATGGAACAGAAAGGCCGACGCGCTCTGGCCGATCCCAGCGAGATGCGATACCGCGTATTGCCCCGCCGAAACGAACCCTTCGCCGACCATCGACTTGATCATGTCAAGGTCGAGCCCGAGTTGAGGCAGCACCTTGGCCACTTTCGGGAACCGGTCTGGCAGCGTCTCGAGCACCTCCGCCGGCTTGAACGCGCCGGACTGGATTTGAGTCACCACCGCCGCCGCGCCATCGGCGATCAGACCGGCAAGCAGGAAGGCGGGGAACAGGATGAAGATCACGATCAGCAGGATGATCAGACCCGATATCGTCGCCTTGCGGCCCGGCAACCGCCGGGTCAGCCGCTGGCGCAGGGGCCAGAACAGGATTGCCAGCACGATTGCCCAGAATATCGCCGCCCAGAATGGCGACAGCACCACGAGCAGCCCCGCAGAGGCCAGTACCACGACGCTGTTCCCGAAAATCGCGCGGCGCGTTCGACCGTTCATGGATCGTCCCTGCTTCAATCGGCCCGAATTGGCGCCCCCATCGCATGGGATTTGGATGCCGATCCCGCCGCAAGGTCAAGGCCCATATGGGCGCTGCCCGTCACAAACACACCAACCCGGACCCTGTCGCCCGCCGGTTACTTCAATTGCAGGATATCCGGCACACAGGTCTTGCGGCGCGCAGGCATCCGCGACGCGCCATCCGACCGCCGCAACCGCCTGGGGCCATCCCCGACCCTGACCTTGGGATGTTTGATCGGTCCCTCGATCTTGAATGGCCAGGGGCTGCGGGACAGCGGCTTGCCAATCCTCCTGGGCTGGCCATCAAGATCGAGCCGGTCATCGCGCAGGTTGACATCACCGTTCAGGACAACCTGCACGCGGGGCGTTTCGACGACACCGTTCCTCAGCACAAAACGGCCGTTTGACGCGCTCAGCGGCGCCCTGAGACAGACGATCACCGCGGTCTTCTTGCGATCCTTCTCGAACAGCCACGGGATCACGCCCAGCCCCGCAAGGTCGAGCAGTTGGCTATCGATGCTGCCATTGCGCATCGAGACCATGCCCGACCCGGACAGGGTCTTGAAATAGCGGCGCACCGATGCGTGCTCGCCGGAAACATCGAAACTTGCATCCAGAATGCCGCTGGCATGTTTCTTGAACTTGAGAAACTCTAGGACATGCGCGAAATCCCAGCCGCCGGTCGACCCCTTGAGGCCCAGGACACCCGGGGCCTTGGCCATGTCCATTGCCGCGCTGACATCGAAATGCCCACCGCCATAAAAAAACTTGACCGGGCCGAGCTTTGCCTTGTGATCCACCACGACCAGCTCGCTGTGAATGCTGCCCTGGCCTTTGGCCATCTCGATCTTGTCGAGGTCGATCTTGATGTCCACATCCATGTCCGAAAGCAGTATGGCCTGGCCGATCGGCTGCAATGTCACGTCGCGCAATGGCCCTTCCGAGCCGCTAGCCGGGTGCTTTTGCGGGGCCGCTGGCCGGTCGAGCTGGCTCAACTCGATGGAAGCGTTGATGATGTCACGCAGGTGGCTGACGCGGATCAGGTCGCTGTTGATCTTGCCGCGCACGGTGGGATGCTGCGCATCCGCCTGCAATGACAGGTCCGCGCGCAGTTCCGACCGGTCGATCGAAATCTTGGCCGATGAGCCCCATTCGGTGTCATGGCTGCTTAGTGTCAGGTCCAGTGCCGCCGACAATTCGTTGCCCGGAGCCAGGTCCAGTGCCTTCAGGAACGCAGGCACCGACGCGATCCGTGCCGCGATATCCAAAGTGACCGTGTCGAATTTGAGGATGTTCTCGACCGAGCCCGTGGTTTTCAGCGACCAGAGCGATGTATCCCTGAGTTCAAGATCGAGCCCCGACAGGCTGAGCACCCTGGTGTCTCCAGCCAGCTTGAACACCCCCGACAGCCGGCCCAGGGCAGTGTCGGTCTGAAGCCGCTCCGGCGCGATCAGGTTGCCGCCCGGAGAGTCCAGCCTGCCGTCGAAATCGAACCCTTGCAACGCCAGCAAATCGCCGATCACCCCCTCAAGCATGACCAGCGGGCTGTCCGGCGGACCGATCCTCAGCTCGGCCTTGCCAATCCGCAACTTGCCATCACGGGTCCGGGAAATCTCGGAAACCGAGATCGGCGGCGGCCCGACCCCGCCGGTGTCGAGCACGAACCCGTTGGTGGTGATCACCATCGCGCGCAACGGCTCTTGGCCGGGTCGGCTGGTCAGGTCCATGTCGACCCCGACCAGCTTGAGATCGCGCCTGATACGGGTCGGTTCAGGCTCTTTTCCCTTGGGATAGAGCCTAAGTCTAGTCTTGATCGTAGAGTCTCGCGGCTGGCTCAGATCGCCGATAACCGCATCGACCCGAAGGCTCTCGCCGGTGGTCAGATCAAAGGCGAGATTGCCGCTGGCCGTGCCGCCATCGCCCGATTTCCTGACCGATACCCTGATCGTACCCTCGCCGTCGATGTCTCCGGAGAGCTTCAGGATCGCCATGAGCCGGTTGATATCGGACACCGTCGCGCTGAGCTCTGCCGCATAGCCCCCGGCGATCCCATCCGGACCCGGTGTGCCGGCAAGTTTCACGTCAACCTCGCCGAAATCAGCCTCCAGAGTGAACGGATCCGTGTCGGAAAACCCGCCGCTCAGCGTCACGTCCTGACCGTTCAGCGCCCCCTTGCCCTGAACCGAGACACCATCCGCGGATTGCCCCAGCTGCAACATCGTCAGCCGCAGGTCCAGATCGAGCCCGTTGCCGGGATCGCGATAGGCAATGCCCGAGTCGGAAACCGAGATGTCATGATCCGCCAGGAATCGCAGGGCGCCACGGATAGCCCGGTTGGCTCCCTTGCCCGGCTGAGTCGCATCCGAAATCACCGGCAAGGTGACAGTCGCGCCGCTCACCCTGATGTCGCGCGGTTCCACGCTCCCCCCGATCAACGCCCGGAACGGCAGGTCAAAGGCGATCCTGTCCACGCTGGCGAGAGGCGGCGTGGCCCCCGACGGGCCAGCCACCACTAGCCCTTCGGCAGTGATATTCAATGTCTCGCCGGGATCGATCCAGACGCCACCGTCAATCTGTACGGTGCCGCCGATCTTGCGGGCCAGCATGGTCTCAACCAGTTTCCCGCGCACCCCCGCGAGCAGGGACGAATCCAGAACCAGCCACGTCACCAACACCAGCCCAAGGCAGGTGGCCGCGATCCAGGTGATCCAGTGCCGCATGGCCTACCCCATCTGCCGATCGATCCAACCGCTCAAACGCATGTGCCAAGTTGACGCGATATCGCGGATCAGATCAAGCCGCCGGTCAGCCCCCCGACAACAGCGCGGACAGTTCGGCATATTCGGCCTGCATCTGTTCCAACACCCGCAGCAGGTCTGCTACCGGTGTGCTCAGTTCGCTACCGTCCCATCCGGTCAGCGTGGCCTCGTCGCCATCCACCTCGACCGCGACCCGTTCGGGGCCGGACCGAAACCCGTACTCTCCCCCCTGGCCCGCGCGCAACAGATCGGGAAGGTCATCCAGAAAGAACCCCGCCGCACCGTTCAACGCATCCTCGACCATCACATATTCGATCTCGTCCGTGATGCCGAGCGCGCCATTGGGATCGGCGCGCCGGCCCGGTTCCATGCCGCTCAGCAAAGCCGGGGTTTCCTTGAGATCTTCGAGCGAACGCAGACCCGTTCCCGGTATCATCACCCACAATTCCCCACGCAGCATGCTCATTCCGGTGCCTCTCCATCTGTCGAAATCATTGGTTGACCCCCAACGCCTTGGCAATGATCAATACATCCGGCGTCGACAGCTTGTCGCCATCATTCGGATAGAACATCCGCGCATTCAGAACGCCCGCCGCGCTGACGGCGCTTGCACCGGGATCCGAGTGGAAATTGACGCCGACCGTCACGGATTTCGGCGGCGGGTTGGGATTGTTGTAGGTGTGGTCTTGCCACGCCTTTTTCCATTCCTTTTCAACCTGCGCCGCCGCGGCGGGAATGGCGCCGCCAACCGCATTAGCAAGAGTTACCCGCGCCGCCGCCAGCGGGACGCTGATCTGGTTCCACATGGTCGTGGCGATATTCGCGCCGACCGCGTCGAGCATTGCCTCCTCGGCAAGCAGCTTGGCCTTTGGCGCATCCATGTCCTCGGGAAAGAAGGAGTTCGGCTTGTTGCGCTTGCCCTCCTTGATCAGCGCCTTTTGCGCGTTGGTCTTGCCCTGGCCGATCAGCGTGGCCTCCAACAGTATCCCGGCATCATGTTGCGACCCCTTGGGGCAGGATTCGGCGTCAAAGAGATAGGTTTCGGCCACGTGCCGGTCGGTGATATGGGCCATGTCCACCGTGCCCCCCGGAATGCCCACCGCCGCCGGATGGGCCGGGCCGGTATAGGGATCCTTGACCAGCCCCGCCGAAACCCGGATCAGGTCGGCCTCGCCTATGGCGGCGACCTTGGCGTCTTCATAGGCCGAGCTGGAAAACCCTGTCGTCGCCTGCAAGGCAAGGGTTTCCGGCGCGGCGGCATGGTTGGCGTTCGCCCACATCGTCACCTGTTTGAGAGACTGGGTAACCGCCTTGAGCGCATCGGCGACAAAATCCTGGCTGCCGACAATCGCCGTGGTCACGGCCTCGGCGCCGGTCTTGATCGGCGTGACCGCATTGAGCGCATCGCCTTCGGCCTTGGTCGGCTTGCTGATCGCCTTCAGCTCGCGCTCAAAGGCCTTGCTGGCGCTCTCGACCTTTTGGGCCGCGGCCCGGGCGGCGGTGGTGGCGCTGCTTGCGGCCTGACCGGCAACCAGGGCATTCTGAAACTGTGTTTCCGGATGGGCCGGCATCGGGGCGGCATTGGCCGGTGCCGCGGCGGGCAGCCCGGCAACCAGCCCGCCCCATTGCGCAGGTGGCGGGCCGGCGAAATGTTCCACCGCCTTTTCCGCCAAAAGCCTGGCCGCATCCCGCGCCGCCACCAGCGCATCGAGCTTGGCCTTCTGGTCGGCACCGGGCAGCGCCGCCTTGGCCTGTTTCTCTTCGGCCAGTTCGGTGGCGCTGCGCACAGCCGGCTCGGCCTCGGCCCGCTGTGCCAGCACCGCCGCCGCCGCATCCGCAAGCGCCGCCTTGCCCCGCTCAAAGGTCTTGTTCACCTTTGCCACCGGCGCGGCGGCCATATTGGCGGACACATGGCTGGTGATGTCCTGCATATCCTCGTCCATCTTGGCCTTGGCGGCGCTGGCCGCCTCGGCCAGATGATGGTCGGCAAGCGCCTTGGTGGCCGCTGCGGCGGCCTGCGCACCGTTCTGCGCAGCGGTCAGGGCGGCGTCGCGCTTAGTATCGTCCACTGCATCACGCGCCGCCACCAGCGCCGCCTCGGCCTTGTCCGAAAGGTCCTTGATCAACACGGCATAGGCGGCGGAATCCGCCGCCGGGGTCGCACCCGCCAGGGCCGTCACCGCCAGATCGGCCGCCTGCCTGGCCTTGTCCGCCTTGTCATTGGCCGCCGTTTCCGCATCGGAAATGGCCGTGGCGTCAGGTGTTCCCCCCGCCGTCTCCGCCGCCGCGCGATAGGCCGCGTCCGATGCCGCCTGTTTCAGATCCGGCGCGGTCGCCTTGAGCAGGTCATCCGCCGCCGCCGCCGTCATCGCTGCACCGCGCGCCGCACCGGTGGCGACATCCAGATCGGCCTTGGCGCTGACCGCGACCGACACCACCTTGATCGACGGTATCGTCGAAGCGGTGGCAATGGCCGCCGCGCAATCCTTGGCCGCCGTCAGGGTCTTGGCGCGCTCGCCATCATCGACGACCTTCCGGGCGGCGGCAAAGGCCTTGGCCGCTGCATCCGCCGCCGTCTTGAGCAGCCCGTTATAGATCGCCGGATCGTCACTGGGCACCGCGAGGGCAAGGGCCTGCGCCGCCTGGTTGGCGGCCTGCTGGGCAAGGATCGCGTCGGCCTTGTACTGTGCCACCAGGTTGTCGATATCGATCTTCTTGGCCGCCGGACCCGCCTGCGCCTTGGCCTCGGCCTCGGCATCTGCCTTTTGCGTGGCGCTGAGTTCATAGGCGGCGATATCCTTGCCGGTCTGCGCCCCGGCCAGAATATCGCCATGTGACGCGGCAAGCGTGCCGCCCTCGCTGCCCGGTTTCAGACACCGACCGGCGATGCCGTTGCAGGTATCCGCAACCGCTAGGTTCTTTAGCGCCTTTTTCCCCTCGGGATTGCCACGCACCCGGTCGGTTGCAATGCGCGACGCGGCTTCGTTTATTGCAGCGGCAATTGCATCGGTCACCGCCTTGCCCGCATCACAGGTAGTTTCGGCAACCCCCTGATCCGCCACCGCGCGCGCCTGCGCCAGCGCGGCCTCGGCCACCGCCGCCGCCCGCGCCAGCAAGGCCGGATCAACCGGGCGCGGGGCGTTCTTGACCGTCTCGGCCATCCTTGTTGCCGCGCCCGCCGCCGCCTGCGCCGCTTTGGTCGCCGCGGTGCTCTCGGGCGCGCTCAGGACCTTGGCATTCGCCGCCGCCGAACCCGCCGCATTCTGCCGCGCCGCATCTAGGGTTGCGGCAAAAACGGCGGCATCCTGTGCCGTGCTGGCGTAGGAATCCGCCGCGATACGCAACGGGGTTGGCGGCGTGCTGGCCGGCGTCGGGGGCACGGCGGCCAGCGCCTCGGTCGCCGCCACGGCCGCACCACCGCTGGCGGTTGCGGCCAGCTTCATCGCAGCCGCCCGTTGCGCCGCGAGGCGGGCCGCCGCACCTGCCGCCTTGGCCGCCGCGATGGCCTTGCTCCGCTCTCCCGCATCCGGTTCGATCCCGGCGGCGCTCATGGCGTCCTCGGCCAGTTGGACCAGCGCCGCGATCTCGGCGGGGGTCGCGCCTTCGAGACGGGCGTTCATCGCCGTCGTCGCCTTGTGCACGGCTTCGGTGGCAAGCTTGGTCAAAGGGGTCTGCGTGCTGTCCCCCTGCGCCGCCAACAGCTCCAGCGCGCTCCCCCGTGCATCTAGCTCCCCGGCCTGCAACATCGCCTCGTCAAACGTGGCACGGGCGTCCTCACCGACGATGCCCGCAGACAACATGTCCGCCGCCTGTGCCGGGCCGATTCCGATGGCAAGGGTACCGGCCATCCCCGCCTTGCCCGGTTTCCCATGCGCCTGCGCCGCCGCGATCCCGGCGGTGACACCATCGGTGCCGCCGACGGGCGGCATCCGGCTGGCGGCCCCTTCAGCGGCAAAGGTTTTCAGAAACGGATCCCGCAGATGATCGGCCAGCGCCTGATCGCTCATGGTTCCGTCGCGCCCCTTCAGCGCCTTGAACAGCCGGTCGAGCCGCTTGCCGCCCTTGGCGTCATCACCATCCAGACCCGTCAGCACCCGATCCAGATCGCCAAGACCGGTTTCCGGCCCGCCGCTAAAGGCCGTGTGCAATTCCTTGAGTCGTTCGGGTTTGCCGCCCAGCCCGTCGACGATCACGTTGCGCAACATCTCGGGGTTTGACGGGGCCCGGCCGTCCAGCGCCGTCTGGCTCAGCAAACCGCGCAAGGCGTCCTTGTCGCCATCGCTGGTGTATTTTGCCGACAACAACTTGAGCAGGTCGCCATCCCCCTCTCTGGCCAGCGCACCAAGCGCCTCAGGGGCCTGGCCCAGGCCACCCTGCCCCAGCACCCCGGCCAGTTTCTCGCGCTCGTCCTTCTTGCCGAACTTCTTGAGAAAGACTTGCAACTTGCCCGGATCCTGCCCGCATCCCGCGTCAAAAATCGCCGCCAGCGCCTCGGGATTCTCTCCCAAGCCACCCTCGGCAATCATGTCCTGCATCGGTTTCGGATCTTTCTTGAGCTCGTCCGACAGCGCCTTGAGCTTGGCCGGTTCACGCCCGCATCCCTGTTCCGCCAGCGCGACCAGCAGATCGGTGTTGCCCTTGAGGATCGTTGTCACCAGTTGGCCGATATCCCCCACATCGGTGCCGAACGCCTTGATCACGTCCTCCAGTGGCGGGTTGGCCGGCATCCGGTCGGCGAATTCGGCAAAGGCATCGGCATCGCCAAAGCCGTCGATCACCTTGACCAGTTCCGCGCCACCGCCCAGCTTGGCGGCAAGGTCCGCCCGTTTCAGAACCGCGGCGGCGATCCTGGCCGCGAGGCGTTCATACTCGGCAATCGGTCCTGCGAGTTTATCGATCTTCATAGCTCGTCCACCTTGTCCAGGGCATCCAGCGCGGTTTTCCTGGCCGCCACCAAGGCCGCCTTTTCCTTGGTGGACAGGTCGGTATCCGGCGGCACCACAACCGCATTGATCCGCGCCTCCCGGGCCGCCAGCGCCCTGGACAACCGGTTCAGCCCGCCAACCAGCGTACCCAGTTCCGAGATCACGGTTTCCGCCTGGTCCAGATCATCCCCAGCCAGTTTGGCCTGTTGCGTCACCAACAGCTCAAAGGCCGTCACCTGCCCCTTGGCAAACGCGCGGCCCTCGGGGGTCGAGATGCAGGTCATCGCCGCCTCAATCGCCTTGTCGACATCCAGAACCTTTTGCGCGATGGCCTTGTTCAACTCGTCCATGCGCCGTTCGAGTTCGGTTATCGAGCTTTCCAGACTGCTCAGCGAATCCTCGCCCCACTCCGCAACCTTGGACCAATCCGCAAGCGGCTGGGACTGCGCCAGCACCTTTTTCGCGTCCTGGGCGATCTCGGCGGCTTCGCCGTTGGCGGGCGCACGCGGATGCGCCGCCAGCTTGGGCGCATCATTGGCAAGCCGCTCCAACAGCGGCGCAACCCTGGCAAAGCGGGTGCGGCGTTCCTTGAGCCTGAGTTCCAGGTCATTCAGGGTCTCGACCAGCGCGGCGATATCCTTGCCCGCCTGTTCCAGCGCCTCGGGCGTGGGTATCTCGGGCAGGTCCGCAAGTTTCCTGACCAGCGTTTCCGCCGTCGATGTCTCCCCCTCGAGCGCATCCGGCGGCAGGGTCATCTTGGCAGCCTGGGCGCGCAGTTCTTCGGCCTTTTTCTTGCGCGTCTCCCGGTCCCGCTCTGCCGTTTCATTCACCAGAAGGATGCGTTTCTCCAGCTCCTCGACACCGGATTTCGCGGTGGCAACGATGACGGGATCGGTGGCACCATCAAGGGTCGCGGCAAGATCCAGGGCCTTCTTGCGAAGCGTCTCGCGCTCATCCGCCGGGGCCTCGCCATCCAATGTCGCCTCAAGCCCGCCCGCGCGTTTGAGCAGCATCGCGGCCTCTTCGCCGGTCCGCTTGATGCGTTCTGCGACCTGCTCGACCAGCCGCTCGGCCCCGCCCGTTGCCATCGACGCCTGATCGACAACCATCGGCGTGTCCGGGTCGCGCAGCAATTCGCGGGCAAGCGCGATTTCCGCGCCGATATCCTTTGCCTCTTGCTCGGTGGCTCCGGCGGGAACCTCGACCCGGGCAAGCCGGTCGAGCACCTCTTGCAGGTCGGACACATCTTCGCTGTCGGTCAGCAGGATGAATTTCTTGACAAACTCGTCCTGGGTGTCGGTCAAACTCATGACGGCCTCCGATCTCGACATTGCCCCGCCGCGCGGATGTCCAATGCCGCATGGCTTGCCCGAAAGAGCCTAGCCCCGCCCGGCGAATTTACCTAGGGTCAAATTCTCGCAGGAGAGGAATTATTTCTACACAAAGCAACCTTTTGGGGATCACCCCAAGGCGTCACCCCTGCCCGCGAGACGTTTGCCGCAAGACTCCCGCCGGGGCGAGCGACAGGCCGTCAAACGTCACCGGTTCCGCGCCGTAGTTGAACCAGAACCGTTCGCCCCCGCAATCACGGACCCGCAGTCCGTCGGGCAGGGTCATCGTCGCGATCCCCGCTTGATCGCAGGCGCGGGCCAGAAACCGCCGCATTGCCGGTTGATCGAGCCATGCTCCAAGATAGGTCACGTTGCCCTGGCACATGGCAACCGCCGCGCCATCCATGGTCTGCTCGACCACCGTCGCATCGCCTTGCAGATGTTCGCGATAATGGACGACCTGCCCGCCCGACAATAGCGGGATCGGCATATCGGCACGCAGGCTTTCGACATGCGACACGGTGGCGTCCAGACCGGGAAAATCCGGCGGCAAGGGAACCGGGATGGCCATGTCGATGTTCCGCGCACCGGTTCTCGGGCCGAGCACCACCTGCGCCTTGCCAGCTGCCAGCGCGGTCCCGAGCGCGCGCGGCATGTGCATCAGGCCGGGAGCCAGGATCAGCCGGTACCCCGCGAAATCGCGGCAATCGGGTTGCAGGATATCGACCGACAGGCCAAGGGCCCGCAACGCGCGATAGGTGTCGAACACCAGCCCGAAATAGCTCAGCCCCGCGCCATGCGGTTGTGTTGCCCAGGCAAAATCCGCGTCATAGTCGAACACCAGCCCCACCGCCGCCCGCGCCGGTGCCACATCGGGTGCGTCGCGGATCTCTTGTGCGACCTGTCGCGCCTCGGCCATCCCCGGCGCATCGACGCCATCGGGGCGCAGCAGGCCCGAATGCAATTGTTCCTGCGCAAAGGGGGCCTGCCGCCAGCGGAAATAACAGACCGCCTCGGCCCCGTGGGCAAAGGCCTCCCACGACCACAGGCGAACCATGCCGGGCAGAGGGCCGGGATTGTGCGGTGCCCAGTTCACCGGGCCGGGTTGCTGCTCCATCACCCACCAGCGGCCACGCCCCACCGCGCGATAGAGATCGTGATGAAACGCCTGGAAATCCGGGTCGCCCTGCCGGGCAAAGGCGCGCTGATGCGCCGGTCCGGCCCCCACGCGGTCTTCGAGAAAGCCCAGAGGATAGCTGTCCCAAGATGCGATATCCAGATCCGCGCCCACCTTGAAATGATCGAACTCGGTGATCCGGCCCATGTAATTATGCGCTATCGGAGCGGTTGAATGACGCCGGATGATCTCGGCCTGCATCCGGTTGAACGCCACCACCTGATCCGAGCTGAACCGGCGAAAAGCCAGCACATGCGACGGGTTGGGTTCCGTCACCGTGAGGTTGGGCAGGTCGATCTGGTCGAATTCATCATATTCCATCGACCAGAATACATTGCCCCATGCCGCGTTCAGGGCCGCGATGTCACCGTCATTCCCGGCCCCCGGATAACGGTTGCGCAGCCATATGCGAAACGCCCGGCGCGCCGCGTCGCTGTAGGAAATGGTCGTGTCGTGACAGCCATATTCATTATCGGTCTGCCACGCCGCCACGTGCGGGTTGGCCCCGTAACGTTCAGCAAGCCGGCTGACGATGGCGGCGCAGTCCTGCCTGTAACCCTCGTGGCTGAAACAGTAATGCCGCCGCGATCCGAATTTGCGCGGCCGTCCCGCTGCATCAACCGCCAGCATGTCGGGATGCCGCCCGATCATCCAGCGCGGCGGGGTCGCCGTTGGCGTGCCCAGAACGACGCGCAGCCCCGCATTCCCCAGCACCGCGATGGCATCGTCAAGCCAGCCGAACTCATACCGGCCCGGTTGCGGCTCAAGACGCGACCAGGCGAATTCCCCGATGCGCACCCAGGTCAGCCCGGTCTCGGCCATGCGCCGGGCATCCTGCGCCCACATTTCGCGGGGCCAGTGCTCGGGATAGTAACAGGTGCCAAGCGTACGCCGCATCAGAGGATCACGCGATATTCCGGCAGGCCGCGATGCGCAACCGGGGTGGCGTGGGTCTGGCCCTGTTCGGGTGACGGCAAGTCGATCCCTTCCTGCGCCGACGTGGCATAGAGCGTTGCAAAATCCGGCCCTCCGAACGAGGGGCAGGTCATCTGTGTGGCGGGCATGTCGACATGCATCAGCTCGCGCCCATCGGGGGAATACCGTGCCACCCGCGACGCCCCCCATTGCGCATTCCAGAGGCACCCCTCGGCATCGACAACCGCCCCGTCGGGATTGAGCCCCCGATCGCGCAGATCCACGAACACCTCTGCGGGCCCCGTGGGCCAGCCTTCGGCCTTGAGCCTCTGGCGCATGATCTGGCGGGTGGTGGTGTCGGTGTAATAGGCGTATTTGCGATCCGGCGAGAAACAGATCGCGTTGGGGATCGTCAGGTCGTGGATCAACGGGTGCAGTTCGCCCTTGTAGAAACGATAGATGGCCCCGGCCCGTGGCGCGGCATGCTTGTCCATGGTGCCAATCCAGAAGCCCCCCCAGGGATCCGCCCGGCCATCGTTTGACCGCGTCCCGATCTGCTCTGCTTCCAGCGGGCACAGGGTTTCGCTGGTGCCGGTTTCCATGTCGAACAGGAACAGATCGGTTTCGCTGGCCACGAGCAACCGGTCACGATCGACCCAACCGGCCGCCGAAACATGCCGGTCGAATTGCCATTCCAGCGCGGTATCAGCGACACGGCTCAGCAGCCGTTTGGCGTTGATGTCGAACCAGAAGAGCTGCTGCCGTTCGGGATGCCAGAGCGGCCCTTCACCCAGCGTACAGGCGCGGGGATCAAAGGCCGCAACACCCGTCATGCAAAAACCTGGTCATAGACTTCGACCATGCGCGCCGCGCGTTCGCGAATATCCGCGGCGGTGAAACCGGGCTTGTACAGTGCGCTGCCAATGCCGAACCCATCCGCGCCGGCGGCTTTCCATTCGGCAAAGTTCTCGGGGCCGGCACCCCCCACGGCAAGCACCTCGGTCCCCTTGGGCAACACCGCGCGAATGGCCTTGACGCCGTCGGGGCCGATCAGGCTGCCGGGAAAGAACTTCAGACCATCGGCTCCATGGCGCAGCGCCGTGAAACACTCGGTCGGCGTCATCACGCCGGGATAGGACAACATGCCAGCGGCCTTGGTGGCCTCGATCACGGCGGGGTTGCAATCGGGCGACACCACCAACGTGGCCCCGATATCGCCCAGCCGCGTGACATCCTCGGGTGTCAGCACCGTTCCCGCCCCGATCAGCGCGTCATTGCCAAAGGCGCGCACCATCTGTCCGATACTGTCAAACGGCTCGGGGGAGTTCAGCGGCACCTCGATCCTGGTGATGCCGCATTCGATCAGCGCCCCGGCCAGTTCCAGCGCATCGGGCGGGGTGATCCCCCGCAGGATCGCAATGATGTTCCGGCTCATGTCCTGTTTCCCTTCCAGCTTTCATAGGCGGCCCGCAACCCGGCCAGAGTCATCGCATCCCCGTCGGCGCGCTCCACCGGTACGGCCTGATGCCCAAGTGCGGTCTCGTACAGCGCCGACAGGGCCGGATCGCCAATGACCGCAATCCGTTGCCCCAGCCAATAGGGCCGCGCCCCCGCCAGTTCGAGGCCGATCAACAACCCGGACAGGCGCGCCCGTGCAGCACCTGCCGGCATGTCATTGACCAGTGTTTCCGCCCGCAATCCGAACAATCGCGACGCCAGGTTCTGCGGCGCGCCAAGCGCGTCGCCCACCGCCTCGGCAAAGGCGGCCTCGTCCCAGTCCGGGGTCTGGACCGAATGGCGCAACACCGATTTTCCCGACAGCAGCGCGAACAGCTCGCCGGTCATGAAAGTGCGGAAACTCACCACTTCCGCGGCGCTGATCCGGGCCCATTTGGTATGCGTGCCGGGCAGGCACAGCACCCCGTCGAAATCCGGATGTTGAGCGATAAATCCCGCGATCTGGGTCTCTTCGCCACGCATCACGTCGGCGGGGGTGCCCTGTTGCATCCCCGGCAGGATCATCGGCGCAATCCGCTTGTCGCTGGCCGTGACCACGGTGGCCTGTCCGGCCCCCGGCGGTGCGCAGGGCACCGTGACATAGGCCGCTTCCTGCCATCCCTGCCGCGCGCCGACCATGCCACAGCAGATCACCGGCACAGGATCGTCCCCCAGATGCGGCGCGATCAGGTCAAGCAGCGCGGCTTCGAAGGCGTCGGGCGCCAGCGATCCCATGCCGCGATCCGACCCCAGCCGCGCGATCACGGCCTGATCAGGGCCAAAGACCCAGGCGCGCAGGTTCGACGTTCCCCAATCCACCGCGATCCAGTCTGCAAGTTCAGGCACGTTCATCTACCCCGTTGTTACCACGCCGCCATCCACGACCAATGCCTGACCCGTCATCATCCGGCTGGTATCGGATGCCAGGAACAGCACCGCATCCACCATGTCCTGGGGATCGAGCGTTTCTTTCAGGCATTGCCGCTCAAGATGCGCCGCCAGCGCCTCGGGCGTCACCCACATTTCCTTTTGCTTGTCGGTCAAGACCCAGCCGGGTGCAAGTGCGTTGACGCGAATCCGGTCGGGGCCAAACTCGCGCGCGAGGCTGCGGGTCATGCCGTTGATGCCGGAATTGGCGGTGGTATAGGCCGGATATCCCGCGTTGCCCATCATGTAGCTGATCGATGAAAAGTTGATGATCGACCCGCCGCCAGCCGCCCGCATGCCTTCGATCACCGCCTGGCAGGCAAAGAAATAGGCCTTGAGGTTCACCGCCTGCGACCAGTCCCAGAAGTCTTCGTCAACCTCGAGAGTCTGGTGGCGCTGATCGTTGGCGGCGTTGTTGACCAGAACCGTCACCGCGCCATGTGCCGCGCCAGCCTCGGCGATACAGGCCCTGAGCCGGGCGATATCGGTGACGTCGCATTGCAGCGCGAGCGGGCGCGCACCGTGTTTTTGCTCCATCCGGTCGGCAAACGCCGTGGCATCGGATCGCTGTACAAACGTCACCTTGGCGCCCTGCGCCATCAGCCCGTCGGTCAGATAGGCACCAATCCCCGCGCCGCCGCCGGTCACAAAGACGCTTTTGCCCGCGAGATCATGAAAGCGTGCGGTTGGTGTCTGCGCGCGTTGCCTGTCGGTCATATCAAGGTTCCTTCAATCACCCACATCGTTTCCGGAAAAGCCCAGGGCAGGGTCAGCCCGTGGTTCATCAGGTATCCGCCGTTCAGTTCGAGCGGACCGGATTTCAGCGGTTGATCCCCCCGCGACAACGGCCCGGCATCCGCCCGGTTGAGCAGCTCGACACGATAGCGCGCATCCGGCGCAAGCCGGGTCAGCGGCAGCGGGCGCGGGGCGATCTGGCCTGATGTCGCCGCCTTGCCGGCGAAGACGACAAATCGCGTCCCGTCCTGCGCCAGCTGCTGTTCGGCGATCACCGCCGGATCGGGGCTATCCAGCCGCAGGATATCGGCACGGTGCAGCCAGTCGCGATTTGATTTCCACCACGCGGTCACATCCCCGAGCAGCCGGGCCTCGTCTGCGGAGAGTTCGCGCGGGTCCATTTCAAAACCCATGTGCCGCTGCGCCGCGACCCAGGCCCGGAACCGGATGTCCAGCGTGCGCCCCGAGGTGTGGCAGGTGCGCGGGCCCACATGGCTGCCGGTCACTGCCATCGGCAGAAAGAGCGCCGCGTCATGCTGCATCCTGAGCCGTTCAAGCGCGTCGTTGCTGTCCGAGAGCCAGACCCTCTGGCTGCGCGACAGGATCCCGAAATCGATCCGCCCGCCACCCGACGCACAGCTTTCGATCTCGACATGGGGGAACGCCCCGCGCAGCCGGTCGATCAGGGCATAGGTTCCGCGGGTTTGCGCGGCATCAGGCGTCGGCAGAACCCGGTTATGATCCCATTTGACATAGTCGATGGCATTGTCGCGCAACACCTTGCCGATACGGTCGAACAGAAACCCCTGTACCTCGGGCAAGGCCATGTTCAGCGTCATCTGCTGGCGGCCCGGGATCTGGTCCCCGTCCCCCAGAGCCCAATGCGGATTGGCCCGGAACGTGTCGGAATCCGGGTTGATCATCTCGGGTTCGAACCAGATCCCAAAGGTCATGCCCAATTGGTGAACCCTGTCGATCAATGGCCCCAGCCCGTTGGGATACTTGCGCGGGTCAACCTCCCAATCACCAAGTGCGCGGCAATCGTCATCGCGTTTGCCAAACCACCCGTCATCCAGCACGAACCGCTCGGCCCCAAGCGCGGCGGCGCGGTCGGCAATGTCGCACAGCACCGGCAGGTCGTGATCGAAATAGACCGCCTCCCAGCAATTGTAATGCACTGGACGGGGTCGGTCGGGGTCTGGCCAGGTTACGATCCGGTCGCGCAGATGCCGTTGAAAGGCCACCGCGCACCCATTGATGCCGTCTTGTGAAAACACCGCATAGAGCGGCGCGGTCTCGAACCGGGTACCGGGCGCGGTCTCGAGGCCGGTGGCATGACCGAACTGAATCTGCCGCCGCCCATCCGGGAGCTCCTCGGCAACCATGCGATGCCCGCCGGACCAGCCATAGTGAAACGCTTGGGCATGCCCACGGGTGTTGGTCGCCCCGCGACAGGGCACGACAAGGCCCGGAAAATGCTCGTGTCCGGTGCGGCCGGTCCGGTTTTCGCGATGTCGCATCCCTGCGGTCCACGGGGTTCGGTTCAACTGAAACTCGCCACACCACCGCCCGGACATATCGATCATCTCGTCCGATTGCTGCGAGGCTGGAAACACCGGCGCGCTGAGCCAGTGCAGGCGCACCGGCGCGCGGGCCCGCAGAATGCTGCGCGCTTCGATGACATGGGTTGTACGGTCTATCCCGAAACTGGCCGCATAGGTCAGCCCATGCGCGTCATCGGCATAGGTCAGCACCAGCCTATCCCCGCCCTCCTGCGCCTCGGCGAGACGGAATTTCGGCAAGATCGGTGTCCCGTCACCGGTGCTCAGGATCAGGCCGGGTTGCCCCGGAAAGCTGCGCGTGGCCTCGGGGCAAATCGAAAGCTCCGGATTGGCATCCAGCATCCCGCCCGTCACATCAAGGGCATTTGCCCGGTACACCGTCGCGAGATCCTCGCCATCGGGCAATCGTGGGCCCCAATAAACCATTTCGGCCAGACGGTCGCCGTCGCTTCCCAGCACCAGGGATTGGCGGTCATCGTCCAGTCGCCAGCACCTGATCACTTGACGGCCCCCAGCGTCAGGCCGGCGATAAAGTGTTTCTGCATCAGGAAAAACATCGCCACCGGTGGCAGCGCGGCAACAATCGCCCCCGCGCTCATCAGGTGATAGGCGGCGCGGTACTGGGCGTTGAACGAGGTGATCCCGGCCGTCACCGGCTGTGATTCCGCGCCCTGCGTCAACACCACCGCCCAGAAATAGTCATTCCAGATAAAGGTAAAGATCAGCACCGACAGTGCGGCAATGGCGGGCTTCATCAGCGGCAAAACCACGTAGACAAAGATTTTCCATTCCGCGACCCCCTCGACCCGCGCCGCCTCGATCAGGGGAAAGGGCAGCCCCTTGATGAAATTGCGCATGAAAAGCGTGCAGAACCCGGTCTGAAACGCGATATGGAACAGCACCAGCCCGGTCTTGGTGTTGTACAACCCCAGATCGAGGGTCAGGTCACGCACCGGCACCATCAGGATCTGGAACGGCACGAAATTGCCGGCCACGAACATGAAGAACAGCCACAGGTTGGATTTGAACCGATAAATGCCGAGCGCGAACCCCGCCATGCAGGACAACGCAACCGCGCCGATGGCCGTGGGCACGGTAATCAGCAGCGAATTGAGAAGATAGCGCGGCATGTCGGAGTCAAAGAACACCTTGCCGTAATTCTCGAGTCCGCCAAAGGTCGATGGCAGGTTCCAGTAGTCACCGGTCGAGAAATCCGCCGCCGGTTTGACCGAGAATAGCGCCACCGCGATCAGCGGCAACAGCCAGAAGATCAGCGCAACAGGCAGCAGCGCCTGATAACCGAGCTGGGCCCCGCGGGATGATTTGGCGATAGGCTTGGGGAACATCTCAGCGGCCCTTCTCGTCTTTGTACATCGAGTAAAGGAAATAGGCGATGAAGCAGAGCATGATCAGGAACAGCACCACGGCGATGGCCGCGCCATACCCCATGCGGAACCCGTATTCCGAGAGCGCGACCTCGAACATGTAAAAGCTGAGCACGCGACTTTCGCCAAACGGTCCGCCATTGGTCATGATCGAGATCAGGTCAAACGAGCGCAGCGCGCCGACGATCGTCACCACGAAGGCGATGAACGTGGCGGGTTTGAGCTGGGGAATGATCACGTACCAGAGCATCTTCCACCCCCTGGCCCCGTCAAGCCGCGCCGCCTCGACCTGTTCGGGATCGACCGCATTCAGCCCTGTCAGATACAGGATCATGCAATAGGCGGTCTGGGGCCAGAGTCCGGCGGCGATGATGCCATAGGTCACATAGGTCGGGTCGCCCAGCACGTTGATCGGCCCCAGCCCGACCACGCCGAGAATGGCGTTCAGCAACCCGAAGGTCGGATCATAGAACCAGCTGAACACCAGCCCCACGACCACCTGGCTGATGACAAAGGGAAAGAAGAACAGCGATTTGTAGATACGGATGCCACGCACAGTCTGGTTCAGGAACAGCGCGATGAACAGGCCCGCCGGGATCGCCAGCAGGTAGAGCAGCAGCCAGATCAGGTTGTTGCGCAACGAGATGTAGAACGCCGGATCGTCCCAGAGTTCGCGATAGTTTTCGAGCCCGATGAATTCCTTTTCGCCCAGCCCGTCCCAGGCAAGGGTCGACACGTTGAAACTCTGGATGATCGGGAGAATGACATAGACCAGAAAAAACAGCACCGCCGGGATCAGGAACAACCAGGGCGTTAACGCGATCTCGTTTCGCTTGTACCACGACCGTCGGGGCGGGGCGTACTTGTCTTGGATGTCGGGGCTTGTCGTCATCTTGAACCTCGTATCGCTTGCGCGGTGCGGCGGGTCGGGTCGGATCAGACCCGGGCTTTGGTCGCGATATTGCCTGTCAGGGTCTGCATATCAGTCTCTGGGCGGATATGGGGCAGACGCGCCGCCTGCCCCGGAACCGCTATTTGTAGATACGCTCGCGCGCCTTATCCAGGCGCTTGAGGATCGCGTCCAGATTGTCGGGCCGCACCATGAATTCCTGGAGCCCCTCCATGCCGACCTTGGCCATTTCCGCCGGGAAATCGCGGTCAAAGAACTGTGCCACGCCGCCGGGGGAATTCGTGGACAGCATCGCAAAGCCTTCGTTCAGGAACTTGTCATCATCCACCGCCGACATGGCGTTGATCGGCATCTGGCCCAACGCATCGCCCGCATTGATCGCGGTCTGCACCTCGGGGGACACCATGAAGCGCAGGAAGGCCCGGGCGTTCTCCTTGTTGCTGGCACCGGCCGGAATATGGAACGTGTCGGTCGGGGCATCTTCGGCCAGGGCGACATCGGGGTTGATCACCGGGAACTGGTAGAAATCCAGCTGCTCGTCGGTCAGCCCCGCCTCGCGCAGGGGTGCGACCACGAAATTGCCCATCAGGTAAGAGGCCGCGTCACCCTGCACCAGGAAGGGCAAAGCCTCTTGCCAGCTATAGGACTGGTGGTTGTCAAGGAACGCCCCCATATCGATCAGCTCGCGCCAGTTGGCAAAGGTCTGGCGGACCCGGTCATCCTGCCAGCTGATTTCGCCGCTGGCCAGTTGCATGTGAAAATCAAAGCCGTTGGTGCGCATGTTCAGATAGTCGAACCAGCCGCCGGCGGTCCACAGGAACTTGGTCCCGATCGCGTAACAAACCCGACCGGACTCGCGGATCGCCGCACAGTTTGCCTTTTCCTCTTCCCAGTTGGTCGGCTCGCTCAATCCAAGCTCGTCAAAGATGTCTTTGCGATAATAGACGCCCCATTGGTAATAGGTATAGGGAACGCCCCACTGCTTGCCGTCGATGGTCATCGCGCCCTTGGTCGATGCAAGGTTCCTGGCAATCTCTTCCTCGGCCCAGAGATCGCTTACATCCTCGAAGAGGCCCGCCTCGACATAGGGTTTCATCCGGTTCGCCGCGTACCAGGTGGCCACGTCCGGTGCGTTCGCGGTCAGGAAGTTGCGGATCTGGGTCTTGTAGGCGTCGCGGTCAATGATCGTCGTTTCGATGTTCAGGTCGGGGTTCATGTCCTGAAACTGCGCGATCGTGTCCTCCATCACCTTGCGGGGCGCCGGGTTCGACGTGTCGAGAAAGATGGTCAGATCACCGGTCAGCCCCTCCGCCGACGCGCTGAAACCGCCAGCCGACAATATCGCAGCCGTCGAAAGCGCCGCGACAGACGCCTTGAAAATGGAACGCATGGTGTCCTCCCTGTTGTTCCAAATAGTGAAGCACTAGTTTGTATATTGCAACATAGCCACACAGCACCTACTGTTGTCAACATCGTTGCCCGGTCAGCCGGGCAAACCAGGGATTGAAACAAATGGCGGAAACACAACCAGGCAGCGGAACGGTCAAGAAGGCCCTGGTCGTGCTTGAGCTGGTGGCGTCGTTCGAACGTCCGGTCCGTTTTCCCGAAGTCCTTGAACTGTCTGATTTCCCGAAAGGAACCCTTTACAGGCTGATGAAGACGCTGGTCGATCAATCGATGCTGTCCTTTGATCCGGGCGAACAGACCTACAGCCTTGGGCTGCGGTTGATACGGTTGGCCCATGCGGCGTGGAAAACTGCCTCGCTGGCACCGATTGCGCGGCCATTCATCGAATCACTGGCCGCACAGGCCCGGGAAACGGTGCATCTCGCCCAGATCGACAACGGGCAGGTGCTGTTCATCGACAAGCTTCAGGCACCGGGGCGGTCGCAGACCCTGGCCAAGGCGGGCAAGGTGGTGCCGGCCTATTGCACCGGTGTCGGCAAGGCGATGCTGGCGTTCATGGGGCCCCGGCGACTCGATATCGCGCTGCAACAGCAGGCCTATTTCAAATACACCCCCTCCACCCATGGCAGCGCCGAGACCCTGATCCCGGAACTGCACGAGATCCGCGACCTTGGCATCGCCTATGACCGTGAAGAACATGAACAGGGCATCATCTCGATCGCGGCGCCGATCCTGTCGGATAACGGCCGGGTCCTGGGGGCGGTATCGATCGCGACCTCCACCAATCACCACTCGCTTGACTCGTTGAACAACTTTCGCACTGCCCTTTTGGAAACAACGGCAAGGATCGGGGCCGAGGCAACGTCCTGGCAATTCCCGTCCTGACCCTACACAACAGAGGAACACACGAATGTCCGGTGTAACACTTCAAAACGTCATCAAACGCTATGGGGACGCGCAGGTCATTCATGGGGTCGACCTGGAAATCGAAGACGGCGAGTTCTGTGTGTTCGTCGGCCCGTCGGGCTGCGGGAAATCCACCCTGTTGCGCATGGTGGCCGGGCTCGAGGAAACCACCGAGGGTGCCATCGGCATCGGTGCCCGCGATGTCACCCGGATGGATCCGGCCGAGCGCGGCGTGGCGATGGTGTTCCAGACCTATGCGCTGTACCCGCATATGACGGTCCGGGAAAACATGGGGTTCGGGCTCAGGATGAATGGCCACCCCAAGGCCGAAATCGCCGCCAAGGTCGCGGAAGCCACGCGTATTCTCAAGCTGGAACAATATCTTGATCGCAAACCCGCCGCCCTGTCTGGCGGGCAACGCCAGCGGGTCTCCATCGGGCGCGCCATCGTGCGCGGCCCCGAGGTCTTTCTCTTTGATGAACCATTGTCCAATCTCGACGCGGAACTGCGCGTCGAAATGCGGGTCGAGATCGCGCGGCTGCACAAGGAAATCGGCGCAACCATGATCTATGTCACCCACGATCAGGTCGAGGCGATGACGCTGGCCGACAAGATCGTGGTCCTGCGCGCCGGCAATATCGAACAGGTTGGTGCGCCGCTCGACCTCTATCGCGATCCGGACAACAGGTTCGTCGCCGGCTTTATCGGCTCGCCCGCGATGAATTTCATGGATGGCATCGTCGAAGGCGGGCAAGTGCATGTTCCGGGACTTGGCGCGCGTTTCGATCTGCCCGTTGACCTGCCCGGCGACGGCACCGAGGTATCGCTTGGCATTCGCCCCGAGCATATCCAGATCGATGCGGCGGGCGACACCCATGACATCGACCTGACCGAGGCGCTTGGCGGTACGTCCTATGCCTATCTGGTCTCGGCCACCGGCGAGAAGGTTGTTGTCGAAGAGCATGGCGACCACCGCTCACAAGAAGGCGCGCGCGTTGGCATCACCTTTGCCCCGGATCGGGCGATGTTGTTTGACCGCAAGACCGAGGCCCGCATCCGCTAGCCCCTGCGCCGCCGCCAGGCGTGCCCTTTGCCATGCGGTGATCACCACCCGTTTCTGAAATGACGCCAGCGGCATCCGGCGCGGGCCGGCGTCGCGCGCCCCGCCACGTCAGGATCACCCCCTGGGGAGTCGCCCACCTCAACCGTCACAAGAAAACGTTACTTTGGATGGAATCACGTCCATTTTCGAACTACTCCCTTATTATTAAACAGTAATACTTAGCCCATTGGAAAAACGACCCGTATGATGTAAACGCTTTCAGAAAGCTGAATCAAACACCACCCCCGGATTTGACATGTCGAAGCGCCGCGGCAGCACCAATGGAAAGGTCAGAATGCAAGACGTTGCGGCGGCGGCGGGCGTGTCGCTGGCATCGGTATCCCGCGTTCTGCGTAACCCTGATTCGGCATCCCCCGAACTGACCAAGCGCGTGCAGGCCGCCGTCGACCGGTTGGGATACAGCCCCAGCCCGATCGCCAGTTCGATGTCCGGCGCGCACAGCCCGATTGTCGGGGTGGTCGTGCCCACGCTGGCCAACGCGTTTTTCAGCCAATCGCTTCAGGCGATGTCGTCGGAGCTTGAAAACTCGGGCTTCCAGATGATGATCGGCACCCACGAATATGACGACCAGCGCGAAGAAAACGCGATCCGTGCCTTTCTGCGCTGGAACCCCGTGGCGCTGATCGTGACGGGCATACATCACGCGCGCGGGGCGGTCCGGCTGCTGTCGGGTGCGGAGTGTCCGGTCTATGAAATGTGGGATTTCACCCGCCGACCAGTGGACAACATCATCGGGTTTTCGATGGAAGGGGCCGGTCGTGCGGTCGCAAAGCACCTGATCGAGAAACAGCGCCGCAACATCGTCTTTGTCGGCCATATCCTGGCCCGCGACCCCCGCGCCCGGATGCGGGCAGAAGCGTTCATGGAAACCGTGCGCGACCACGACGGAGTGGAGGGCCACGTTGTCGAGGTGACGGAACGCAATGTCGCCGCCGGCGATGCCATCCTGCGCCGCATCCTGAAAGAAACGCCCGACGTGGATGGCATCGCGTTCTCGGGTGACGCGGTTGCGCTTGGCGGCCTGTCCGCCGCCGCCGACCTGGGGGTCCGGGTGCCCGGCGACCTGTCGGTGATCGGTTTCGGCGATCTTGACCCCGGCCGCGCCAGCCACCCGCCCCTGACCACGATCCGCCCGCCCCATCGGGAAATGGGCCGGCTGATCGCCCAGAGCATCCTGCGCAACGCAACCCGTCCCGATACCGAACGCCAGATCGTCGATCTCGGCTTTGAACTGATCCAGCGTGGCAGCACCTAGCGGCCCGTACCGTATCCACAATTATGAAAGGTTTTTCCCATGCCCATCTATGCCCTTGGCGATATCGCTCCGCAAACCGCCGGCCCCGACACGTTCTGGGTTGCGCCCGGCGCACATGTCATCGGTGACGTTCACCTTGGCCGCGATGTCAGCATCTGGTTCGGCGCGGTGCTGCGCGGCGACAAGGAACCGCTGATCCTCGGGGACGGCACCAACATCCAGGAACACGCGATGATCCATGCGGATCCGGGTTTTCCCGCGACCATCGGTGCCGGGGTCACGGTTGGCCATCGGGCCATCGTTCACGGATGCACCATCGGCGACGGCACCCTGATCGGGATGGGAGCCACGGTGCTGAACGGCGCCAGGATCGGCAAGAACTGCCTGATCGGCGCGGGCGCACTGGTCACCGAGGGCAAGGAGATCCCCGATGGCTCTCTGGTCATGGGCGCCCCGGCCAAAGTAATCCGCCCGCTTGGCGAAGAGGGGCTCGCCTCGCTGCGCAAACCGGCGGACAATTATGTCAAGAACTGGAAACGGTTCGCCGCGGAAATGACGGTTGTGGGGTAATCCCAACCGTTATTGTTCAAGAAATCTCCGGGCCTGCACGCTGGTTTCAAAGATGTGGGTCCGGGCTTCGGGAAAAACCTTGCCCAGTTTCATGCGCATGAAGGCCGATCCGGAATAGCGCGAGATGTGGCGATAATACCGCTCGGTCAGACGCGCTACCATGCGGGCCCAATCCAGCTCAAGCGTCTCGTCGATGCGGAACCCGTCGTAATTGGCGATCACGTCCACCCGCTGCCCATGTGCGGCGCAGGTTTCCGCCACGAGGTGCCCGACCCGCTCAACCTCGACCGACGAACGCACACGCATCTTTTCAAAGTTGAGGAAAAGCTGGTTGCTTGCGCCGTCAAGCGCGATGCGGTCGGGCAGGTCAAGATGCAGCAGGTCCGTGCGCAAATCCATTTCCCTGGGCTGGAAGATGCGCGCATCCATCTGTGTCACCTCGTCGATGATCGGACGTACCGCCATCTGTGACAGGATATCCCGGTCGAGATCCACCCCCGGTGCGATCTCGATCAGCTTCAACCCCTCCGGCGTCAATTCAAACACGCAGCGCTCGGTCACATAAGTCACCGGCTGGCCCAGGCGCGCGGCGCGGACCCCGGAAAATGTGATCTGCTCCACGTGATCAAGGAACTTGCGCTGGCTGCCCTCCTGTCGGATCTCGACGGCGCCGCCGTCAATGGCAATGTCCAGCCCCTTGGCGGTGAAAGTCCCGGCAAAGACCACCGCGCGGGCATTCTGGCTAATATTGATGAACCCGCCCGCCCCGGCCAGCCGCGGCCCGAACCGCGACACGTTGACGTTGCCCGTCGCATCCGCCTGCGCCAATCCAAGGCAGGTCATGTCCAGCCCGCCGCCATCGTAGAAATCGAACTGGTTGTTCTGCGGGATCACCGCATCGGTATTGACCGCCGCACCGAAATCCAGCCCCGAGGCCGGCTGGCCGCCGATTACCCCCGGCTCGGCGGTCAGGGTCACGTGATCAAGCAGCCCTTCTTCGGCGGCCACTGCCGCCACGCCTTCGGGCATCCCGATGCCCAGGTTCACCACCCCGTTCACCGGCAACTCAAAGGCACAGCGCCGCGCGATGACCTTGCGGGCATCCAGCGCCATGGGCGGGATCGCCCCTTCGGGCGTGCGCATCCGGCCGGTGAACCCCTGGCTGAACGCCGTGGCATAGGTCTGAACGTGGTTTTCCGGCTTTGCCACCACCACCGCGTCAACAAGGATGCCGGGGATCTGCACATCGCGGGCAGGCAGGGTGTGGGCCTTGGCGATCCGCTCGACCTGGACGATGACCACGCCACCGGCGTTCTTGACCGCCATTGCCTGAGCCAAGTTGTCGATGGTCAGCGCCTCGCGTTCCAGGGTGATATTGCCTGCCTCGTCCGCCGTGGTGCCACGCAACAGCGCCACGCTCAGCCGCTGAGCCGGGTAATACAGCATCTCTTCGCCGCCGATCTCGATCAGTTCGACCTGTGCTTCGGTCGATATGTCGTTGATCGCGCCGCCCCCGTTGCGCGGATCGACAAAGGTCTCAAGCCCCACCCGCGACAGCATTCCCGGCTTGCCCGCAGCGATGTCGCGATAAAGCTGGCTGATACAGCCTTGCGGCAGATTCCAGCCCTTGATCTTGCCCGCAACCGCCAGCGCCGCCACCTTGGGGATCAGCCCCCAATGCCCACCGACCACCTTGCTCAGCAACCCGTCATGGCCCAGCCGGTTCAACCCGCGAGTCTTGCCATCCCCCTGCCCCGCCGCAAAGACCAGCGACAGGTCACGGGGATGCCCGGTTTCAAGAAACCGGGCCTCGACGGCGGCCAGCAACTCGTCGGGCACCCCGATGCCGACAAAGCCCGAGGTGGTGAGGGTATCGCCATCCTTGATCAGGGCGGCGGCATCGGCGGCAGAAACGACTTTGTGCAACATTCCTCCAGCCTATGCCGCAGTCCAGCCGCCGTCTACGGGCAAGGCGACTCCGGTGATGTTCTCTGCTACATCCGAGCAGAGGAATTGCGCGACCCCCGACAGTTGTTCGACGGTGACGAATTTCTTGGTCCATTGTGCCGCCAGCAACACGTCGCGCTTGACCTGATCTTCGCTCATGCCGCGCGCCCTGGCGGTGTCGGGGATCTGCGCCTCGACCAGCGGTGTCAATACGTAGCCCGGGCAGATCGCGTTACAGGTGATGCCATCCTCGGCCACTTCGAGCGCAACCGTCCTGGTCATCCCCACGACCCCGTGCTTGGCAGTGACATAGGCCGATTTGAACGGGGACGCCACCAGCCCATGCGCCGAGGCAATATTGATGATCCGCCCCCACCCGGCCGCCTTCATGTAAGGCACCGCGGCGCGGATGACGTGAAAGGCCGAGTTCATGTTGATGTCGATGATCATGTCCCACCGGTCTCTGGGGAAATCCTCAACCGGCGATACGGTCTGGATTCCGGCATTGTTGACCACGATATCAACCCCGCCGAACCGGGCCGCCGCCGCCGTCACCAGCGCCTCGATCTCGTCCGGCCTGGTCATGTCGGCACCGTCATAGCACACCGCGCCCGAACCCAGCCCGTCAAGCTCGGACCGCGTCGCCTCGATCTCGCCAGCATCGCCAAAGCCGTTCAGAACGACATTTGCACCCGCTTGCGCAAACCCGCGCGCCAGACCAAGCCCGATGCCCGAGGTCGATCCCGTCACGACAACGGTCTTGTCACTCATATCTGTCATGTTTCAGTTCCTTTTATCGCTCTTGAGGCTGGCGGATAATCGTTGCCAGCGTTGCGTCCCGGAGGTCTTGTTCTGTGACGCCGTCGGCGCATTCGGCGATCGTGAGCCCGCCCTGGACCACCTCCTTGCCGGTCAGCGGCAGGGTGCATTCGCGCAGCACCTTGCTGTTGCAGTGCGTGTTGGTGTGGTCCATCACCGCCACCGCGCGCCCTGCATCCGATTGCGTTCTCGGGGCATTACTGGTCCTCCCGTTATTGATGCTATGTCAGGTTTGGAATTGGGGTGTTCACATGAAACCCAAGAGTTTTGGCAGGGTCAGGGTGAGGGCCGGGATCATCGAGATCAGCACGTTGGCAAAGTTGACCAGGCTCCTGGTGATGCCCGAAACATTCATCACCTCGCCCGCGAGGATGAACAGCGGAATGGCCAGGATCGGAAACTGCGCGATCCCCCCGAACATGCGCTGCGGCAACATCTTGAGAAACGCCGCTTGATCCGCCAGCAAAAACCCCGCCAAAGGCCCCGCCGCCAACGCAAACACAATCGGGATACCTCCCGCCATCAAAACCAGAAAAACCCAGAAAAACGTCAAGGGCATGTCAGCATACTCCTCTTGCGCAGTGTTTGGTCATGTGGAGGGTTGCCGTTTCCCACCCCAAAGACCTATATATGTTTCTAACTTTAGCCACTCCGGAAAGGTCAGCCCCCATGTCCCTGCAATCCATGCGCCGGAGCAATGTGCCCCTGCATGTCGAAGTGGCCTCGCTCTTGCGCAGCCGCATCCTGAGCGGCGATCTGAAGAGCGGCGAGAAACTGCCGTCGCTGGCCGAACTGGCCCAGACATTCGGTGTCACCAGCCTGACGGTCCGGCAGGCGATGAACACGCTGGACGCCGAGGGCCTGATCGAGCGGGCCTCGGGGCGCGGCACCTTTGTGAAACATGTGGAGCTCAAACCGCGCCGGGTGTTTTCCGTCACCTCGGACATGTCGCAGTTGCTGGGCGGCGACATGCCACTTGAGGTCGTGCTCAGCACCGACACCGCCTTTGAGGATGACATCATGGTCGATGGCGTTGCGTTCAAACGGCTCAAGCGCCGGCACGAGCTTGGCGGCCAGCCATTCTGCATCCTGGATGTGCACCTGAAAAAGGACATTTATGACAGCGCTCCTGAGCAATTTGACCGGGAACTGATTGTGCTGGCCTTCAAGGACCTTGGTATCGACCTGGGATCGGCGACCCAGACGGTGGCGCTGGCCTCGGCCGATCTTGAGATGGCCGAAGGCTTGCAGGTCGAAGTGAATTCGCCGGTGTTCAAGGTCGTCCGCAAGGTCAAGGACAAGGACGGCCAGCTGATCTATTTCGGCGACCTGATCTATCCGGGCGACGCGCTGGAATTCCGCATCGATTTCCTTGGATAGCAATGGCGACGCGCACTAGAGCGTCATCCCGCCATCAATCACCAGAGTCTGGCCGGTGATCATCGGCGCGCCGGTCAACAGGTAGACGATGGTTTGCGCGACATCTTCGGCCTGGACGTGGCGCTTGATCAACATCTTGTCCAAGGCTGCCTGTTTGCGCTCGGCGGGCCAGTTCTGGGTCCAGGGGGTTGCCACCTGTCCGGGCGCAACCGCGTTGACCCGCACCTCCGGGGCAAGGCCACGGGCAAGCGACCGGGTCACGCTGACCACCCCCGCCTTGCTGGCGGCGTAGGGTGTGCTGCTGCCCTGCAGTCCGACACCGGCGGTAGAGGCCGTGTTGACAATCGCCCCGCCCGCGGCGCGCAATGCCGGCGCGGCGGCCTTGGCACAGCGGAACACGCCAATCAGGTTGGTGTTCAACAACGCCATCCACATGTCCTCGCCAATCTTGTCCAGATCCGAAGGGGGGATCGGATCGCGGGTGGCAGAGATCCCGGCGTTGTTGACCAGGTAATCCAGCCCGCCAAGCTCGGAAATCGCGGCCTCGACCATCGCTTCCGCGTTGCCCGGGATCGACACGTTGCCGGGGGCCGAGATCACGTCAAGCCCCTCGGCGCGCAGCCGCGCAACCTGCTCCGCCCCCTGCGAATCGTCTTCGAGGTGATTCATGGCGACGCGAATCCCCTGCCGCGCCAAAAGCGTGACACAGGCCAGGCCAATGCCCGATGCACCACCGGTGACCAGCGCGGTGCGCGGGCTAGTAGATTGATTTTCCATTGCCTTCTCCCATCAACGATTGTTCGGGGATCCCTGCGGATCCGGCGCCCGAGACCCCGCCGGTCGGGGTTGGGCCTGTTGTCTGATTTGACAAACATTAAAACATATAGTAGTTTATAACAATAGAAATTTATGAATGGCTCCGAGAGCCACCCAAACGGAGGCCGCGACCGCGCCGCCGCAGCAACACGAAAAGGGGCTTAGACTTGTCCAGGAAAACCATCATGACCTGCGCCGTTACCGGAAACGGGACGATGCCCTCGCAGAATGAAAACCTGCCGGTAACCCCGGCCGAAATCGCGCAGGCCGCGATTGATGCGGGCAAGGCCGGTGCCGCCATCGCCCATATGCATGTACGCGATCCCGAGACCGCCAAGGGGTCGATGGACATCAACCTGTATCGCGAGGTGGTTGATCGCATTCGTGATGCGGGTTCGGACATCGTCATCAACCTGACCACCGGCGAAGGCCAGCGTTTTGTGCCCAGCGAAGCCGATCCGAGCGTGGCCGGACCCGGCACCACGCTATGCCACCCGACCCTGCGGTCGGCACATGTGAAGGAACTGAAACCCGAGATCTGCACGCTGGATTTCAACACCATGGTCAACAAGACCTGGACGGTGATCAACACGCCGCCGACATTGAAGGTGATGGCCGATATCGCCAACGAGGCAGGCACCAAGCCGGAGATCGAGATTTTCGATTCCGGCGACCTGAACATGGCCAAGGATTTCATCGCAAAGGGCATCCTGAAATCGCCCACCATGTTCCAGTTCGTCATGGGGATCAATTTCGGCGCGGCGGCGAATTATCAGACGCTGGCCTACCTGATCTCGCAGCTTCCCGAACAGAGCGAATGGGCCGCCTTTGGCATCGGCAGGAACGCGTTCCGCATGATGGCGCTGTCCTACCTGATGGGCGGCCATGTGCGCATCGGCATGGAAGACACGGTTTACATCGACAAGGGCGAGCTGTGCAAAAGCAACGCCCAGCTCGTGGAAAAAGGCATTGGCATCGTCGAATCCCTGGGCGGGACAATGGCGACCCCGGCAGAGGCACGCGAGATCCTGGGGCTCAGGCCGCTCTGATCCGGCATTGCCCACCGGCCCGGGCGCATGTGCCGGGCCGGCACCCAATCTTGTCCTTCAGCTTCGGGAGTTAACATGGAAGCGGATTTCATCATCGTCGGCGCCGGGTCATCAGGCTGTGTACTGGCCAACAGGCTGAGCGAAAACCCGAGGCACAGGGTTCTGCTGATCGAGGCCGGCGGGCGCGATACCTATCCGTGGATCCATGTTCCGGCCGGGTATTTCAAAACCATGAACAATCCCGGCTATGACTGGTGCTTCAAGACCGAACCGATCCCCGGCCTGAACCAGAAGTCGATCAATTGGCCGCGCGGCAAGGTTCTGGGCGGCAGTTCGGCGCTGAACGGATTGCTCTATGTGCGTGGGCAGGCCGAAGATTACGACCGCTGGCGGCAGATGGGCAATGCCGGCTGGGGCTGGGATGACGTGCTGCCCTATTTCAGACGCTCGGAAGGCAATGAACGCGGCGCGGACGATCTGCATGGCGCGGATGGGCCTCTGGGGGTCTCCAACCCGCGCTATACCCATCCGATCTGCGATGCCTGGATCAAGGCCGCGCAACAGGCGGGGTATCCGGCCAATGACGACATCAATGGCGCAACGCAGGAAGGGGTTGGATATTACCAGCTGACCATTCGCAACGGGCGTCGGTGCAGCACGGCCGTGGGCTATCTGAACCCGGTCAAGAACCGCCCGAACCTGGAAATCCTGACCCGTGCGCAGGTGCGCAGGATCGTGCTGGACGGCAAACGGGCCACCGGCGTCGAGATCACCGACAGGTCGGGGCAGGTGCGCAGGATCACCGCGCGGCGCGAGGTCATCCTGTCTTGTGGCGCGGTTGGTTCGCCGCAGGTCCTGATGCTGTCGGGAATCGGCAATGGCGCGGAATTGCGCAAGGCGGGGGTTGCGCCGAACCATGATCTGCCGGGCGTCGGCAAGAACCTTCAGGACCACCTCCAGGCCCGCACGACCTTCAAGACCCGCAACACCACGGTGAATGACGAGGTACGCAGCCTCATCGCCAAGATGAAAACCGCCATGCGCTATGGCTTCAACCGCAACGGCCCGATGACTATGGGGGCCAGCATGGTTGCCGGATTTCTGCGCAGTTCCCCCGACGAGGCGACGCCGGATATCCAGTTTCATATCAATCCCTGGTCCGCCGATAGCCCGGCCGAAGGGGTGCATGCGTTTTCCGCCTTTACCGCCACGGTCTGCGTGCTGCGCCCGACCAGCAAAGGCGAGATCACGCTGGCCGGCCCCGACCCGCTTGCGGCACCCAGGATTCAACCCAATTACCTGTCCACCGAAGACGATTGCCGCCGTACCGTCGAAGGCGTGCGCATCTCGCGCAACATCGCGCGACAGACGGCGCTGGCGGGCGAGATCACCGAGGAATTCCGCCCGCCCCGCGATCTGGATCTCGATGATTATGACGCGGCCCTCGACTGGGTGCGGGGCAACTCGACCACGGTCTATCACCCGACCGGGTCGTGCCGGATGGGTCGCGATGACGGCGCGGTGGTGGACGAACGGTTGCGCCTGCACGGGGTTCAGGGCCTGCGGGTGGTCGATTGTTCGATCATGCCGGAAATCGTCTCGGGCAATACCAATGCGCCCGCGATCATGATCGCCGAAAAAGCCAGCGACATGATCCTGCAAGACGCGCGCAACGCTTGAGCAAGGGAACAGCAGAATGAGCAAGCTAACCACCAAGAACACCGACGTGACGCTTACCGCGATCGACGCGCGGCTGGTACGCACGCCGATTTCAACGCCGGTGCGCACGTCCTTTGGGGTCATGCATGACCGGCCTACGCTGCTGGTGCGGGTCACCGATGCCTCCGGGGTCCAGGGCTATGGCGAGGTCTGGTGCAACTTTCCGGTCTGCGGTGCCGAGCATCGGGTTCGCCTGATCGAAAGCGAAATCGCACCGCGGATCGTGGGCGAGACCTTTGCGGGTCCGCAAGCCTGTTACCAGGCAATGAATGCGCGGCTGCGGATCCTGCGGCTGCAAACCGGCGAACCCGGCCCGATTTCGCAGGCCATCGCGGGTGTGGACATCGCCATCTGGGACATGCTCGGCAAGCGCCTGGGCGACCCGCTTTATGCTCTGCTGGGAGCCGAAACCCACCGCATCCCGGCCTATGCCAGCGGCATCAACCCGGTTGGCGTTCTCGACACGGTTGCACAGGCCCGCAGCCAGGGACATCGCAAGTTCAAGGTCAAGGTGGGCTTTGGCGAAGACACCGATCGCGGCAACGTCAAGGCGGTGGCCGAAGACCTCAAGGAGGGCGAGAGGTTTCTGCTCGATGCCAACCAGGGCTGGTCACCCGAAGACGCGATGCAGGCGATGCGCTGGATCGAACCGCATGCACCGCTGTGGATCGAAGAGCCGATGCCCGTTGACACCCCCACGGCAAGCTGGCAGGCGCTGAAATCAGCGACATCGATCCCCATTGCGGGCGGCGAGAATTTCCTGCTGCGCGATGAATATGACGCCGTGACGCGCGCCAAGTGGCTGGACTTTGTGCAGCCCGACATCGCCAAGTGGGGCGGCTTTACCGAATGCCTGCCGGTCGCGCGCGCCGTGGTCGAAAGCGGTCTGACCTACTGCCCGCATTCGCTGGGCGGGGGGATCGCGCTGGCGGCCTCGGCCCACCTGCTGGCAGCGGCGGGCGGTGCCGGCCTGCTGGAATGCGACGTCAACGAAAACACCTATCGCGACGAGGTGTTCCCGCTCGATCTGAGCGAAGGATGGGTCACCCTGTCGGACGCACCGGGGTTGGGCATCAATGTGGCGGCGGTGGAGCGGGAATTTACCTGACCCGGATATGATGAAAACAGGACACCGGGGTCAGCTGGCTGGCCCCGGTTTCTCGTTGTCTGAACGGTAATGAACCTGCCCTTGTGCCGGGGGGAGACGGTCGGCCAAGGGCAGGTTCGCGGCGACGATCAGGCCTTGATCGCGCCGTCGACCACGAATTCGTGGCCGGTACAGTACCCCGCATCGTCTGACGCGACGAACAACACCACCTTGGCCACTTCGATCACCTCGGCCGTGCGGCCGAACGGGATCTTGGCCACAAGCTCCTGGCGCGGCACGCCAAATGCGTCCAGCATCGGTGTTTCGATATAGCCGGGGTGAATCGAGTTGACCCGGATGTTGGACGGGCCCAATTCAACCGCCGCCGCCTTGGTCATCCCGCGCACCGCCCATTTGGTTGCGCAATAGGCATGCGCCTTGGACGCCGCCAGCCCGGCGATCGAGGAAATGTTGATGATGCTGCCCGCGCGGTTTGCCTGCATGACCGGCGCAACCGCCTTCATGCCCAGGAACACGCCCGTCTGGTTGATTGCCACCGTCTGCTCCCAGGTGCCGAGATCCGTATCCGCAAGACCCAGCACCCGAAAGATCCCGGCATTGTTCACCAACACGTCGATCCGGCCATGCAGGTCCACAACCGCATCCACCACCCGCGCCCAATCGTCTTGCGAGCTGACATCATGTTGCAAAAAGGCGCAATTCTCGCCCAGCCGGGCAGCGGTCGCCTCGCCGGCCTCGCTGTTGACATCGGTGATGACCACCTTGGCCCCCGCATCGATGAACAGTTCGGCCTCGGCGGCCCCCTGCCCGTTTGCTCCCCCGGTGATGAGGGCAATCTTGTTATCGAGGCGATTCATTTGAAATCCTTCTTCTGGGCCGCGATGGCGGCGTTGCAACCTGGTTGACGTGAACCGGTCCGGACCCGCCCGATTGACCGGCCCGGAGCGCGGGGAACTGCACATACCTACAAAAATGTAAGTTTAAGCATTTATTGACGAATAGCGGCGTTTCGCGTAGTTGAGCCCATGCAACGCCTTCGAATTCCGAGGAGTATCCCGTGGCCCGCAAATACGATTGGAGAACCGGCAGCAATGTCGAGGCAACACTGAGCGTGATCGGCGGCCGGTGGAAACCGGTTATCCTGTGCAACCTTCTGGTGGGCCGTTTGCGCTTTGGCGAGCTGTGCCGCAACATGCCGAACGCGACACAACGCATGGTGACCCTGCAACTGCGCGAGCTTGAAGCCGATGGCGTGATCAAACGGCACGTATATGCCGAGGTCCCGCCCCGCGTCGAATACGAGCTGACCGGGTTTGGCCGCTCGCTGGAACCGGTCCTGTCGGTGATGCGTGAATGGGGCATAGCCTTTAAAGAACGCAAACTTGCCGAAGAGGCCGCGCAGGACCCCAAGACCGACGACGCAGCCTGAGACGGCAATCCGGGCTCAGGGCGTCAGGCATCAGGGCGGAAATCAACATCTGCGCATCCCTGGGGTTTGGGCGACAAGTGGCCAACTCCCATGTCGGCCACCCGTGATGCACCGGCCCTGATTTGCCAGAGCCGGTGCGGTTTCATGCCGTTACTGACCGGTAAAGCTCGCGCGTTCGGCTTCGATTTCGGCCTCGGCGCGGGCGACGGCGGCTTGGACGAGGTCGTAATATTCGCTGCCGTATTTCTCGACGAACCAGTCGATCACCGGTTGCTGGCCGGGCAGGAAGGTGGCCTTTTCCTCTTCGGTCGGGATGTGGACCTCGCCGCCGGATTCGACGAATTTCTCGTATTTCTCAAGATACAGCGCACCGGGCAGACCGTTGCAGGTCTTGGTCAGCTCGTGAAACCCGTCAACCACCACGCCCTGCAGATCCGCGGGCAGCGATTGCAGCCAGGTATCCGACATCCACCAAAAGATCAGGTTATGGGTGTGGTGGTCGGCGACCGCGTATTTCACATAGTCGTTCAGGCTGGTATCAACCACGTCCGACAGCGCGTTCTTGGTGCCGTTCACCACGCCGGTGGCCAGCGATGTATAGAGCTCTGGCCACGGCACCGGCGTCGGGTTCATGCCAAGGGCACCGGCAAATTCCATGGAAACCGGCGATTCCACCGTGCGCATCTTGACCCCTTGCAGGTCGGCGGCGGTCTTGACCGGCACATTGGCAAAGAAATCGCGCCAGCCGACACCACCGGTCATCCCCATCAGCCGGACCGACCCGGTGGCGGCCATCACGTCTGCGCGGAGCTTTTCGGTCAGCTCGCGGTCGGCCATGACCTTGTCCATCACCTGGTCATTGGCAAAGAGATACGGGATGTCAAAGGCCTGGATCGGGCCAAAGAAATTGGCGATGCCGCCGCCCGAGGTCAGGGTCATTTCAAGCGTGCCAAGCTGTACCGCTTCGACATTTTCCCGGAAGTTGCCAAGCTGGCCCGCCGGGTAATGCTGAACCTCGATGCGGCCGCCGGAATAGCGTTCGACATGCGATTTCATCACCTCCGCACAGGTTGACAGCGGCTGGGTCACGGCAGAAACATGGCCGATTTTCATTGTGAAATCCGCGGCCTGCGTGGCGGATGCCAGCGCGATGGCGCTTGTTAATCCGATGGCAAGCTTGTTGAGTTTGGATGTGACAGACATGGTGGGTCCTCCCGTTATTGATGCTATGTCAGGTTTGGAATTGGGGTGTTCACATGAAACCGAAGAGTTTTGGCAGGGTCAGGGTGAGGGCCGGGATCATCGAGATCAGCACGATCACCAGGAAATGCACGGCGAGGTAGGGCCAGAGCTCGCGCGAGATCACCTCGATCCCGGTGCGGGTCAGCCCCGAGGCCACGAACAGGATCATCCCCATCGGCGGCGTCACCAGCCCGACCGTGACGTTGACGCACATGATGATCGCGAAATGCACCGGGTCCACGCCCACCTGCGCCAGCGCCGGCGCAAAGATCGGCCCCAGGATCAGGATCGCCGGCACCGCATCGAGGAACATGCCGATGAACAGCAGCAGGATATTCACCAGGATCAGCAGCAGGAACGGATTCTCGGTGATGGTGAACAGGAACCGCCCAAGCGCCTGCGGCACCCCCGACACCGTCGCCGCCCAGCCAAAGATCGTGGCCGACCCGACAATCAGCAGGATTGAGGATGACACCAGCCCGGTGCGATAGAAGATGCCCACGAGGTCCGCCGGCTTGACCGTGCGGGTGATCAGCATCGACAACACCAGCGCATAGAACACCGCCGCGCCCGCCGCCTCGGTCGGGGTCACGATGCCCGACACGATGCCGCCAAGGATGATCACCGGGGTCATCAAGGGCAGCGCCGCCGACTTGAACGCGGCCCAGACCTCGCCGCCGGAGGCGCGTTTATGGGCCTTGGGATAGTTGCGTTTCTTGCCGATGATGGCGGTCACCACCATCAGGCCGATACCGACCATCGCGCCGGGGATGATGCCCGCCAGAAACAGCGCCGCAACCGACACGTTCATCACGTAGGCATAGATCACCATGATGATGCTGGGCGGGATGATCGGCCCGATGACCGAGCTCGCCGCCGTCACCGCCGCCGAAAAGGCGCGGCTATAGCCGTCCTTTTCCATCGCCGGAACAAAGATCGAACCAAGCGCCGAGGTATCCGCCACCGCCGAGCCCGACAGCCCCGCGAACATGATCGAGGCCACGATATTGGCCTGCGCCAGCCCGGCGCGCACATGGCCGATCAGCACGTTGGCAAAGTTGACCAGGCTCCTGGTGATGCCAGAAACATTCATCACCTCGCCCGCGAGGATGAACAGCGGAATGGCCAGGATCGGAAACTGCGCGATCCCCCCGAACATGCGCTGTGGCAACATCTTGAGAAACGCCGCCTGATCCGCCAGCAAAAACCCCGCCAACGGCCCCGCCGCCAACGCGAACACAATCGGGATACCTCCCGCCATCAAAACCAGAAAAACCCAGAAAAACGTCAAGGGCATGTCAGCATACTCCTCTTGAAAAACGGCAGCGGTCAGAGCAGCGGCCTTGCTCGCATCCCGGGGACAACACCCGGTTCAGGTCAGGGAATTGTCGATCATGTCGCCCGGTTCGAGATTGACATCGTCGGGCCGGAACACGCCGCGCAGCGCGGTCAGGGCGAACTCGAGCGAGATCAGGGCCATCACGGCGCAGCCGAAAGGAATGGCGAAGTAGATCCAGAAGAAGGACAGCTCAAAGGACGAGGGTTGCTGGTTCCGCGCGATCCAGGCGAGGCTGTAACCCTGCCAGACAAAGACCCCCATCAACCCCAGCACGATCGAATAGATGATCAAGTAATTGAGATTGCGCAGCCGCGGCGACAGCAGGTTGGGTATGATATCGAGCGCGATCTGTCCCCGGTTCTTGAGCACGATCGGGGCGGCCACGAAGACCAGCCAGAACATCATGTATTTCCCCGCCTCTTCGTACCAGGGCAGCGAGCTGTTGACGACATAACGCCAGAACACGCCGACGAAGACGTTCAGGGTGATCGCCGCCATCAGGAAGATCGTCAGCCACCGCAGGCCGCCGCATATCACGCGGTTCAGCCGGTCCAGTCCCGAGATTATCGATTTCATATTCCCTGTCCTCCTCGCAGCCGTCTGTCGGCCCCAATCTCCGTCTAGAGCGGTCGCCGCGCCAGCGAGAAACTCTGGCCCGTCGGGCCCCCAACGGGGCGCGTCGCCATGTAGAGCGCCAGTTCGGCCACCTCGTCGGGATGTTTCAGCCGTTCCCATTCCGGGAAGCCCGGTGGCACCCCTTCGGCAAACCGCTCGAGTACTTCTTCGGGCGTGGTCCGCCGGTCGCCGGGCTTGTCCTTGTTCAACATGCTGGTGGCGACGGGACCGGGGATCAGGTTGTTGACGTCGATCCGGCGTGGCCACAATTCATTGGCCAGCGCATCGGTGAACATGTTCATCGCGGCCTTGGAAATGTGATAGGCGCTGTTCTTGTCGCCCGCGCGCTTGCCCATGCCCGACGTGACATTGATGATCTTGGCCCCTTCGGACAGGCCCTCCATCAGGAACCGCGTCACCATGTAGGGGCCACGCACGTTGATCTCGATGGTCTTCCACCATTTCGATGGATCAGAGGCTTCGATGCGACCGGTATCAAGCTCGGCCCCGGCATTGTTCACAAGAACATCAACCGCTTTCATCTCCTCCAGAACCCGCGCACAGAACACCTGTGTCGCGTCCTGGTCGGACAGGTCGACCGCGCCCATCAGGCAGCGCACGTCCAGCGCCTCGATCTCGGCCTTGACGGCTTCAAGCTCGGCGATGGTACGCGAACAAATCGCCACATCCGCACCAGCCCGCGCGAAATACAGGGCCACCGAACGCCCGACACCGCGGCCGGCACCCGTTACAACCGCGGTTTTTCCCGCAAGCGGCTTGTCGTGAGACATGTCATTCCCTCCTTTGGCAATGCGATACCGCCCGGCCAGACGCACCACCCGGCGCGCCGCCGCATCCGACGATTGCCCAATCCTCACCCCGGCGAGAGGTTCCCGCCCCGAGTCCAAAAACTCAAGTACTTACAATTTTGTAAGCATTGATTTTCCCGACATTCCAATTCTGATGATCCTCGGCATGCGTTGATGCGGCGATCATCTGCTACGCACTACATTAAAACATATATACCTTTATATCAATAGAGATTATCTAGAAACCGGGAATTGAACCCAAGCGACTGGAATACTTGCGGTTTTGCGCCTCTCCTTCGGCGCCCAGCCCATCGTGGAAACATCGAAACAACAGCTTTCCGGACTCCGGATCAGCCCGAGTCGCAAGGGCAAACCACTATCATTTATGATCGTATGATAGAAAATTGTGCCTACTTGGCAGAATCGAACCAAGCTGCGATTCGGGGCGTCATTCCCAAATCTTGAAATGGAGAACATGACATGATGCCGAAACAGATGCCGGCACTTGCCGTGGCGTTGGCCATCGCAACGACCGGCGCGCTTGCCGGAGCCGCCGACGCCAATGAGCTGGTGCGGGACACGGATGTAGAATTCATCCCGCTGAACCCCAAGCGCGGCGATGCCAGCCCCCGGGCCGGTGCGCTGTGGGGAAATATCCGCGAAAACGTGCCCTCGGGCATGTTGGTCACGTTCCAGGATGGCTTTTCCTCGCCGCCGCACATTCACAACATCACCTATCGCGCCGTTGTGATCAAAGGCGAGGTTCACAACGACGACCCAGCCGCCGCCGAGATGTGGATGGGCCCCGGCTCGTTCTGGGTGCAACCGCTGGGCGAAGATCACATCACCGCTTCCCGGGGCGAAAACGAAGGCGAGCGTGGCGTGATCTTTCTCGAAATCCTGTCCGGGCCATACCTCGTGCAACCGTCGGACCAGGCGTTTGACGATGGCGAACGCCCGATCAATGTCGAAGCGCGCAATGTCGTGTGGCTGGATTCCGACGCAGCCCAGTGGATCGAGGCCGATGGGGTCGAGATGTCCTACCTGTGGGGCAACCTCAGGACCGGCGAGAAAAGCGGCAGCTTTGTCCGCATGCCCGCAGGTTTTTTCGGTACGATCAGCACCGAAGCGCCGTTGCTGCGGGCGGTCACGATCCAGGGAACAACCGAAGTCACGATGTCCGGCGAGAGCGCGACCGAGAGCCTGAATCCCGGCAGCTATTTCGGCTCGCGCGGGGCGGCCTCGCACGCGGTGTCCTGCACATCGGAAGAGGCTTGCATCCTCTATATGCACGCCGAAGGCGTCTACACGCTGACCGCCAGCTAAACCGCAGTGCGTCCAAATCCGGCCACCGCGATATGCGGTGGCCGGTCCGGTGTCAGAGGACGGTTTTCAGCGCGATGGATTTGGGAACCACATAGTGTTCAAGGCTCTCGGGGCCGCCTTCGACGCCGTAACCGCTCTCCTTGACGCCGCCAAAGGGAGTTTCAGGGATCGCGATGCCCACGGTGTTGATCCCGACCATCCCGGCCTGCAACGCATCGCCAATCCGGCTTGCCCGATCAAGCGAGTTGGTCACAGCATAGGATGCCAGCCCGAGTTCAAGCGCATTGGCGCGTTCGGCCACCTCGTCAATCGTGGTAAAGCGCGTCATCGGGGCCAATGGGCCAAACGGCTCTTCGGTCATGACCATGCTGTCATCCGGCGCATCCTTGATCACGGTCGGCGCAAAGAAGTAACCCTTGTTGCCGATCCGCTCCCCTCCCGTGGTGATGGTGGCACCGCGCGCACGTGCATCCGCGACAAACCCGTCCATGGCGCCAAGACGGCGGGCATTGGCGAGCGGGCCCATCATGGTGCCGTCCTCGATGCCGTTGCCGACCTTGATCGCGGCGGCCCTTTCGGTAAACGCATCGACGAATTGCGAATAGATCGCGTCCTGAACAAAAAACCGGGTGGGCGAGATACAGATCTGGCCCGAATTGCGGAACTTGCCCGGCACCAAAAGATCGATCGCCTTGCCGATATCCACATCGTCGAACACCACCACCGGGGCATGACCGCCTAGTTCCATGGTCAACCGCTGCATCCGTTCGGCGGCGAACACCGCCAATTGCTTGCCCACCGGCACCGACCCGGTCAGCGACACCTTGCGCACAATATCCGATGACATCAGGTGATTGGTCAGCTGTGCCGAAGGGCCGAAAACCACGTTCACCACACCCGCCGGCAACCCGGCATCCACCAGCGCCCGCACCAGGTGCAGCGCCGATGCGGGGGTTTCATTGGACGCCTTGAGGATCACCGAACACCCCGCACCCAGGGCCGCGCCCAGCTTTTTGGCGACGGTATTGATGGGGAAGTTCCACGGCGTGATGGCCAGGCAAACGCCCACCGGCTCCTTGACAACGTGATGGCGCACGCCCGGCGCACGGCCCTCGACGATACGACCGTGCAGGCGCTTGCCCTCTTCGGCGGAGAATTCGAGGATATCGACCACCGTGCCGATCTCCATCCGCGCTTCGGCAAGCGGTTTGCCGTTTTCAAGGGTCACCGACATGGCGATCTGCTCGGTACGCGCGCGGATCAACTGTGCCGCAGCCACAAGGATGGCCGCGCGCCCATAGGGTGACATGGTGCTCCAGACCTCAAAACCGCGCTGTGCCGATTGCAGCGCCGCATCCAGATCGGCAGGCGACGCCGCGGGCAGCGTGCCCAACACCTCTTCGGTGGCCGGATTGATGACGTCCTGCGTGGCCCCGGTAGACGCATCGCACCATTCACCATCGATCAGCAATTTCAGCTCGGGATAGGCGGTCATTCTGGTCTTTCCTTTCTGATTTCGCGGTCGCGCCCGGAACGGCGGACCGCATTTTCCGGTCATCCCGCCCCTGCGCGCGGCTTGGCGGCGGGGCGGGGAACGGCGCAGCGAGTCGATAGCAGCGCGACTCAATTCCACAAAACATATATACATATATATGTTTTTAGGCAAGCCTGCGCCCCCTTGCCGGGTCCGTGGCTTCGGTTGGCAAATTGGAAAGATCAAACGGCAGGTGCCCAAGCGAACCGGCCCGGAAGAACCCAGAGGCCGGAACACCCCATCAATACGGCACCCGTCCGGGTCCAGCGGTTCAGAAAGCTCTGCCCGACAAAGCGCATGCCAGACCAGCGGGCATAAAAAAAACCGCGCCTGCGGGGCGCGGTTTCATGTCTGTCTGTCCGGTAAATCAGCCCTGACGGGCTTTGAACCGGCGCTGCGTCTTGTTGATCACATAGACGCGGCCTTTGCGACGCACAACCCGGCAGTCACGGTGCCGGTTCTTGAGCGAGCGGAGCGAGTTCCTGACCTTCATGGTCCTTCTCCTGTTCCTGCGGCGCGGGCCAGCGCCTCTGTTGCGGGTGCCCCGGTGGTGGCCGGGACAGTGAATTCATGGTGGGCACTACAAGGTTCGAACTTGTGACCCCTTCGATGTCAACGAAGTGCTCTACCGCTGAGCTAAGCGCCCATGAATACCTGCGCGTCACCTGCCCCAACAAAATGGGGCGCGGAAACCCGCGCCGGTAGCGGGGTCTATAAAAGGAGTCGGCAGCGTGATCAAGGGCTTTTGGCAAGAGAGTTTTCCTGTTTATGGTGAAGTGAACGAGGAGACTCAATGAACCACCCACCCTTTCACCTGACTGAACCGGAACAACGCCTCTCCAGCGTCGTTTTTGCGTCGCCTCACAGTGCCCGTACCTACCCGGCCGATTTCCTTGAACAGAGCATTCTCGACCCCGTAACGATTCGTTCGTCCGAGGATGCGTTTGTTCATGAACTTATTGAGTCTGCGCCGGAATTTGGCGCGCCACTGCTGGTTGCGGGGGTGCCGCGCGCCTATGTCGACCTGAATCGCAGCCCGGATGAACTTGATCCCGCGCTGATCCTCGGGGCGGTGCGCCGGGGGCAAAATCCGCGCGTGGCCTCGGGGCTGGGCGTGATCCCGCGCGTGGTGTCGAACGGGCGGGCAATCTATGCCGGCAAGCTGACGATGGGCGAGGTCCGCTCGCGGATCGATCGCTATTGGCGGCCCTATCACAACGCGGTCCAACGGTTGCTCGAATCCGCGTATCTGACCTTTGGCCAGGCGATTCTGGTAGATTGCCATTCGATGCCACACGAGGCGATGGACGGGGCCGCCCGCAGCCGTGGACGCGCGCCCGACATCGTGCTGGGCGACCGGTTCGGCGCGGCGGCGGATGGTGATATCGTGGACAGGATCGAAGCCGCCTTTGCCGCTGCCGGGCTACGTGTTGCGCGGAACGCGCCCTTTGCCGGGGCCTATGTTGCGCAGGCCTATGGCCGCCCGTCCCGGCAGCAACACGCGGTTCAGATCGAGATCGACCGGGCGCTTTACATGAACGAGCGTCAGATCTGTCCGAACGCCGATTTCGAAGCGTTCAGAACCCTGATGCGCGGGGTGATCGCCGATATCACCGCCATCGGACAAGACCGGATACCCCTGGCCGCGGAATAGCGCGCCCCGTCAGTGGGTCGCGATCTCGGTCTGCAACAGCGGCTTCTGGTTGGCGGCATGCCGTTCGACCAGTTTTTTCTGACGCTTGCCCGACGGGATCGGACGGGCCGGAACCGGGTCGGACTTGGCATGTTTGAGGTCGGGAAAGATCGCGTAGATCTCTTGCCGCGCCTCTGCCGAAACCGATTTCAGCGCCTGCCGCCCGAGATACAGGCTCTCGGTCGGGGCGGATTCGGCGAGGATCACTTCGTGCCGGTCAAAGAGCAGGTGGAAATATTCAACGGTTTCGACGCTGTCATCGACAAAAATGCCCGGCAGCGCGGTCAGCTTGATCGCGGGGATCAGAACCTCGGTGGCGGCGAACATGCGCTCCACGATTTTCGAGGATACGAGCATGCGATGCTGCCGCGAGACCAACAGATCGCGGTTCGGCAGCCCATTGCCCAACGCGCCCGCACAGATGCGCACGGGGCGCAGCTTGGGATAGGCGCGCAGCTCGTCGGCGCTGATCCTGCGGCTCATCGCCGAACGCAGCACCATCGGTGCGCCATCGCTGTCGAGCACCGTATCGCCCGCGCGCAATTCCTGAACCCGCCGCTCGCCATCAGGCGTGGCGATCATCGTATCGCGCATGAAACATGGCGGTGCGAGGTCCGCCACCGGGATCGGTGTCTGGCTGGGCACGCCGGTGGCGGTGCTGATGATCGCGTCTTGCAGGATCGATCCATCGGTCGGGGTAAAGACCTGGGTTCCGTTGGCAAGATAAAAGGTCGCACCCGTGATCGTGGTTGGGGCACCGCCAATAATCACCGTCACCGTATCGCCCAGATAGGTCTGGGTAATGTCGATGCCATTGATGCTGTCGCCGCCCGATCCGGTCAGAAAGTCATCGTCATTCTGATCGATGATCTCGTAAACGCTGACGGTCAGCAGGGTTCCGGTGCCGGGCGGGGCGAATGGATCAAGTGTCCAGAACTGGTCGGTATATGATGTGGGCATCGGTCTCTGACAATTTCACTGGCAATTTCCTAAAGAAATTACCGCAATATTCAGAGAAAAGTAAGACTTTACCGGTTTCGTCGCAAAAATTGGTGACCATACGGCCACGTCCCCCATGCGAATCGATGCCGATCCGGGCAAACCTGCAAGCTGTCCGTCGCCGCCGGGGCCTGTCTCTTTGGCGGTTGGCGCCAGCATGCGAAGAATCTTCTGGCAGGCTGGCGAGCTATGACCCGCGCCGTTCGGAAAAGCTGCATTTGCCTCAAGACGCGTTCAATCGGCCTGTCTGAGGCCGATTGTTTCAGTCATCCGGGATTTCGAAGCGCCAGACCGCGCTATCCGTAGGCCCGGCCAAGGTTCAGAACATCACGAATCAGCGCCGGCCCGAACTCGCCCTTGGCGACCACATGGCGCACACCGGCCTGCCTGGCCTTGTGCCACATGAAGGGCGACGGCCAATCGGTGGCGATGATGACGGGAACCGAACAGAACCGCGCGTGCTGTGACAGCTCCAGCGCCAGTTCGACGCCGCGCCCGTCCGGCAGGGTGTTTTCCATAAGGATCAGCGATACCGGCAACTGCCGCAGCACCTGCCTCGCCTGGCGCACCGTTGTTGCGATCTCTACGTGGATATCCTTGTGCGCATAGTGAACCGCCTTGCTCAACATTTGCTGATCTTGAACGCTGTCCTCGACAATAAGGCAGCACGGAGTCATCTCCGTCTGAATACGGCATTGCATGTCAATTGCCCCCAATATTGATGCCCGCCAAGCCTGCCGCATAACCGTTAAGGAACCGTTGGTGCCTATCGTGGCAAGGGGTTGGTGCCCTTGTTATAGGCGCGCCAGTCGGTGATCTCGGGGTAATATCTCTGCCGCCAGCGCCTGACACGCGGGTTCATGACGCGCCGCCACAGGGGGGGAACCATCGCCGCAATGGTCATGACCGGATAGCCATGGGGCAATTGCGGCGCCTGCGAGGTGCCATAGGTCTGGAGCAGCGGAAACCGGCGGTCGGGCTTGTAATGGTGATCGGAATGGCGTTGCAGGTTGATCAGCAACCGGTTCGATGCCTTCTGTGCCGCGTTCCAGGAATGCCGGGGCTGCACATGCTCATATTTTCCATCGCCAAGATGTTTCCGGGTCAGCCCGTAATGCTCGACATAATTCACCAGTTCCAGCTGCCAGATCGCGACACCGGCCTGCATCAGGAACAGGCCGGCACCGCCCCACCCGCCCAGCAGCACCGCCAGCAGCAACATGCCGCCCTGCAAGGCCCAGTAACGGAAAAACGGGTTGGATCGGTGGGTCCAGGGCAGGTTCTTGCGGGCCAGCTTGTCGCGCTCGGCCCGGAACGCCGAGGCCAGGCATTGCCGCAGCACGCGCGGATAGTAGCGATGAAAACCTTCGTTGTATCGCGCCGTCACCGGATCGCGCGGGGTACCGACATAGCGGTGATGCACCAACAGGTGTTCGGAGCGGAAATGCGAATAGAGCACCATTGCCAGCAGGATATCCGCCAGCAGCCGTTCAAGCCGGCTGCTTTGATGCATCAGCTCATGGCTGTAATTGATGCCGATGGTGCCGGTGATCACGCCGACGCCAAAGAACACCATGAGCTTTTCCAGCACCGACAGGTGCGCGGCGTCGCTCACGTACCAGATCAGGCTGAACAAGGTCAGGAACTGTACCGGAACCCAGATGATCGTCAGCGCCTTGTACCAGGTCAGGTCGGCATCCGGCGTGTCAGGGTCGGCGTTTTCAAGGTCAAGCCCGACCAACCCATCCAGCGCGGCGAACACGTACCATGATGCCAGCGGCAGCAGCAGCACGGTCCAGCCGCCCCAGACGGCGCTGATCCAGGCGACGGGGATCAGCAGGAACGAGATCCAGAAGGGGATCGCGGTCTGCCAGGTCTTGAGCGTTGCGTTGGAAATCATCGGCCTGTCCGTGTTGTCAGGAGTCAGCTACCTGTGTCACGCGCCGCGCCAGAGGTCAAAAGCCTTGCGCATCACGGTGGGCAAATCCGAAGGCCGAAACGCGTCGATGCCGAGAAAGCTGCCCGTGGTGGGTCGCGCATCGGCGGCGACAACCGCCGTTCGCACCGTCAGGACCAGGTGGAAATGGGTGAAGGTGTGGCGCACCTGAGCGGGCAGCGTGGTCCACTCGGCATCCAGCGGCGGCGCTTCCGTCGGAGCCTCGCCCCATTCGGAACCGGGCCAACCCAGCATCCCGCCGAGCAATCCCTTGTCCGGCCGCCGTTCCAGCAGCCATGCCCCATCGACCCGGCGCACCAGGTAGATGATGCCCTGGCGGGTCGGTTTCGGCTTTTTCGGCGATTTGCGGGGCAGCAGCGCGGCGGTGCCTTGGCGCCGGGCAGTGCAGGGCGCGCGCAACGGGCAAATACCACAGGCCGGTGATTTCGGCGTACAGATTGTCGCGCCCAGATCCATAACCGCCTGCGCGTAGTCCCCGGGTCGCCGGTCAGGAGTCAGCGCGGCGGCATGGGCGCGCAGTTCGGGTTTGGCGGCCGGCAGCGGGGTGTGAATGTCATATAGCCGGGCCATCACCCGCTCTACATTGCCATCCATCACGGTTTCGGGGCGGTTAAACGCAATCGCGGAAATCGCGGCGGCGGTATAGGGGCCGATGCCGGGCAGCGCCAGAAGCGCGTCGTGGGTATCGGGGAATCGTCCGCCATGATCATCCGTGACGACACGCGCGCATTTCAACAGGTTGCGCGCACGCGCGTAATATCCCAGGCCGGCCCATTCCCCCATCACCGCAGCATCTTCGGCGGCAGCCAGATCGGAAACCGTGGGCCAGCGTTCGGTGAAGCGATGAAAATAGTCTTTGACGGCGGCAACCGTGGTCTGTTGCAACATCACTTCGGACAGCCACACGCGGTAGGGATCGGGCATGCGCGTATCGCCGGGCGGAATTCTCCACGGCAGAACCCGGGCGTGGCGGTCGTACCAGTCCAGCAGGGTCGCCGCGATCGAGCTGGCCGGGATACTCTCTTCGTCACGCATTCTTTATGCCCCTGGCCTCCGGTTTCGCTGGCACCTGCCCGTGCGGGCTTTACAATAGGCGCAACCGAAACGGAAACCAGCCATGGCACAACGGAAATCGACCACCCGAGGGTTCAAGCGCACCGCCAGCGTTCTCAGCGACCGGATTCGCAAGGCCGGCGAGAGCCGGGGATTCGCGGTGTCGCGCCTGTTGACCCACTGGGCCGACATCGCCGGCCCCGACGTGGCCCGCATCGCGCGCCCGGTCAATGTCACCTATGGGCGTGGCGGTTTCGGCGCCACCCTGACCCTGCTGACCACCGGTGCGCAGGCTCCGATGCTGGAAATGCAGAAAGAGTCGCTGAGAGCCAAGGTGAACGCGGTGTACGGCTATAACGCGATCAGCAGGGTGCGGATCACCCAAACCGCCGCGACAGGGTTTGCCGAGGGCCAGGCCCAGTTCGAAAAACACCAAGCCGCCAGCGAAACGACGCTGGCCCCGGAAATCCTCGCCAGCGCCTCACAGGCAGCCAGCCCGATAGAAAACGACGATTTGCGTCAGGCCCTTGAACGGCTTGGCCGCAACGTTCTAAGCAAATCCAAACATCAATGAAGAGGTTCTCATGACCCGACATTTCGCGATCCTTGGCGCGGCGGCCGTTCTGGCTGTCGGGGCTGCCTTTTACGCAGGCCAGCGTGGCCCGGTAACGTCCGAGACCTTTATCGGTGCCGCCAACGCGCAGGATGCCGCCGAGGTCGATACCTCGACCATCGTGGAAATGGTGCAGGGTGCCGTGGATGCGCCGATCACCATGATCGAATACGCCTCGTTTACCTGCCCCCATTGCGCCGCGTTTCACCAGGGGCCGTATCAGGAGATCAAGAAAAACTATATCGATACCGGCAAGGTCAAGCTGATCTATCGCGAGGTGTATTTCGACAAATACGGGCTGTGGGCGTCGATGGTGGCCCGCTGTGGCGGCACCGACAAGTTCTTTGGCATCTCGGACCTGATCTACAAGGGCCAGTCGGACTGGTCCAAGCTGGGCAGTGCGCCGGAAATCGTCGATGAATTCCGCAAGATCGGCCGCCTGGCCGGGATTGGCGAAGCCGAGCTGGATGCCTGCCTGCAAGACGGCCAAAAAGCCCAGACCCTTGTTGCCTGGTACCAGCAGAACGCGGAAGAGGACGGGGTGACCGGCACGCCGTCCTTTGTGATCAACGGCGAAAAAGTCGCGAACCAGAGCTATGCCGAATTCGAAAAACTGTTCGAAGCCGAGCTTGGCAACTGATGACTGCACCGCTGGCCGGATTGAAAGTTGTCGAACTGGCCCGCATTCTGGCCGGCCCCTGGGCCGGTCAGACGCTGTCGGACCTGGGTGCCGAGGTCATCAAGGTTGAATCGCCCGCCGGCGACGATACCCGCGCCTGGGGACCGCCCTTTGTGACCCACGGCGATGATGAAAGCGCCGCCTATTTCCATTCGACCAATCGCGGCAAGGCGTCGATCACCATCGACTTTTCCACCCCGGACGGCCAGGCACGGCTGCGCGAGCTGATCCGGGATGCGGATATCTTCATCGAGAATTTCAAGGTCGGCGGGCTCGGGAAATACGGGTTGGATTATGATAGCCTGTCGGCACTGAACCCGCGCCTGATCTATTGCTCGGTCACCGGCTTTGGACAGACCGGCCCCTATGCACATCGCGCAGGCTATGATTTCATCATCCAGGGCATGTCCGGGCTGATGTCGATCACCGGCGAACCCGATGGCCAGCCCCAGAAATCCGGGGTGGCGATCACCGACATCTTTACCGGCGTCTATGCCACCACCGGCATTCTCGCGGCGCTGCATCAACGGGCGCGCAGCGGGCGGGGCCAGCATATCGACATGGCGCTGCTGGATGTGGCGGTCGCGGTGACCGCCAACCAGGCGCTGAATTACCTGACAACCGGCACCGCGCCCCGACGCATGGGCAACGGCCATGTCAACCTGACACCCTATCAGGCGTTTGATTGCGCTGACGGCCATATCATCATAGCCACCGGCAATGACGGGCAATACCAGCGCCTGTGCCGCCTTCTTGGTCTGGACGACATGGCCGAGGCACCCGAGTTTCTGCACAACAAGGACCGGCTGGCCAATCGGCGGGTGATGATCGCCCGCCTGAACGGGGCAACGGCGGGTTGGACCAAGGCCGACTTGCTTGCCGGGTGCGAAGCTCAGGGCATCCCCGCCGGCCCGATCAACGACCTGCAAGAGGTCATGACGGATCCACAGGTGGTCGCCCGGGGAATGCAGATCGAGCTGGACGGGGTGCCGGGCATCCGCGCGCCATTCCGGTTTTCGGACGCGGATCTGGCGCTGCACCGACCTGCTCCGAAACTGGGCGAAGACAATCCCGCGTAAGGTTTCAGGCGCTCTTGACGATCAGGAACACCCGCGCCGCGCCGCCCTCGGCAAGGATCGCATGTTCGATATCCGCCGCATAGCGCCCGGTATCCCCGCTGTACAGCACGCTTGAGGCGTTTCCCGAGGTGACGCGCACCGTACCCTCCAGCACGGTCAACTGTTCGCGCGCGCCCCGCGCATGGGGCTGGCTGCGCAGGGCCCCGCCGGGTTTGAAGGTGATGTCATAGACCTCGTGACCACCGGCCTCTTCCGGTGGCGACAGGATGCGGATGCGGCACCCCTGCCCCATGTTGTCGATGCTGGGAACGTCGCTGGCGCGCAGCAGGTCGATCCGGTCGCTCGCGGTATCGGTTTCCAGCAGTCCGGCAAAATCAACCTGCAACGCGCGGGTCAGATTCCACAGGGTCGCGATGGTCGGGCTGCTCTCGCCGCGCTCGATCTGGCTGACCATGGAGCGGGACACGCCCGAAAGGTTCGACACCGCCTCGAGCGACAGGCCCTGCTCTCGCCGGGCTTCCTTCAGCCGCGCGGGAAGCAAGGTCAGGATATCGTCGACATTTTCCGTCATGACGGATTCATTCGGGCCTCGCAACGCTGTTGTCAATATGGTTCGGCCAAATTCGGCACCCGATGCCGCATTGCGGCAGGGGGCAAAGCGTGTACCAATGTAACGGATTGTCATCCTGGGACCCGCGCGCAGGACATGTCCGGATCGCGTCGCGGGTGGGATAGAGGCCATAGGAGAGGAACTGACATGACTGACATCGTGATTCTGGACGGTGCCCGCACCGCCATCGGAACGTTCGGCGGCGCGCTGGCGAGCACCGCGCCCATCGATCTGGCGACGGTGGCCAGCGAAGCCGCGTTGGAACGCTCAGGTGTCGAAGCGGCGCAGATCGGCAATGTCGTGTTTGGCCACGTGATCAACACCGAGCCCCGCGACATGTACCTGTCGCGCGTTGCCGCCATGCAGGCCGGGGTGCCCGAGGGTACGCCGGCGATGAATGTCAACCGGCTCTGCGGGTCGGGGGCGCAGGCCATCGTGTCCGCGGTCCAATCCCTGATGCTGGGCGACGCGGAATTTGCCCTGGCCGGAGGGGCCGAGAGCATGTCGCGCAGCCCGTTCATCATTCCCCAGCAGCGGTGGGGCGCCAAGATGGGCGACATCAAGACGCTCGACATGATGCTGGGCGCGCTGAACTGTCCGTTCGGCACCGGGCACATGGGAGTCACCGCCGAAAACGTCGCGGCGGAACATCAGGTCAGCCGCGAGGCGCAGGATGAATTCGCACTGGCCAGTCAGCAGCGCGCCGCCAAGGCGATCGAAAATGGTGTGTTTGACAGCCAGATCGCTCCGGTTCAGGTCAAGGTTCGCCGTGACATGGTCGATTTCAAGGTGGATGAACATCCCAAGGCCACCACCATCGAGGCCCTTGCCGGGTTGCGCGCGGTGTTCAAGAAGGATGGCAGCGTCACCGCCGGGAATGCGAGCGGTATCAACGATGGTGCCGCCGCCATTGTCCTAGCCACGGCGGATGCGGCCCAGAAGGCCGGGCTCAAGCCCAAGGCGCGGATACTCGGCTATGCCCATGCCGGCGTTCGCCCCGAGGTCATGGGGATCGGACCGGTGCCGGCGGTGCGGAACCTGCTCGAACGAACCGGGCTGAGCGTTGACGATTTCGACGTGATCGAAAGCAACGAGGCATTTGCGGCACAGGCGCTTGCGGTCAACAAGGAACTGGGGCTGGACTCCGGCAAGGTGAACCCCAATGGCGGGGCCATCGCATTGGGCCATCCGGTTGGCGCAACCGGCGCTATCATCACCATCAAGGCGCTTTATGAGCTTGAGCGGATCGGTGGGTCCAAGGCGTTGATCACCATGTGCATCGGTGGCGGTCAGGGCATCGCGCTTGCCATCGAGCGGCTTTGACCCCGGTACCACTGGGGGGCTGACAGCCCCCCGGACGCCCCGAGGTTTATGCGCAAGACATTGCCTCCGCTTTCATCTCTGAGAAAATGAAAGCGGTTGGTTCCCTGATGGTCCTCCGGGGAGCTGGTGGCGGACAGGCCACCCCGAAGAGACTTGCCTTGTGGTCTGGAAATCTTGCCGCCCGTCACATTTGACCCGCCATCCGAATGGCAGATAATCCTCTGCGACCGCAAGAAATCACAAAAACGAATTGATGTTGCGATGATCCCTGCCCGTCCGCTACGCTGGGGCAAGGTTTTGAACCGCGACATGCCCGGGGGTGCCTGGCAGGGGGGCAGGACGCCGGAACAGCGCCCGCCATGTGGTTTCGGAACACAGGAGGAGATTGGAAATGGAGCTCTCTCGCCGCGGGTCGCTGGCGCTTGGGATCGGGGCCGCGTGCCTGGCAATCCTGCCGCTTCGGACCAATGCCGCCGCCAAACAGGCGATTGCCGATTTTACCGGGGGCGCGGAGCTGGCCCGGGGTGGTGTGACGCTGACCGCGCCGGCCATCGAGGAAGACGGGAACAACGTGCCGATCGATGTCAGTGCGCCGGGTGCGACGGCCATTCTGATCGTGGCCGCCGACAATCCCGAACCGGGCGTCGCGACGTTCCATTTCGGCCCGCTGGCCGGTACGCCGTCCGTTTCGACCCGCATCCGCCTGGCCCGAACCCAGGAAGTCATCGCCGTGGCCAGAATGGCGGATGGCGGTTTTGCCAGCGCATCCGCGACAATCGAGGTGACAATCGGCGGCTGCGGTGCCTGATCGCCGCACGCCCTGAACAGCAGGAGATCAATCAATGGCAGGCGGCGCAAAACCCCGCATCAAGGTTCCAAAGACCGCCGCGGTGGGCGACACGATCACCATCAAGACGCTGATCAGCCATCAGATGGAAAGCGGCCAGCGCAAGGACAAGAGCGGCAAAGTCATACCACGTTCGATCATCAACCGCTTTACCTGCACCTTCAACGGTGCGCTGGTCATTGATGTGGCGATCGAGCCGGCGGTTTCGACAAACCCGTATTTCAAGTTCGAGGCAACCGTGCCCGAGGCCGGTGAATTTGTCTTTACCTGGTATGATGATGATGGCTCGGTCTACGACGCGCGAAAATCGATCGAGATCGCCTGACCGCAAGGGAAGGCCGGCGCGGGTCGCCGGAAAGGGGCGAGACTGACCGGCAAGGCGCACATCGCGGGCCCATGACCCGGATTATATTGCGGTGGCGCTTTGCCTTTGACCTGAGCCGGATCATGTTTGGCCGGATCCGGTGCATGCGCGTATGAGGGGACCGCCGAGAATGCCGCAATCTGCTCGACCTGTTGTCCTGTCGCTTCTGGGTGTTGCGACCCTGGTGCTGGCGGTGCATGGGCGCGTTGCAGAAGCGGAGAACCAGACCGATCCAGGGCAAGCGGAAATGATCCGGGGAGACCCGGAATTCGGGGCCTATCTCAGCGGCGAATGCACGACCTGCCACCAGATCGGCGGCACTGATGACGGCATTCCTTCGATAACCCATTGGCCGGTGGCGGATTTCGTCGTGACGATGCGGGCCTACAAGAACAAGGACCGGCCACATCCGGTGATGCAGATGATTGCCGGCCGGCTGAGCGACGAAGAGATCGCGGCCCTGGCCGCATATTTCAACAATCCAGAGTGACGGAGCAATAAGGGGAGGAACCGCGATGACACTCAGCAGACGAACATTTCTCGGAACCGGGGCGGCGGCGGGGTTGGCGGCACCGATGGTGCTGGCGCAGGGCAAGCCCCGCGTCGTTGTTGTCGGCGGCGGCGCGGCCGGCGCAACTGCCGCGCGCTATATCGCCAAGGACAGCGCTGGCGAGATCGACGTGATCCTGATCGAACCGTCGCGCAGCTATTACTCCTGCTTTTTCTCGAACCTGTACCTGGGCGGGTTTCAGGAGTTGTCGGACCTCGCGCACAGCTATGGCACGCTGGCGGCGGCCTATGGCATCAACGTGGTGCATGACTGGGCCACCGGGGTCGATCGCGATGCCCGAACCGTATCGCTGGCGGGGGGCGGGTCGGTGTCATATGACAAGCTGATCCTGAGCCCGGGTATCGATTTCGTCGACGGGGCCGTTGACGGCTGGGACATCACCACGCAGAACAGGATGCCACATGCCTACAAGGCCGGTTCCCAGACCGAGCTTCTCCGGGCACAGGTCATGGCGATGCCCCCGGGCGGGACCTTTGCGATGGTGGCACCGCCGAACCCCTATCGTTGCCCTCCCGGCCCCTATGAACGGGTGTCGATGGTGGCGCATGTGCTCCGGGCAAACAACCCCACGGCCAAGATCATCATCGCCGATCCCAAGCCGAAATTTTCGAAGATGGCCTTGTTTCAGGAAGGCTGGGGCGACCATTACCCGGGCATGATCGACTGGATCGGCGAGGATTTCGGCGGCGGCAATGTCTCGGTCGACCCGGACGCGATGACCCTGACCATCGATGGCGAAGAAATCGCGGTTGATGTCTGCAACGTGATCCCCGCCATGAAGGCCGGCCATATCGCGGAACGTGCCGGTCTGACCGAAGGCAACTGGGCCCCGGTGAACGCCGCGGACATGTCCGCCAAGGCCGATCCCGATATCCACGTCCTGGGCGATGCCAGCCAGCAGGGCGACATGCCGAAATCCGGCTTCTCGGCCAACAGCCAGGCCAAGGTCTGTGCGAATGCGGTGCGCGGTGCGCTGACCGGGTCCAAGGTGTTTCCGGCTAGGTATTCGAATACCTGCTGGTCGCTGATCGACACAAATGATGGGGTCAAGGTCGGTGCCACCTACGAGGCGACGCCCGAGAAAATCGCCAGGGTCGACGGCTTCATCAGCCAGACCGGCGAAGATGCGCAATTGCGAAAGGCGACCTACGAAGAATCGCTGGGTTGGTACGCGGGCATCACGTCGGACATGTTCGGCTAGTGCCACCGGAACGCAGGGCGCGCGTGTTCAGCTGTCTGGTGACCGTCTGAACAGGCGCACCAGTTCGGGGACATAGGCGTCGCCGTCATCGCCACTGACCGGCGCGGCCAAGGCTTCCGAAACCCCGTCGGCAACGGTGGTTGCCGCACCGGAGGCCTTTGACATGTCACGGTAATAGTCGATATCCTTGAGCGCGTTGGACACCGAAAACGGCAGGCTGTCGCGGTTCTGCTCGGTGATATAGGGGGCCAGCCGGTCAAGTGCCGCGCTGGCACCGCCGCCATTGGCCAGCACATCAACAAAAACCTGCGGGTCCACTCCGGAATCGGCGGCCTGCGCGGCGGCTTCGGCAAGCAGCGTCATGAAGCCGACCGAAACGTAATTGTGCAACAGCTTGAGACGGTGCCCCTGCCCAAGCGGGCCGACATGATCGATATTCTCGGTAAAGGCTGCGAGCACCGGGCGTACCCTGTCCAGCACCTCGGCCGCGCCACCGGCCAACAGGTTCAGCGTGCCCTCATGCGCGTGTCTGGCGGTACGCGTCATCGGCGCGTCGATGTAGTCGCCCCCCGCCCGCCGAACCACCTTGGCCATGCGCAAGGTCGAGTCGGGCAGCGCGGTCGAGCAATCCACCACCACCGTGCCGGGGCCAAGCGCCGATGCCAAGCCGCTCTCACCCGTGATGATCGCCTCGACCTGTGCCGACCCGGTGACACAGAGGATCGCAACCTCGGCTGCCCCGGCGATCTCGGCGGGCGTGGCGCAGGCCCTGGCCCCCAACCCGACGAGATCGTCGGTCGGCTGGTTGCCCGGATGATCGAGAAAGCTCAGCGTAAAACCGCCCCGCAACAGGATGTTGCGGGCGATACCGTGCCCCATGAGGCCAACGCCGATGATGCCGACTTGCATTTCAATACTCCCTCTGTCTTGGCGAATGCTGCGCTCCGGGCGGGCCTCAGTCGGTGTTCATCCAGATCGCCTTGGTGTCGAGATACTCTTCCATATGCTCGGTCCCGCCTTCGCGGCCATAGCCGGACATCTTGACGCCGCCAAAGGGCACGGCCGGATCGATGGCATGATACATGTTGACCCAGACCGACCCCGCCCTGAGGCGGTGCGCCAGTTTATGCGCGGTGCCAAGATGGGTGGAAAACACCCCGGCGGCCAGCCCGTAGGGCGTGGCATTGGCGCGTTCGACAACCTCGTCGATCGTGTCAAAGGGCAGGGCCGAGATCACCGGGCCGAAAATCTCTTCCCGCGCAACCCGCATCTGATCGGTCACCCCGCCCAGCACCGTGGGGTGAAAGAAATGTCCGCCCTCAAGCCCCGGCCCCTCGGCGCGGGTGCCGCCCGTCACGACCCGGGCCCCCTCTTGGGGTCCGGCTTCGAGATATCCGGCAATGCGCTCGGCCTGCCGCGCGGTGATGATCGGGCCGATATCCGTGTCATCGTCAATGCCCTGCCCGATTTTCAGCGCGGCGGCATAATCGGCCACCCGGCGGACGAATTCGTCATGGATCTCTCGGGCCACGAACAGGCGGGACCCGGCGATACAGATCTGCCCCGAATTGGCAAATACCGCCATCGCGGCCACCGGCACGGCCTTGTCGATATCGGCATCGCGACAGACCACCACCGGGGATTTCCCGCCCAGTTCCAGCGAGACCCGCTTGAGGTTGCCCGCCGCCGCGCGCGCAATCGACTGGCCCGTCGCGGTCGAGCCGGTGAACACGATCTTGTCCACGCCCGGATGTTCGGCCAGCGCCGCGCCGGCATCGCTGCCTAGCCCGGTGACGATGTTCAGAACACCATCGGGCAACCCCGCCTCTTGCATGATGCGGGCGATCATCAGCACGGTCAGCGATGCCTCTTCGGACGGCTTCAGAACCACGGTGCAGCCGGTTGCGATGGCCGGCGCGATTTTCCAGATCGACCCGGCAATCGGCGCGTTCCACGGAATGATCGCGCCAACAACGCCAATCGGTTCGCGCACGGTCTGGGAATAGATTTCGCCGGGAAACGAATTGGGGATCGTGGCACCGTGGATCGCGACCGCCTGACCGGCATAGAAGCGCAACATGCCCAGCACCCGGCGGCTGTTGGCCAGGGTGCGCTGGATCGGCATGCCCATGTCAAGCGTATCGGACAGGCAGAGGTCGTCCCACCCGGCCTCGAACCGCTCGGCGATACGCAACAGCAGGGCCTGCCGTTCAAATGGTGTCCATTTCGACCAGGGGCCATCAAAAGCCCTGCGCGCGGCGGCCACGGCGGCATCGATATCGGCCGCGCCTCCCTTGGGCACCGTCGCCAGCAGCGATCCGTTCGCGGGGTTGCGCGCCTCGATCACCTCGCCCGAGCGCGCCTCGCACCACGTTCCGTCAATGAACATCCGGCGCAACCCGCCATCATAAAGCGCCGTTGCCGCCGCGCCCCAGTCTTTCATGTCACCGATCCCCCGTGCGTGTTGCCCATGCCCACCGACAGACCGCACGGATCAGACATGTCCGGGGGCCGCGCCCGCAACTTAAACCCGCCGGTCCCGGAAAGGCCAGCCGATCAACGCCCCGTGATGTGGCAATCGTCGGTATGGATTACCCGCATTGCGTGTATTGCCCGGGCGCGCGAGACTCGTAGCTGCGCCGTTTGGCGTTGATTTTAGGAAAATTATTAAAGGAAACATGACATGAAAACAGTATTCAGACTGAGAGATCTCGCCACCAAAAGCGTCACCGTGCGTGCGGCGGGCGGGATCGGCAGCGTCGGCCTGCTGGGTCCGGACCAGGATCCGGACGACTTTACCCCGATCACGCCGGTGGTGATGGTCCTGAAGTACAAATCCCAGCTCAATTATCTCGACGGGTTCCGCAACCGGGTGGAAGACATCGAGCCGGAAACGCTGGAACGCACGGCCGCCGAAATCGGGCGCGCGGTGGTGGGCAGCAAGTTCGTTGGCACCGCCTTGTGCACCGCGGACATGCCCACTTGCGCGCAGAACCAGCGCATTTCCCCATGGGCAAGCATGGCCGAGACGATCACCAATGTCGACCTGGCGATCATGCGGAACGAACTGGAAGACGCCCTGAAGCTGATCGACAAGCTCGACGGCTGATGCGCATGGCAATGCACGCCGCCATACCACCTGATCCCCGCATGACATGCGGGGATCATTGCACCGATCCGGGCCTGTCCGCGATTGCGCTGGCCCTGACGATGAATTTCGACACCGCCGAGGATTGTTTCCGCTGGCTGTACGATTACGGGGTCGAGCCACTGACTCCCGCACGCGGGCGGGCGGCGGATGCGGGCTCGGCGGTGCTGACGCTGGCAACGCGGGCGCGGCTGACGCATCGGTTCCACCATGCCCCCTGCGGCAACTGGCACGTCTGGAGCCGCGATCCCACCGCCGAAATCCCGCCGGTCTGCAAAGCCTACCTGAACCCGCGTTTTGTCGATCTGGCCCGGCTGGAACTGCGCGCGGGTCGATTTCTGGACGATCCGCGAATTGCCGCGTTCAAAACCGTGGCGCAACGCTGGATGGCGCTGAGGTCCGACAAGATCATGGTCTATTTCCATGCCCCTTCCGATCGCGCAAGCTGGATCGCGGACACCATTCCCGGGCTGGCCGGGCTTGTGGCCAACCCGGTGCCATTCACCACGCGGGCCGATCCGGCGGGCCTGATCACCACGGCCACCGACCCCGTGGACCTGCCCGGACAAAGTTGGCGATCATGGCTGTTGCGCCTCATCGCCACGCAGGTCACCCGGCGCGACCATCCGGATCTCGCGGCGGTGCAATCTGCACTGCGGGGTGCCGGCGTCGATCCCGCCACCTGGCAAAGGAGCGACCATGCAACCCAATGACGGTTCACCCGAACTGGTGCTGGCGGCGCACGCGACCTTGCAGGATGCCGCGGATCTTCCCGGTGCAGAGGTCGGTGACATGATTGTCGACCGCCCCGATCACCGGACCCATCCCAAGCTGGTGAATGCACAGCTTGCGGCCCTGTTACAGGAATTCCGCCAGCCCCGGCGCCTGCCGCAGGCGGTCGCATCGCTGGTGTCACAACTCGATGCGGACCCCTTTGCGCTGTTGCAGCAGGCCGCCCCCGTCATCGCAGCGCTGCGCCAATGCGGCATCCTTGAAACACACGGTGCGACGCCCGCCCCGACCCGCCGGTTCCACGAAGGCACTGGCATTGCCGGCTATCTGGTCCACAGGATCTTGCGGCAGACCCAGGATACCGAGGTTGCACTGGCCACCGATGAAAACGGCGCGACGGTCGCTCTCAAGACGCCGGGCAACACCTGCGGCGATGCGGCGGCCAACGGCTTTGCCCGCGAGATCGAGATCGCCCGATCGCTGTCGGGTGACATTGCCCCACGCGTTCTGGATGTCGTCCGGCACCTTGGCGCGCCGATCCTGGTCACACAGTGGATCGACGCCCTGCCGCTGGACCGATATGCGCGCACTTGCTGTTTGACAGCCAAAGAGCGGGCACAGCTGGCCGCCAACGTCGTCGACGCCTATGCCCGGTTGCACGCGGCGGGCCTCCTGCATGGCGATATCCGGCCCTCGAATATTCTTGTCGATGGGGACGGGCGGGTTCACCTGGTCGATTTCGGCCTGTCGCAGCGGGCCGGTCCCACGGCGATCCGGCTGGGTTTTGAACTGGACTACCTCGAACCCGAAGCCGCAGACATGCTGCGCCTTGGCAACCTGCCGCCACTGACCGCCGCGGGCGAGGTCTGTTCGCTGGCCTTGGTATTGGCCGAGGCGCTGGCCGGGCAATCGATGCGCAATCTGCCCGCCCTGCGCGACGCGGCGCTGGCAGAGATCGCGGGCAACACCCCTGTCATCCAAACCGGGCTGCCCGATGTGGACGCGGCGCTGCAAGGATCGGTTCTGCCCATCGACAGGCGCCAGACCGATCTGCGCCAGCTCAAATCCCGGCTGAAACGCGCCGCCTCGCCATTGCCGGCTGCGGCCCCGTCGCTTGCCACCCCACGTGAAGGCGCTTCTGTCGATCGGGCCATTCTGTTGCAGCGCCGCGCCGAATTGACGGACGACCCGGCCTGCCTGGCCCTGGCGGGGGCCTGTCTGCGCGCCGCACAAGGCCGCACGCGACCCGGCCCCGACACCGCCAGCCCGGTATATGCACCGATGGCCCGGACGGTGCTGTGTGCGCGCCTTGCCTATGCCAGCACAAGGTTTGACACCGCCCGCGACCGGCTGTCCGCGCTTGCCCGCCTCGCCCGGACCCCGCGCGCCGCCGCCGAACTGTTCGATGGATCGGCGGCCGATCTTGCCCATCTCGCCCGGTTCCATGCCGATTACGCCCCCGCAGATGCACGTATCCAAGACCTTGCCGGCCCTCTCGCTGCCCTGCTGGCGCGGCAGCTTGACCGGCTGGAGGCGGCGCTGGACGGGCTCGAAAGCGGCGCGGCGACACATCTGGGCATGGCGCATGGGCTGTGCGGTCAGACCTATGCCGCCCTGCGCGCCACGAGGGTTCTGGGCCAGACCCCGGCCACGGTGATCGCCCGGGCCTTGACGACCCTGAAACAGCACGCCCTGCCCGTCGCCTCGGGCCTCGCCTGGCCCGGCACCGTCAATGCCGACGGGCACCACCCGGTCACCACCGATCTTGCGCCGGGCTGGTGCAATGGCAGCGCGGGCTTCCTGTTGCTTTGGATGGACGCCGCCGATGCCTTTCCCGACGGGGGCCATGCATCATTGGCCGAGGCCGCCGCGCTCTATTCGCTGGGGCATCCGGACGAGACGGGCAACCTGTGCTGTGGCCGTGCCGGACGGGCCATCGCGCTTGCCGCCTATGCCCGCTGGAGCGGGTCCGGGGAATGGGCGGCCCATGCCCACAAGATGGCCCATGCCATACCGGCACTGGCCTGCAATCGCTCGCTGTTCCGCGGGCAACCGGGTGTCGAACTGGCACAGATCGAGACCGCGATGCCCTCTCCCCGGTTCCCGGTCTAGGTGCTACCCGATCTGCGGCACGCAATCATCCGGCACGGTCAGGCGACAGGCGCTAGCAGGTATAGTTCAGGCCAAGGCGACCGCCATCGACATAGATGGTTTCGCCGGTGACATAGCTGGCCTTGTCCGAGCAGAGAAACGCCACCACGTCGCCGATTTCTCGCGCGGTCCCGGCGCGGCCCAGAGGGGTGCGCGACATCGCGACCCTGAAGGCGTCGGGGTTGGCGTTGACCCCGGCCATCATCTCGGTATCGATCGATCCCGGACCCACCGCATTGACCCGGATATTGTGCTTGGCCAACGCCAGCGCCGCCGTCTTGGTCAGCTGCATCACCCCGCCTTTGGAAGCGCAATAGGCCGGGATCGCCGGGATCGCCACCTGGGCGTTGATCGACGACATGTTGACAATGGCCCCTGCGATCTTGTGTTCCACCATCGCGCGCGCCGCCATCTGGGTGGCCAGAAAGACGCCGCGCAGGTTGATGTCGATCACCCGCTCCCAGCTGGCGAGATCATAGTCCAGAAAATCGCCGGGCATCGCCACGCCGGCGTTGTTGACAAGCGCATGCAGCGGCCCGTGATCTGCGGCGATGCGCGCGAACAGGGCTTCGATCTGGCTGACATCGCCCATGTCACAGGTGATTGCCGCCAGCGCTCCCAGCGTTTCGCCCGCGCGGGCCACACCGTCGCCATTGATATCGGCCAGGATGACGTCGAACCCGTCCTGGATGAGCGCTTCGGCACAGGCATAGCCGATGCCCTGCGCCGCGCCGGTGATCAGTGCGAGAGGTTTGCGTGTCATGGCTCTATCCTTTGTATCCATAGTCCTGCTCGGCCTGCGCGGCGGAGATGAAACCGGCGCGCAAATCTTCTGCCACCCGCTCGGCATCGCGATCCGACGGCGCGCCATAGCCACCGCCGCCGGGCAAGCTCAGCCGCAGGCGCTGACCGTTGCGCACGAGCTGGCGGCCCTTGCTGCGCAGGGCTGTGCCATCGGCCAGTTCGACCCGACCCGGTGCCCCGGCACCACCACCATCGCGCCCGCGCGCCGCGTTGTCGACCCGGTCGAACATCGCGTTGAAATAGAAATCATACCCCGCGCGCGGTTCGATCTCGATCACCTGTCCCAGCCCGCCGCGCCATGCCCCCGCACCGCCCGACCCTTCGCGCAGATCCTTGCGCCAGACGGTGATCGGGCCGACATGTTCGGTGGCTTCGACGCTCATCGTCGAAACCCCCGAGGGAAAGGCGGTGGCCGACAAACCGTCCAGCGCGGGGCGCGCGCCGGTGCCGCCGGAATTGAACATCAATACCTCGCGGCTGGGCAAGCCGCTGTCCGGATCGCGGGGTCGGGCGGAAATCTGGATGTTCCACAGCGCGCTTGCCCCCTCGGCGGGCACCGTCGCGGGCAACGCCTTGTGCAACGCGCCCAGCACCACGTCGGGCACCAGATGGCCGAGCACATGGCGCACCGACACCGGGGCCGGACGTTTGGCGGCCAGGATACAGCCCTCGGGTGCGGTGATCTCAAACGGTTCGAGCGAGCCGGTATTGTTGGGCACCTGCGGCGCGATCGCGCATTTGAGGCCGTAACAGGCATAGGCGCGGGTATAGACCTCGGGACAGTTCACGCCGAAACGGCTCATTCCCGAGGTGCCCGCGAAATCGGCGCGCAACCTGTCGCCGTCGACATCCAGCCGCACCACCATCTGCACCGGCGCGTCATAGCCATCGACCTGCATCTGGTGGCTGAAACTGCCATCCGGCACCTTGGCAATGGCGGCGCGGGTGGCCTTGCGGCTGGCGTCGATGATGAAATCGGCCAGACCGTCCAGATCCGCGATCCCGAATTCCCCCATCATCGCCTGAAGCCGGCGGTCCCCGGCCTCGTTGCAGGCGGCCAGCGAATACATGTCGCCCACCACCTGGTCGGGTTCGCGCACATTGGCGCGCACCAGCCGGATCAGGTCGCGGGCAACCGCGCCCCGCTCGGCGAGTTTCATGATCGGGATCAACAGGCCTTCTTCGAAAACCTCGTTGCCATCGGGGCCAAAACCGCGCCCGCCAATATCGACCACATGCGCCGTGCAGGCAAAGAAACCGATATGCCGGCCATCGCGAAAGGACGGCGAAACAACCGTGATGTCATGCAGATGCCCGGTGCCCATCCAGGGATCGTTGGTGATGAAAACATCACCCTGGAATATGTTCTGCGGCCCGATTTCGCGCACGAAATGGGTAACGCTTTCGGCCATGGCATTCACATGCCCCGGCGTGCCGGTCACCGCTTGCGCCATCATCCGGCCCTGTCGGTCAAACAGCCCCGCAGACAGGTCGCCCGCCTCGCGAACCGAGGTGGAAAACGCGGTGCGGATCAGGGTCGTGGCCTGTTCCTCGACCACCGCGATCAGGCGGTTCCACATGATCTGATAATCGATGGCGGTGGGGGTCATGGCTGGTCTCCCTTGCGGATCAGGCGCAGGCTGCCATCGCCTTGCCCGACACAGCGATAGGCCGAGGTGACGATGGTCGTGGTCTCGTTCTCGACGATGATGGCGGGTCCGTCGACCGCATGGCCCGGTGTCATGCTGGCGCGGTCCACCTCCTGTGCCTCGACCGTCTGGCGCAGCGCGGCGTCATAGAATTCGCGGGTGCGCAGGGCGGCAACCGCCGCGCCGGTGTCATGGCGGCACACTTCCGGCGTATCGGGCAGGCGCGAGGCCACGACCAGCGACCAGTTGGTGATTTCAATGCCCAGCCCCTCGATCACCCGTCCGAACAGGCTGCGATAGGCGGTTTCGAACGCCGTCAGGATCGCCGCCCGGTCGCCATCCGCAAAGGGCTTGTAAGGCAGCACCACCGGGATTTCCCACCCCTGCCCGGCATAGCGCATGAACGCGGTCAGACGGGTCGTGGTCTCGGCCCCCTTGGCCCCCTGCTCGACAAAGGCGGTGGCCTCCTCCTCGAGCTCGGCCAATGCCAGGTTGACGCTGGCCGCGTCAAACCCGTCGAGCCGCTGGAAAAGTCCGCGCGTCGCCTCATAGCTGAACGGTGCCCTGAGAAATCCGATGGCCGAGCCAACCCCTGCGCCCGGCGGGATGATCAGCTCGCGAATGCCCAGCTTTTCGCACAAACGGCACGCATGCAAGGGCGCGCCGCCGCCAAAGCCGATCATGGTGAAATGTTCGATGTCGCGGCCATTCTCGACCGTGTGTACACGGGCGGCATTAGCCATGTTCTCATCCACCATCTCGGTGACACCAAAGGCGGCATCCGGGGCCGACATGCCGAGCTTCTGGGCCAGCGTGTCGGTGAGGGCGGTTTGCGAAGCGGCGACCGAGAGCGGGATCGCCCCGCCCGCGAAATTCTCCGGGTCCAGCCGGCCCAGCAACAGGTTTGCATCGGTCACGGTCGGCTCGTTGCCGCCGCGCCCATAGCAGGCAGGCCCGGGCTCGGATGCGGCGGAACGCGGCCCGACCTGGATACGGCCCAGCGTATCGATCGAGGCGATCGACCCGCCCCCGGCTCCGATCTCGACCATCTCGACCACCGGGGTCGAAACCGTCATGCCCGAGCCTTTCTTGAAACGATAGGTGCGGGCAACCTCGAACGTGTTCGCGGTTTTCGGGGTTCCGTCCTCGATCAGGCAAATCTTGGCGGTGGTGCCTCCCATGTCAAAGGACAGTACCGAGTCAAGCCCGTGCCCGCGGGCATAATCGGCGGCAAAGATCGCGCCCCCCGCGGGGCCGGATTCCAGCAGGCGCACCGGTTGCTCCGCCGCGGTTTCGACCGAGATCAGCCCGCCGCCGGAATGCAGCATGAAGACCGGTGCCGTCACCCCCGCCTCGCCCAGCCGCCGCACCAGCCGGCCAAGGTAATCGGCCACCTGCGGCTGGACATAGGCATTGGCGATCACCGTGTTGAACCGGGGCAATTCGCGCATCTGCGGCGAAATCACCGAGGACAGCGAGATCGACAGATCCGGCGCGGCCCGGCGCAGCGCCTCGGCCATCTGGCGTTCATGGGCGTCATTGGCATAGGCATGGATCAGCCCGATGGCCACCGCCTCATAGCCGCCATCCAGAACCTGCCGCACCATCGCGGCGACCTCGGCCTGCTCCAGCGGCAACAGCACCTCGCCCGACGGCCCGATGCGTTCCGGCAAGGTAAAGCGATCCTGGCGCGGCACCAGCGGTTTGGGCAGGGCGAGGTTCAGGTCATATTGCTCGAACCGGTTTTCCGAGCGCATCTCGATGACATCGCGGAACCCCTGGGTGGTGATAAAGGCCAGCTTGGCCCCGCGCCGCTCGATCAGGGCGTTGGTGACCAGCGTGGTGCCATGGATCACCTGTCCGATCTCGGCGAGCGGCACCCCGGCCTTGGCGGCGGCGATCTCGATCCCGTCCAGGATCGCCTGTTCCGGCCGGGCGTAATCGGTCAGAACCTTGCTGGTGGCCAACCCGCCGGAATGGGCCAGCGCGGCATCGGTAAAGGTGCCGCCGATATCGACACCGACGCGGATCATGGATTGGGTCATGGATCAGATGGCCTTGATTATCTGGTTGGCGGTAAAGGCGGATTGATACAGGCGCGATTGCAACGGCGCGGTGGGCACCGTCGACATCTCGCTCATCGGCAACGGCAGCCCGGCGGGGTCCATGCCGGTCAACAGCTCTGCCATGGTCTGCCCGAAAATGGTGCCGGTGGTGATACCCCGGCCATTATATCCGATGGGGGTATAGAGATTGGGCGCAAGCTGATGAATGCGGGGCAGGTGGTCGGGCGTCATCGCAATCTGGCCATGCCAGGCCTCGTCGAATTCAACCGGCCCGAGGCCGGGAAACAGGCGGGCGATCCGTTTTTTCGCCCAGCGATGCGACAGGCCGCCATCCTTGCCGCCCATGACCTTGCCCATGGACCCGATCAACAGGCGATCATGCGCATCCCGGCGCACGCTGAACATGATCTGGCCGGTGTCCCAGACCCCCTGCCGCCCCGGCAGGATGTGACCGGCTTCGGGACCGAGCGGCCGGGTGGCCAGCTGGAAATAGTTGATTATGGTAAAAATGCGCTTCAAGCCGGGCCACAGGTCGTCGGTATAGGCGTTGGTTCCCAGCACCACCGCCTTGGCGCTCACCACGCCGCCGGTCGTCTCGACCTTCCACAGCGCGCCGTCGCGGCGCAGCCTGGTGGCCCGCACCCCGGTGCTGATCTTTGCTCCGGCCCCGAGCGCGGCACGGGCCAGACCGCGGCAATAGCCCATCGGATTGATGGTGCCACAGCGATGGTCGAGCAGCCCGCCGTGGAAATGACCGGTGCCGATCATCTCTGACACCTCGCCGGGGCCCAGCAGATCGACCGGCTCGCCCAGCCGCTGCCATTCCTTGTGACGATCCTGAAGATCCGCGAAACCGCCGGGGCCGTGGGCTGCATGAATCGTGCCGGTGCGGGTCACTTCACAGCGGATCTGGTGCTTTTCGATCAGCGAAAAGACGGTTTCCGGCCCCTTGCTGAACTGTTTGATAAAACGCGGACCATAGGTCTCGCCCAGCATTTCGCGCACCTTGCGCGGTGGCAGCCAGGCCGCCGCGTTGACCAGCCCGACATTGCGGCCCGACCCGCCATAACCGATCTGTTGGGCTTCGATCACATGCGCCGACAGGCCCCTTTCGGCGCTGTGCAGCGCGGTCGACAATCCGGTGAACCCGCCGCCCACGATGGCCACGTCCACCGTGCTGTCGCCACCCAGAGATGCGCGATAGTCCGGCTCCTGCGCCGAGACATCCCAGAGCGAAATGGCGTCCTGCGCGGTCATGGCTTGATTCTCCTGCGATGAGACGGCTGTCATCTCCGGGCGAAAGGTTGCATGGCGATTCTCGCCGTGTCAACATTTGAAAACTTTGTTCCGTATACCAGCACAGGAAACAGAATGGCACAGCTCAAGACCTCTTCGGCACAGATGGTGGCCGACGCCCGCGCGCGGATAGACGAGATCGAAACCAAGGACCTCATCGCCATGCTCGATGATCCGAACCTGGTGGTGGTCGACATTCGGGATGTGCGCGAACGCCAGCGCAGCGGTTTCATCCCCGGCAGCTTTCACGCCCCGCGCGGCATGATCGAATTCTGGGTCGACCCCGAAAGCCCGTATTTCAAGGACATCTTTGGCCAGCAGGACAAGACCTTTGTCTTTCACTGCGCCTCGGGCTGGCGCTCGGCGCTGACCACGGCAACGCTTCAGGACATGGGGTTCAAGGCATCACACCTGCGCGAGGGCTTTTCAACCTGGGAGAAACAGGGCGGCCCCGTCGCCTTCCCCGACGCCAAATCCTGACGCTACATGGCGCGCAGTTTCTCCGAGACACTGCGCGCCGCATGGACCACGAGGGCACCAAAACGCTCTTGCCCGTCCTCGGGCAGGTTGATGTCCGGCAGCGAGATCCCCAAGGCGCCCACCGGTTCGCCCCCCGGCAAGGTGATGGCAGCCCCAAAGCTCAGGATACGGTCGCGGAATTCCCCCGTGTCCAGGGCATAGCCACGCCGAAGCGTTGCCTGAACATCCTGCTCCAGCGCCGCAAGGTCGGTAATCGTGCGGTCGGTATAGGCGATCATCCCGGTGCCGATCTGATCGCGCAGCGTATCGAAATCCGCCGCCAGCATGGCCTTGCCCGTCCCCACGCAATACAGCGGTGCCGTGCCGCCGATGGCATTCCACGACCGGATCGGCTTTTGGCTGTCGACCTTGTCAATATAGACGACCGACAGGTTTTCGCGCACCGCGAGATAGACCGTTTCACCGGTTTCCCGGGACAGAAAGGCCAATTCGGACGCCGCGATATCGCGCAGCTTCAGGTTCTCGACCCGCGCACGCCCCACCCGCCAGGCCTTGAGCGTCGCGGAATAGGTCTTGTCCGGCAGGTGCTGGACATAGCCCAGCGTGGTCAGCGTCTGCAAAAGCCGAAAGGTGTTCGACTTGGTCAGCCCAAGCTCTCGCGACAGGTCGGTCACCCCCTTGCCCTCAGGCGACGCCGAAAGGGTTTCAAGGATCGACAGCCCCTTGGACAGGGTGGAATCCACCTTGGGTTTGCGCTGCTCGCCTGTCGTCATCTCGGTCTTGTCCTGTTTTGTGCAGGCTAACAGCTAGGCCAGCGGTCCGAAAGGTGGCGGAACAAGGGGCCATGTCGCCCGCCGCTCTGGGGGATGCCCGGCGCGCGGCCGCCGTTTCCGAGTGTTTCACTCGGAATTTGGTTGCATCCCGTCAAGGATCCTATAATTGACTAAATAAGTCGGAAAGCATCAGGACCCGACACGCAACTGACAGGACATTGCTTCATGCTGAAATCATCCACCTGCATCACAGCCGCCCTGCTGGTCACCATGGCCGGCACAGCCAGCGCTGAAGGCGAGCTGAACCTATATTCCTCCCGTCATTACGACACCGACGAGCGTCTGTATTCGGATTTCGAAGAAGCCACCGGCATCACCATCAACCGCATCGAGGGCAAGGCTGACGAACTGATTGCCCGGATGCAGGCCGAGGGTGCCAACTCGCCCGCCGACATCCTGCTGACGGTGGATACGTCCCGGCTCAAGCGGGCCAAGGATGCCGGCGTGCTGCAAGCGGTGGACAGCGACGTGCTCGAAGCCCGTGTGCCCGGATACCTTCAGGATTCCGACAACCAGTGGTTCGGTTTCTCGCAGCGGTCGCGCATCATCTATTACGACAAGGCCGATGTGAGCGAACCGCCGCTGACCTATGCCGATCTGGCCGATCCCAAGTACAAGGGGCTCGTCTGTATCCGCTCCTCGACAAACACCTATAACCAGACCCTTCTGGCCTCGATCATCACCCATTCCGACGAGGCGACGGCCAAGGCCTGGGCACAGGGCGTGGTCGACAACATGGCGCGCGAACCGCAGGGCGGCGATACCGACCAGCTGCGCGGTATCGTGTCGGGGGAATGTGACATCGCGGTGGCCAACACCTATTACTTTGCCCGCTCGATCCGCAAGGACGTGGACGGCCTGTCCGCCGAACGTGACATGATCGGCTGGGTGTTCCCGTCGCAGGACGCAGAAGGCGCGCACATGAACCTGTCCGGCGGCGGTGTCGCGGCAAATGCTCCGAACCGGGACAATGCGGTCAAGTTCCTCGAATACCTCGCCAGCGATCAGGCGCAGCAGTATTTCTCGGCCGGCAATGACGAATATCCGGCGGTTCCGGGCGTCGGCCTGTCCCCCTCGATCGCGGCGCTTGGCTTTTTCAAGCCCGACGATGTCGACCTTTCGGCTGTCGCCGAGAACATTCCCGCGGCGCAGCGAATCTTTAACGAAGTGAACTGGAAGTAGGGGCAAACAACCCTGACGAGCAGCAGCGGGCGCAAAGGTCGACTTTGCGCCCGTTTTCATGCAGGTTCAGCGAAAACCGCGTGATTCATGGATTATTCGATTCAGATCTGACACAGTGAAGGTAAGGAAGACCGGTATTACGGGCAGGCGCGATTTGTGGCAGCTTGCGCCGCGTTGACGAGTTCCATATCGACCTCGAAATCCCGCGCACGCGGCCCGCAACCGTCCAGACCCGATCAGGATCCTTTCCAGATGCCCCTTGCCTGCGTTCTGATATCCGACATCACCGGCAGCACCCAGCTCTACGAGACAGCGAGCAACCGGGCCGCGCTCGAGCAGGTCAGCAAGGTGCTGGCACGGATGCGGCAGATCATCGAAGGCACGGGCGGCGAATGCGTCAAGTCGCAGGGCGACGATGTGCTGAGCTTCTTTGACACGTCCGAACAGGCGTTCCAGGCGGCCTGGGCGATGCTGAACGAAAGCTGGCCCGCCGGCCTGTCGGTGCATGTGGGCACCTATTTCGGCGAGATCCTCAACCACGAGAACGACATTTACGGCAGCGCGGTCAACACCGCCGCGCGGCTCTCGTCGCTGGCCAAGCCCGGCGAGATCCTGGTTGGCGACCGGAGCTATGACGACCTGTCCCCCGAGAGCAAGGACCGCATGCTGATGATCGGTGAAATTCAGCTGCGCGGCAAATCCACACCCACCCGCGTCTATTCCTGCTCGGTCACGGAGCTGAGCGAACAGACGGTGATCTTTGGCGGCGCCAGCCAGGAACGCGCGCGCGGCACCGAACTGGCCGATCTGCATCTGAACGGGCAGACATGGCAGATCAGCGAGGGCGAAAGCCTGACGCTCGGGCGCTCTGCGGAATGCGACATCGTGCTGAAACCGGCCTGGGTCTCGCGCAAGCACGCCGCCCTGTCGATCCGGCGCGGCCAGCTTGAATTCACCGATCACAGCAGCTCGGGCAGCCTTGTCCGCATGGCCGATGGCAGCGAAGTCGCCCTGCATCGGCGCGCAACGCTTTTGCATGGCAGCGGCGCGATCTACCTCGGGCCGCGCACCCATGCCGGCGACGATTGCTGCATCCGTTTCATCACCCATGAACTCGCCCTGACCCAGCCCAAACAGGCGGTCTGAAGCGACCCCGCAGTGATATCCGGTTTTCCTTGGCCCGCCGCTGCGCTAGGGCTGGGAAAACAGCCAGGAGAACATCCCAGTGACCGCCGCAGCAACACCAGACAGGGCCCGGACATGAAGACCACGCGGCTCCCCCTGACCATCTTCAGCGGCTATCTCGGCGCGGGCAAGACAACGCTAATCAACCGGCTTCTGGCCGAGGATCACGGGTTGCGGCTGATGGTGATCGTCAACGATTTCGGCTCGATCAATATCGACCAGTCGCTGATCAAGGTCCGGGGCGACGACATGATCGCGCTGACCAATGGCTGTGTCTGCTGCACCATCAGCGACGATCTGTTTACCGCGCTCGGCTCGGTTCTGGACCGCGCCGACCGGCCCGATCACCTGATCATCGAAGCCAGCGGCATCGCAGATCCCGCCGCCATTGCCAGCACCGCGATCGCGGAGCCCGAGCTGGGCTATGCCGGCATCATCACGCTTGTGGACGCGCAGAACGTCAACGGGCTTCTGGATGATCCCGCCGTCGCGCCGCAGGTCACACAACAGGTCACTGCCGCCGATCTGGTGCTGCTGACCAAGACCGAGTCCGCCGACGCGGCCCTGCTGGACCGGCTCGCCAGGCTTGGTGCGCGCGCGCCAAGGGTGCTGGACGACACGTCGCTTGCGCCGTTGCTGTTTGACATCATGCCCCGCCCCCGGGGCCGGTCACAGGCTGCGCACCCCGCCTATGTCAGTTGGCAACATGACAGTGACACGGTGATCGAGCGCCGCGACATGGGCGACAAGCTGGCCAACCGGCCACAGGGGCTCTATCGGCTCAAGGGCTTTGTGCAGACCGACGATGGCGGCTATGAGGTGCATGTCGTGGGGCAATATGTCAAAGCCAACCGCGCCCGGACCGACCGCACGACATTGGTGGCACTCGGCCTCGCGGACCGGATCAGCCGCGACGAGATCGAGACGTGGTGGCGCGGCTGAAACGGGTTCACCCCCCGGCCTGCCGGTGTGGCGCGAAACGCGGTCAGCGATTGCGCCCCACCTGCCGGCAGATCAGGATCACCGGCAACAGGCCCACGGCGACGATCACCAGCGACGGCACCGCCGCCCCTTCGAGCCGCTCGTCGCTGGCCAGCCGATAGGCTTGCACCGCGAGGGTGTCATAGTTGAACGGGCGCATGATCAGCGTCGCGGGCAGCTCTTTCATCACGTCCACGAACACGATCAGCAAGGCGGTCAGCAGGCTGGGCGTCAGGATCGGCAGATGTACCCGCCGCAACGTGCCAAGCGGGGTTTCCCCCAGCGAACGCGAGGCCGCATCCATGTTGGCGTGAACGGTACTTTGCCCGCCCTCATAGGCCCCGAGAGCCGCCGCGAGGAACCGCACCATATAGGCCGCAACCAAAAGCCAGATCGACCCGGTGATCAACAGGCCGGTGGAATAGTCGAACGTGGCCCGCATCCACGCATCAAGCGCATTGTCAAAGGCCGCAAAGGGCACCATCAACCCGACCGCGATCACGCCACCGGGCACCGCATAGCCCAGACGCGCGACATAGCCGGCAACCGCCGACTGCCGCCCCGGACGCATGCGTTGATAGAACCCGATGGTGATCGCCGCCAGCAGCGTCACCGCCGCCGCCGTTCCCGCCAGCGTCACCGAGTTGCGGACAAAGCCGATATAGCGCCGGCTGAGCAGGTCCTGCTCGCCCTCCAGGCCCATAACGAACAGCACCAACACCGGCAACACACAGCCCAGGATGACCGGGATCGCGCAGAGCAGCACCGCCAGCACCGCCCGCCATCCCCGCAATTGCGCGGGTTCCATGGCCATCTGGCGTTTTCCGGTTTCGTGGTATTTTGCCCGCCCCCGCTGTATCCGTTCGGTCACCGCGAGCAGCAGCGCAAAGCTCAGCAGGCACAGGGCAAGCTGCGCGGCGGCGGCGCGATCCGCCATCGAGAACCAGCTGGTATAGATACCGGTTGCAAAGGTCTGGACGCTGAAATAGGCGACCGTGCCGAAATCGGCGATGGTTTCCATCACCGCCAGCAAGACGCCGCCCGCAATCGCCGGCCGCGCCATGGGCAGGCTCACCGTCCAGAACGCGGCCCAGGCGCTCTTGCCCAACGTGCGCGCGGCAAGGAACGCCGCCGAGCTTTGTTGCAGGAACGCCGCCCGCGCCAGCAGGTAGACATAGGGATAAAGCACCAGCACCAACATCGCCGCCGCGCCCCAGAGCGACCGGATCTCGGGAAACCAATAGTCGCGCGGCCCCCATCCGGTCACATCACGCAGGGTCGATTGCACGATCCCCGGATGATCCAGCAGGTAGGTATAGGCATAGGCCAGCACATAGGCCGGAAAGGCCAGCGGCAGCACCAGCATGATCTCGAGCAGCCGCGCGCCGGGAAAGCGCGTCATCGTCACCAGCCACGCCGCCCCGACACCGATGGCAAAGGTGCCAACCGCCACCAGCGTCACCAGCGCGAGGGTCGTCCACGCATAGCGGGGCAGCACGGTTTCAAGCAGGTGCGCAACCGTGTCGGTGCCGCCGGTCACAGCCGCCAGCACCACCGCCAGCATCGGCAGCAGGCAGATCGCGGCAATCGCATAGGCAAGCCCGGCCAGTGCCCCGGCCCCACCATGTCTGCGTCGCCGCTTGCCGTTTGCGGCCAGCTGGAGGGCTTCGGACATCGTGGATTTGCCTTATTGCTGACGTGACGGAACAAGGGGGCAGGTGCCCCGCCCCTCTTATTCGGTCAAATGCCACGGATTTTCCAGCCCGAAACCACAAGGCTCAGTCGTAGCTGCGCTGATCCTCGATCACCAGGCCGTCCTTGGGCAGGCTGTCGGGCGAAACCACCTCGATCGCCCCCTTGAGCTTGAGCACATCGGCAACCGTCCTGGCATAGGCGGTCGCATCGCCACCGGTCGCCTCGATCCGCACGGTCATCGCGTCCATTTCGCCCTCGCGGCTGGCAATCACCCGGGCCCTGACGATTTCGTCATGACGCGACACCAGCGTCGCAACCTGTTCGGGGCGGATGAACATGCCCTTGATCTTGGTGGTCTGGTCGGCGCGCCCCATCCAGCCCTTGATGCGCATGTTGGTGCGTCCGCAGGGCGACTGGCCCGCCATCACCGCGCTCAGATCACCGGTGGCAAACCGGATCAACGGGTAATCGGGATTCAGCGTGGTCACGACCACCTCGCCCACTTCGCCCGGCGCAACCGGGGTGCCGGTGCCGGGGGTGACGATTTCCACGATCACGTGTTCATCGACGATCATCCCCTCGATCGCCGCGCTTTCATAGGCGATGTTGCCCAGATCCGCGGTGCCATAGGATTGCAGACAGGCAATGCCGCGATCGGCGTATTCCGCGCGCAGGCTGGGGAACAGGGCGCCGCCACCGACCGTCGCCTTGGTGATACCCAGCGTCACCCCCATACTGTCGGCCTTGTCGAGAATGACCTTGAGGTAATCCGGCGTGCCCGCATAGGCCGTGGTGCCCACGTCGCGCGCCGCGGTGACCTGCAATTCGGTCTGCCCGGTGCCCGCCGGCAGCACCGCCGCCCCAACCGCTCGGGCGCCGCTTTCAAACAGCATCCCCGCCGGGGTCAGGTGATAGCCGAAACAATTCTGCACGATGTCGCCTTTGCCGATGCCCACCGCATGCAGCACCCGGCCGAACCGCCACCAGTCATGATCGACGCCACCCGGTTCATAGATCGGTCCCGGCGATTGAAACACATGCGCAAAGCCCGACGCGGGATGCGCCGTGAAGCCGCCAAAGGGCGGGTTGGCCGACTGCGCCTTGCCAAGCTCCGATTTGCGCAGCACCGGCAGGCTGGCCAGCGCGGCGGCATCGGTGATGGCAGCGGCATCCACCTCCCCGAGCGATGCGGCATACCCTTTTAGCGACTGGGCGCGGGCAATCTGCAACGGCAGGGTGCGGGCCAGATCGGCGGCTCTTTCGTCCGCGCTGCGGGTTTCAAGCGCGTCGTAGAATGATGATGACATTTCGCCCTCGTGTCCTCTGACGTTAAGTGCTGGTCGGCGGACGTAACCACGCCAATAGAAGACCTGCGACAAAGATGGGAAGATGCGGCAGCATGACCGTCGGATTCACTGCCGCCGCTAAAAATTCAGCCGGTCCAAGATGGAACTTCTGGCTCCAGGTTGTGAACATCTGCAACGCGTCGATCGATGTTCCCCGGGCAATCGCGCCCTCGATATCAAGCAGGCGCAGGTGATACCCTTCCTGAACGGCCTTCCAGATCGCGTCGGTCAGATAGAAGGGCAGCACCGAACATGCCGCCAGAACCACAAGGATGGTGCCGGGCCGTTCCGCCGGTTTGCTCGCATAGGCGGCGATCAGGGCGGCCATACCTACGGTGACGCTCCACCCCTTGATGATCAGGCTCTGGTCGTTATAGGATTCGTAGACTTGGAAAATCGCCAGATATTCCTGCGTCAGCAAATCTGTCGCCGGGGTCGCCATCAGCTCAGCCAACGCTTGCGGCGGCGATAGCTGCGCACGTCGCGGAACGATTTGCGGCCCTCATCCGACATGCCAAGATAGAATTCCTTGACGTCCGGGTTCTCGCGCAGTTCGGCGGCCGGGCCGTCCATGACCACACGGCCGGATTCCAGGATATACCCGTAATGGGCAAAGCGCAGGGCCACGTTGGTATTCTGCTCGGCCAACAGGAAGGACACGCCCTCCTTTTCGTTCAGGTCCTTGACGATGCCAAAGATCTCTTCGACCAGCTGTGGCGCCAGACCCATGCTGGGTTCATCGAGCAGGATGGTTTCGGGCCTCGACATCAGCGCGCGCCCGATTGCCACCATCTGCTGTTCGCCCCCCGAGGTATAGCCCGCCTGGCTGCGGCGGCGCTCGCGCAGGCGCGGGAAGTACTCGTAGACCTTTTCAAGGTCGGCCATCATCTCGCCACGCCCGGCGTTGCGTGTGTAGAACCCGGTCAGCAGGTTTTCCTCGACCGTCAGGTGTTCGAAACAGTGACGCCCCTCCATCACCTGGATCACGCCGCGCCGCACCAGTTCGGCGGGGTCCAGATCCTGCACCCGGTCGCCGCGATAGATGATCGAGCCCTTGGTCACTTCGCCGCGCTCGGAATGCAGCAGGTTGCTGACCGCCTTGAGCGTGGTGGTCTTGCCCGCGCCATTGCCCCCCAAAAGCGCGGTGATCCCGCCCTTGGGCACGTTCAGGCTGACGCCCTTGAGCACCAGGATCACGTGATTGTAGATCACTTCGACATTGTTGACTTCCAGCAGGGTCTCGGCCTGCACATCCGTGGTCTTGGCAGCGTCCAGCATGGGGTGTCTTTCCGGCAAATCCTGTAGGAGTCCCGGCGGCGATCAGACCCGCCGCCGGGCAGTTCGCGATTACTCGCAGTTCGATGCGACGTTGTTCTCGGCCGCGAAGGCTGCCGAATCTTCGTCGATCAGCGGCTGGATCACGTCCTGGTCGGACTGAACGAATTCGGTGATCAGGTTCCACTGCTTGGCGCTGGCGTCCCATTGCGTGACGGCCACAAAGCCGTTGCCGCCGTGGTTCGCGCAGGTCACCTTGAACTCGGGACCAAAGTTGGGCAGGCCAAGTGCCGCCATCTTCTCTTCGGTGATCTCCAGCGCTTCCATGCCGTCGCGCATCTGGCCCGGCGTGATGGCCGAGGTGCCGTGGATTTCCTGCGCGGTCTTGGCGGCTTCGGCCACCAGCATCGCCGCATAGAGACCACGGTTGTAGAGAACCGTGCCCACCTGATCGCCCGCGCCGGCGGTCTTGCCGGTATCGATGACATATTTCTTGAGATCGTCATACAACGGATAGTCGCTGCCCACATTGTGGAAGGTCAGCGCCTTGTAGCCATTCGCCGCATCGCCGGCGGGCAGCACGTCATTCTCGGAGCCGGACCACCAGATACCGATGAACTTGTCCATCGGGAAACGGATATTGGCGGCTTCCTGGATGGCGACCTGGTTCATCACGCCCCAGCCATACATGATCACGTAATCCGGGCGGTCACGGCGCACCTGCAACCACTGGGATTTCTGTTCCTGGCCCGGGTGATCGACCGGCAGCAGCTTCAGTTCATAGCCGTGCTTCTTGGACAGCTCTTCGAGCGTGCGGATCGGTTCCTTGCCATAGGCCGAGTTGTGATAGACCAGCGCGATTTTCTTGCCGCTCAGGTCGCCGCCTTCTTCGTCCAGCATGTACTTGATGGCCACCGAGGCCCCATCCCAGTAGTTGGCCGGAAAGTTGAACACGTGGCTGAACACATCGCCGTTCTTGGCCGAGGTACGCCCGAGACCCGAGGTCAGCATGGGGATGTCATCCGCCGTCACCTTGGGGATCAGCTGATAGGTGATCCCGGTCGACAGCGGTTGATAAACCAGCCCGCCACTTCCCTTGAGGGATTCATAGCATTCCACACCCTTTTCGGTGTTATAGGCGGTTTCGCATTCCGGCACCTGGAGCATTTCCCCGCCGATGCCGCCGTCCCGCTCGTTCAGCAGCGTGAAATAGTCGGCATAGCCATCCGCAAACGGGATGCCACCCGCGGCATAGGGCCCGGTGCGATAGCTCATTGACGGAAACACCAGGTCCGCCAGCGCGGGGCCAGCCGCGAGAACGGCACCAAGCGCCAGTGTTGTCAGTTTCATTTTCATCGGGTTATTCCCTCCCTTTGGTTCTGTCCGATGTCGCAGGTCCGCGTTAACCGCGGGTCGTAGTCTGGCGGAACATGTCCCGCCGGCCCGCCCCTAGTGCGGGAAGGGCCACAATCTCAGCTTTTCCTTGGCCAGCCGCCACAGCTGGGCCAGCCCGTGCGGTTCGACGATCAGGAAGAAAATGATCAGACCACCGACGATGACCAGCTGGAAATGCGCCACGATATCCGTGGGCCAGCCCATCATGTCCACGCCCAGAACCTTGAGCGCCACCGGCAGCAGCACCAGGAACGCCGCCCCGGCAAAACAGCCAAAGATCGACCCCAAACCGCCGATGATGATCATGAACAGCACCAGAAATGACTTCTGGATGCTGAACGCCTCGCCAACTTCGACCGCACCAAGATAGACCGAAAAGAACAGCGCCCCGGCAACCCCGACAAAGAACGAGGATACCGCAAAGGCCGACAACTTGGCCCGCAGCGGGTTCACCCCGATGATCTCGGCGGCGATGTCCATGTCACGGATCGCCATCCAGCTGCGCCCCACCGTGCCACGCGTCAGGTTGCGTGCGATCATGGCAGAGAGAACACAGAACACGAGGCAGAAGAGATAGGTGGTCGAGGCCGCCGCATTCGGACCGGTCACTTCGAGGCCGAACACCGTGCGTTCCGGCGCGTTGATCTGCCCCGAGGCGGAATAGTTGTAGAACCACGGCACCTTGTTGAACAGCCACAGCAGGAAAAACTGTGCCGCAAGCGTCGCCACCGCCAGATAGAATCCCTTGATCCGCAGGCTTGGCAGGCCGAACAACACCCCCACCAGCGCGGTCACGCCCCCGGCGAGGATGATATGGATGAACATGCTGACCTCGGGAAAGGCGGTCATCAGCTTGTAACAGGCATAGGCCCCCACCGCCATGAACCCCCCGGTGCCCAGCGACACCTGCCCGCAATAGCCGGTCAGGATGTTCAGCCCGATCGCCGCGATGGCATAGATCAGGAAGGGCAACATGATCGCATTGGCCCAGTAATCGTTGATGACAAACGGAACTACGAGAAAGGCAAAGGCCAGCACCACGTAATACCGGTAGCGGTCGAACTTGATCGGAAAGGTCTGACTGTCCGAGGTATAGGTGGTGTGGAAATCACCGGCTTCACGATAGAACATGCTCAGATCGTCCCCTTGGCATGGGCGCGGTTACGCGTTTCGGCGTCCAGCTGATTGGATTTGCGTGCATAGCCGCTGATTTCGGCCGAGCGCACGAGTTTCATATAGGCAATGATCCCGGTGACCAGCCCACCAAAGGCCAGCAGAGCGGCGATCACCAATTGCCCATCGCTCAGCCCCTCGGCGGTCAGGGCAAGATAGCCAAACGCCCAGAACCCGGACCACGCGATGACATTGATGATGGCGATCAGTTTGGTCATCCTCACACCCTCTCGATGATCTTCTCACCGAACAGCCCCTGCGGACGGAACACCAGGAACACCAGCGCCAGCACATAGGCAAACCAGTTCTCGGTGGCGCCGCCAAGGAAAGGCGCGCCAATGGCGAATTCGAACAGTTTTTCGCCGACACCGATGATCAGCCCGCCGACAATGGCACCGGGAATCGAGGTGAACCCGCCCAGCATCAGCACCGGCAGAGCCTTGAGCGCGATCAGCGACAGGCTGAACTGTACCCCGGACTTGGCCCCCCACATGATCCCGGCGACCAGCGCCACGAACCCGGCCAGCGACCAGACGAGAATCCAGATGAAGTTCAGCGAAATCCCCACCGACAGCGCCGCCTGATGATCATCCGCCACGGCGCGCAGGGCGCGGCCCTGCTTGGTGTATTGGCTGAACGCGATCAGCGCGGCAACAAGGATCGCGGCCACGATGGTCGCGGTGATATCCAGGTTGTCGATAAAGAACCCATAGCCGAACCAGTCATAGGTCACGGAGTCGATGGTCTCGTTGATCCCCTGCGGCAGGCATCCGGACTGGCCGAACAGACAGACATTCAGGGTCTTGATCTCGGATCCCCACATCAGATCGGCCACACCTTCGAGGAAATAGGCCAGCCCGATGGTCGCCATGAACAGGATGATCGGCTCTTGCCCGACAAGATGTCGAAACACGAAACGCTGCACGCACCACGCCAGCAACACCATCACCGCAACCGTCAGCGCAATCGCCAGAAGCGCCGGCAGATGCCAGCCGAAATGATGCAGGTCGGTGCCGAGGGTGGCATTGATCAGATGCGCGAAAGGCACCTGTCCGTTCATGATCCCCACCAGCGTCATCGCGGCAAACAGCGCCATGACCCCCTGGGCAAAGTTGAAAATGCCGCTGGCCTTGTAGATCAGCACGAAACCCAACGCGACCAGCGCATAGAGCACCCCGGCCATCAACCCGTTGAGCGTGACCTCCATCGCGAAAACGAATTGGTCAGACATCCGCGTGCCCCCCTGTCCCTGTCCTCGGCTCAGTCATGTTCCACCCCCAGATATGCGTCGATGACCTCCTGGTTGCTGCGCACCTCGTCCGGTGTGCCATCGCCGATCTTCTTGCCGTAATCCATCACCACCACGCGGTCGGACAGGTCCATGACCACGCCCATGTCATGCTCGATCAATGCGATGGTGGTGCCGAATTCGTCGTTCACATCCAGGATAAAGCGGCTCATGTCCTCCTTTTCCTCGACATTCATCCCCGCCATCGGCTCATCCAGCAGCAACAGCTTGGGCTCGGCGGCCAGCGCCCGGGCCAGCTCGACCCGCTTCTTCAACCCATAGGGCAGCCGCGCCACCGGGGTCTTGCGGATCGCCTGGATCTCCAGGAAATCGATGATCTTCTCCGCGATCTCGCGGTTGGCGGTCTCTTCCGCCTCGGCGCGCCCCTTCCACAGGGCCTGTGCGAACATCCCCGTCTTCATCTGGGTCAGGCGCCCGGTCATCACGTTGTCCAGAACGCTCATCCCCTCGAACAGGGCAATGTTCTGAAAGGTGCGTGCAATCCCCTGCTGCGCCACTTCATAGGGTCGCATCTGCGGCCGCGGCTTGCCCCGGAACCAGACCTCGCCCTCCTGCGGCACATAAAACCCCGACATCACGTTCAGCATCGAAGACTTGCCGGCACCGTTCGGCCCGATGATGGCACGGATCTCGCCCTCGCGAATGTCGAAACTGATATCGGTGATCGCCTTCACACCGCCAAATCGCAAGGTGATGTTCTTCATCTCCATCACCACCCCGCCGATCTTGCGGCCATCTGCGGTGGTATAGCCTTCGGACGCATCAAGCATCGGATGTTCCTTTCCTTCTACGGGACGGTGGGCGGGGCGATGACCGCAGGTCGAGCGCCGTCTCTCCGGCCTTCATTCCGCGGCCACTTTCTGCGGCACCACCGGCACGACCTTGGCATCGCGTATCTCGAGCGTCGCCTTGATGCTGCCCTTGCGCCCGTCCTCATAGGTCACTTCGGTCACCGCGCTGACCCTGGGCGAACCGTCATACAGCGCCGCGACGATATCGGCGTATTTGTCCTCTACGATGCGGCGGCGCACCTTGCGGGTCCGGGTCAGCTCGCCATCATCGGCATCCAGTTCCTTGTGCAGCACCACAAATCGATGAACCTGGCACCCCGACAACATCGGGTCCTCGGCCACCGAACGGTTCACCTCTTCCACGTGGCCCTGGATCGTGTCCATCACCTGCGGATGCCCCGCCAGTTCCTGGTAAGATGCATAGGCGACATTGTTGCGCTCGGCCCAGTTGCCCACCGCCGTCAGGTCGATATTGATGAATGCCGTACACTGGTCGCGCCCGTTGCCGAACACCACCGCCTCCAATACGTTGGGATAGAACTTGAGCTTGTTTTCCACGTATTTCGGCGCAAACAGGCTGCCATCGGCCATCTTGCCCACGTCCTTGGCCCGGTCGATGATCCGCAGGTGGCCGGTTTCTTCCTCGATGAACCCGGCATCCCCCGTCGCGACCCAGCCTTCCGGGTCCTTGGTGTCCGCCGTGCTTTCGGCATTCTTGTAATACTCGACGAAAACGCCGGGGCTGCGATAGAACACTTCCCCGCTTTCGGCGATCCTCAACTCCACCCCGGGGCTTGGAACGCCCACCGTATCGGACCGCACCTGCCCGTCCGGTTGCGCGGTGATGAACACCGTCGCTTCGGTCTGCCCGTAAAGCTGCTTCAGGTTGATGCCCAGGCTGCGGTAGAAATCGAAAATCTCGGGGCCGATTGCCTCGCCCGCCGTATAGCCCACCCGCACGCGGGAAAAACCAAGCGTGTTCTTGAGCGGGCCATAGACCAGCATGTCGCCGATGCGGTACTTCAGCCGGTCCGCCGCGCTCACCGGTTCGCCATCTAGGATCGCGGGGCCGACTTTGCGCGCATGGGCCATGTAGTGATCGAACATCTTGCGCTTGAACGCGCCGGCATCTTCCATCCGGATCATCACGTTGGTCAGCTGTGTCTCGAACACCCGTGGCGGCGCAAAATAATAAGTCGGACCGATCTCGCGCAGGTCGGTCATCATCGTGTCGGCACTTTCCGGGCAGTTCACGCAGAACCCGCACCAATAGGCCTGGCCGATGGAAAAGATGAAATCCCCGACCCATGCCATCGGCAGATAAGCAAGGATTTCGTCATCCTGCCGCAGCTTGTCAAACTCCGACGATGCCCTGGCGGTCTCGATGACGTTGCGGTTGGACAGGACCACGCCCTTGGGCTTGCCCGTGGTTCCCGAGGTATAGAGCATCACGCAGGTCGTGTCGTAATCCGGCTTTTCCCGCCGCCGGGTCAGTTCACCCGCCAGTTCGTCACGCGCGGCACGGCCCTGATCCTGCACATGGGAATACTGGTGCAGATGCGTGTGGTCGTATTTGCGAAGGCCGCGCGGGTCCAGATAGATCATGTGCTCGAACTGGTGCAGCTGCTCCTGCACCTCGATCACCTTGTCGACCTGTTCCTGGTCCCCGGCAATGACAAACCGCGCGCCGCAATGGCCAAGCACATAGGCCATCTCTTCGGCATTGGCATCCTGATAGAGCGGCACCGGAACCGCCCCGACCATCTGCGCCGCGACGATCGACCAATACAGATAGGGGCGGTTGCGCCCGATGATGGCGATAAAGTCGCCTTCGTTCACCCCCATGTTGATCAGGCCAAGGGCCAGCGCCTCGATTTCCGCGGCGGTCTCGGCCCAGGTCCAGCTTTGCCAGATGCCGAATTCCTTTTCCCGATAGGCCGGGCGCGAACCGTATTCGGTTGCATTGCGATGAAGCAACGCCGGAACGGATTGCAATCCTCCGGCGCCTGTCAGCGGCTGAGCCAAGTCTGTTTCCTCCCACAACCGGCCATCCGGCCGATCCCTGATCGTTTTGTTTGCGACCTTGTCGCTTACACAACCCGGCGTGACACTCGCCGTCAACTTTTTCCTGATGATTTCCCAAACCTTTCGAATTGTAACAAGCCGCCCCCGCTTGACTTTCCGCCGCACAGGCCGGGGAATGCCCCGGCACGGAGCAAGGAAACGAATGAATGCCGCGACCGGTGATCGAATTCTGGTTCGAATTTGCCTCGACCTATTCTTATCTGAGCGCCATGCGCCTGCCGGGCGCGGCCCGCGCCGCCGGAGTCGAGATCATATGGCGTCCGTTCCTGTTGGGGCCGATCTTTGCGGCACAGGGTCTTTCGGATTCGCCGTTCAACCTCTTTGCATCCAAGGGGGCCTATATGTGGCGCGACATGGAACGCCGGGCCGCGGCCCACGATCTGCTGTTTCGCCGCCCGGAGGTCTTTCCCCAGAACGGTCTGCGCGCCGCGCGCATCGCCCAGCTGGCCCTGCGCCATCCGGGCGGAATCACCTTTTGCCAGCATGTCTATGACGCAGCCTTTGCCCAGGCGCGCGACATCTCGGACCCGGCGACATTGGCCGATTGCGCCGCACGCGCGGGGTTGCCCGATGACATCATCCCGAGGTCCGAAACGCCGGAAAACAAGCTCGGCCTGCGCCACTGCACAGAACGGGCGGCGTCTCTCGGGCTGTTCGGCGCGCCTAGCTTTCTGGTGGGACAAGAACTGTTCTGGGGCGATGACCGGCTGCAAGACGCCTTGGACTGGGCCGGGCAGCATGGTTAAATGATCCGGCCCAGCCGCAAGGAGACCAATCCCATCCCCGCCCCTGCCGACCAGACCAAGGCGATGACGACCGTCGGGCTGAACCTGATCGCCCAGGCCCTGTCGATCTATGACAGCGACCTGCGGCTCGCGGTCTGCAACAGCCGGTTCCAGGAAATGTTCGACCTGCCCGATCACCTGGTCCGGACCGGTGCGCGGTTTGACGACACCATCCGCCACATGGCCAGCAAGGGTGAATACGGCATTGACGCGGATATCGAAACCGCCGTGCGCCAGCGCGTCGAACAGGCCCGCGCCTTTGAACCGCATTATGTCGAACGCCTGCGGCCCAACGGGCAGGCCATCTCGATCGAAGGCTCGCCGCTGCCGCTGGGGGGATGGGTCACGGTCTATACGGATATCACCCGCGCCAAACGCTCCGAGGCATTGCTGCGCGCCCGTTCGGAAGAATTGACCGACCAGGTGCTGACCCATGCCGAAGACCTCGCGGCAACCAACCGCGAACTCGCCGCGACGATCACCGCGCTGGAAGAGGCCAAGCGCCAGTTGACCGAGATCGAGGCCCGCACCCGGCTCACCACCGAGATGATGCCGGCCCATATCGCCCATGTGGATCACGAGGGGCGCTACACCTATTCCAACCGCCGCCTGTCCAGCGTCATGCCCGGCCGGCCGCAGGATATCGTGGGCATGCATATTGCCGAGGCCCTTGGCGCGTCAGCCTTCGAACGGATCGCGCCGCACCTGACCGCGGCCTATGCCGGAGAGAGCCCGGTTTTCGAATTCACCGAGAACCACAGCGCCCGGCGCATCCGTGTGGCCTTTACCCCGGACGGCACCGGCGGAGTCTATATCCTGTCGATGGACATCACCGGAGAGACCCAGGCGCGGGTGGCCCTGCAACAATCGCGCAGGCGGGCGCTGGCGGCGCAAATGACCAGCGGCATGGCCCATGATTTCTCGAACCTGCTGACCATCATCCTGGGGATGCAGTCCAAGCTTGCCCGCATGGACCTGCCCCCCGAAGCCAGCAGCCTTGTGACCGCAACCCGGTCGGCGGCCCGGCGCGGCGGGAGGCTGCTCAACCGGCTCGCGGACATGACCAGCGGGCGCACCCTGCGCCCCAAGGCAACCGACATGCACATGCTGCTCTCGGATCTCAAGCTTCTGGCCACGCCAAGCCTGCCACAGGCGATGGGGCTGACGGTGCTTGACCACATGCCCGACGACACCCTGCTGCTGGATGCCGGGCTATTGCAGGACGCATTGCTCAATCTCATCCTGAACGCGCGGGATGCTTGTGGCGCCGCCGGCCAGATCACCGTCAGCGCCCATTGCATCGACCAGACATGGATCGAAATCACGGTATCGGATACCGGTCCCGGTTTTTCCTCGGATGCGCTCGACAAGGCGTTGAACCCGTTTTTCACGACCAAGGGCGGCGAGGGCAGCGGCCTTGGCCTGCCGATGGTCTATGACATGACCAAGCTGGCGGGCGGCGATCTGCAACTGGGCAATACCATCACCGGGGCCAGCGTCACCCTGCGCCTGCCCTATCGCGCCGCGCCCGCCACCAAGGGCGGGCTGACCCTGCTGGTCGAAGACAGCGAGCCATTGCGCGCCACCTTTCGCGACATGCTGATCGACCTGGGACATGCGGTGATCGAGGCCACGTCGGTCGACGAAGCCGCGGCGCTGGTTGCCGATATCGACGACATTTCGCTGGTGCTCTCGGACATCAACCTGCGCGACGGCGGCACCGGGCTTGACCTTGTCGACCGGCTTGAGCGCGGCAAGCTGCCCTGTATCCTGATGACCTCGCTGCCCCCGGACGACCCGCTGCATGTGGCGGCGCTCGCGGTTGCGCCGGTTTTGCACAAACCGTTCTCCGCCGCCCAGCTCGCGGCGTTGATCCAGCCGGAGGCCGCCGCATGAGCGAACCCTTTGTCACGATCCTGGATGACGAGCCCGAAATCCGGCAGATGCTGGGCGAGGTTCTGAGCGAAGCCGGGTTTCGCACCCAGAGCTTTGCCCGCGCCCGCGAATTCGAAGCCTCGCTGAAACACGCGACACCGGATGTCTGCCTTGTCGACCTGTCGCTGCCGGATACTGACGGGCTGGCGCTGGTGCATCGGCTGGCGCTTGAAAAAGGCGCGTCGGTGATCATCATTTCCGGCCGTGCCCAGGTGCAGGACCGGGTGGCGGGGCTGGAGCTGGGCGCGGACGACTATATCACCAAGCCGTTTGATCCCGCCGAAGTCGTGGCCCGTATCCGCGCCCGGCTGCGCAGCAACCGCGCGACACCACCGGCCGGAAACACCGCGCATTTCAACGGCTGGACCGCGCATTTCGAACGCTACGCGCTGCAAGACGCGGCAGGCCGGGAAACCACTTTTTCCCATGCCGAGGCCGAGGTGCTGCGGCTGTTCCTGGACAGCCCGAAACGCTTGATCAGCCGCGCACAGATGCAGGAAAGCCTTGGCGGCGCGGCGGGAGAGAGCTTTGACCGGGCGATGGATGTGCGTATTTCCCGCCTGCGCACCAAGCTGGGCGAAGACCCCAAGAACCCCCGCCTGATCAAAACCATCTACGGTGCAGGATATATCTTTCTGGGCGATGTCACCTGGAGCTGAACAGGGGCGAATTTGACTCTTGCCCGGCAGGATCCCCCGCCCTAAGATCCCAGCATGGCTGTCTGTCTGCTCTATCGTCAAACACCGTACCGCGCGCCCCGGTTCTATCGCGTCGAGATCGCGATGAACCTGTTTGGCGAGGTCTCGGTTCTGCGGGAATGGGGTGTGGCGCGCGGGCGCGGACATGGGGTGATCAATGTCTATGGCAACCTGCGCGACGCATCGCTGGCGGCGGATCGGTACCGCGATCGCGCCCTTGGCCGGGGCTATGCGCGGGCCTGACCACGCGGCCCCGGTTCCCGGCTGACCCCGTACATGCCCCCTATACCGGCAACGCGGTCGTCTTGAACACCGTGCGCAGGGCAAAGCTGCTTTGCATTTGCGCCACCCCCGGAAGACGCGCCAGGAATTGCCGGTGAATGCGCGCGAAATCCTCGGTGTTCTCGGCCACCACCTTGAGCAGGTAATCCGCCGTCCCCGCCATCAGGTGACATTCCAGCACATCGGGAATACGCGCCACCGCCTTTTCAAAGGCATCCAGCACTTCGTCCGCCTGCCCCTGCAAGGTGATCTCGACAAACACCGTAGTGCCCACGCCCATCTTGCGCGCATCCAGCAGCGCCACGTAGTTGCGGATATAGCCTTCTGCATCCAGCCGCTGCACCCGGCGGTGACAGGCCGAGGGCGACAGATTGACCTTGTCGGACAGGTCCGAATTGGAAATCCGGCCCGATGTCTGTAAAACGGCGAGAATGCGTCGGTCAAGCGCGTCCAGCCCCATTCGCGCAACTCCCTTGCTGTAGATCACGGAATGGCGCAAGATTATTCGATATCATCGCGATCCACCAGCAACATTATCACGAACCTTGCGGCCACATCGTCCGATACTCGCTTCAGACCGAAACTCAACACAGGATTCGTCATGAAGCTTGGCTGCCCCAAGGAAATCAAACCCCAGGAATTTCGCGTCGGCATCACCCCGAACGCCGCCCAGGAAGCGGTTGCGCATGGGCACGATGTCGTGATCGAAACGCAGGCCGGACTCGGTGCCGGATTTGACGACGCGGCCTATATCGCCGCCGGCGCCACGATCCTGGGAACCGCAGAAGAGGTGTTTCAACAGGCCGACATGATCGTCAAGGTCAAGGAGCCACAAGCTGTCGAGCGCAAGATGCTGCGCGAGGGGCAGTTGCTGTTTACCTACCTGCACCTGGCCCCAGATCCCGAGCAAACCCGCGATCTGCTTGCCAGCGGTTGCACCGCGATTGCCTATGAAACCGTGACTGACCGTGCTGGCGGGCTGCCCTTGCTGGCGCCGATGTCCGAGGTTGCGGGCCGGCTCGCGCCGCAGGTCGGGGCCTGGACGCTGCAAAAGGCCAATGGCGGGCGCGGCGTGTTGATGGGTGGCGTGCCCGGTGTCGGACCGGCGCGCATCATCGTTATCGGCGGCGGTGTCGTCGGAACCCACGCGGCGCGCATTGCGGCGGGCATGGGCGCGGATGTCACCGTGCTGGACCGGTCGCTGCCGCGCCTGCGCTATCTCGACGATGTATTCGGCAACGTGTTCAACACCGGATATTCCACTGCCGGGCTGATGGACGAGCTGCTGCCGCTTGCCGACATGGTGATCGGGGCCGTCCTGATCCCCGGCGCGGCGGCTCCCAAGCTGGTGACACGCGCGCAACTGGGCAACATGAAACCCGGTGCCGCGCTGGTGGACGTGGCCATCGACCAGGGGGGATGCTTTGAAACCTCGCGGGCGACAACCCATAGCGATCCGATCTACGAGGTCGACGGCGTGATGCATTATTGCGTGGCCAACATGCCCGGCGCGGTCGCCCGCACATCGACCATCGCCCTGGGCAACGCGACCATGCCGTTCATGCTGGCGCTTGCCAACAAGGGGTGGAAACAGGCCTGTGCCGATGATCCACATCTTTTGGCCGGCCTGAACGTGCATGCCGGGCAGCTGACCTATGCCGCCGTGGGCGAGGCGCTTGGCATTGATGTCATCACCCCGCAACAGGCGATCGCTTGACCGAGCGCTTTGCGCGGGGGGCATGAAACCAGCCCGCGATGAACCTCGGCGATGCGCCCTCTGTCGTGGCGCATCGCATGACGACCCCTTGCGGGCCAATCGCCAGAAACCTGCCGCAACCACCGCGCGAACCGCACAAGACCGGTCGCCATTTGCGATCAGCGCACGTATCGTCGGGGGGATGCCATCAAATCGGCAATTGCCCAGACGGAGCCCGTGCATTTGTGACCAAACCGAACACCAGGCTGATATTTCATATCGGCGACCCCAAGACCGGCAGTTCCTCGATTCAGCGCGTGTTGTTCAGCAGCGGCTGGACCAGCCCAAGCCGCACGCTCGCCTATCCCGACCGGATCAGCGCGGTGCCCATGGCCAAATCGCTGTATCCCGACGCCCGGGCGAAACGGCGCAGAAACCTGTTCACCGCAAGCGCCGAATGGCTGACCATGCAATCGGCGGATGTGTCGGTGCTGTCGGCGGAACATTTCGCCTTTGTCGCACCCGCAAAACTCAGGTCCGTCACCCGGCGCTTCATGCCGGACCATGCCGATGACATGGGAATCATCGCCTATGCCCGGCCGCATATGGGCCGGTTGGTTTCGTCCTTTTCCCAGGCCGTGAAAATTCGGGGGTTCCAGGGCAGTTTCGAAGATTTCTGCCAGGGTGCCGTGACCTCGCGGCGGTTTCATTATGCGCCCCGGTTTGCCGAATGGCAGGCCACGTTCGACGCCCGGTTTACCCTGCGTCCGCTTGTCGGGTCGCGGCTTCACCGGCAGGACGTGGTCGCCGATTTCCTGCACACGGTGCTTGAAACCGACGATTTCGAGATCACCGCCGATACAAGACAGAATGAATCGCCCAGCGTCGCCCAATTGGCCTGTTTGCGATTCGTGCAATCGCGGTTGCAGGGCACGGCAACCCCGGACCCGGCACGCAAGGCAATCTGCGCAAGCCTGTCGGTCAGGCTGCAAGCGGCCGCGGACACTCCCGGCCAGCGGCTGAAAATGCCGGCCTCGGTTCTCGCTCCCATGCAGCAAGCCTATGGCGAAGACGCCGCCGCCCTGGACAAGAGGTTCTTTGACGGCACCCCGTTCAGCGACGCCTTGCAGGATGCCGCACGCAACACGACCGACGCGCATCAATCGCTTGCAATGGCTGACCATTTCAGCCCCGCACAGATCACCGAGCTGGGCCGGATTACCGATGGAATCATTGCCGAACTCGACGCCGACCCAATCGGCTGGCAACGGCATCACCGCGACGTAAAATCCGGGATTTCCGACTCCGAGGACGAGGATCAGGCCTTTGTGGCCCGCGTCGCCGGGTTGCTGGATGGTATCTGTACCACGCTGGCCTGAATCGCTGCGCCCGGAGCGCCCGGCTTGGTGGCGGGCGCAAGGCGACCACATCGGACAGGAAAAAATGCGCTCGGGAAAGATTGGTAGCGTGAGGCGGACTTGAACCGCCGACCCCAGCATTATGAGTGCTGTGCTCTAACCAACTGAGCTATCACGCCGACCTTGGGGGGCCACTTAGCGAGGACCGGGGCCGGTGTCAATCAGCAGAAGTGACATCCGGCCCATTCTTTGCCCTTGCGCGACGATCATCTTTGCCCTTGCGCGACGATCAGCCGGCTTTCTTGATCTCGACCGTGTGCGGATAGGGGATCGAGATGCCCTGCGCGTCAAACGCTTCCTTGACGTTGCGGGTCATCTGGAACTTGAGATCCCAGTAATCTGCGGAATTGCACCAGATGCGGGTGGTCAGATCAACCGAGCTGTCACCCAGATTCGTCACACGCACCCACGGTTCCGGGTCTTTCAGGACACGGCTGTCCGCAGTCACCTGGTCCAGGATGATCTGCATCGCCTTGCCCGCGTCATCGCCGTAGTCGATGCCGAATACCATGTCGACGCGACGGGTGTCGTGATGGGAAAAGTTCCGGATGATCGCGCCCCAGGCCTGGCCGTTGGGTATGATGATCTGCACGTTGTCGGGCGTGGCCAGTTCGGTGAAGAACAGGTTGAGATCGACCACCGTGCCCGAGGTGCCCGCGACATCGACATATTGCCCGAGCTTGTAGGGCCGGAACAGGATCAGCATGAACCCCGCCGCGAGATCCGACAACGTGCCCTGCAAGGCAAGGCCGATGGCCAGGGTCGCGGCCCCCAGCATCGCCACGAGGCTGGTCGCCTGGATACCAAAGATGCCCAGCACCGCAACCAGCACCATCAAGAGAACGATCCAGCGCACCATGCTGGCGGCAAAATTGCCCAGCGTCTTGTCGATGCGCGGATGCCGGTTCACCCGTCTGCGCACAAAGCCCGACAGGCCACCGGCAAACATCCAGCCGACGATCAGGACGGCCAGTGCCTTGGCCGCATTCAGAACAAGCGGACCGAAGCCGCCCAATTGGTCCATCAATTGTTCCATGTCTTCTGCCTTTTGTTGTTTTGTTAACTCCTGCCCCGGTTAAAGAAAAAGGGCCTGCCAGAGGCAAGCCCTTTCCATTCGCGTGAGTGGTATTTTTATTGCTTTTTGAGAGAGTCGCGAATTTCAATCAGCAGATCGATCTCGCTTGGACCAGCGGGTTCTTCGGGTGCCTCTTCCTTGGGCTTTTCGGCCATCGATTTGGCACGGTTGACGGCCTTGACCAGAAGGAAAACGACAAAGGCGATGATAAGAAAATTGATCACCGCCATGACAAAACGGCCCCAGGCAAAGACGGCGGCACCGGCCTCTTCGGCTTCGGCGATCGAGGCGAAACTGCCCTCGCCGAGCAAGACATATTGCCCCGCGAAATCGATACCGCCCAGGAACAGGCTGATGATCGGATTGATCAGGTCGGCAACCAACGAGCCGACGATGGCGGTAAAGGCCGCACCGATAATGATACCAACCGCCATGTCCATGACATTGCCCTTGGCGATGAAGTCCTTGAATTCCTGGATCACAATCATTTCCCCTAGAATGAAGCTCGAATTGAAATCACATCCCTGCGATGGATATGAGTCCTATCCGGCAACACCCGCTGCGGTCAGGGGGAAAGCACGGCCTCTTCTCCCCCTCAAGCGCCCGAAGGGGAGACAGTTTCAGGGCCTTGTTACGGTCAGCCCGGCAGTTTTCCGGTCAGCACATACCGCAGCACATCGACCACCTGGCGCGGTTCCTCGGCCACGGCAAGCGCCGCCGCGTGTACCTCTTTGAGCGCGTGCTGATGCTCGGGCGGGTTCAGCACGATCAGCGATTTTCCAAGCGCCGCGGCATAGCCCGCGTCAAAGGCGGCGTTCCATTGCTTGTACTTGTCGCCAAAGCGGACCACCACGACATCGGCATCCTCCAGCCCCTTGCGGGTGCGAATCGCGTTGACCATCGCGCCCTTGTGGTCATGCCAATACTTGTTCGGCTCGGCCCCCAGGATCGCGACCCCGCAATCGTCGCTGGCATCATGGTCGGTGACCGGGCTGTTGAAACTCACATCCAGCCCCTGCGACCCCTCGATGATCTGCTCGCGCCAATCCGTGTGAATTTCGCCGGATAGATATATGTTCAAACTCATGATTGTCGCCTCCTGCTGCCTTCGGCACAGACCTATCGCAGCTCTGCACGGGCGGCAACCGGGCACGCCGCACCGCCATCTGACGGGCCGCCATGATGCCGCACCGCGGGGATTGGGCATTGCGAATTGGTTAAAGCTGGCCTATTGACGCGGCGTCATAGGTCGCCCTGGCCCCGGCGGGGCATGCGGCCAAACTATCATCCGTCGGGGGGCCCTTGGGGCTGAGAGGTGCGTGCACCGACCCGTCGAACCTGATCCGGGCAATTCCGGCGTAGGGAACGGGTAGATCGCGCAACCGCGCATGAACTCCCTTCCTCGTTGGCACCCCGGCAAACCGGAGACGTGCCGTTGACCGCCAAGACCCCGATTGCCCTGACGATTGCAGGCTCTGACAGCGGCGGCGGTGCCGGCGTGCAGGCCGACCTCAAGGCGATGTCCGCAAATGGTGCCTATGGGGCCAGCGTTATCACCGCGGTGACGGCGCAGAACACGACCGCCGTGACCGCCGTGCACGAAATCCCGGCGGCGATCGTTGCCGCGCAGATCGAGGCGGTACTGTCGGATCTCGAGGTTGACGCGATCAAGATCGGAATGCTGTTTTCCCCGGCGGTCATCGAAGCCACGGCACAATGCCTTGGCACCTATCGCGGCCCTGTCGTTGTCGATCCGGTGATGATCGCAAAATCCGGCGATGCGCTTTTGCAGGACGCGGCGATTGATGCGATGATCCGCCATATCCTGCCCCGTGCCACCGTGCTGACCCCGAACCTGCCCGAGGCCGCGCGGCTGCTCGGGGAACCCGAAGCCCAATCGACCGACGAAATGGCCGAACAGGGGCGGCGGCTGGTGGCGATGGGGCCGGCCAGCGTTTTGATGAAGGCCGGCCATGCCACCGGCGAAACCTGTACCGACCTGCTGATTGACGCGACCGGCGTGATTGCGACCTGCGAGGCCACGCGGGTGCATACCCGCAACACCCACGGCACCGGCTGTACCTATTCGGCGGCCATTGCGGCGCATCTGGCGCGGGGGGCCGATCTCGCCGGAGCCGTGAAAACGGCGCATGGGTATCTGCAATCCGCGATCCGCGCGGCGGACGACCTGCATATCGGCAATGGACATGGCCCGGTTCACCATTTTCACGCGCAGTGGTCATGACCCGGATCACCATCATAGGGGCCGGCGTTGCGGGCCTGTGCGTTGCGCGCGCCCTGCGCGACCGGGGGGCCGATGTCACGTTGGTCGACCGGCACGCGCAGCCCGGCCCGCATGCCTGTTCGTGGTGGGCCGGCGGCATGCTGGCCCCGTTCTGCGAGGGCGAAAGCGCCGAGGAACCGGTAGTGCGCCTTGGGGCCGAAGCCGCGGATTGGTGGGCAGCCAAGACCGGTGCCGTTTCGCGCAACGGTTCGCTCGTGGTGTCGCCAAGCCGCGACAAATCGGATCTTGTGCGGTTTGCACGCCGCACCAGCGGGTATCGCAAGGTCACGGCCCCCGAGATCGAGACTCTTGAACCCGACCTTGGCAACCGCTTTGCGACCGGGTTGTTCTTTGAAACCGAAGCGCATCTGGCTCCGCGCACCGCGCTTGCCCGCCTGCGGGACGGCCTTGCCTCCGATGGCGTCACCTTCGTGCAGGAAGACGCCGATCCCGAGGCCCATGCCGGGCGCGGGCTGACCATCGACTGCCGTGGCTTTCAGGCCCGCGATGCCCTGCGCGATCTGCGCGGGGTCAAGGGCGAAATGCTGGTGTTGTCCTGCCCGGACATCGAATTGCGCCGGCCGATCCGCATGCTGCACCCGCGCGTGCCGCTCTATATCGTGCCGCGTGGCGACGGCATCTTCATGCTGGGTGCCACCATGATCGAGGGCAGCGCCGGCCGACATGTCACCGCGCGCGCGATGCTCGAACTGCTGAGCGCGGCTTATGCCCTGAACCCGGCGTTTGGCGAGGCCGAGGTGATAGAAATCGGCGTCGACAGCCGCCCGGCCTTTCCCGACAACCTGCCGCGCATCCGCCGCGACGGCAACCTGATCCGGGCCAACGGGCTGTATCGCCACGGCTTCCTGCTGGCCCCGGCGTTGGCGCGGATGGTGGCGGAACTGATCTTTGACAACACAACCCCCGAGGTGATGGATGAAATTGCAGCTTAATGGCGAACCGGTCGAAACGCGGGGTGACACCCTGGCCGACCTGCTCGAAGCGGAAGGGTTCGGCGGAGCCAAGGTTGCCACCGCGGTGAATGGTACCTTCGTACCCGCCGGGTTGCGGGCCGGGCATATACTGGCAGAAGGCGACAGCGTCGAAGTGCTTGCGCCCATGCAGGGCGGATAACGATGCGCGATTTTTACGGCACCCGGCTGGCCAGCGGCTTCATGCTTGGCACCGCGCAATACCCGTCACCCGCCATCCTGGCCGATGCCTTCCGGCGCAGCGCCGCCAGCGTCGCGACGGTATCGCTGCGACGTGAGAGCGGGCGGGACCGGCAAGGACAGGATTTCTGGCAACTGATCCGCGACCTGGATGTTCACATCCTGCCCAACACCGCCGGCTGTCACAGTGTCAAAGAGGCCGTGACCACCGCCCACATGGCGCGCGAGGTCTTTGATACCAAGTGGATCAAGCTCGAGGTCATCGGAGAGGAAGACACGCTTCAGCCGGATGTGTTCGGCCTGGTCGAAGCCGCGCGAATCCTGTCGCAAGACGGGTTTCAGGTGTTTCCCTACACCACCGAGGATCTCGTCGTGGCCGACAGGCTGCTGCACGCGGGATGCGAGGTCTTGATGCCCTGGGGCGCGCCGATCGGTTCGGGGCTTGGGCTCAACAACATCTTTGGGCTGCGCGCGATGCGGGCGCATTTTCCCGACGTCCCGCTGGTGATCGACGCGGGGCTGGGCCTGCCCTCGCAGGCGGCGGCGGCGATGGAGCTGGGGTTTGACGCGGTGCTGCTGAACACCGCCGTGGCCAAAGCCGGCGATCCCGCCGCGATGGCCGAAGCCTTTGCCTTGGCGATCCGCGCGGGCCAACAGGCCCATGCCGCCGACCCGATGGAACCCCGCGACATGGCTGCGCCCTCGACCCCGATCATCGGAAAGGCCTTTCTGGAATGACGCTTGACCGTTTCTATCCGATCTTTGACAACGCCGACTGGCTCGACCGGCTGGTGCCGCTGGGGATCAAGCTGGTGCAGCTGCGCATCAAGGACGCAACGCCCGACGATATCCGCCAGCAGCTGCGCAGGGGCAAGGCGGTGTGCGACGCCCATGGCTGCACGCTGATCGTCAACGATTACTGGCGGATCGCAATCGACGAAGGCTGTGATTTCATTCACCTTGGACAGGAAGACCTGGACGAGGCCGACATCGCCGCGATCCGGGGCGCGGGCCTGCGCCTGGGGATCAGCACCCATGACAAGGCGGAACTCGCCCGCGCCCAGGCGCTGACGCCGGATTACATCGCGCTTGGGCCGATCTATCCCACGATCCTCAAAAAGATGAAATGGCACGAGCAGGGGCTCGACCGGCTGACCACATGGCGCGGATTGATCGGCGATACACCGCTGGTGGCCATCGGCGGCATGTCAATCGAACGCGCGCCCGGTGCCTTTGAGGCCGGGGCCGACATCGTGGCTGCCGTCACCGACATCACCCTGAATGACAGCCCCGAAACCCGTGTGCGCGCATGGCTGGCGGCGACAAGATGAACCGCTATGCGCGCCAGATCTGCCTGCCCGAAATGGGCGAGGCCGGACAAACCGCCATCGCGGCGGCGCATGTCACGGTGGTTGGCGTTGGCGGGCTGGGCGCTCCGGCACTGCAATATCTTGTCGGTGCGGGTGTCGGGCGGCTCACGCTGGTGGATGGCGATACGGTTGCGATGTCGAACCTGCATCGCCAGACGCTGTTTCGTGAATCCGACATCGGCAAGCCAAAGGCAACCGCCGCCGCGGACACCCTGCGCGCGCTGAACGGCGATTGCAGGATTGAAACGCTGATTGCCCCGCTGGACCCCGCAAATGCCCCCGATCTGGTGCGGCGCAGCACGCTTGTGCTGGATTGCGCCGACAGTTTCGCCGCCAGCTATGTCCTGTCCGATTCCTGCCGCGCGGCGGGCGTACCGCTGATCAGCGCTTCGGTGCTGGGGTTCACCGGCTATGTTGGCGGGTTCTGCGGCTCGGCCCCGTCCCTGCGCGCGGTGTTTCCCGACCTGCCCGACCGCGCCGCGACCTGCGCCACGGCGGGGGTCATGGGACCGGTGGTCGGGATGATCGGCGCGGCGCAGGCGCAGATGGCGCTGGCCTGTCTCCTCGGACAAACCCCGTCACCGCTGGGCCAGCTGATCAGCTTTGACATGCAGGGTTTTCGAACCTCCGGCTTTCGCTTTGACACTGCGCCCGACCCCCGGCCGGACCTGGCATTCATTGCCCCCGGTGCCATCGCCACCCCGGATTTCGTCGTCGAACTGCGCGGTATCGACGAGGCCCCGGCACCGGTCTGCCCCCATGCCCGCCGCCTGAGCGTGGCAGAGTTCGCCGACCAGAAACCCAGACCCGACAGCGATCAACGCGCCGTCCTGGTTTGCCGCTCCGGGCTGCGCGCCTGGCAGGCGGCCACCGCCCTCCGGTCTTATTGGGACGGAGACATTTCACTCGTCGCCATGGGCGATACGCCATCAAAGGAAAGATCCGACATATGAGACTTGCTTCACTGACTGCGGCCATGACGCTTGCCGCCTCGCCCCTGATGGCTGCGGATGACATGACCATCATCCTCGACTGGTTCATCAACCCCGACCACGGCCCGATCATCGTGGCGCAGGAAAAGGGATATTTCGCGGAACAGGATCTGGCGGTTGAAATCATCGCCCCCGCCGATCCGTCGGACCCGCCGAAACTGGTCGCTGCGGGCCAGGCGGACCTGGCGATTTCCTACCAGCCGCAACTGCACCTGCAAATCCACGAGGGCCTGCCGTTGCAACGGGTCGGCACATTGGTGGCGACCCCGCTGAACTGCCTGCTCACACTTGCCGACGGGCCGATCAGCACGCCCGCGGACCTCGCAGGCAAGAAGGTGGGCTTTTCGGTCGGCGGCGTCGAGGGCGCGGTTCTCGGCTCGATCCTGCGCCACCACGGTCTGTCGCTCGAGGATGTCGAACTGGTCAATGTGAACTGGTCGCTGTCGCCGTCGCTGATGTCGGGACAGGTCGACGCGGTGATCGGGGCCTACCGGAATTTCGAACTGAACCAGATGGAAATCGAAGGGGTCGAGGGCAACTGCTTTTTTGTCGAGGAAGAGGGCCTGCCCGCCTATGACGAGCTGATCTATGTCGCCAATACCGGGTCGATGGACAAGGACATGATCGCCCGCTTTCTGGCCGCGACCGAAAAGGCGACCCAGTATATCGTGAACCACCCCGAGGACAGCTGGGAGGTCTTTTCAGGCACCTCTGCCGAGCTTCAAGACGAGCTGAACGCCAAGGCCTGGGTTGATACGCTGCCGCGGTTTGCGCTGCGCCCCGCCGCGCTGGATGCCGGGCGCTATGCCGCGTTCGAGAGCTTTCTGAACGAAGCCGGACTGACCCCGGCGGTGAACCCCGTGGCGGCAATTGCAATCGATGTGACGGCGCAATGATGCCCCCCGATTATGGCAAGACCTTTGGGCTCTGGCGCGCGGGCGCGTCAGAGCCATGGCACAGCTACACGCATCACCGCTTTGTCGAAGGGCTGCGCGACGGCAGCCTGCCGCGTGAATGCTTCCTGCATTACCTGATCCAGGACTATGTGTTCCTCGTGCATTTTTCCCGCGCCTGGTCGCTGGCTCTCATCAAGGCCGAGACGCTTGACGAGATGAAGGTTTGCGCGGGTACCGTTGACGCGCTGGTCAACCAGGAGATGGGGCTGCACGTCAAGACTTGCGCCAAGGCCGGCATCGACGAGGCCGCATTGTTCAACGCGACCGAAGCGGATGAAAACCTCGCCTATACCCGCTATGTCATGGATGCCGGTTTGCAGGGCGATTTCCTTGACATGATGGCCGCGCTTGCGCCTTGCGTCATGGGGTATGGGGAAATCGGGCTGCGCCTGGCCGAGGAACAGGCCGCCGACACGCCCTATGCCGAATGGATCGCCACCTATGCCGATCCCGAATACCAGGCGGTTTGCAAGACAGTGGGCGGGATGATCGATTCCGCCGTCGCCCGACGGATCGGCGACCTGGCCGGCGCACCGCGCGCGGCCCAGCTGCAAAGCCGGTTCACCCGCACCACGCAGCTTGAGGTCAATTTCTGGCAAATGGGGCTGACCCCCTGATGTCGACCTCACCGGGGATCCAGTTGCAGGGGCGGCATCGTATCGACGGCAAGCTGCTGTTTGATGTCGATCTTGCCATTCCGGCGGGCAGGTGGACCTGTCTGCTGGGCAAATCGGGCGTTGGCAAATCTACCATCCTGCGGCTGATCCTCGGGCTGGAAACCGGCGGCAGCTTTGCCGGTACGTTCCACGCAACGGACAACGCGCCGCTGGATGGGCGGATCAGTTACATGGCACAGTCCGACCTGCTGCTGCCATGGCTGTCGGTACTCGAAAACATCTGCATCGGTGCTCGGCTGCGCGGCGACACCCCCGATCTGGCGCGCGCCAGCCGGCTGCTCGACCGGGTGGGGCTGTCGCAACATGCCGCACACAAGCCCGCCACGCTGTCGGGTGGCATGCGGCAAAGGGCGGCGCTGGCGCGCACCCTGTTCGAAGACCGGCCGATCGTGTTCCTGGACGAACCGTTTTCCGCGCTCGACGCGGGCACCCGCGCCGACATGCAGGAACTGGCCGCCGAGGTGCTCTCGGGGCGGACCGTCCTGCTGGTGACCCATGACCCCGCCGAAGCCGCACGGCTGGCGGATCAGATCACGGTCCTGACCACCGAGGGTGCACAGAACTGGCCCGTGCCCGTAACCCCCGCCCTGCGCGCGATCAATGAACCCGACACATTGTCCTGCCAGGCGCAGCTGCTCGATTACCTGCGGGGGCACAAGGCATGCGCCTGAGAGATATCCTGCTGGCGCTGCTGATCGGGATCGGTCTCTGGCAATTTGTCGTGGTGCTGACCGACGCGCCGCATTTCATCCTGCCCTCGCCATGGCGGGTGGCCCAGGCCGCATGGAACAGCCGGGCGATCATCCTTGAAAACGCATGGGTGACGCTGACCGAAGTGATGCTAGGCCTGCTGGTCGGCACGATCCTCGGGGCGATGACCGCGATCCAGCTTGCCTATTCCCGTACGGCGGAACGCCTGATGCTGCCGATCCTCGTGTTCACTCAGGCCGTGCCGGTTTTCGCGCTGGCCCCGCTGCTGACCCTGTGGTTCGGCTATGGCATGGGGTCGAAAATCGTGATGGCGGTTCTGATCATCTATTTCCCGGTGACCTCGGCCTTTCATGACGGGCTGGTGCGGATCGACAGCGGCTATCGCGATCTTTCGATCTCGATGAGCGCCAGCAAGTGGAAATTCCTGCGCCACGTTCAGATCCCCAACGCCCTGCCCAGCCTTGGAACCGGTTTGCGGCTGGCCGCGGTCTATGCCCCGATCGGGGCGGTGATCGGCGAATGGGTCGGGGCGTCGCGCGGGCTTGGCTATCTGATGCTGCTGGCCAATGGGCGGGCCAAGATCGACCTGATGTTCGCCAGCCTGATCGTGCTGGCCAGCCTGACAGTGACCCTGCACATCCTTGTTGGCCTGCTGGCCACCCAACTCACCCGCTATGCGCGGGGCAAATCCACCAACTAGAGGGCACAGACATGCGCGCCACCGACACCTTGCGAAGCTCCGTACAAGACACCTGGAACGCGGCAACCGATCATCCGTTTTGCAAGGCGCTGGCGGACGGGTCGCTGCCGCTGTCCAGGATGCGCTGGTACCTGGTGCAGGATTACAAGTTCGTCGATCACTTTGTGCGGCTGTTGGCCACCGCCATCGCCCATGCACCGACCCTGGCCGACGGGGTGCCGGCGGCGCAGTTCCTCGGGTTGGTGACCAGCACCGAGAACACCTATTTCCTGCGCAGCCTTGAGGCGCTGGAGGTGTCCGAAGATGACCGCAACGCGCCCGCCGCGCCCCCGACGCGCGCGTTTCAGGACCTGATGACCACGGCACGGAATTCGGGGCGTTATGAACAGATGCTCGCGGTTCTCGTGGTCGCCGAGTGGAGCTATCTCACATGGGCCGAGCGCTATACGTCCTATGACGCGGAACTGCCGTTTTGGTTCGCCGAGTGGATCGACCTGCATAGCGGCGAAGGGTTTCAATCGGTCGTGGCCTATCTGCGCGGCCAGCTTGACGCGATCTGGGATGGGCTTGACGATCGGCAACGGGCCGATGCCACCGCACTGTTCCAGCAGGCGGTGGCCTGTGAATTGGCGTTTTTCGAGGCTGCGTGGGAGGTGTAGGAGTCGCACCGTCACCCGGTGCCGATCTGCCAGTCTTCGCGGATGTCACAGCCCGCCTCACGCAGGATCACCGAAACCGGGCAACGCCGGGCAACGGCCTCGCGGAGATCATCGAGCTCCGCGGGGCTGATGGATCCGGCGATCCGGACCTTGAGCTCGATCACCGGAAACGGCTGGCGCACCGTGGCCTTTTCAAACACGCCACGGGTGTCGAAATGCCCGACCAGCGACATCCGCATGTCATCGATCCCGAGCCGTTTCTGCTGTGCGATGAACTGGGTGATGACGTTGGTGCAGGCCAGAAAGGCCGACAGCATATGTTCCAGCGGCGTGGCGGCGATATCGGTTCCGCCCCGTTCGGGGGGCTCGTCCACAACGATGGTATGCTGGCGCGCCGTCAGTTCGGTCATGGCGGCATTGATCGCGGTGCCATCAACCGCAATCTTGAATATATCGGGCATTGTGTGGGCCACGACAGGTCTCCTTCCTTCTGTTCAGACGGTCAGGTAACGTTCGATCAGTTCGGTATTGCCGCGTACGTCATCGGGCAGGCCCTCGAACTGGATCTCGCCCTTTTCCAGGATGTAGACGCGGTCGCTGAGGGACAGGACGAATTCCAGGTTCTGTTCCGCCAGCACCACCGACAGCCCCTGTTGCCTGAGCGTCGCGATCTGGTCGCGCAGGTCGTCAACCACCAGCGGTGCCAGCCCTTCGGAGGGTTCGTCAAGCAGCAACAGCTCGGGATTGCCCATCAGCGCACGTGCGATGGTCAGCATCTGTTGTTGCCCGCCGCTCAGATAGCCCCCCTTGCGCAGCTGGATGCGTTCGAGATCCGGAAACAGCGCAAAGACCCGCTCTTCGGTCCAATCCGCGCCACCTGTCCCGGCCCGCCGCGCGATATCGAGGTTTTCCCAGACCGTAAGCTCCGGAAAGACCCGGCGATCCTCGGGCACGAAGCCGATGCCGTTGCGGGCGATCTGGAATGTGGACAGCCCGCGCATATCCGCACCTTTCCAGCGGATCGCGCCCTGATGCGGCGGGGTCAGCCCGACAATGGATCGCATCGTCGTGCTCTTGCCCACGCCGTTGCGGCCCAGCAGACCGACAACCTCGCCTTGTTGAACCTTGAAAGACAGCCCGAACAGCACTTCGGAGATGCCATAGGACGTTCGGATGTTTTCGACATCAAGCAGCATTGTCGGCATGCTCCCCCAGATAGATGCGACGCACATCCGGGTCTTGCCGGATCTCGTCGGGATTGCCGGTCGCGATCAGTTCGCCGTGATGCAAAACCGACAGCCGGTCGGCGATGGAAAACACCACGTTCATGTCATGCTCGGTAAACAGCAGCGTCAGATTTCGCGACTCGGCGATCTGGCCGATCAGCGAAATGCTGTCGATCGTCTCTTGCGGCGACATGCCCGCGGTCGGCTCGTCAAGCAAGAGCAGGTCCGGTTCCGAGGCAAGCGCCACCGCCAGTTCCAGCTGTTTTTGCTTGCCATAGGACATCACGCCCGCCGTGTTCCCGGCCTCGTTGCCCAGATGCACAAGGTCGAGCATGCGCATGACATCCTCGCGAAACAGCGAGGCCCCCGGCCGCAGCATGTTGAACATCTGTCCACGGTCGGCGATCAGCGCGACCTGCACGTTCTCAAAGACCGAAAGTTCGGGATAGATGTTGATCCGCTGAAACGACCGGGCAATGCCCAGCTTGACGATCTGGTAGGGCTTGAGCGCCGTAAGCTCCTTGCCACGATAGCTCACCTTGCCTTCCGTCGGCCTGAGATGCCGGGTGATGCAGTTGAAGAACGTCGTCTTGCCCGCGCCGTTGGGGCCGATGATGGCGTGTTTCTCGCCCTCGTCCAGCGACAGGTTGACCCCGTTGAGCGCCTGGAACCCGCCGAAATTCATCCCCAGGGACTTGATGCTGAGCAGGCTCATTTGTTTCGCCCTCCGCGTTTCTTGAATGCCCCGACCAGCCCGTCCGGGAAGAAGAACAGCACCACCAGCAGAATGGCTCCCAGCACGGTGGGCCAATAGACCGTGAACTCGGTGGTGATCCGGTCAAAGACGATCAGCGCGCCGGCCCCGATCAGCGGGCCAAAGAACGACCCCACACCGCCCAGGACGGTCATGATCAGTACCTCGGCCGAAGCCGACCACCAGGCGCTCTCGACAAAGACCGAGTGGTTGAACAGCGTGAACAGCGCCCCGGCCACCCCCGCGAACATTCCCGCGATGACAAAGGCCACGTGCTGGACCCTGCGAACGTTGACGCCGATGAACTCAGCCCGGTTCCGGTTCTCGCGCGTGGCCTGGAGTGTAAAGCCAAAGGCCGAGTGGACCAGCACCCAGATCGCCGCCACGCAGAGCACGCAGATGACCAGCGCGAAATAGTAGAAGGTGGTTGGTGATTTCAGCGCCTGGGGCACCGCGACGCCGATAAAGCCGGTATCGCCGCCAGTCACCGACACCCATTTGAAGGCGACGGCCCAGACCAGCTGGCCAAAAGCCAGCGTCAGCATGGCGAAATAGACTTCGGTCAGCTTGACGCAGAAAAAGCCGATGATCGCCGCCCCCGCCGCGCTGAACGCGACCGCCCCGGCAAAGGCCAGCACAAAGGGCAGTTCCAGCGTCGTCAGGAAGATCGCACAGGCATAGGCCCCCATCGCGAAATACGCCGCATGACCAAAGCTGAGCAGGCCGCCATAGCCCAGCAGCAGGTTGAAGCTCAGGGCGAACAGCCCAAAGATGATGATCTCGGTGCCGAGATAGATAAAGAAGCAGTCCCCCGTCAGCGGCAACAGCGCAAACAGCACCAGGGCGGCCATCGAGATGATCGGTGTAGAAAGTCGTGACATGATGTTACTCTCCCGCCTGCGGTTTTCCGAGCAGGCCCCAGGGCCGGATCAGCAGCACCAGCACCATCATCAGATAGACCATGACGATCTCCAGTTCCGGAATGAGAAGGATGCCAAAGGCCGACAGCAGCCCCAGCAGGATGGCCCCCAGGAAAGCGCCGCCTAGGCTGCCCAGCCCGCCGATGATGACGATGATGAAACATTCGACGATGATCTCGGCGTCCATTCCCGGTGCCAGCGCAATAGCGGGCGCGGCCAGTGCGCCGCCAAAGCCCGCAAGCGCCGAACCGGTGACAAAGACCAGCATGTAGATGCGCCCCACGTTGATGCCCAGTGCCTGGAGCATTTCCCTGTCTTGCCGCGCGGCCCGCACCAGGCGTCCGGCACGGGTCTTGTTGACAAAGAACCAGAGCGCGATCGCCACCGCCACGCCAAGCACGCAGAGCACCAGGCGATAGGCCGGATACCAGGCAATCCCCAGGTTGACCGCGCCGTCCAGCCCCGCCGGGAAAGAGACGGACAACATGTTGCTGCCCCAGAAGAACTTGACGAAATCGCCGATCATCAGAACCAGCGCGAAGGTAAAGAGCAACTGGTAGAAATGATCCCGGTCATAAAGGTGGCGCAACATCGAACGCTCGATGCCCCAGGCAATTGCCGCCAGCACCGCCGCAGAGCCCAGCGCCGCCAGCCAGAAGCCACCGGGAAACCCGCCCAGCAGATTGACCAGCGAAAAGCACACATAGCCGCCGATCATGTAGAACGCGCCGTGGGCGAAGTTGAGTACGCCAAGGACCCCGAGGATGAGCGTGAGGCCCGCCGCGATGATGAAAAGGTTCAGCCCGAAGGACAGGCCATTCATGAGCTGGATAAACAGCAGCACAGGATTATCGAACATCCGTCCGGTTCCTTTCGGAGATGATTGGTCGCTCGGAAAAAGACCGGCCCGTCCGGTTGGCGAAGCGCAGGCTTCTGGACGGGCCGGACAGGGAGAAACTCAGTCCATCAGCCCGTCGGCCGGAACATATTCGATGCCGTTCAGCATCTTGTAGGGATACCCTTCAAGCGTGCTGTCGCCCATCTGGCCCCAGAACTGGCCGCGATTGGCCTGGTGGTCGCTGGCGCGCATCGTCTGTTCGCCGATGATCGTGTTGATCGTCAGCCCTTCGAGCGCGGCAATGACCGCATCGGTGTCGTCGCTGCCGGCCTTTTCGATCGCCTCGGCCAGCCACTGGGTGGCGATATACCCGGTCGACGGCCAGGAGGGCGTGTGTTCCTGTCCCAGCACCTCGCTCAGCTCCGCGACAAAGGCCTTGTGATCGTCATTGGGCGAGAAATAGAAGGCCTCGTAGGTGTTGGTCCAGATCGAGGACGGCATGTCGTCGCCCATCTGTTCGGACACGACCGGCGCGCCCACTTCGCCGGCGCTGATATACTGGAACTTGTCAAAGAACCCGAACGGCTTGGCCTGTTTCGCGAAGGTCGGGAAAATTCCACCCCAGATATTGGCAAAGACGCCGTCACAATCCGCGCCCATCACCTTGGTGATGAAAGGCGTGTAATCGGCAGTGCCGAATTTCGGCCAGACCTGTTCGACGATCTCGGCCTGCGGGCGGATCTCTTTCAGATGCGCGCCAAAGGCCTCGTCCAGGCTGTACCCATAGGAATAGTCCAGCAAGATCGTGCAAATCTTGTCGAGCCCCAGCCGGTCGGCGATGACGGCCGCGGATTTTCCCTCGGTATTGGTGTTGGCCGCCGCCCGGAAGACGTATTTGTGAAAATTCTCGGGCTTGGTGATCTCGGTGGTCTTGGGGATCGACGCGATATAGACCACGCCTTCCTGCTTGGCGACTTCGGAAATCGCCTGTCCCTCCGAGGACGAGATACCGCCAACCAGGAAATCGACCTCGTCCTTGGTGATCAGGTCGCGGGCGGCGGATGTGGCCTCGCCGGGGTTGCACTTGCTGTCGCGGTGATAGGTCACGACCTTCTTGCCGTTCAGCCCGCCCTCGGCATTGATCTTGTCGACCAGCATCTGGTGCCCCTTGAGCGCGAGATCGCCAAAGATCAGACAGGGGCCTGACGTGGCATATAGCGCGCCGATCCTGATTTCATCTTCTGCCGCCGCCGCAGCGGTGGCGCCGAGGCCGAGCATGGTGCCGATCACGCCGGAACTAATGAGTGCCTTGTATTTCATGGTTGGAATCCTCCCGTTATGTGGCCATTTGCCTGGCAATGCCTTAGGTTTGGCCGCTCCTCCGCGGCCGGGTCGTCAAAAAAGATGCAGCCCCGGAGTGCGGGTTCTGCACCGGTAGAGCGATGTCGAGGCGGTAAAGAAGATGCTGCGCATGTCGTCATCGCCCCAGGTGAAATTCGCCACCAGTTCCGGGACCAGGATCGCGCCCAGGCAGGTGCCGTCGGGCGCGAACACGTGAACCCCGCCGGGGCCCGTGCAATAGAGATTGTCCTTGCAATCAACCTTCATGCCGTCCGGATGCCCCGCCGCGGCCCCTTCGGGCCTGACCCAGACTTCGCCACCGGCCAGCGAACCGTCCGGCGCGAGCGTGAACTTGCGCACATGCAGGTTTTCGGTGTCATTCACGTAAAGAACGCTTTCATCCACCGACAGGCAAAGCCCGTTGGGCTGACCGAAATCATCCGCGAGACAGCGCAGGTCCGAACCGTCCTCGTTCATCGAATAGACCCCGCGATGATCCAACTCGCAGGCGCGCTCGACCCCGAAAACCGGCATCCGCCCATAGGTGGGGTCGGTGAAATAGATGCGGCCGTCGCTGTGAACGACGATGTCGTTGGGGCTGTTGAGCTCCTTGCCGTCGAAATGCGTGGCCAGCGTCACGATGGAACCGTCCGGTTCCGTGCGGGTGACGCTGCTGGTCGCGTGCTGGCAGGACAGCATACGGCCCAGCCGGTCATAGGCATTTCCGTTGGCCATGTCGGATGGCTTGCGGAACGTGCTGATGGCACCGGTATCCGGATCCCAGCGGCGCATGTGGTCGCCCGGCATGTCCGAAAAGGTCAGGTGACGCTCGAGGTGGTGCCAGATCGGCCCCTCGGTAAACTCGAACCCGGTGCCAAGCTGTTCGACCACGACATCCTCGCCGATCACCTCGGCAAATCGGGGGTCTCTCGACTCGGCGGTCATGATCCGGCCCGCAATTCTTTGACACGGGTGCCGCCGGCGAACCAGTCAACCTCGGCGACCTCTTCGAAAACCACCCAGACGTTTTCCTTTGGGATGCCCGCGGCTTCTGACAGGGCGTTGGTGACGGATGTCGACACCTTTGCCTTGATCCCTTCCGGGTCGTTGGCAATCACCTCCCGCACCAGGCGGATATTCACAAATGGCATATGCTCCTCCTCTCGGGACCGGAAACTCGCGGGTCCTGAGAGCAAGCCTAGGCAAGGTGCGACAACCTGTCTGCGAGGGTCTCCGCAGAGAATATTGCGGGAATCCGCAATACCCCTGCGCAGCCTTGCGGATCTCAGCAGTCGCGCTCGGCCAGCCTGTCCGATAGCCAGCGTTCCAGTTCGGCATCGTCCGAGGCAAGCTGGTCCGGCGTCACCAGCCCGCGCGTCAGCGCGGTAGAGATCGCGCGGGTGCGCATGTTGAAGGTCTCGCCCCACGCCTCGCAGGATGAATCGCCACGGTCGAGACCAAGCTTGCCATAGAGCGCCTGTAGCCGCGCCTGCACCGTTCGCAACGAGATCCGCCGCCGGTTCGCGATGGCCTTGTCGGTCAGACCCACACACAGATCCCGCAATACCTCGCGCTCGGATTCGGTCAGCGCGCCCTGCGGCGGGCTGTCGGCGTTCTGCAGTTCGCGCACGGTGCGGTCGATGACACATTGCCCGCCGATGAAAACCCCCTGGATCGCAAGTTGCAGCATGTCCTCGGCGGCAGATTTCAGGATATACCCGTACACCGCCTTGTCTGGCACGATCCGCGATATGCCCCTGACATAGGCCTCTTCTGAATAGTTCGACCAGAACAGGATCCGGGTTTCGGGACGCCGCCGCCACAGCCGGCGCGCCGCCTCGACACCGTTCAATTCGGGCATCTGCAAATCCAGCACCACCGCGTCCACGTCCCATTCTTCGGCAAGCTTCAGCGCGCGCGCACCGTTCTCGGCCTCGATGATGTCGATGTCGGCGGGCATCGCATGCCGCAATGCAGAGCGCAGAAAGGTCCGGTGCAGCGCGTCATCCTCGACGATGAGCATGGTCATGATATCGGTGTCTCCGTTGCGACGTTTCGCTCTGGCAGGCCGGGCAACCGGATCTCCACCCGCGTGCCGCCGCCCGGGCGCGCATGGATGCTTTCACTGGCCGAGATCAGCCTAGAGCGGGTGCGGATGTTGCTCAACCCGCCGCTGGAGGTATGAGCGGCCTCGGGAATGCCGGCACCGTCGTCATCCACGACAACACAGAGCCGGCCCTCTGTCTCGGATACCCTGACCGTGATCGTCGCGGCATCGGCATGGCGAACGGCATTGGTGACCGCCTCCTGGACGATCCGGAACAGGGTGGTGCGCATGGTGTCGGGCAAACGGTCCACCGCCCCCGCGGTGTCATCGATGACATGTTTGGACAGCAAGGCGTTGGCGTTCGAACAGGACCGGTCGAGATGCGCTTCCACCGCTTCGGTAAAGCCGAACAGTTGCAGGATGCCGGGCCGCATGTCTTCGACGATCCCCCGCAGGTCGTTCAGCGCGGCACCAAGCTCGTTCTCGATCAGCATCAGTTCATGGGTGTCGCCGGGCCGTTGCCGCCGGGCGCGGCTGAGTCGGCGCACGATCCGGGCAAGGTCGGCAAGCGTCTGATCGTGAATGTCCATGCCAAGCCGCTGGCGCTCGTGCTCCATGCCTTCGGTCAGGCGTTGTGCCCCGATCCTCAGCGCTTCCTCCCGTCCGATTGCTTCGGCCTCGGCCACCGCCGCAACCCGCGCGCGCCGGCCTTCCTCGATGGCAAAGAGATAAGGGGCAAGAAGATCGGCAACCGCCCGCACCCGGTCGAGCATGGTCTCGTCATAGGCCCCCACGGTGCAACGGCTGACCGCCAGCGATCCGATGATCTGCCCCTGGATCGTTAGCGGTACGATGATGCGGCTGCGCAGGTTGGCGTCAAAGATCGGCCCGTTATCGGCCCCCAGGAACAGGAACCGCTTGTCGGTCTGGGCATCGCCGGACACAATCCAGTCGACCCGGCCCAGCAGCAGATCACGGATCGGGCTGGTGGCGGTGGGTCGCAGCGACTTTCCGCTGTCGGTCCAGCTGGTGGAAATTCCGGCCTCGTAACAGACCTGCATCCCCGCGCCATGCAGCAGCACGATATCTAGGTGATCATGCGGCAGGAGTTTTTGCATTTCGTCAACAAAGCTGCGCAGCACCAGATCATGTTCGAGCGGTCCCGCAATCGCGCGGGAAATTGCGCGCAATCGCCCCAACAACCAGCTGTTTGACGTTTCAGTGACCATGGCAAACCATCCGCAACACGGCTTCTCTCCCGGATGTTAACGTGAACACTATCATGCAGCCCGCGTGCCCGGGTCAAGCGCCGCAAATTCGGCCCTGCATCAAAAGGCACATTGCTCCCCCTGTTGTATCCGTCACCCAATGGGGCCTTATTCACACGAGCCAGGGTTCCCGGATCGGGGAAGAACGATGAGAAATGTTTGACCACATCGTCACCGGCGGCGGCACTGCCGGACCCGTTATGACCTTGGGCCTGACCCGGAACCCGCGATGCCGGGCCAGGCGGCTGGCAGGCTCAGGGGCACGGATGCCGCCTCGATCCCCAGCCTCAACTCGGGCCGAATGAAGCCCCCACGATCCCCGTGGACGAGTGGGTGGCCACGACATGAAAGGAAGGACCACATGAACACCAACCCAACCCGACGCGCCGTTCTCGCAACCTCGACCGCGGCGGCGCTGACTGCAACACTGGCAAGCAAAGCAGGAGCACAGGAAATGGACGCACAATCCCAGGCCACTTTTGATACGGTCATGGCCTTCATGGGCGCCATGGGCAGCGGCGACATGGACAAGATGAATGAACTGATGGCGGACGACATGGTCTGGCACAACGAAGGCGACTCGTCGCTGCCGTGGATCCTTGGCGACATCAAGGGCAAGACGGCCATCTTCGAATTCCTGCCGGTCTTTGGTGCAAACCTGACGACGACCAAATGGGAAAACACCGATGCCTTTGCCTCCGGCGACACCGTCGCGGTGTTCGGCGTTATGGCGGCAACCGCAACCAAGACCGGCAAAAGCACGGGTGACTTTTCCTTTGCCCTGCGCGCCAAGGTAAAGGACGGAAAGGTCGTGCTTTGGCACTGGTTCGAAGACAGCTATGCTGTCAGCCAGGCCTATCACGGCTGATCAGCCGGGGCGGGTGCGATACCACCCGCCCCACGCATCAAAACCAGTCTGGGATACCGGCACGGAACATCAGGAGACCGATCATGGGCAAGGGTTTGGACAATGTCCGCCGCCTCTATCTCGAAGGGATCGCCGGCGGCAACGCCCGGCAGGCCGTTCTGGACTATACCGGCCACCGCTATACCCAGCATTCCACCGGCGTGGGGGACGGGGCAGAAGGTTTCCTGGCCTTTTTCGAACCCTTCGTCGCGCGCAATCCGAAACGTGATATCGAGATCAGGCGGATTTTCCAGGACGGCCCCTGGGTGTTCTGCTCGGCCTACCAGTCGCTGAATGACGGCGCGGCGGAATGGGTCACGATGGACCTGTTTCACACTGATGAGACCGGGCTGATCCTCGAACATTGGGACACCATCGCCCCCTATGTCGCCGAAACCCGTTCGGGCCATGACATGGCGGGCGGCACCCGCACGGTCGACACCGCCGCCGACAGCGAGGCCAACAAGGTGCTGGTCCGCGAATATACCAAGCAGGTGCTGCAACAGCGCCAACTCGACAAGCTGCCGGATTATGTTGCCAAAGACCTCATCCAGCACGCCCCCTCGCCCGCCGACGGTCGCGACGGGCTCGTGGAATGGCTGGCCTCGGACGAGGCCGGAGATTTCGAGTTCCTGTTCAAGCTCGTGGGCCAGGGCGATTTTGTCGCCACCTACGCCAAGCGGCACGCCAACGGCAAAGACCTCGCGGTCTTCGACGTCTACCGCGTTGCGGACGGCAAGATCGTCGAACAATGGACAAACGCCGAAACCATCGGCCCGCGCGAAACATGGGGAAATTCGGGGAAATTCTGACGCTGCACTCCGCCTGCTTTCGCGTCGGAACAGCGCGGCACGGGCGGCAAATGTCAAAGGCGCATGGCTTCTTGACCAGAGGCAGAAAACCCGGCTTTTCTCTGCGCAGGGACCTGTTCGGGGATATGCGCTGTCGATGTCTCTCGAATGCGGGCAGACCGGACATCTGCCCAGTTCGACTCCCATTTGAGTTTCTCAGCCGGGTGTGACGAATGCACAAGCGATCCCGCCGAACCATGGCTTGCCTGACCTATGACCGTCGATCGGAAACGACTCGCCCCGCCCCCGGGGAATAGAAATTGTCAGAAACCTTGGTGCAAAACGCGGCACCGCATATTGAATGTTGCAACTTGTGATTTACTGATCGGGGCAATCTTACAACGCCATTGAGCCCGCAAATTTCTGGCCAGATCGCAAAACTCCGTGTTAAAATTGCCGTATTGCAAATGAAATTGATGGAGTAACAAATAATGCCGGTGTTTTTTGTATCATTCGACCTGAACCACGATGACGGCTATGATCACTATTCTGGTTTCGTCGCCGAACTGAACAAGCTTCGGGGTCACAGGATCATGAACAATTCCTGTCTGGTGAATATCAAGTCCGGCAGCGCAAAGACATTGCTGGATCACCTGAAACCGCATCTTGAAGACACGGACCGAATTTTTGCGGCGCGGATCGACTCCGCGAATTCCTATTTTCTGCACGCCTATCCGGGAACTAATGACTGGATCAAGCACAACCCGCTTGATCCGCAAAAGCCCGCTCCGGCCAGCGTGAACTGAGCGAACGTCACAACAACCGGAACAGACATGAAACACCCGGCGCATCTGGCGCCGGGTGTTTTCATTTTCACGATACTCTCAGCATAGTGGCGCCCTGATCCCGTCCTCTCGACCAGAACCCTTTGGGGGGATAGCCGAGCGAGCGGAATAGGACGCCAGGCTGCCGAGAGATTGTGAGTGGGCTCCGGCAGCCTAACCTGATCAGGCCCTTACACGGGTGTGATCACATCGCACAGCCAGTCTTCCTCGACCGGGCATTTCGGGCAGTAGAGGTCGTTCTCGGCGTCCCAGGACCCAACGGCGGTATAGCCGCCCGAGTCCAGGCCGTTTGCCGTGGCATTGATGCCGACACCACCCTGGATGTTTGCATCCTGACCCAGCGAACTGAACTCGGTAAAGCGGAAGTCCGCATCGGTCACACCCTGCCAGTTGATATCCTGCAGGATCAGCTTGTGGCCACCGATCTCGATCGTTGTATCGAGTTCGGTGGACCCGACACCGGCGTCCTCTTCCTTGACCACGGCCGCCTCGTCGATCAGCTCGAAGATACGGGTCCGGATCTGCGCCATGGTGCTGCCCAGGGTGCCTTCGGCGCTTTCGTCCACGGTGACGCGGAAGCCGAGCACATCCTGATCTTCGTTGAAGTCGAAGTCACGGATGATATCGGTGCCGTCGCCCGAGGTGAACGAATACCCGTCGTCATCGTCATAAGACAGGGTCAGCTCCGAGAAGAAGACGTCCTTGCCGCTGCCGCCGGTCAGATCGTCGTCACCGGCACCACCAAGGATGAAGTCGTCGCCGCGGCCACCATCAATGGTATCGTCGCCTTCCCCACCGCTGATGCAGTCATCGCCCCGACCGCCTTTCAGGTTGTCGTCACCATCCATGCCAAAGATGACGTCGTCGTCGTTGCCGCCATCGACATCGTCATTGCCGACACCGCCAAACATGACGTCTTCGCCATCCTCGCCACGCATCACGTCGTCGCCCTCTTGGCCAAGCATGATGTCGTCGCCTTCGCCACCATACATGTAGTCCCGGGCGCCTTCTCCTGCGGGTCCGGACACATCCGGGCCGTCTTCGCAATCATAGGGGCGCGACAGTTCGGGCAGCGGGCTGTAGTCTTCGCAGATGCCGTCCTGATTCAGGTCTGCTTCGTGACCCGTATCACCCCACATGATGTCGTCGCCGTCTTCGCCATACATGTAGTCGGTATCGGCGTTGCCCTGCATGGTGTCACCTTCGGTGCCGCCATACATGTTGTCTCTGCCGTTGTTGCCTTCCATCCAGTCTTCACCGGCCTCGCCATACATCAGGTCGTTGCCGTCATTGCCTTTCAGCGTGTCGTCGCCTTCACCGCCCTTGATCTTGTCATGACCCGTACCGCCATAGGCGATGTCGTTGCCGTCGCCACCCTTGATCTTGTCGTGTCCCTGGTCGCCAACGAGGAAGTCATCGCCGTTGCCGCCCGCGACCTTGTCCTTGCCCTTGCCACCGGACACAAAGTCGTCACCGGCCTGGCCATAGAGACGGTCATTGCCGCCTTCACCAAAGATCCAGTCGCTCTTGCCGCCACCGGTGATGATATCGGCGCTTTCGAATTCGCTGTCACCTTCCGGTGCCAGGGCTTCGGGGCATTCACCGTCATGCTTGTTCGACTGTGCGCCAAAGGAAATGGGCGGGCAGGCCCAGTCTTCGTCACAATCATAGACCGGGTGCTTTGGGATCACCGGGAAGCCCGTGATGTTGCCGTTGTCACCAAACAGGATGTCCACCCCGGCCGCACCGTCGATGATGTCGGCACCGCCGCCGCCACGCATGATGTCATGGCCGGCATCGCCATTCATGGTGTCCTTGCCTTCGCCGCCGCTCATCGTGTCGTTGCCGCGGCCACCGAACATCAGGTCGTCATCGGCGCCACCGAACATGGTGTCGTCGCCGCCCTGACCGTCCATTTCGTCATTGCCGCCTTCGCCAAACATGCAGTCGTCACCATCCTTGGAGGTGTCGGTGCCGTAGTTCAGGTTGGGACCCAGGCCAACGCGGACATCACCATACATCTCGTCGGCGTCTTCGCCACCGAGCATCAGGTCATGACCGAGACCACCGGCCATCTTGTCTTCGCCGGATTCGCCATCCATGCGGTCGTTGCCGGAGCCGCCATACATGAGGTCATAGCCTTCGCCGCCCCACATGCAGTCGTCACCGCCTTCGCCGTCCATGCAGTCGTTGCCGGACTCGCCGTCCATCCAGTCGTTGCCGTCATAGATGCTGTCGGTATCGATGGTGGCGTCGTCGCCGGACATGATGTCGTCGCCGGAACCGCCCCACATGACGTCGTTCTGAAAGCCGCCGATCATGCTGTCGTTGCCGTACTCGCCCCAGAGGCAGTCATCGCCCCATTCGCCGTTCAGATAGTCATCATCATTGAAGCTGAATGGCAGGAAGTCGTAATCGCCGTCATATCCGTAGATATAGTCGTCGCCGGACCCGCCATAAATGCAGTCCTCGCCATCCATGCCCCAGAGACTATCCTGCCCCTGTTCGCCGTTGATATAGTTCCAGTTTTCGTTGCCAAAGATGGTATCGTTTCCGCGGCCCGCCTCGACGTGATCGGCGTCGAAATCCGACATGAGCGTGCCGACGTCGTCGTCATCCTTTAGCTGAAGTACGGGATCTTCCGGATCCGGGAATGGCTTGTTCGGATCGCATTCGCCCCAATTGTCATATGGTGTTGGATTAGTAGGCATATCTGTCTCCATAAATAACGCGGACCGAATAGCCGGCCCTATAACACGACCTCCCGCTTCGATTGCTGACGCGGAAAGCGAGCACAAAAAAACGCTCTGAGACGAGTAGACGACCATTCCCCGGAGCCAACTGCCCCCATTTAGGGACAAAAGGCGAAATCAGACGAAGTTTCAGCCGGATAGATGCACCGGCATCAACCGGCAGAAGAACAAATGGCGGCGGCCTCCCGAGGCCGCCGCCCACCATCCGGTCCGCGGATAGGTCAGTCGCTTTCGCGCAGCGCCGTTTCCACACCCGCCAGCACCGGGCTGAGGATATAATCGGCGACTGTCTGCTCGCCTGTCGTGATCATGATCTGCGCGGGCATGCCCGGCTGAACATCGACCTCCGGCAAACCGGCCAGAACCTCTTCGGGCACCTCGATCTTGACCAGGTAATAGTCGGCACCGGACGCGTCGTCGGTCAGCGCATCCGCCGAAACGTGGCGAACGGTGCCGTCGACGGGCGGAGTCGTGCGGAAATTATAGGCGGTCAGGCGCACCCGGGCCTGCATGCCCTCGCTCACCTGGTCGACATCGGCCGGGCGCACGCGGCCTTCGGCAATAAACACCGCGTCCTTGGGCACGATCTGCATGATGCGCTGGCCCTGGCCGATCACCTCGCCATGGGCATTCACCCTGAGCCCGATCACGCGGCCCGAAACCGGTGCCCGTATCAGCGCCCGTTCCCGCACATTGTCATTGGCGACAAGCCTTTGGCGTATCTCGAAAATTTCCTGCGTGATGGCCTGCCTTTCGCCGGAAATCCGCAAGGCCCGTTCGCGGCGCACCTGCAGGATGCGCTCGCTGGTTTCGGATATGCGCTGTCGTACGGCCTCGGTCTGGCTGTCGATCACGCTCAGATCACCCAGCAGGGCGATTTCGTTCTCGCGCCGGGCGGTGTATCGCGTCTTGGTCACCAATCCCTTGTCCAGAAGCCCCTTGAGATCGCGCAAATCCGCCTGGACGATCTCGAGACGTTGCCGCAACGCATCCCGGCGCGCGATCTGCCCCTGTAGCTGTTGCTGCAACTCGTCCCAGCGTTCCTGAAGGATCGCAACCTGGCCTTTCCACATCTCGGTATTGGTCAGGAACAGGTCATGCTGGGTTTCGGCGAGTTCCGCGAAAGGCGCGTAATTGTCCACCAGCAATTGCAGTTCGTCGCCATACACCATCACGTCCGCGTCGCTCATTTCGGCGGCCAGACGACCATCGACCGCCAGCCCGTTGACCAGCTCGTTCATCAGGATGCGGTCCTGTGCGGTCGAGGCGACGGTCTCGAGCTCGACCAAGACCTGCCCCTTGGCGACGTGGTCGCCCTCGGCCACCCGGACCTTGCGCACCAACCCGCCTTCGAGGTGCTGGATCGAAGGCAGGTTGCCCTCGACCTTGAAACTGCCCTGGGCAATGACCGCGCTTTGCAACGGCGCCGTCGCCGCCCAGATTCCCAGCCCGCCCCATAGTCCGGCACAGAGCAGAATGAGAAGAAACACCAGAAAGCCGATCCGGGTCGGCGGTGCCGATACGATGGTGCCGGTCTGCGGCAGCCGGTCCGGCAATGAGGGTTCGGTGCCCCGCCGTTGGGTCAATTCGGTGCTCATTGCGACGCCTCCACCAGCTTGTCGGTCTGAACCCTGTCCTTGCGGTTGAGCACATAGACGTTGGGCTTTTTGTCGCCCCCGCTCACCCGCGCGGCCATGTGTCCGGACTCTTCGTTCAGAACGATGCTGGACTTGCCGAACCGCACGAGTCGACCGCCTTCCATCAGCCCGGCGTGGTTCACCGCCTTCAAAAGGCTCATGCGATGGGTGATGACAACGACCACCGCACCGGCGGCGGTGGCGGCGCGGATGCCCTCGGCGAGCGCCTCTTCGCCCTCGGGATCGAGATTGGCGTTGGGCTCGTCCAGCACGATCAGCCGGGGTTCTCCATAGAACGCCCGCGCCAGGCCGATGCGCTGCCGTTGTCCGGCGGACAGCAGGTTGCCCTGCGGTCCGACCTGCGCGTTATAGCCACCCGGCATCGACAGGATCAGCTCATGCACATTGGCCCGTTTCGCCGCCTCGACGATCATCGAGGGCTTCGCCTCCGGGTCCATCAGGGCAATATTTTCTGCGATTGTTCCGTCAAACAGGTCCACGCGTTGCGGCAGGAACCCGATGTTGCGTCCGAGTTGCTCGGCCGGCCAGTCGGTCAGCGCGGCGTCGTCGATACGAACGAACCCCCGGATCAGCGGTTGCAGCCCGACCAGAGCCCGCGCCAGCGTCGTCTTGCCGGCACCCGATGGCCCGATCAACCCGAGGCTGTCGCCGGGCTTGAGCCTGAAGCTGACATCCATGACCAGGGGGTCCTGGCGGTTCGGCGTCACGACCGTGGCGTCTTCGACCGAAAGGAAGCCCTCGGGTTCGGGCAATTCCATGCGGTCGGCTTCGATCTCGGTTTCCGCAAGCAGCGCATTCAGCCGCTGCAGCGCGAGCCGCGCCGACAAGAGCGCCCGCCAGCCGGCAATCGATTGTTCAACCGGTGCCGCCGCACGGGCGAGCAGGATCGATGCCGCGATCATCATGCCCGGCCCCAGCTGGCCTTGCAGCACCAGCACGACACCGATACCCATGATACCGATCTGCAACATCATGCGCACCATCTTGGCAATTGATGTCATCGAGGCGATGCGATCATTGGCACGGGTTCCGAACAGGATCGAGGCAAAGGACAGGTTCTGCCAGCGCTGAATCAACGTCGGAGTCTTGCCCATGGCGCGCACGATCTCGGCATTGCGCAGGATTTCGTCGGCGGCGGAATTGGCCTCGCGCACGCTGCCCGAAGCGGCCTTGGCCGGTTCGCGCCCTGTCAGTTCGCTGATGATGCCAAGCACCAGAAGGATCAAGAGACCGATGGTGGCAACCACCCCCATCAACGGATGAAAGACATAGATCAGCGCCACGAAGAGGATCGACCACGGCGCGTCGAGCAGCGAGGTGAAGGAGGGCGAGATGACAAAGCCGCGCAGCTCGTGCAGATCGCGCACCGGCTGGGTATCAGAAACACCGCCGGTGCCACGCACAACCGCGCTCAGGATCACCGGGCCCAGACCGGCCTCGAGCCGGTTGCCAAGGCGCGACACCAGGCGCTGACGCAGGGCGTCAAACAGCGCGAAAAAGATCAGAGCGATCGCGGCACCGATTGTCAGGAACAGCAGCGTCGCGTAGCTGCCGGACGACAGAACACGGGTAAATACCTGCAACATGTAGATCGGGGCGGTCAATATCAGCAGGTTCAGGCAGAGGCTGGCGACGAATATCGCCACGACCAGGCTGCGCTGACCATCGAAGACTTGTCTTCTTTGCATCGGATTTTCCTTTTACGAACAGGCCGGAACGAAACGCGGCAGCGCGGGATACCGGGCCTTGAACTCAGTACGACAAATAGCCCGGCAGGCGGGCGGCAAACTCCATGATCGGCGCGTGATAGAATGCACCGATGGCAACGCCGCCGCCGGCAACAAAGAGCAGGAAGAAAAACTTCAGGATGCCGCCGCGCCGCCGCGGGATGGCTTCCCGTGCCGCCTCGTCGATGGTCCGGGTCAGCAGCGGCGGCAATTCGATCCGCAGCGCCGCTTCCAGGCTGTTCAACCCGGTTTCCAGCGCCTCGACCCGGGCCAGCAGGGTGTCGCGGGTTTCCTTGTCGAGCGCGTTCAACTCGCCCGGCAGTTTCTCGAATTTTTCCCCGATACGCTTGTGCAGTTCGACAATGTCGCCCTGCCGCGCGAATCCGGCCAGCCCCTGCCCCAGCGTCTTGTGCAGCATGGCAATGTCGGCCTCGTTCAGGGTTGCCGACCGCTGCGGGGCCGGGGCCTGGGTGGCTTCAATGTCTTTGTCGGTGTTGGTCACGTTCATGTTCATCACGGGCGCTCCAGCGCGGCCTGCCAGGTGAGCATCTGTGCCATCTCGGCACGGCACTTGACGTTCATCTTGGACAGGGCTCGTTTGGCATAGGTATTGAAGGTCTCGACCTTGAGACCTGCGATTTCGGCGGCCTTCTTGTTGGAATGGCCCTCACGGATCAGCGCGGCGACGCGTGCTTCCGACGGGGTCAGCCCCATCTGGCGGGCCAGGCCCTCAATCCTCTCGTGATCCGGCGGGCGCGGCAGCATCAGCAGGATCAGGCGCGCCCCGGTCTCCGCCTGCACATAGGTCGACAATGACATTGGCATATGCGCGGTTCCGGATTTGCCGCGCAGCAACAGGACAAACTCGCGCTTTGTGTCTGAATCGCTCTGATAACTTTCGCGCACCGCCGCGCGCAGGGCCTCGGTTTCCTTGCGGCTGGCGCAAACCAGTCCTTGCGGACCAAGTTGCAGCAGACGTCCCCCTTCCAGAAACTCGTCGGCGGCGGCATTGGTCTTGAGCACTCGGCAATGCGCGTCAATGACCAAAATCGCGGCATTGACCTTCTGGTCGATCACCCAGAGCAGCGCATCGTCGGAAAGGTCCGGTCCAGACGAATATTGTGCGTTCAAACAGGCGCGGCGCAATGCCGGCCAGACCGATGTGAGATAGCTTTCTGCCTCTCGTGGATTGTCGACATTCCGCAAGACGAGCAGGTCTTCCTGACCGTCGCTGAAACGACATCGAAATCCCCGCCAATTGCGGCGCCCAGCACCTTTGGCACCAAGATCAGGATGATCCAGAAACGCCGACAGGGCCGACGCCCCAAGATCACTTTCGGTGACCTCCAACGTTCCCCTGGCTTCCCTGCACGATGGTATGTCACCCTCCGGCTCGATCCCCCAGGACGGTTCCGACGTGAAAATCAGATGCCCCGGCTCACACTCCAGACGGGCAATCGCTTGATCTGCAATAGAAGTAATGAAATCAAGTAAATACGCACTATGCAAACACATGGCCGAAGTAAAAAAGCGACCTTCAATCGCACCCATAAAAGCTCCCCCCAAAAAAGGCTCAACTAAAATATTTCTTTGACGAATTCCTCTGCTGACGATTCGGATTTTGATTTAATGAATTGGTCCACTCTGAATATGATTTTAACCTAGACCCGATGAAAAAACACCGCTTCGAAAGGTGAATGCCGACACAACCTATTCTTGTAGCGAGGGGTAAGCGCACTGGTCGGACAGGGTAGTGATCGCGACCTGGACATACTCCGATCGTGTATGAGGCTCCAAGTTCTACACCAAAGGAGTAGTCATTGCGCCCGGAACCTGATCCAAAGGCCAATATCTGTCTGCCTATCGGTGAAACATCCATGCACCTCAGAGACAGGTAGCAAAAGAACGGTCCGCCGTATTTTCAGGCGATGCGATTCGCTATGCAATCTACGGTTTAGCTTACCGCCTAACAAGCTTTCGCTAAGGTTGCCGCTCCCCTCAATGCCGAGTGCTTTTTATCATTTTCAGTCAACATATTGCACAGTTTGTTAAGGATAATAGGTGGTGAATTGCGAGTTTGTGCTACTCTTTGGCGTGGAGGAGTGAGATGGACGTTAATCGCGAGCCGTCCCATCTCTTGTTAAGCAATTTTTAGCTGAACAGTTTAAGCATTGTAGTTTGGTCGATTTGTTATGGAAATTTCAGTAGTTTCATCGCTGAGCCTGTATCGTGATTTAATTGTCTCCCATTGCATATGCGAAGGGATCAATGCGACCGGGGTGCATTCGTCCTTGTCAGAGCTTTCAGAAAGCCTCGACAGGTCTGATCCCGAACAGGACCTGATGCATGTGGTGCTGCATGTGCCCTACGGCGCAGACCTGAGATTGCTTGGCATCGAGAGCTTCAAGAAACGGTTTCCCGAATTCAGCGTCGTGGCGCTGGTTTCCTCGTCGCTGCCGCATGAACATCTGGACGAGATCGCCGGACTCGCTGATGCAACCGTCCCGGACGATCGGTCGCTGGAGACGCTGGCAAGGATCCTCAAGGTCATTCAGGAGGGGTTCAGCATCGTTCCGTCGAAAATCCGCAAACCCGAAACCGACGATACCGCGCGTGTCGACCCGCTCAGTGGCACGACGGCACCGCGCGGGTATTCTACCGAAAGCCTCTCGCAAAGCTCGCCGCTGTTTTGCGAGTCATCGCCGAAACCCGAACTTGGTGAACGACCAAATCCGATAGGTTCGGCGCAGATCGCGCTTGCAAAGCTGTCAGCGCGCGAAAAAGAGGTGCTCCGACAGGTGCGCGACGGCAAATCCAACAAGGATATCGCCAAGATGCTCGATATCGTCGAAAGCACCGTAAAGGTTCATCTCAGGGGCTGCTTTCGCAAGATCGGAGCACATAACCGTACCCAGGCGGCGGTCTGGGCAACACAGAATTTCCCCGACTGATTCAGGTGACACACGGTCGCGAAAGCCGCTTCCAACCCGTCCCCGTTCGGTCAGCACCCTGCTGTTGATTTCCGCGGAGATGTGATCCGGTAACGCCGCAGATTTTCACTGAGAATTGTGCCATGTGAACACATTGCCTTGACGGATCAACTTGGCAATGCCGCCTGAAGACTGGTTGAGCTAATGTGACAACACCCGTTCGAAAGCCTCACCCGCAGATCCGAACCTCGACCTTGCGTTGCTCAGCATTGTCTTCCGCAGTGAAGGACAGGCCTATGCCGACGCGTTCCTGCTCGCCGATGCTGAGAACAGATGAGGCAAATTCGACTTCGGCGCCGGACCCTTTAAGTTGGTTCAGGATCGCAATCCGAATGGCCTCTGCCCGACGCTCAGCGAGATTGTAGTTGAACAGCACGTTGCCCTGCGGATCCGCGTGACCGACAAGCAGCAGGCGTGTCCGGTCGTTCCGTTGCTGCTTGAGCTCTCCAATCAGGCCAATCATGGCCTCCCTGTGCTGGTCCAGCCCCAGATCGAAAGCATGCATCCCGATACCGAACCTGAACTCCCAGGGGCTTTTGAGGCATCGTGGGGAAGCGTCCATGACTTCTCCGGACTGCTCGGTCTGAAGGCGCACAAGAAACGGTTCTTCGAGTTCAGAGCTTACGATGTCGCGCAATCCGAGTGGTTCGATGAGCTTTGCCGCGACCGGAACCTCGACAGGGGACCCCGGTGCAAGCCTTTCGCCCGCTGGACCTTCAACCGTCTCAATGGTGAGCGCGGCGCGCAGCGGCAGTGAAGCGGCCTCATTGCCATTCAGTTGGTCCGCCAACGCCGTGTTGCCTTCAAACGGAGCTTTGCCAAGGGACAGTGTAACGCTGATCGGAACAGGATTATCGGGCGTGAGCAGCGAAACCAGGTCAACGGGTCCATTCTTGTCGTGATCCACAAACTCGATCTGCACCGGCATGACCACACCCTGCGTCAGCAGTTGCGTGTGCTTGTTGATTTCCGCAATATAGTCATCGACCCGTGTCTGAAGGCCGGCAAGGTTCTGCAGCGTCTGCGATGCGACGCCTTCATTGTCGAAAAGTTTGTTGTTCAGCGAAATAGCCGCCCGGGCTGCCATCACTCTGCAGGCCGTTACGCGCTTTAGGAGCTGTTCATCCGTTAGCACCGGCCCGTCCTGCGGATTGCGGAGTAGAGCGCTCTCTTCGCAATAATTGTGCAAGGGCGTTGGCGCTGCGCCGGTGGGGTATACACCAGAGGACGCGATCGACGCGACTTGAAGAGGCGTTGCTGATGAGTTCTTGCGGGTGTGTTCGAATGCCTGACGCAACTCCTGGACAATCGCGCTGGACGGCAGCGTCGGCAGATCCTTCGGCTCCATTCTTTGCAAAGGACCGATACTGGAGACAATGGTCAGGGCGGTGGCCACAAGTGCTGTTTGGCGCAGCGTTCGCTCGTGTGCCAGCTTGACGGCCCTCTTGTACCGTTTTTCGCGCTGGTCGATCGCGATCCTGAATCCCTTCACGTCCATCACCCTGTCATCGGCCTGAATTTCTCTCAAAAAGCGTTCACTTTGGTCGGCCAGCCTGCTCAGTTCCGAAATCACGTCGGACAGGAGCGGGTTTGCAAGCACGCCGTTCTTGATGTCTCCCAACAGTCGGTATACGTACAGCGTGCCCGTAAGACTGAGCAAAGGCGCAATCCATAGGACCTTCTTGAGTTCCTCGCGATAGCTCGCTCTGCGCTGATTGGATTGGATCATCTCTTGGTCAAGTTGCTGCAACCCCTGCGAGACCCAACCCAGAATGAGGTAGGTCAAAACGAAGACCACAAAGTAGGTGAAAATGTGCAGCAGGACGCAGACATTACGGCTTTGGAACATATTCCAGAAGATCCAACCGCGCCACGAACCCAGTTTTCTGCCCTTGTCGATGCAAGTCCTGAAGAAGTGCACTGCACATATTTGCAATGCGGCAACGAAAACAATTGTCAGGGACAAGGCACCAAGGCTCTGGCGATCTGTGAAAAACCCCGGAAATTCCGGCCTTGAGCTTGGGAGCCAATACCCGACGAGATTCAGCGGGTTGCTCCAGAGTAGGCTGGGCAAGAACAACAACAAAATACTCAGGGCCACAGTGATGCTCAAAAGGTTCTGATAAAACGCCAGGAACTTCCCAGTATCGCCTCGCTTCATGTTATCGCTCCTTTTGAAATCGGCTCACGTCAATCGCGTTCTGAATCTGATCCAGAGCGTCCAGGTTTTCGTGCAACACGCGACGATACCGGTCCGCGAGCGTTCTGATTACTGTACTTGGCAGGCCAAATTCGTCCTGCTGGTCGGCTTGAATTCCGTTGTCCAGTATCGCGCTGACCGCTTGGCCCAGTGTGGCTGCTTCCATAGGGACCTGGGGTGCGATCCTGACCGGCGGCACAAAGGCCGGTGGAATGTAGACGACCCCATCGCGTGGCTGCAGAGACATCAGCGCGTGAAACGGCGTTCTGACTTGCGTGCGAACCAGATCGGAAAGCAATGCGGCGATATTCTCGCAGATTTGGTCGGATTTCGTGTCCTCGCCGCAGCAGGCCAGGCCGATCACGACAAATCCGCGTGTGTTGCGGCGTAATTCGATCTGTCGATGTGGATGTGCCCGGTGCCAACGCAATACGATCTGTTCCTGGGGGCTAGAAGGCTGGTTGAAGGAATCATCGCGTTTGCGTTCACAAAGTGCATTGCGGATCGACGGAAACGACAGATCGAGCGTTTCCAAATCCGCTTCCCTGACACCTCGAAACGCCCGGTTCAGTTCGATCAACTGTTCTCTGAGCGGCAAATTCGAGCTCTCGGCGCCAAGCGAGATTTTACCGCATTGTCCATGAATATCCGTGTTTTGGGCGGCATATGTCCAGTCAAGGTAATAGCGGTGGATGGTCCCGCCACCGGAATCCTCGATCGGTGTGGCGAACGGTTCTGAATCTCGTGTTTCGGGATTGACGCCGAAAGGCACAATCGGTCGCTTGCGGACGATCATTCGGCCACACCCATCGATGTAACGCTCCGCTGTTCCGGCGACCTCGCCGCGCCGGACTTGCGTGTTTTCGGCGTCTGACAGCGCCTTTTCTGACAGGTCGATGCCTCGGGCGAGGTTTTTTGCGAATTCATTGTCCTCGTTGCGATTTTTCAATCTTGTCGTCAGCGGAGCCACGACATTCTCGTGAAACTCCGTCTCTATCGCCTCGGCCGCGCGATCAAGTTCCTGTTTCGCGACATCGTACAGATCGGTAGACTCCATTTCTTTTAGTAACGTGAGAACTTTGGTGCGGGCGTCGGTCATCCCGCCAATTGCCGCCTGTTCGCGCCTGTGCATCACGCAATCGATCCAGGTGAGGTTGCGCCAAGAAACGTGAAAGGTGCGAGCTTCAGCCGCCGAAAGCGCGGCTCCCTGAGTTGAAGCGAGGCGAACCAGCCGTTCGCGGGCTTGTTTGACTGCGAGAAAGAGTTGCTTGACCGTTCCCGAAGAGCACGGGCATTTCAAGGGTTCGGCGAAAGCCCCGTACCGATGCTACATCCTCAAAGCACTGGCGGAGCGCTATCTGACACAACTGATGTTGACTCCAAACATAGCCGGCAGCAACACGATGCTGCGCTGCGCGAGTTCAACCGTTTGAATGCTGAAGACTATACCGAGGAAGACAGGGAAAGGATCGAAGCGCGGCTCGAATACTCTCGTAATTCGGGCACGCGCAGTTACGAAGCGATTATCAACACAAACGATCTGGATGAATACTATTTCCTCTCACTGGGTCACGAAGTCGGGCGGGCAGTGGGCCGAGTTTATGTTCGCGGCGCCCAAGGCGGCTATGGCACCGGATTCCTGATCGCGCCAGGACTTCTGATGACCAACAACCATGTGATCCCTTCGCGCGATGCGGCGAGATTGGCGCTGGTCACTTTCGATCACCAACTGAACGCTGATAACACCCCGTTGCGGGCACAGCATTTTCAGCTTTCGGATGCACTGTTCATGACGTCCAAGGCGCTTGACTATACCATCGTCAAGGTCGCAGCGCACTCCACGAGCGGTACACCGCTGGAACAATACGGCTATATCGAGTTGCTGCCCCGGTCAGGCAAGGCTCTGAAAAGGGAGCATGTCTGTATCATTCAGCACCCGGGAGGTAACTTCAAAAAGGTGGTGGTGCGCGGCAACGAGGTTGTCGGTCGAGATGAGCTTCACCTCTACTACAAATCCGATACCCTGCCTGGCTCTTCGGGCTCTCCTGTATTCAATACCGAATGGCAGATTGCAGCGCTGCATCATATGGCAATTTCTGATGGAACGCCGGACCAGGGCTATGTTGCAAATCGCGGCATTCGTATTAGCAGCATCTTGCAGGACATTTCCCGCCATCGCGATATGCCCGGAAGTGACGCGGAACAGATCGATGCGGCGTTGCAGTCGGTTCGTTCTGGACCAGCGTTGCCGATTCCGACTTCCGTCCCACCAGTATTTCTCGGTGCAATGGCAGATGCAACGGAAGTTCGGACCCCGGATCCGGATGACTGGGCCGAAGGCATCGGTCAGACTGGTTCGGTGCTTCGCGCGCCGGAACCCGAAAGCACGAGGCCGAGCCTGTCGTTTACCGCTGCGAGCTGGCCATCCAACAGCAAGAATGCCCCCGACACCTGGCACCTGCCGAGCTCTGCCGCCGATGCGACCTTTGATCTGAATGCGGAACTTTTGCAGCAAATCGCAGATACCAGTCATTTTGTCCTGCACGACGGCCCGTTGAACACGGTGATCTTCGCGTTGCGTGGATGTCGGCTTGCCGACGGAACCGACATGGCTGAAAAGCGTGACGATATTTCGCTGACTACCGCCACTGTCGATCATGAAACACCGAGATGTATTATCGGAGTCTGGCACCGGGCCAGCAATCAACTTTCAGCCTATACCGGCTCGACAGTGCCCCGGCGAACCGAGATGAAGCGTTATTACGACAACGTCAACTTCAATATCGGCTCGACATTGTGCAATATGCTTCCAACGGGATGTTACGAGTACTGCGTGGGCACCCATTATTCCGCCAAGAACGGCGCGGTGACCTATGTGCTGCGACAGGGCGACGGGCCAGAACCCGCAAATCGCTCAACGGTCACGACACTTCGCACCGCCAACGACCTGACATATGGTACGTGGGACATCTGGGACAAATGCCGCCCGGCGGACAATATCCATCCAGGTTTCATTCCCGGCAGCTTTTCATCGCAGGGTTGCTTGACACTTTCCGGTCGGCAGAGCGGACACGGTACATCTCATACAACAGGTACCGGAAACTGGAGCCGTTTCCGCAAGAGCGCCGGCTTTGATGGCAAGAACCACGGCGAAACCTATCCGGTTCTCCTGATCACCGGTCATGAGGCCGCTGCCTTTGCTCAAGCTGTGGATGATAACGCCCGCGCGGCGCTGTCCTGCCTGCGCCATGGGTCTACGGGCCCGCAGGTTGCAGCTTTGCAAGCCCTTGTAAAATCCAAGCAGGACGGGATTTTCGGGCCGAGTACAAAGCTTGCCGTGGCCGAGCTGCAATACAGCAAGCTGTCCTTCGCCACCGGCAGCTGGAACCACGAGATGGAAGCGCTCTTGGCCTGATAATTCGAGCCGGATAGGCTGTTAAACTTGCGGGATGCAGATTGCTCTTCTGCATTCGGCCCAAGATCACTATCCCGGTTGCCAAAAGCCGATCCCATTTTGCCGGGCAGAAAAAGGCTATGAATAATTCAACTTAACGGATAGTCTGCAACCTTAGGGTGGCTTCGTTAGGTGATATGTTTCAATTTTGCTTTTCGCCTCTGAGAATGCGTGATATTTTGAGGACCTTTTGTCGGGACCGGCTTCATATAGATGCCAGCTAGTTGACGGTTTTCGCCTGTTCGACTTGGATGGTTCTGAGATTCGTATTTCAGTCACGAAGGGCGCTGCCCTAATTGCCTACCTACTTCTTTCCGAATACCCATATGCATCCCGCAACAGGTTGACCGGATTGCTCTGGAGCGAAAAACCCGAAACGGCGGCCCGAACCTCCTTGCGACAATGCCTTCATCAACTGAAGGATACGCTAAACGGCTTTGGTGCAAATTTTCTCACAATTTCCAAAGACAGCATCGAAATTGACTGCGAACAGATCGAAACCGATATCGATGCGATCAGAGACGGAGCCCCAAAACAATCGGATTTCGGGAGCGTGGTCAACCTGGACCGCCTGCTCTATGGATTCGAAGATCTCGACCCGGCTTTCTCGGAATGGCTTTGGGATTGCCGTCGAATCACGAAAGCCACCGTTTGCGAGGCACTTACTAATAAGCTGACGAGCGGCGCGACACCGGAACTGCAATTGCCTGTCGCTTCGCTGCTAAATCGCATTGACCCTTCGATTGAAATCGCCGCACGCCCTGTCATTGAAGAACATATTCGAACCGGAAATGTCGTCGAGCTTTTGCGTGTATACAAACGGCTCTGGGATGCGCTTTCGGACGCTTGGGAGGAAGAGCCATCACTGGAATTGCAGGCGCTGGTGGGGCAGGCGCGGCACGATCTTGCCGTCCATTTGCCGGAGTTGCACGGCGACACGGAGCCGACAGAGAAACGCAAGTTTCTATGCGTGTTGAGCTTGTGCCTGCGTCCTTCGCGGTTATGCTCAGACACTGCATTTGATGAATTGAAGCTTCGGTTTGTTCAGAATGCCACGACATTTCTGCATGACAATGGAGGCCGGTTGATTTCCGACCCCGGCGCGGATCTGTGTGCGCTCTTTGGTCTGCCCGTTGCCAGGGAGAGCGATGCGCGTGATGCCCTAGAGGCGGCGATCGACCTGCGTTACCTTTTTCAGAACTGCATTCAGTCGGCAGCAAGGGATGCGCAGGATACCATGCTCGGAATCGGGCTGGATACTGGCCTGCTCAACCTGCGTGACGTGGAGTTTTCCGGAGCGGAGATGCAGGTTTCAGGGCAGGTGCTTGACAATGCACGCACTCTTGCGTGCCAATTCCGCGAGCCCGCAATCTGCGCCACAAGGCAAGCCATTCGGCGCCTCCGGCACTTGTTCATCTTGAGTGAAGAACCAAACCCCGCCCTTGGTTTACCCGAGGTTCAAGTGCTCGATCGCGCGGCCGGTGGTGCAATCGCCGAAGCTGACGCCGGGTATCAGACCACATTCATCGGCCGGGCGCCGTTCCTTGGGATCTTGCGTTTCGCCTGGAACGAGGTCTGCGCGGGGACGTCACAGATCGTAAGCCTCCATGGCGCCGCCGGTGTCGGAAAGACCCGCCTTGTATCTGAATTCTTCAACGAGATCAGCGATGACTCTGATCGCGTCATCGCAGTTGGCTGCAACCATTATGACCGAAGTGCACCGTTCGAGCCTATACATGCAATAATCCGTCAGCTTAATTCTGCACACACCGAGCCGTTGCGCGATGCAGGCGAAATGGCAAAGGCAATTGCCGAGGTCATCGAAACCCGGCGCACCATCATATTCGTCGACGACTGGCAATGGATCGATCAGGCGTCGCGCCTGGTCCTGCAGGACGTGATGCGCATCCTCGACGTGAGCCGTGTCCTATTGGTGATCGCGTCACGCGAAGTTTCGATTGACGATGGTCTGGTGCGCGCCTCGCATCAGATTCACCTGCCGCCCTTTAATGTCAGGGAAGTGGAAAGGTGTATCGAACAGCTTCTTCGCCGGCCAGCCGATATGAAACTGCGCCGATTGCTGTTCGACAAATCCGGTGGAAATCCACTGTTTCTGGAGGAAATATGCCATTCCATGGCGCGGGAGAATACCGGCGAAGGGCAGGGATTCAGTGCTCTGTCCGCCAGCCTGCAGGCGCTGCTGGTTCATCGGATCGATCTGCTTGCGCCTGGTGACGCCGCGATCCTTTTTGCCATCGCACCCCATGGCGAGATTGTCGATGTTGACCTGCTCAATGAGGTGGTTGGTCATGAGGTATCCGACGCCAGCCTCGAGCGCCTCTGCGATCTGGGGATACTTAGTGAGACGCTGACAGGGGAATCGCTCAGATTCAAGCACGGGATCAAGCGCGATGTCGTGTACAACATGATCCCCAGGGCGCGCCGTCAGGCGCTGCATGCCGCCTATCTCACCGCCTTGCGCAGACGTGTCGAAGATGCGGAAAGCACGAATGATATCGTCGAGCAACTGGCATTGCATGCTGTTGAGGCCGGGGATCACGAAGCCGCCGCGGATTATGCCGAGCAGGCTGGGAACAAGGCACTTGCGTTGTCTTCCTTGGATCAGGCCATTCGCCAGTATGACACTGCACTCGAGATGATCGGTCGCCTGTCCTCCAGCCCTGAGTTGCAAGATCGCTGGCTGTCCATCGCACTGCGTTGGGCGAGGCCCTGCGTGTATTCTGCTTCGGTCGAGCACATCCCGGTTCTCCAGCGCGCGAACGCTCTGGCCGAAGCTGCAGAGGATTCACCGAGATTGGCCGAGGTATCGTACTGGCTGGGGTACAATCTGCTGGTGCAGGGTCGATTTCAGGAGGCGATCAATCATCTTGTCCGCTCGATTGCGCTTGCCCGGAGTCGCGGGTTGGATCGCCTCGCAGTCGAGTCCATGGCCGTCCACGGAACTGCACTGGCAGCCATCTGCGACTATTCGGCGGCCCGGGATTTGATAGAAAAGGCAATCGCTCTCAAGGATAGGTTTCCGGCCCAGGCAGACCATGCGCCAGTAACATCTACCTATTCCAGCTCGGTTCTTGCGATGCTCCATGCGGAACAAGGACAGTTTGAAACAGCGATCTCGCTGCTCGATGCGGCATTAGCACGAGTTGAGAAATTCAAGCACGAGATTGAGAGCTCGATCCTGAACCTCGGCTCGATCATCTACCTCTGGCGCGGAAACTGGCACAAGGCGCGTACATATGCGCAGCGGTCGCGCCAGCGTTCGGAACGAGTAGGCGCGTCTTATCTGATCGGAACCGCCCGATGTCTGTTCTGTTATGCAGATTGGAAAATCAGCCGAAAATTCCATAATATCAACGAGTTGGAAATTACTGCCAACTGGCTGGATGCGCAGGGCATGCGGTTGTACCTCTCGTTGATTTTCGGATGGCTCGCCGATGTACTTGCGGATGCCGGGCAAGAAGGTAACGCCAGGCGGGCAGCGCAGCGGGCGCTGGCTTGGGCCGACGAAACTGGCGAGGGTGCAGGTGCCGCAATGGCCAGGCGTGCATCGGCGGGTCGCTTTCATTGTAGTCGCCACCGAACAGCAGCGCCTCGTGGTCGCCGCCATCCGCAATTGCCGACCTGATACTGAATACGATCGGCTGATCCTCCTGCACCTCGATGCCTGACAGATTCATGTCTTTCGCTGCCCGCCGGTGTAGCAAGTCAGGTATCGGCCGGACAGCCATGCTCTTGAGAATCTCTTTGCGCAGGAGAGCGATACGGTCGTGATCACGATCCCCCATTTCGCTCAGCCGCAATTGCCGCGCTTCAAGGCGTACACCAACTACGACAACTATGTCGGCGTCGGGAGCTGGACGAAGATCGGCCTCAACAACACCGACTATAACGATCAGGGTGCCTTTGATGCCGGGACCAACCTGTTCACAACGCCCGTGGACGGCACCTACCTCTTCGGCGCGACGCTGCTCTACAAGGTCAATTCCAGCACCTCGGCCCGGATGCGCGGGCGGCTCGTGCTAAACGGCGGGACCGAAATCCGAGGGTCTTATGGCGAGATCAGTGGCGCGCATGTCTCGGAAGCCACGGCCCTCTGGCTGCAGACGATGGTGCCGCTGGTGGCGGGCGATACCATTGAGCTCCATGGGTATTTCCGCGCGCAGGATGGGTATTTCGCGGCCGATCACACGTCCCTTTGGGGCTGCAAGATCGGCTGATCGGAGAGAGGATTACCTCATGACACCACCCCGATCCGATCAGGGTTTCGTGCGCATGCCCGACGCCGAGTTCGAGGCGATGCTGGCACGGGCCGCCGAGAAAGGCGCCAAGCGCGCGCTCGCCGATGTTGGTCTCGACGGTGAAGAAGCGGCGCTCGATATACGGGATCTGCGATCATTGCTCGACTGCGTCCGGCTGGTGCGCCGCACCGCGATGCAGACCGCCGTCCGCATGATCACCAACGGCGTGATGCTGGCGCTGCTCGCGGGCATCGCGATCAAGCTCAAAATCTTCGGTGGCGGTCCATAGCCGCTCGCCACTCCAAACTATCAGTCCAATCGACCCGCCTCCGTGGCGGGTTTTTTTCGTTTCTGGAGGACCCCCATGACCACGATTTTCTACCAGCACTGGCGCGAGGTGCCCAAGGGTGCTTGGCGCTGGCCGAACTTCTCGCCCGCCGAGATCGCCTGCCGGGGCACCGGCAAGCTACTGATCAACGAGCCCGCGCTCGACAAGCTGCAGGCGCTGAGGGAACGGCTAGGCAAGCCCCAAGGGTCGGTTTCGAGGAGGCGCACGAAGGGCAGGATGCGATCCCGAAGCTCCGCGTCACCGCGACAAGAGGACAACAGACCCGATATGTCACTTAGGTCAGCGTTTTCAGACAAGTCAGCGCCGATTGCGCTTGGGCTTCGTTCCGTCTTGTCTTGGAGAAGCTTGATCAGCGCGCCTTGCCCGCTTTCACGTGCCTGTTCGAGTTCGCGAAGCGTCGCCAGGCTAGTTCCGACATTGGCACTTGCTTTCAGCTGCAACGTGACGCCGTGCACGTGGTCCACGGTGCGCTCGAGAAGACCCTCGTAGACATGCCCGATCTGCTCAAACGACGCAACCGGATCGAGATCATGTTCGGACGCCTGAAGGACTGGCGTCGTGTCGCCACCCGCTATGATGACGGCGACTATTTCCTAGAAGCCGACAAGAAAGTACATGCTTCGCCACTCGGCAGCCCGGAAACCAAGGCGCAAATACTGGATCAACTTGCAAAACTCCGCATGCCTAGACCAAAAAACGTGCAGGCATATATTGCTGAGCACAAGAAACTCGCCGCGCTCGATCAGGGATTATGCGTTTGCACCGTCCCGACACGGGCTCCAGCTTTTGAGCGCGCCGGCACAGGGCGATACCTCGGAGAATGGGGCAGACACCGTACCATCCGAAATTCCAACGAGAGAGAATCCAACAAAACTGCGCCTGGAAAACACTGATGAACATTGCCGTGACAAGCGTGAGGCGTATTGGGTCGACATTCGCAAACAGGGCGCTTGCGAGGCGGATTCCTATGGGGTCCTGGTTGGTACCGATGCAGCAGTCAGGGAAATCCTCCGGAATGAGAACGAAGGCTATTCCACCTGTGAATACATGCGGCGAATGAATAACTCTATCGGTGAGCAGTACCTGGGTCTAGATGCAGGGGATCGCTACAATGACGAAAGTGGCATTTTGAAGGACTACCTCCAAACCCTAACCAAGGACGAGATGAGGGCATCGGCCTATGAGGTCGCCAAGAAAGCACTGAAAAACCTGACGATAGAGGTGCAATCGGAAGAAAGCGATGGCGAGGGTAACAACACCTACGTTAAACCGCGCGGCAAGCGCTTTGAGGGCGAAAAGTTCATAGCCGGGGTCACCTCGAAACTGGCGGCGGAGTGGTTCGGACTACCGCTAGAGGAATTCCAACTGAGCGGTGTGCCGAAGAAGAACAGGTTGCAATGCCCGCACGATTTCCTGGCCTCTTCCTTTTATGTATTCGGACCGGACCCGACCGATTTTGTTGCGGATAATGCCCAGAAGAAGGGGCGGGCCATTCTTGCTGCATTAGAACCGCATTTCGCAGCTAATGCTCCGCAACCGGCCAAGGGATTGATGCAGGTCCTGCGAAATCACAGCGCCAAGGATCAAACAGGTGCTGAAATCTGGACCAGCCGAAAGAAAGCGGAGTATCTCGCCGGAGTGAGTTTCGGCTTTTTCGGCCCGACAACCGGCAGTTTCCGGTCCGTGCTATTTGACTGGATCAAAGAGCAGAAATTGTGGCGTCTGCATCAACGGGTGTCCTCGGGGCGGCCTTCACGGTAGACAGCCACCTGAACGAGTTCGCATTCTTCACCGTCGAGGATCACCCGATGGCGATCAAAGATGTCGACATGCACGTTGGGCGTTTCGAACCGCTCACGGATCGCGGCAGTGAAGGCCGCAATCGAGATCGGGTCTTTCTTTACGTTCAGACCTTCATCGACACCGAAGCCGCTCCAGGACCGCCCACGACGGCGCTCGTCGTTATAGCGGACCTCTTCGGCCAGCCGGAACCGGTCTGCCTCATTCAAGAACACCCAGAGTGACCGGTTGTTGGGGCCTTCGAGCGTGTCGAACGTCGCGCGATCCAGCACGACATTCTGCAAGGCATTCTGTCCGGGCTCATCCGCGAGGGTGGCAACGCGCCCGGCATCAAGGATGACGCGCTGCTTTTCAGCATCGTCCATGTCGTCGACGGCCTTGATTAAAGGCTCGACAACCTCCGGCTCGGGTTTGGTCCAGTCGACCGGAGGAAGGGAGGTGAAGCCGCCTGCGGTAAAATAGTCCTGCAGCCGGGGAATCGGGGTTTTGCGGAGGAAGGAAGCAATCGCTGTCATGACGTGGCCTTTCTAAGCCTGGGAGGGAGGAGGACGACAGAATCGCGAAAATGCGATACGATCATGTTCGATATATACCGAACAAAGCGCCAGGTCTACTTGCGCGGAACATTTTTGTTCGGCATATCGAACAAGCGTCCTCCAACCAAGGAAATCAAGGATGATACGATGACCACGTCCCTCGGCGCCAAGATCAAGCGCCACCGCAAGGAGAAGGGGTACTCCCTCGACAAGCTCGCGGCGCTGACCGACTCCAGCAAAAGCTATCTTTGGGAGCTCGAGAACCGCGATACACGAAAACCGTCCGGCGAAAAGCTGACCCGCATTGCCCAAGCACTGGAGGTCACGACCGACTATCTACTCGATGACAGCGAGGAGCCCGGTGACGAGGTTCTGAAGGAGGCGTTCTTCCGCAAGTTCAGCAAGCTCGATCCCGAAGACCAACAGAAAATCAACCAGATGATCGATATGTGGGGAAAGAAGGATTGAGCCTGCCCAAGACACCACAGGGTTGGGCGATCCGCCTGACGCAGATCCTGTCGCTGCACAAAGCAGTCCATGGCCTGCCTCGGTTCCCCATCGATGTGGCGGGGCTCGCGCAGGATTTCTCGCGTCAGGTCTTTCCGGACGCGCCGATCACAATGGTCGGCGGGCTGGACCTGTCCAAGGGCATCGAAGGCATGCTGATGCCCAATCCTGACGGTTCTGGAGAGTGGGGCATCATCTACAACGAGACGGTCCGCTCGCCGGGGCGGCGCAACTTCACGCTGGCCCATGAGCTGGGCCATTACCTACTTCACCGGCAGCTGCATCCACAGGGACTGCAATGCACCAACCGCAACATGGCCGATTGGGATGAGGCTCGGAACAAGATCGAGGCGGAGGCAAACACATTCGCCTCCTACCTGCTGATGCCGCTGGACGACTTCCGCGAACAGATCAAAGGACGGATCGTCGACATCGACGTGATGACCAAACTCGCAGATCGATATGCCGTATCGCTCACAGCCGCGATCCTGAAATGGATGACGATCACCGACAAGCGCGCGATGATCGTGGTTGGCAAGGAAGGCTTCATCGACTGGGCCTGGTCCAGCGAACCGCTGTTGAAGTCCGGGATCTTCTACCGGGCACGCCAAATCGTGACGGAATTGCCCGCAGCGTCATTGGCGGCGCAGGAAGTCGTTTGGGACACAGGTCGCCACGGCGTTGAGCATCCGGCCGGGGTCTGGCTGGGCAACGAACCGGTCCGCGAGATGACGGTGTTCTCCCCGGGCAATGAGATGTCGATCTCATTGCTGCTCTATCCAGACCAGGCGCCCTCGCGTTGGGAGATGGCCGAACTCGAGGAAGAAGCTACCGTCGATGCGTTCGACAAATTCATGGGCGCTTCCGGGCGGTGATTCGCCATGAGGCCCGGTTAGGACGGCCAATGAACTGACAAAACGCATACGCAGATTTGCGCGTCTCTTCGCACAGGTCGAAGACTTCCACAAATTATTGAAATACTTGTGTTTTCCCGATTTCGCGATACCGTTTGGACATCATCTCAATCGCGAAAAGCCGCCATGTCACCTGATCCAGAAGGCCCAATTTCCGGGCCCAATCCCCTATGCCCTAAGCGTATGTCGCCTGAGGCGCGCCTCGAAGAAATCGGCCACATCCTCGCTGTCGGCTTGGTTCGTGTTCTTGCCGACAAGTCCAGCTCTTTATCTGCCGAAACCGGAGACCGTTTCGTGGACTTACCGCCCCGAAAGAGCGGTGGTCGTCGCAGAAAACGTATCCGCATCGGAGGAATTGATGAAGCATCAGAGTAAGATAACACCGCCCGTTCCGGGCCAGGATGCCAGCCTGGACCAAACGGTCCTGTCGCGTCTGGCCGCGTTGAAGACCTTGTCAGTCAAGGAATTGAAGGCCGAATGGGAAACCCTGATGGGCAGCTCAGCGCCCAACAACAGCCGCGCATTCTTGGAAGGCAGGCTCGCCTATCGCATTCAGGAACTCACCTATGGCGGGCCAGATCGCGAAACGCGGCGCATGCTCGATCTGCTCGCCGACGAGGTCGAAGGGATCGCGCGCCGCAAGCATCAGATCACGGACCCTCGCAATCCCGTCTCGGGCACACAGCTCATCCGTGAATGGAACGGCGTCGAGCATACGGTGACCGTTTTGAAAGACGGGTTCGAATGGCAAGGCCGCAAATACAAGTCGCTCTCCGGCATCGCTCGGGAGATTACCGGCACGCGCTGGAACGGTTACCGCTTCTTCGGCCTGCAAACCCGTTCGCGGGAGGTTTGACCATGGACACCAACACGCGTCCGAACCGCCGCTTGCGCTGCGCGATCTATACGCGCAAGTCCACGGAAGAAGGGCTCGATATGGAGTTCAACAGCCTCGATGCGCAGCGCGAGGCCTGCGAGGCCTATATCGCCAGTCAGCGCTCCGAGGGCTGGGCCTGCCTGCGCGAGCGCTACGACGACGGTGGGTTTTCCGGTGGCACGCTGGACCGCCCAGCGTTGAAACAGCTGATCGCCGATGTCGAAGATGGCCTCGTCGATGTGATCGTGGTCTACAAGATCGACCGCCTCAGCCGCGCCCTGATGGACTTTTCGAAGCTGGTCGAACTTTTTGACCGGCACGGCGTGACCTTCGTGTCGGTGACCCAGTCCTTCAACACGACAACGTCGATGGGGCGGCTCACGCTGAACATCCTGCTCAGCTTCGCGCAGTTCGAGCGGGAGGTGACGGCCGAGCGGATCCGTGACAAGGTCGCCGCCTCCCGGAAGAAGGGCATGTGGATGGGGGGCTATGTCCCCCTCGGGTACGATGTCGTCGATCGCAAGCTCATCGTGAACGAGGACGAGGCCGCGCAGGTGCAGCACATATTCGAGCGCTTTGTCGAACTTGGATCCGCCACCGTGCTGGCGCGGGAGCTCCGACGCGAAGGAGCCCGCAACAAGCAGGGGACACGGATCGACAAGGGCTATCTCTACCGGTTGCTCAAGAACCGGGTTTATCGCGGCGAAGCCGTCCACAAGGGCAAGGCTTACCCCGGCGAGCACGATGCCATCATCGACGAGGCCCTCTGGGATCGCGCCCACACCATCTTGCAGGAGAGCCCCCGCAAACGCGCCAACAACACCCGCGCACAGACACCGGCGCTGCTCAAAGGGCTGATCTTCTCGGAAACCGGCGCGGCCATGACCCCCACCACCACGAAGAAAGGCCCAAAACTCTACCGCTACTACGTGTCCATGGACGTGATCCGGAACCGCGATACCGGCGACGAGACCGCGCCGACGCGGCTGGCCGCTGGGATGGTCGAGGAGGCGGTGGTGACCGAAATCAGACGGATCCTGCAAACGCCAGAGGTCGTCACGCAGGTATTGTCGGCGCTAAAATCCAACACCGCCGACATCTCCGAAGCCGACGCGTTGGGAGCGCTCCACGAGTTCGATACGCTATGGGCCCGCCTGTTCCCCGCCGAGCAAGCACGGATCATCCAGCTCCTTGTGCGACGCATCACGGTGACGGCCGCTGGGCTCGAGGTCGATATCCGGCGGGAGGGCATCGCCGGGGTCATCCGCGAGATGTTCGCCCCGCGCGAGATGGAGGCCGCCGAATGACCAATTCCAATGACACCATCCGCATACTGATCCCGCTCAAGGTACGGAAGAAAAACGGGCGACCGAAGATCCTGCCTCCCGCCGACCATAGCCCGAGTGCGGATCAGGCACAGGATCCCCACATCCTGCGCGCCATCGGCCGCGCATGGAGTTGGCGCCGTCGCATGGAAGCGGGCGAGTTCGCCACAATCCAGGAACTGGCCGAAGCCGTCGGTCTGGCCGAACGTCATGTCAGCCGCCAGTTACGGCTTGCATACCTCGCGCCGGAGGTGCTGAAGCGACTGACATGTGGGCGCGAGGCGTCGATGGTCAGCTTGTACGATCTTTGTTTTCTGGCTGGGGAGACATGGCAGGAGCAGGCTAAGCGAACGTTTCGCTGACCTTCAATGAAAACTCGCCTGAAAGGACGTCGCGGTCAGAGAGACATGCGCGTCTAGCGGCGGGTGCAGCTCAAACGCTTTTGGCTCGCGCGCGAAGTTCCACAGGCGGAACAGGGACCATTCCGAGCGCCGCTCCTCGGCCACGGCCAGTTCATTGCGGCTGATATGGAATGGCGTGCGTTCCCAGCCGTTCGTCGTTTTCACCTCGATCAGGCGCGGACGACCGTCCGGTGCGAAGCTGGCGATATCGTAGCCGGCTCCATCACCATCCTCCTCCGAAACCCATCGGACGTTGCGCGCGAGGTCTTCGCGGCCCGCTGATTTAAGGGCTGCACGCTCGTGCGCCAGGACGCGCTCCTCACCGGCACGGCCGAGGGCGCGGTTTTTCTCGTCTCTCGCCGCGACATCGAATTTGCGGGCGACGTGCAGCATCTGCTCCAGCTCCTGCGGCGGTGGCTGGTTCGACAGCGTCGGCGGTGGCCCGATCCAGATCGGCGCGGCGTCAGCCAGGCCGGTCGGCGGTCGCGCAGCGGGACCGCGACCAAGCCACGCCGGGTTCAGCGCCAGCCAGCGCGCCACGGCATCCACCAAGGTCATTTGGAAATTGAATGCAGGCTTGTAGCCGGGGATCCAGGCTTCCCCGAGCCCCTTTAGCACTGCGCTGATGTTCTGGTGCTTGAACTCGACCGATCCCTCAGATCTATCGTTCAGCAACGGCAGAAGCGCCCGTCGATGCTCGGCCTTGTTATAGCGGTGCCCAGCGATGTCATCGGCCAGCATCGCAAAGTAATCTGCGACGATCAGATCGTTTTCTTCGTCTGTCCAGGGCCCATTCGACATGCCGCCAGGCTATGAGCGGAAAGTCTCTTTGTCATCAGAGACTTCTCGTGATCGTTCGCACCAACACGCACAACCACGCCGCCTTCGGTTGTCTTTGTTCGCACCCCTAGCGGTCAAATTCACTGCAACTGCGGCGCAGTCCATTCTCGCCAAGCCTCTGAAAAGACAACTATTTTCACTTCCGTCTTAATCTGGGTGCGGGACGGATGGAAAGAGACGCGGGACGTTCGGAGACCGATTTTGGCCAAACTACCAGTCTCCGAAAGTCGGATGGCATCGCTAAACCCCTTTGAACCAAAAAGAAAAAAGGCCTCGTTAGGAACCTCATCTCGGGTTTGCGAATGGTTGGTGGCGGAGAGACAGGGATTCGAACCCTGGAGACGGTCTCCCGCCTACACACTTTCCAGGCGTGCGCCTTCGACCACTCGGCCACCTCTCCGTGGGGGCGATATGTGCCGGAACATGCGCGGTATTGCAAGGTGGAAAACGACGCTGGCGGCGCTGCTTGCGTTCCGGCTGCGAATCCGTGGTGTCGGGCCATTGTTTCGCGGAACGATCCGGGCGTGTTGTGGCCGGAGCCATGGATTGCAGGCGCTGTGAGAACAATGGGTCGCTGCCTGTCCGGTTGTACCCGATTCCCGTGCCAGCTGTGGTCGCGCGGTGCCATCACGCGCCCAACCGGGGGTGAGGCATGGACAAAACCCGGCAGTCATGGCACCCAACGTTTCAGAAAAACAGGAGCACGCGTTCATGTCCGACCTCACCATCGTTCCCGGCCCTGACACCAGCCGCGCCTATCGCATGGCGCTCGGGTGTTTTGGCACTGGCGTGACGGTGGTCACCACCGCGACCGCGGACGGCCCGCTGGCGATGACGGCGAATTCCTTTGCCTCGGTTTCCCTGGAGCCGGCGATGGTGCTCTGGTGCGCCGCCAAACACTCCAAGCGCTACGACGCCTTTACCTCGGCGGACGCCTACGCGATCCACATACTTGCAGAGGACCAGATGGATCTGGCGCTGCATTTCTCGCGGATCGGCACCGATTTCTCGCCCACCAATTGGCAGCCGGACGCGGCGGGCGTGCCGATCCTGCAAGGGTGCATCGCGCGGTTCGATTGCCGGCGGGCGGCGCTGCACGATGCCGGGGATCACACGATCATCGTTGGCGAGGTGCAGCGGGTCATGCGCAGCGAGGGCACCGGGCTGCTGCATAAATCCGGCCAGTACGGCGGCTTTACCGGCTTTGATCCACAGGGTTAACGCCCCTCGGGTCAATCATCGGGCGAGCCATGCACCGCGAATTGGTCAAGCCCGGCGGCCTGCGCCGTGATCGTGCGATAGGCCTCGCGCACCCCGGCATCGGTCAGCTCGCGCGAAACGGTGATCAGCGTATTGGCGTCATGTTCGTCGCAGAGATCGGCCATATGGGTGATCTCCTGTTGCGCGACACCCCGCGCCTCGTCCACCGACGGCGCGCCATACAGGTCGACAAAATGCCGCGCCAATGCCTCGGTCAGCGTTGCGACCTCGGCTGGTTCCGCCTGGGTGACGGCGACAAAGGTCACCCGGCCAAATGTCTCCAGCCCCAGCCAGCCATTTGCAAAGGCCTGCCGGGACTTGCCGCTCAGGTCGGCCTGGGTCCAGTTGGAAAACTCGAACCCGCCGGAAATGCACCATTCGCCGGTGCGCGCCGGGTTGTGGAACACGTTTCGGTCGCTGTCGTCGAAATGGATGGCCCGGGCCAGCTTCATGTGTTTTCTCCCAACAGGGCGCTCAGGGGCACCAGATGCGTGGTTTCCTCGTCGCGGAGCAGCATACCGAAACGCTCATCCGCGCCAAGCAGGGAACCACGCAGCCCCGCATATGCAACCGGTTCGCCAATACCATGCAGCAGCCCGGACCAGGCGTCGTGCAGGGGCGCATTGCCCTCATCGCTCCAGCGGTTGATCCAGACCAGGCAATGCCGCGCCCAGCTTTCGAGCAATTGCCCCGGATCCACTTCGGCGCAGCCTTCGTCATAGAGTGCCGTCACGTCGGGAGTATCCCCCGGACGGTCGCCGGTGCGCAGAATCGCCAGGTCCAGCCCGATGACCAGCCAATCCGGCACCTGATCCACCGGCCCCGGCGACACCGCAACCTGCAAGCGGCCACATTGCCCGGCGTTCACCCGGATACCGCCAGCCCAGTCGAGATGCACTGCCACTTCGGGCGGGGACAGCGCCCCAAGTGCATTCTGGAACCCGACACCGCACAGGGGCAGCATCACCATGGCGTCCTCGACCGTCACCTCGGGCGCGAACACCATCGCGGCCCGCAGACGGTCGGCCTGCACATTGTGCACGATGGTGCCGCTGTCACAGCCGCGCGCCGCCATGACGCGGGCCATATCGAACGGGTCGTCGCGCCCCGCGACCGCCACGCCGACCATCAAGGGCGGAAAGCGTGGCGTCCGGGTCATGCCTGCCCCTTGGCGATCAGGTTGCGGGCGACATGGCGAAACGCCTCGGCCTGCGGGCTGTCGGGTTTGCTCACCACCACCGGTGCCCCCCCATCGGCGGCGAGCCGGATATCCAGGTGCAGCGGGATTTCCGAGAGCAGCGGAACGCCCAGCTTGTCGGCCTCGGCAACAACGCCGCCATGGCCGAACACGTGCTCTTCGTGACCGCAATTCGAGCAGACATGCGTGCTCATGTTCTCGATCATGCCCAGGATCGGCGTGTTCAGTTGCTTGAACATGTCGATCCCCTTGCGCGCATCCAACAGCGCCACGTCCTGCGGCGTGCTGACGATGATTGCCCCGTCAACGGCAAATTTCTGGCACAGGGTCAGTTGCACGTCCCCGGTGCCCGGCGGCAGGTCGACCACCAGCACATCCAGCGCCCCCCATTGCACCTGCATCATCATCTGCTGCAACGCCCCCATCAGCATCGGGCCGCGCCAGACCACGGCCTGATCTTCGTTTGTCATCAGGCCCAGCGACATCATCGTGACGCCATGGTTGCGCAGGGGCAGGATCGTCTTGCCATCCGGGCTGGCCGGACGCCCCGAAACACCCAGCATACGCGGCTGGCTGGGGCCATAGACATCCGCATCGAGCAGACCGACACGCCGCCCCTCGGCGGCGAGCGCACAGGCGAGATTTGCCGATACGGTCGATTTCCCGACACCGCCCTTGCCCGAGGCAATGGTGATGATCCGGTCGACCCCCGGCACCTTTTGCGGCCCCTTGGGTTCCGCCGGCTTGGCCGGTTTCAGATCGGGCGGTGCCTTGTCGCTATGCGCGGTCAACATCGCCGACACGGTTGCAATACCATCCAGCGCCCGCACCCGCGCCTCGGCCTCGGCGCGGACCGGCTCCATCGCCTTGGCATGGGCCGGGTCGATTTCCAGCACGAACCGCACCGCGCCGCCTTCGACGTTCAGCGCCCGCACGATCCCGGCGGCGACAATGTCCTGCCCGCTTGCGGGATCGGTGATCTGTTTCAGCTCGGCCAGAACCGATTCGCGCGTTGCCATGGTCTATTCGGCCCCTTTGATGGTGCCGGTCACCACATGTTCGACATCCAGCCCGTCGATGGTCAGAACCACCCTGGCTTCATAGCTCTTGCCCCGGGTTTCGCCCGCCTTGCGCAAACCGTCCTCGATCGCCTGCTGGCTGGTGACACCCACCTGTTTGAGGAATTTGCGCATCGACATGTTGAAATCTTCGCTCATCGTCTGTCTCTCCATCCGGTTCCTGCAATTGACGCAGCGCCCCATGCCCCCGTAGGATCCGCAAGATGCGTGCGCTGCTTCTTTGCCTCACTCTGTTGCTGAGTTCCAGCCCGGTCGCCGCCCAGGACAGCGTTGGTCTCGCGGCGCCGGACCGCGTGACCGACAGCGGCCTGCTGAAACATATCCTGCCGCGATTTTCGCTCAAGACCTCGATCCGGGTGGTTGCCGATCCATCCGGCCCTATGGTCCTTGGCGTCTCGCCGCCGGGCGTGCCGGTGTTCCGCGACGGCACCACCACCTATCATCTGCGCATTGGCGATGACCCGCGCCACCAGCGATTTCTTGACTGGCTGCTCTCCGAGGTGGGCAAATCCACCATCGACGGATTCCGGCCGGATCAGGGCCACCCCTTTTCCGCGCGGTTCGGGGTGACGGAAACGGTCAAGGCCCCGGCCCCCTCCGGCGATGTCACGCGCGGGGCGGAGCTGTCGTTGCTGCATTGCGGGCGCTGTCACGTGGTCGGCCCCGAAAACCGGATGAACGGGCTGGGCTCGACCCCCTCTTTTGCGGTGCTGCGCAGCCTGCCCGACTGGCTCGAACGGTTCGAGCAATTCTTTATCCGCAACCCCCATGGCGCCTTTACCCAGATTGACGGCGTGACCCCGCCCTTTGATCCCGAACGCCCGCCGCCCATCGTACCGCTCGAGCTGACGGTGGATGATATCGACGCGATCATTGCCCATGTGGCGCGCACCCGCGCCGCCGATCTCGGTGCACCGCTCGCCTTTCAGTGATCCCGCCGCCCCGACAGGTAATCCTCGGTGGTCCGAACCCGTGGCTTGTCCTTGCCCGCGAACGGATTGTCGGTACTGTGGAACTGGCGGTTGACCCGGCAATCATCGCACATCTGGATCATCCTGGCCTGCTCGCTGCTGGCGAACATCGGATGGCTGCCCGCCAGCTTGTCCATCACCCGCTCGACCGTCGATTTCACCCCGAACAGCGCGCCGCATTCGATACAGGCAAAGGGCTCTTCCTCGTTCAGCACGCGCTGCGTCAGGGCGGCATCGCTGGTGTCCATCCTTGGCGCGAGCGTGATCGCCTCTTCGGGACAGATCGTGCGGCATATCCCGCATTGCAGGCAGGCATCCTCCTGGAACCGCAATTGCGGCTTGTCCGGATTGTCGATCAACGCGCCTGACGGACAAAGCGACACGCAAGACAGGCACAGGCTGCACGCGTCGGCATCAACCAGAACCGCCCCATAGGGCGCGCCCTCGGGCAGGGACAGCGGAGCATCCGCCGCCGGGTTCAACGCCTGCGCGGACAGCCGCGCGATCTGGCGGCGATTGCCCAGCGTCAGGACCGGCGCAACATCGACCGGCCCGGCGGTGGCGGCATAGAGCGCATCGCTCATCAGGTCGGGATCGGCCTCGTCCAGCACCGTCACCCGCCCGCCCGCGCCCATCGCCTCGGCAAGCCCGGCCTCGCGTGACAATGCATCCCGTTCGGTCGCGGGCCCAAGCAGCACATGGATCGAGGCAAAGCCCTGCGCCAGCGCCGCGAGCATCTCCGCATGGCCGAACCCGGACACCACGCCCAGCTCCAGCGGGATCACATCCGCCGGCAGCCCCTGTCCAAACCGCGCGGCCAGACGGATCATCTCGGCCCCATGCGCGTCATGCACCAACAGGCGCGGCGCATGCCCCCCGGCGGCCCGGAATCCCTCGGCCAGCGCGCACATCCGGGCGATCACATGCCCGACCGGCGGGTCCTGGTAGGTGATCGCCGTCGACGGGCACAGCGCGGCACAGGCACCGCACCCGGCGCACACCATCGGGTCAATCGCCACGTGGTCGCCATCGGGCACGATCGCACCTGTCGGGCAGCTATCCAGACAGTTGGAACAGCCGACCTGTCCCGCCCGGGAATGCGCGCAAAGGGACTCGTCCAGCCTGAGATAGAGCGGCTTTTCGAATGTCCCGACCATCTGAACCGCTTCGAACGCAACCCGCTGCACCGCGCTCCGGTCGCGCGGATCGGCACGCAGATAACCTTCGCGCTTGTCGGGGGCCGGCACCATCGGGGCGGCTCCGGTCAGGTCGATCACCATGTCACAGGTCGAACGCGCACCATACCGTGGTTCGGTCCAGCCAAAGGCACCGCGCCCGCCCGGTGCGATCTGCCGCAGCGCGTCGATCAGGATTTCGAAACCGCCAAACGCCCCGCTGACCCGCGTCAGCCGCCCTCGCACCACGTCAAAGCTGCGCACCGCCGGTGGCTCGGTATCGTCGGTCAACAGCACCGTGACGGCCAGGGCATCGGCAAGCTGTGCCGCCAGCTCCAGCGCCACCTCGCCCGGGCCGGTGATGAAACACACCCCCTCCGACACCACGTCGATGCTGCGCCGCCCGGATGCGGGCAACAGCGCCTCGGCCACCAGCGCCGCCATCTTGGGCGTCGCATCCGCCCCCTGCCGCGACCAGCCCGCCCGATCCCGCAGATCGACGAATCCCGGCGGCTCCACTCCGACTTCCTCGGCAAATTCCTCAAAGCGCAACCGCTCCTGCCCGCAGGCGACAATCGCGTCGCCCTGCTCCATCAACGCTGCGGCGGACATGGTTTCTGTGGTGCAAAGCGCCGTGTGAACACGTGAACATGTCACCCCGCAAGCTTCGGAAATGACCTCCGGATCGATGCGCTGTGTCCCCATGCAATCACACAGGATCAGTGACTTGGCCATGGCATCCCTCCCCGGTTCCATGTCGCTGCACCCCGGCAGCGGCGTCACGCGAGCCTAGGCCAAGCATGTCTGCAAGGTAAAGCCGGAACCGCGCGGCAACCGGCGCAACCGCCCCGAACGACTACGACTTTGGTCGCAGGTCGACACGGGCGCGAGCAAAAAACTTGGCGAAATCAGAATTCTGTCCCATAGTCGACGGGCGCGTGAGGGAGGAAACGTGTCACAAGCGGTCGGAAACAAGATCGAAATGCCCCTTGGGGTAGTTGTTCGCAAGACGCCCGGTGTCACCCGCTGGGTGAAATGGAACTGGTCCGCGGTCGCCGTTCTGCCCGGGGCCGCGCCGGCCCGGTGGGTTACGCTGCGGCGCGAGGGCGAGGCGGTGGAATACCATGCCGCGACGCTGCCCCTGACGCTCTGGGCCAGCGATACCGAAGCCTATCTTGCAAACCTGTCCGATCACAGCCCGTCAATCTATGTCGTGATGCGCGACGAGGGGGACGAAGGCGCGCCGCTGACCATGCTGCTCCTGACGGCGTCGCCCTATGAAGGTCAGGACTATGCCGACAATGGCGAGGACATCGTCGAAAAAGTGCCGATGCCCGAGGGGCTCGTCGCATGGGTACGGGATTTCGCGCTCGCGCATCACGAACATGAAACCTTCGTCAAGCGCCGCCGCGACCGCGAGCGGATCGATCTCTTGCAGGACGGCAAGGGCGACGCCCGCATCCGGCAGGACTCCGATGTCTACCGGGCACCCGGCAGGGGGCTGTCATGAACCCGCGCGATCACGGTGATTTCTGGTCGCGCCGACGCGCCGCCGTCGAGGCCGAATCCGGCACCGAAGCCCAGGCGATGGCCGAGGCCGAGATCGACCAACGACGCGCCGCGCTTGAAACCCGCGACGATGCCGAGATCCTGCGGGAACTGAACCTGCCGGATCCCGATACGCTCGGGGCTGACGACAATGTCAGCGCCTTCATGGACCGGCTCGTCCCCGACCGCCTGCGACGCCGGGCATTGCGGCGCTTCTGGCGGCTCAACCCGGTTCTGGCCAACGTGGACGGCCTGGTCGATTATGGCGAAGACTTTACCGACAAGGCCACCGTCATCGACAACCTGAAATCGGCCTACCAGGTGGGCAAGGGCATGCTGGCCCATATCGAAACCTCAAAGGCCGCGAGCACCGCGAATGCCGAAGTCGCTGACCCTGACCCTGCCCCGGACAACTCCGCGGACGAGCCGGGCACAACGGTCGCGGCCCGCGTGGCGGAGGCCGCCCCGGCGGCCGACACAGGCAAGGAGGCGGTCCCCCACGGGGACCCCGACGCGCCTGTCGACCGCCCCACGGCCCGCCGGATGCGTTTCGATTTCCCCGCAGCACGCGAGGCCACCTGAATGACCAACGCCGCCATATCCGCCACCGACGTACCCGCCGAAGACCGGCTGCGCGCGGATTTCTACAACTTTCTCGGCCTGTTGCTGGCCGGCCCGCCGGACCAGCTGGTGCTTGACCAGATGGTGGCGCTTGACGGCGACGACAGCGATCTGGGCCGTGCGATCGGCGCGATGGCGCGGGTCGCCCGTGTCACCCGCCCTGCCGCCGCCGAGCGCGAGTTCAACGCGCTCTTCATCGGCTTGGGCCGGGGCGAGTTGCTGCCTTATGCAAGCTATTATCTCACCGGATTCCTCAACGAGAAACCCCTTGCCCAGCTGCGCGCGGACATGGCCGCGCGGGGAATCAGCCGCGCGCCCAATGTCTACGAACCCCAGGACAACATCGCCAGCCTGATGGAGATGATGGCCGGGATGATCGTCGGCCGCTTTGGCACCCCGGCACCGCTGGACGATCAGAAAACCTTCTGGTCGCGCCATATCGGCCCCTGGGCCGGGCATTTTTATTCGGATCTCGAAGCCGCGGAACATTCGGTTCTCTACGCTTCGGTCGGCACCGCCGGCCGGATCTTCATGGAGATCGAACGCGACGGTTTCAGGATGCTCGCGGGTTGATCCCGCCCTTCACCGCCCCGCCGACGGGGCACATCGCATAACGGAAAGGAGACACTCCGATGCGCAAACCCAAGGAAGACGGCAGCAGCCGCCGCGATTTCCTCAAACTGGCGGGCAGCGCGGCCCCCGCGGCGGTTGCCGCCGCCGCGCTTGGTGGTTCCCAGGCCGAGGCCGCCGCCCTGCCGGTTGACGAGACCCGGCTTCAGGACACGGCACATACCCGCGCCTATCTCGAATCGGCCCGGTTCTGAGCCGCGCCCCAAACCACGACCGCGCCCGGCACTCCTGACCGGACGACGGGCTCCGAAACAGGCGACCGCATGATGCCCTGACAACGCCGAACCGGAGACACCCAGCCCGCCGCATTGGCCAGCACGGAGGAAAGAACATGCTAAGGAAAAAGACCAACGGGGGATCACGTCGTCCCCAACGGGCAAGTATCCTGTCTGACGTTACAGAGACATCCGTGGATCGCCGCGCATTTCTGCGGGGTTCGGGGCTTGCCATCGGCGGGCTCGCCGCGATCAGCGCCACGGGCGGCACGGTTGCCCCCGCCAACGCCCAGACCGCCGCCGGAGCCGCGGTTGAAACCGTCAAATCCGTCTGCACCCATTGCTCGGTCGGTTGCACCGTGATTGCCGAGGTCCAGGACGGTGTCTGGATCGGACAGGAACCGGGTTGGGACAGCCCGTTCAATCTTGGCGGGCATTGCGCCAAGGGGGCCGCGGTTCGCGAACACGCCCACGGCGAACGCCGCCTGAAATACCCCATGAAAAAGGAAGGCGGCGAGTGGAAGCGCATCAGCTGGGAACAGGCGATCGACGAGATCGGCGACGGCATGATGAAAATCCGCGAAGAAAGCGGGCCCGACAGCGTCTATTGGCTTGGCTCGGCCAAGTACAACAACGAACAGGCCTATCTGTTCCGCAAGTTCGCGGCCTATTGGGGCACCAACAATGTCGACCACCAGGCGCGCATCTGTCACTCAACAACGGTGTCCGGCGTGGCGAACACATGGGGCTACGGCGCCATGACCAACAGCTATAACGACATCCACAACAGCAAGGCGATCTTCCTGATCGGCAGCAACCCCGCCGAGGCGCATCCGGTCTCGCTGGTTCACCTGCTCAAAGCCAAGGAACAGAACAACGCGCCTCTGATCGTCTGCGATCCGCGCTTTACCCGCACGGCGGCCCATGCGGATGAGTATGTGCGCTTCCGTCCCGGCACCGACGTGGCGCTGGTCTGGGGTATCCTGTGGCACATCTTTGACAACGGCTGGGAGGATAAGGAGTTCATCCGCACCCGCGTCTGGGGGATGGACCAGATCCGCGAAGAGGTCGCCCGCTGGACCCCGGAAGAGGTCGAGCGCGTCACCGGCACACCGGGCAGCCAGCTGCGCCGCGTGGCCCGGACCATGGCGAACAACCGCCCCGGCACCGTGATCTGGTGTATGGGCGGCACCCAGCACACCAATGGCAACAACAACACCCGCGCCTATTGCGTGCTGCAACTTGCGCTTGGCAACATGGGCGTTTCCGGCGGCGGCACCAATATTTTCCGCGGTCATGACAATGTTCAGGGGGCCACGGATCTTGGCGTCCTGTCGCACACCCTGCCCGGCTATTACGGCCTTTCGGCGGGCGCATGGGCGCATTGGGCGCGTGTCTGGGATGAAGACCCCGATTGGCTCGCGGCCCAGTTCGCCAGCATGACCGACAGCGAGGGCAAGGAAAGCTCGTTGCAGAATGTCACCGGCATCCCGGTCAGCCGCTGGATCGATGGCGTGCTCGAAGACCCGGACAACATGGACAACCCCGACAAGGTGCGCGCCATGGTCCTGTGGGGCCACGCCCCCAACAGCCAGACGCGCGGCAAGGAAATGAAGACCGCGATGGAGCAGCTTGACATGCTGGTCGTGGTCGATCCCTATCCGACGGTTTCGGCGGTGCTGCATGACCGCAGCGATGGCGTCTATCTGCTGCCCGCCTGCACGCAGTTTGAAACACGTGGTTCGGTCACCGCATCGAACCGCTCGCTGCAATGGCGCGACCGGGTGGTGGAACCGCTGTTTGAAAGCCTGCCGGACGAGGTCATCATGGCCAAGTTCGCCAACAAGTTCGGCTGGGCCGACCGGCTGTTCCGCAATATCGAGATGGACAACCCCGAAACCCCCAATGTCGAGAGCATCACCCGCGAATTCAATCGCGGCATGTGGACGGTGGGCTATACGGGCCAGTCGCCCGAGCGGATCAAGCTGCACATGGCCAACCAGCACACGTTCGACCGCACCACCTTGCAGGCGATCGGCGGCCCGGCGGACGGGGATTATTACGGCATGCCCTGGCCCTGCTGGGGCACGCCCGAGATGAACCATCCCGGCACGCCGAACCTCTATGACATGTCCAAACCGGTGGCAGAGGGTGGTCTGACCTTCCGCGCCCGGTTCGGGGTGGAACGCGATGGCGACAACCTGCTGGCGGATGGTGTCTATTCCGTTGGCTCCGAGATCCAGGACGGCTATCCCGAATTCACCATGCAGATGCTGATGGATCTCGGCTGGGATGGCGACCTGAGCGCCGAGGAACGTGCCGCAATCGACGCCGTGGCCGGGCCCAAGACCAACTGGAAAACCGACCTGTCGGGCGGAATCCAGCGGGTTGCCATCGCCCATGGCTGTGCCCCGTTCGGCAATGCCAAGGCGCGGGCCGTGGTCTGGACCTTCCCCGACCCGATCCCCGTCCATCGCGAGCCGCTCTATACGCCGCGCCGCGATCTGGTGGCCGATTATCCCACCTACGAGGATCGCAAGTTCTATCGCCTGCCGACCATGTATGCCTCGATCCAGAAGAACGACTTTTCCAAGGATTACCCGATGATCCTGACGTCGGGGCGCCTGGTTGAATACGAGGGCGGCGGCGAGGAATCCCGCTCCAACCCCTGGCTGGCCGAACTTCAGCAGGACATGTTCGTCGAGATCAACCCGAGGGACGCCAACAACCTGGGTATCCGCGACGGGACACAAGTCTGGGTTGAAGGGGCCGAAGGGACCAAGGTCAAGGTCATGGCGATGATCACCGAGCGGGTCGGGGCCGGAGTCGCCTTCATGCCCTTCCATTTCGGCGGTCATTTCGAAGGCAAGGACCTGCGCGACAAATACCCGAGCGGGGCAGACCCCTATGTGCTCGGCGAAAGCAGCAACACCGCCCAGACCTATGGCTATGATTCCGTCACCCAGATGCAGGAGACCAAGGCCACTCTCTGCAAGATCTCGGCAGCATAAGGAGTAAGAGACATGGCAAGAGCAAAGTTTCTCTGCGACGCCGAACGCTGCATCGAATGCAACGCCTGCGTCACCGCCTGCAAGAACGAACACGAAGTGCCCTGGGGCATCAACCGGCGGCGGGTGGTCACCATCAATGATGGCAAACCCGGCGAGCGGTCGATCTCGGTGGCCTGTATGCATTGTTCCGACGCACCCTGCATGGCGGTCTGTCCGGTGGACTGTTTTTACCAGACCGAAGAAGGCGTGGTGCTGCACTCCAAGGACCTGTGCATCGGCTGCGGATATTGTTTCTACGCCTGCCCCTTTGGCGCGCCGCAATACCCGCAGGCGGGCAATTTCGGATCGCGTGGCAAGATGGACAAATGCACCTTCTGCGCCGGCGGCCCGGAAGAGAACCACTCGACCGCCGAATTCGCCAAGTATGGCCGCAACCGGATCGCCGAAGGCAAGCTGCCGATCTGCGCCGAGATGTGCTCGACCAAGGCGTTGCTGGCGGGGGATGGCGACGTGGTTTCGGCGATCTACCGCGAACGCGTCGTGGCCCGTGGGTTCGGCACCGGGGCCTGGGGCTGGGGCACCGCCTATGAACAGAAGGGCGGCTAACCCCTGCCAATCGGGCGGTGCCACCTGCTGCCGCCCGACAAAGTCGCAACCGACCGAACCAAGAATGGGACACGCAAGATGCGCCTTCGCCTATTGACGCTGCTTGTCGGCCTGCTTCTGCCGCTATCGGCCGCCGCACAGGATGCCACCGTGCGGCAATTGACCGAACCCCTTGCGGTTGATCCCGGTCCGGTCCCCGCCGCGCCGGGCGACAGCCGCGCGGCGACCGGCGGCGCGCAGACACTGGCGGATATCCTCGCCCGGCAGCGTGGCGAGACAATCGACGACAGCTTTCGCCGCAACGCCACCGGCGATCCCGACAGCGCCAGCGGCATCGCCGCACAGCTTGGTACTCTGGGCGGCAGCTCGGATTCCGAACTGCTGCGCGCCATGCGCTATGGCAGCGCCGACATCACCGTCACTTCGCGCAGCCCGGCGGCGGATGTCATCATGCAGGATGGCGGGATGTGGTGGCTACAGGTCCGGCAAGGCCCTCTGGCGCAATATGGTGCCTGGCTGCTGGGCGGCACCCTGATCCTGCTGGCGCTATTCTACCTGCTGCGCGGCAAGATTCGGATCGAGGGCGAAAAGGCGGGGCGTACCCTCACCCGTTTCACCAGCTTCGAACGCTTTGGTCACTGGCTGTTTGCGGGCAGCTTCCTGATCCTCGGCGCAACCGGGCTGATCTCGCTGTTCGGGCGCACCGTGCTGATCCCGGTTTTCGGACACCAGTTCTTTTCCACCATCGCCATCGCCAGCAAATGGGTCCACAACAATGTCGCCTGGGCCTTTATGCTCGGGCTGGCCATCGTGATCCTGAACTGGACGTTGCACAACATCCCCAACCGCCACGACCTCGTGTGGCTGGCCAAGGGCGGCGGGCTGTTTTCCAAGGGCGTGCACGCCCCCGCGCGCAAGTTCAATGCCGGACAGAAGATGATCTTCTGGGGCTGTGTCGTGCTGGGCCTGTCGATCAGCGCCTCGGGACTGTCGCTGCTGTTCCCGTTTGAAATGCCGATGTTTGCCAAGACCTTTGCCATCCTGAACGACATCGGCGCATCCGGCTGGGTCGGGCTTGCACCGCTCCCCGAACAGTTGGCGGCGCAGGAAGAGATGCAATACGCCCAATTGTGGCATGCCATCATCGCCTTTGTCTTCATGGCGATGATCTTTGCCCATATCTACCTTGGCACCATCGGCATGGAAGGCGCGTTTGATGCCATGGGCACCGGCGAAGTGGACGAGCAATGGGCCCGCGAACATCACGGCCTCTGGGTCGACGAGGTCAAGGCCCGGCAAGCAGCCAGCGGCTCTGCCACCCCCGCCGAGTAACCATGTGGCGCGCCTTCGTCCTGATCGCTGCCCTGCTGCCACTGCCGGCAGCGGCACAGGCGTTCTTTACGCTCAAGGGTCATGGTGGGCCGATCATGGACATCGCCGTGTCCCCGACGGGCCAGATCGCAACCGCCAGCTTCGACAACGCGGTCGGGCTGTGGACCGGCAATGCACCGCATTGGTTCGAAGGGCACCGCGCCGCCGTCAACACGGTCCTGTTTGCAAGCCCGGCAACCCTGGCCTCGGCCGGCGATGATTTCCAGATACGCACCTGGGATATCGCCGGGGATCGCGGCCAGACAATCGGCGCGCACAAGGGCAAGATCGTCGACCTTGCCGCCGCCCCCGGTGGCGATCTTCTCGCCTCGGCAAGCTGGGATGGCTCCATCGGCCTGTGGCCCCTGCCCGGCGAGAACGGCACCGCACCGCATGCCATGCTCCACGGGCACGATCAGGGGGTCAACAATGTCGCCTTTTCCCCCGATGGCGGCACGCTCTACTCGGCATCGGTGGACGGCACGATCCGCCTCTGGGATGTCGAACAGGCCCGCCAGCAGCAAATCCTCGTCAATCATGGCTTTGGCATCAACGAAATTGTCCTGAACCCGACGGCGGGATGGCTTGCCTACGGGGCCGTCGACGGGGTGACACGGATCGTCGATCACGTCACCGGGGCCGAACTGCATGACTTTACCCTGGATCGGCGGCCGATCCTCGCGATGGCCCTGTCGCCGGATCGCCGGTTCCTCGCGGTCGGCGATGGCGAGGGCTATATCATGGTCATCGACACAGATCGCTGGCGCATCGCCCACGACTTTCGCGCCACCCTGCGCGGCCCGGTCTGGGCGCTGGCCTTTTCACGGGACGGCGCGAACATCCATGCGGGCGGGCTGGACGAGGCCATGTACAGCTGGCCGCTGGGCGAGCTTGGTGCCCATGGTCCGATGGGCACGAACGAACACAGCTATCTCAGGGACCCCGCCGAAATGAGCAATGGCGAGCGGCAATTCCTGCGCAAATGCTCAATCTGCCACAGCCTGACCCCCGGCAGCGCCCGCCGCGCCGGTCCATCCCTGTACGGGCTGTTCGGGCGCCCGGCGGGAACCGTGCCGGACTACGCCTATTCCCCCCGCCTCAGCACATCCGGCATCGTCTGGACCGCCGACAGCATAAATGCGCTTTTCGATCTCGGCCCCGATCACTACATTCCCGGAAGCAAGATGCCGATGCAACGCATCACCGATCCCGGCGACCGGGCCGACCTGATTGCCTTTATACGCCGAGCCACAGCCGGAGAAACCATTGAATGAAACCCATGCTGAGCGCCTTTGCCATGATCGCCCTGATCGCGGTCCTTGCCTCCTACGGGCTGCACAGGGCCGGCTTCTCCGCTGCCCAGAACGGCAGCGGCCCCGATGTCCGCCTTGACAGCAGATGAGCGACTACCTGACCACGCGCGAATTGGCCGACCTGCTGCGCATCGGCGAGCGCAAGGTCTATGATCTCGCCGCCAATGGCGAGGTTCCCTGCGTGCGGGCGGTCGGCAAGCTGCTGTTTCCCCGCGCTGAAATCACCGCCTGGCTGAATGCCTCGCGCAGCGGCCCGCAAGTGGCCGAGGCCCCCCTGCCGCCGATCATCGCCGGCAGCCATGATCCCCTGCTCGACTGGGCCCTGCGCGAAAGCCGCTCGGAACTGGCCAGCTTCTATGACGGCTCCTATGACGGGCTTGACCGCCTCGCCGCACGGTCCGCACAGGCCGCCGGGCTGCATATCCGCGAGGATGACGGCTGGAACCGCACCGCCCTGCGCGACACCCTCGGAGAAGCCCCGGTGGTCCTCGTGCAAATCACCGAACGGCAACGGGGCCTGCTGCTGGCCCCAAACACCAGCGGGATTTCCGATTTCTCCGATCTCGCCGGCCACCGTGTCGCCCTGCGCCAGGCCAGCGCCGCCAGCCAGCGCGAATTCGAAACCCGACTGACGGCTGCGGGGTTGACCCTGCATGACATCGCCCCCCTGCCCACCCGGGCGCGCACCGAAGAGGAACTCGCCATCGCCCTGCATGACGGCAAGGCCGAAGTGGGTTTCGGACTGGGTGCGCTGGCCGGGCTCTACGGGCTCGACTTCATTCCGCTCACCGTCGAACGGTTCGACCTGGCGATCTGGCGGCGCGCCTGGTTCGACCCGCCGCTGCAAAAACTCATGCGCTTTCTCGCCTCCCCTGCCTGCGCCGCGCGCGCCACCGAACTGCCCGGCTACGATCTCACCGGCCTCGGAACCATCCACCACAACGGCGCCAGCGGTTAACCCCCTTCATCTTTGGAAAAATACTCCGGGGTGTCTGAGGGGCAGCGCCCCTCAGCCTGCCTCATCACCGCGAAGCATAAGGGTCTTTCGGCGATCGGTCCGACGACAGGCTGTCCTGGCCCGCCGTAACCAGATCCTCGATGGCATCCGCCAGGTGAATACGGTCGATGTGATGATCGCCGCGCGCCACGCGGTGACGATGCGCCCGGATCATCACATCCGCATGGCTGCACCCCGCCGGCGGCTCGAAACGATAGCTGGCCAGTTCGATCAGCAATCCCAGCGGGTCCTTGAAATAGATCGAATCCATGAACCCGCGATCCTTCGGACCGGAATGCCGGATACCGCGCTCGTCCAGCCGCTCGACCGCCTGCCAGAACGTCGCCTGGCTCACGTTAAAGGCAAGATGATGCACACATCCCGGCTCGGTCGGGGTGCGATCCGGTGTGCCCTTGCGGCTTTCATCAGTGAAAACGGTGATCAGACGCCCGTCCCCCGGATCGAAATACACATGTCCTTCGTCGGGATTATCCAGGTTTGGCTGATCAAACACAAACGGCATCCCCAGAACGCCTTCCCAGAAATCGATGGTGGTTTGCCGGTCGGCTCCGGTCAGGGTGATGTGATGCACCCCCTGGGTCTGCAACTTGCGCATGCTGGCTCCTCTCTCTGGCCCCAGCCTGCCACGCGAATTCCCGCCTGTCATCCATTCGCGACCGGCAACGCCTTGCCGACGGAGGATGCCTCCCCGCGACTTGCGCCATGCACGCCCCTATATCTGGTCAAAGGAGAGCGAACCATGCGACTGACCTATGTTATCCCGGCCCTTGGCTTCTGTGTGGCTCTGCTGGCCTCGGCCATCTCCGTCGACGCCAAGGACAAACCGCATATCATCGCGGGGTGCCCGCCGGGGCTGGCCAAGAAATCGCCGGCCTGCGTACCGCCGGGACAGGCGAAAAAACATGCCACGCCGTATCGCGTTGGCGACCGGATCATCGGCGATTACGTGATTGTCGATCGGCCCGGACGTTACGGGCTCGACCCGCGCCAGACCTACTATCGCGTTGGCGACAACATCTTTCGGGTCAACCGCGAGACCCGCGAAGTGCTTGATTTCATCGGCGCCGCGGCCGCGCTTTTGAACTAGGGGCTGGCGGCGCTATTCCGCCGCCAGCCGTTCCCCGGTGAGCATCGGCTTCAGGTAACGCCCGGTATGGCTGCTCTCGACCTCGGCAACCGCTTCGGGCGTTCCCGTGGCGACGATTTCGCCGCCGCCATCGCCGCCCTCAGGGCCGATATCGATGATCCAGTCGGCGGTCTTGATCACGTCAAGGTTATGCTCGATCACCACCACCGAATTGCCCTGTTCCACCAGCTCGTGCAGCACTTCCAGCAGCTTGCGCACATCTTCGAAATGCAGCCCGGTTGTCGGCTCGTCCAGAATATACAAGGTGCGCCCGGTCGACCGCTTGGCCAGTTCCTTTGACAGCTTGACCCGCTGCGCCTCGCCGCCCGACAGCGTGGTGGCCTGCTGCCCGACCTTGATATAGCCAAGCCCGACCCGCATCAGCGCATCCATCTTCTCGCGGATCGACGGCACCGCCTTGAAAAATTCCTGTGCGTCCTCGACGGTCATGTCCAGAACATCGGCAATGCTCTTTCCCTTGAAACGGATCTCCAGCGTCTCGCGATTGTACCGCGCGCCCTTGCAGGTCTCGCAGGTGACATAGACATCGGGCAGAAAGTGCATCTCGATCTTGATCAGCCCGTCGCCCTGGCACGCCTCACAGCGCCCGCCCTTGACGTTGAAGCTGAACCGGCCCGGCTTGTAACCGCGCGCCTTGGCCTCGGGCAGGCCCGCGAACCAGTCGCGGATCGGTGTGAAAGCCCCGGTATAGGTTGCCGGGTTCGACCGGGGTGTGCGCCCGATGGGCCGCTGGTCGATGTCGATCACCTTGTCCAGATGTTCCAGCCCCTTGATGGTTTCACAGGGTGCCGGCGTCTGGCGCGCACCATTCAGCCGCATCGACGCGGTCTTGAACAGGGTTTCGATGGTCAAGGTGGACTTGCCGCCGCCGGAAACCCCGGTGACACAGACGAACTTGCCCAGCGGAAACTCCGCCGTCACGTTTTTCAGGTTGTTACCGGTCGCCTTGACGACCTTGATCGCCTTGCCCTTGCCCTTGCGCCGTTCCGACGGGATCGGGATCGACCGGGTGCCAGACAGGTATTGCCCGGTGATGCTGTTGGCGTCCGCCGCGATCTCGGCCGGAGCCCCCTTGGCGACCACCTGACCGCCATGCACGCCGGCGCCGGGGCCAATGTCAAACACGTAATCCGCCTCGCGGATCGCCTCTTCGTCATGTTCGACCACGATCACCGTATTGCCCTGGTCGCGCAGGTTCTTGAGCGTGTCCAGAAGCCGGTCATTGTCGCGCTGGTGCAGGCCGATGCTGGGTTCGTCGAGCACGTAGAGAACCCCGGTCAGACCCGAACCGATCTGGCTCGCCAGACGGATACGTTGGCTTTCCCCGCCGCTGAGCGTGCCACTCGAACGCGACAGCGTCAGGTATTCCAGGCCGACATTGTTCAGGAAACCCAGACGTTCACGAATTTCCTTGAGGATCGCGCGGGCGATCTCGTTCTTCTGGTTGCTGAGGTAATCCGGGACCTTCTGGCACCAGGCATAGGCCTCGCGGATGCTCATCTGCACCACTTGCCCCACATGCAGCAGCTCGTCCTTGCCGCCCCTGGCCGGGCCGATCTTGACCGCCAGCGCCTCATCGCGCAGCCGGTAGCCGTTGCAGGCTCCACAGGGTCGGTTGTTCTGATAGCGTTCGAATTCCTCGCGGATCCAGTTGCTGTCGGTCTCGCGGTAACGCCGTTCCATGTTCGGGATCACGCCTTCGAACACGCGCGTCACCTCGTAGACACGCCCGCCCTCGTCATAGCGGAACGGAATCTCTTCCTTGCCCGACCCATAGAGGAAAATCTGCTGCACATGTTTGGGCAAATCCTTCCACTTGGTGTTGCGGTCAAACTCGTAATGCCTGGCAATCGCCTCGATGGTTTGCAGGAAATAGGGGCTCTTGCCCTTGCGCCACGGAGCCAGCGCGCCGTCATAGATTTTCAGGTTCTGATCCGGCACCACCAATCGTTCGTCAAAGAACAGCTCCTTGCCCAGCCCGTCACATTCCGGGCAGGCCCCAAACGGGGCGTTGAACGAAAACAGCCTCGGTTCGATCTCGGGGATGGTGAACCCACTGACCGGGCAGGCAAATTTCTCGCTAAAGGTGATGCGCTCGCCTTCGCCCTCGCGGGGTGCGGTTTCCAGTATGGCGATACCATCGGCCAGGTCCAGCGCGGTGCGCAGGCTGTCGGCCAACCGGGTTTCCAGCCCGTCGCGCACAACCAGCCGGTCGACCACCACGTCGATGTCATGACGGTATTTCTTGTCCAGCGTCGGTGGTTCGTCCAGTTCGTAAAACGCGCCATCGACCTTGACCCGCTGAAAGCCCTGCTTGCGCAATTCCACGAATTCCTTGCGGTATTCGCCCTTGCGGTCGCGCACGATGGGGGCCAGCAGATAGCCGCGCGTGCCCTCTTGCATCGCCATGATGCGGTCGACCATGTCCTGCACCTGCTGCGCCTCGATCGGCTCGCCGGTGGCGGGCGAATAGGGCGTGCCCGCCCGCGCGAACAACAGGCGCAGATAGTCATAGATCTCGGTGACCGTGCCGACAGTTGAACGCGGGTTCTTGGAGGTTGTTTTCTGTTCGATCGAGATTGCCGGGGACAGGCCGCTGATGTGATCGACATCCGGCTTTTCCATCATGTCGAGGAATTGCCGGGCATAAGCCGACAGGCTTTCGACATAACGGCGCTGACCCTCGGCATAGATCGTGTCAAAGGCCAGGCTGGACTTGCCCGACCCGGACAGGCCGGTAATCACCACGAACTGGTCGCGCGGGATATCCACGTCGATGCTCTTGAGGTTGTGCTCGCGCGCGCCGCGCACTTCGATATTCTTCAGTTCAGCCATCATGCCCTCGATTCACGGTTAACACATAGTGACCTCGAACCGAGTCTCCAACAGAAAAGTAAGAACATTGCAAGAACAAACCTGCCGCCACCCCAGAAAGACAGCCCATGGCACGGTGCCCGCCACCGGCCTTTGCAGAGTTTTGACAGGGCGCGTCCCGCCCGGCTAGGCTTGGGCGGGGGCGATCACCGTGCCGACGCCGCCTTTTGCCTGCAAGAGGAGTTACGCCGATGCCTTCACTCTACCTTGTCGCGAACGAAGTCTTCTTCACTTCATACGGCCATATCCAGTTCGTCTATGACGCCGATGACAGCTATGGCAATGGCGATGAAAAGGAGATCGAGGTTCAGCCAAGTTCGCTCGGATTTGGCGATTGGGATGTCAGCCCGGTTCAGGATCTCGACATCCCCTCGGGCAATGACAGCGTCGCGGTCAGGCTCGACATCCCGCAGGGGCGCGACGCCGCCGACATCTGGAACCTGCTTGGCAATCTGCGCGACTTCTTTGCCGGGATCACCGTGGATTACCGGCTGGGCATCACCGGGTCGATCGAGGGGCAGAACAGCAATACCTATATCACCACCCTTGCGCATATCGTCGGATTGGACATCGCCCCGGCGGTCGCGAATTTGCTGGCGTCGCATCATATCGGCTCGTTTCCGGGTCTTGCCCGCAATGTGCTGTTCGATCATGTCGCGTCAAACGACACGGCCCTGCCCCCGGTTGCCCTGACAGTGACCGGGTCAGAGGGGCGTGACGTCATCGCCGGCGGCAACGGGGCCGACACGATCGACGGCGGGTCGGGGCGCGATACCTTGCAGGGCCTTGGCAATCACGACCTGCTCAGCGGCGGCAACGGGCGCGACACGATACTGGGCGGAGAGGGCAACGACACCGCCAATGGCAATGGCGGACGTGACCGGATCGAAGGCGAGGACGGCGATGACACCCTGTTCGGACAGGGGGGCGACGACCGCCTGATCGGTGGCGCGGGGCACGATGCGCTGCGCGGCGGCAGCGGGGCGGACTGGCTCAACGGCAACGGCGGCTCGGACATGCTCTGGGGCGGCAAGGACACGGATGTGCTGCGCGGCGGCGCGGGGCATGATGATCTGCTTGGTCAGGGCGGCGACGATACGCTGAACGGCATGAAAGGCAACGACGTGATGGCCGGCGGCAGCGGTGCCGACGTATTCCTGTTTGACGGCCTGATCGATGAAGGCCGGGACGAGATCACCGATTTCCTGATCGGCACCGACATCCTGCGTATTCAGGGGCTGGTTTTCGACGATATCGCCATAACCGGCGACCAGACGGCGATCGTGACGCTGGATGACAAGACCGAGATCCTGCTCAACGGCATCGCCGCCGCCAGTGTCGGGCAAAGCGATTTCGAGTTCGTGTAGGTTTGCAACCGGTCACGCCAAACCCATTGCAAACGGCATAATCCCGACATTCCGGTTCAGGCCCGAGATCACCGGTCACGACGCCATGGTGGACAGGCCGGAACAGAACCGGCCCGTCCGTTGCCGCCACCGGCCAGCGATCAGCGATACACCATGCCGCCGTCGATCACGACCGCTTGGCCAGTCATGTAGTCGCTGTCGCTTCCGGCGAGCCAGGATACGAAATTCGCCACATCGGTGGGGGTCTGCGGACGGCCGAGCGCGATGCTGCCGACGAATTCATCGAATGTCGCGCCGATCTCCGCACCGGTCACCTCGGCAAAGCGACGGTCGATCTCGGTCCACATGTCGGTGCCCACGACGCCGGGGCAATAGGCATTGACCGTGATGCCATCGGCGGCAAATTCCTTGGCGGCGCTTTGTGTCAGGGATCGCACCGCGAACTTGGTCGAACAATAGGCCGCCAGCATCGGATATCCTTCATGCGCGGCGATCGAAGCGGCATTGATGATCTTGCCCCTTGTGCCATCGGCCTTGAACCGCGCGGCGGCGGCCTGCATGCCCCAGACCACGCCTTTCACGTTGACCGCGTGGATCCGGTCCATCTCGTCCTCGGTGATTTCGGCGATGGGCTGGACCTGCGCGATACCGGCATTGTTGACGATGATGTCGAACCCGCCGAGCTGCCCTGCCGCCGACTCGACCATCGCAAAGACCTGTGACCGGTCCGATATGTCGGCGGCAATCGAACAGACCCTTGCGCCCGTGCCGGACAATTGTGTTTCGGCTTCGGCCAGTTGGTCGGCGTTCAAATCCACCAGGGCGATGGCCGCACCATCAGCGGCAAGCCGTTGCGCAATGGCCAGCCCGATTCCGCGCGCGCCGCCAGTGACGACCGCGACTTTTCCGTCAAGAGACATGACGTTCCTTTCCAGTGACATGGGATTGTTTGCGCGCCGGGCAGCACGGATACCGCCCGGCACCGGGGAAATCACGACAGGTGATGCACCTCTTGCAGGCCATAGACCGGGGTATCGAGCCCCTCCATCCGCGCCTTGAGTTGCAGCGCGAGATACAGGGAATAATGCCGCGACTGGTGCAGGTTGCCACCATGCAGCCACAGGTTCGGCTGTTGCGTCGGCTTCCACATGTTGCGCTGCTCGCCCTCCCACGGCCCCGGGTCCTTGGTGGTGTCCGAGCCCAGGCCCCAGACCTTGCCGATACGGTCCGCGACCTCCTGGCTGATCAGGTCGGCGGCCCAGCCATTCATCGAGCCATACCCCGTTGCCATCACGACAAGGTCCGCTTCGAGCCGGGTGCCGTCGGACAGCACAACCGCGTCTTGCTCGAAATGATCCACCTGCCCCTTGGCCAGCTTGACCTCGCCGTCGATGATCAGCTGGCTGGCACCCACATCGATGTAATAGCCCGACGCGCGGCGCAGGTATTTCATGAACAGACCCGAGTCATCATCGCCGAAATCAAGCTCGAACCCGGCCTTTTCCAGCCCGGCATAGAACTCGGCATCGCGTTCGCGGATCTGGTCATATACCGGTTTCTGGAACTCGTGCATGATGCGATAGGGCAGCGAGGCAAAGATCATGTCGGCCTTTTCCGTGGTCACGCCATTGGCCACCGCCTCTTCGGAATAGAGCGCGCCAAGCCCGATTTCCATCAGCGAATCCGAGCGCACGATATGGGTCGATGACCGCTGAACCATCGTGACATCCACATCATGTTCCCATAGCGCGGCACAGATATCATGGGCCGAGTTGTTCGACCCCACGACAACCACCTTCTTGCCGGTCCAGGCATCCGGCCCCGCATGTTGCGAGGAATGCTGGATTTCGCCCCCGAAACTGTCCATGCCGGGAAATTGCGGCATGTTCATCTTGCCCGACATCCCCGTGGCCAGAACCAGCTGCGTGGGTTTCAGCACCACCTTTTCGCCATCGCGGTTGACCTCGACGGTCCATTCCCCGGCCTCTTCGTCAAAGCTGGCCCCGGTGACTTCCGAGCGGGTCCAATAGTTCAGCTCCATCACCTTGGTGTACATTTCCAGCCAGTCGCCCACCTTGTCCTTTGGGGTAAAGACCGGCCAGTTATCCGGGAACTTGATATAGGGCAGATGGTCATACCACACCGGGTCATGCAGGCAGAGCGACTTGTAGCGGTTGCGCCACTGGTCGCCGGGGCGGTCATGCTTGTCCAGAACGATGGCCGGCACGCCAAGCTGGCGCAGCCGCGCGCCAAGGGCAATGCCCCCCTGCCCGCCGCCGATGATGACCGTATAGGGCTGGGTGTCATATCCCAGCGTCGCGGCCTCGGCCTCGCGTTCTTCCTTCCAGGTGGTGCGGTTCCTTGCGGCACCGTGTTTGGCCCCCATCGGTCGCCGGCTGCGGCGCGGTTCCTCGTGGCCCTTCAATTCCTGCAAGGCGGTCAGCAAGGTCCAGATGCGGTCATCCCTGAGCCGGATCAGGCCCCAGCCGCGCCCCACCGCGGTTTCAAAGGTGATCCAGGCGGTGATGACCCCGCCCTCCTCGGTCGGCATCTCGCCCTCCTGGATCCTGAACTCCGCGGGTTTGACCGAGGCAAGCTGGCTGTTCAGCATGTCGCCGATCTGGTCCGGCCCCTCCGCCGTCTTGAGGTTCCAGGTCAGGGCCACCAGGTCGCGCCAATAGCTGTCGGTCGCAAACTGCGCCTTGATGCGGTCCACATCGCCGGCGGCAAAGGCGTCGTTCAGTGTGTCCAGAACGGTTTGCAAGCGGGTTGTCACTGTTGAGTCGAGCATCGCGTATCCTCCTCATTCGCGTCTCTGTGACGCAAATTCTGGGTCACGGCATCGGTATCGGGCCAGTGTTTTGCGCAGGGAAGGGTTGGAAAACCGATCAGGGGCCGGTTGGGCGTTGCGCACGCAACAGCGCGCAACACGATTGCTCAGGCAGGCGGGGTCAGCCCCTCGCGCCGCATCCGCCGCAGCACGGTCGAACGGTTGACACCCAGCCGTCGCGCCGCCCGGGACATGTTCCAGCCGCAGGCCTCGAGCACCTCTTCCAGCGAGTCGTCGGCCTCGATTGTCGTGTCGCTTCCCGCCGGGCGCGGCAGCTCGGGCAGATCGATCACATCGCCATCGCACAGGGCAACCGCCACATCCAGGCTCCGTTCGAGCTCGTGCAGGTTGCCCGGCCAGTCCCGGCCCACCAGATCGGCGCGCGCGGCGGGTGAGAGGCGCAGTTCCCCGCCGGTGCGCCGCCGCAACAGCCGGTCGATCAGCCAGCCCAGATCCTGCCGCTTGCGCAGGGGGGGCAACATCAGCGCCGCGCCCGACAGGCGATAGAACAGGGGTTTGTGAAACCGCCCCTCCTGCATCGCCTTGCCCAGATCGACACAGCTTGTCACAATCAGCCGCAACCCCGGGCGTTCTTCCAGCAGAGCGGTCAACAGCACCTGAAGATCGGCGGGCATTTCCTCGACCCGGCGCAGCACCAGCGTGGCGCGGATCTGGCCCGGCGGCCCCAGGGCCTGGATCAGCCGGTCAACCGACTGCGCAGCGCATTCAACGGTGATCAGCTCGCGCCGTTCGCCACCGGCGACATGCATGGCGCGGGCCAGCCGCATCTTGCCGGTGCCGGTTTCACCGGACAACAGCACCGGCACATCCGTCCCGGCCAGACGCTCGGCTTGCAGCAGCAGCTGCTGCATCGCAGGGTCATGCCCGGCCAGCGCATCCATCGGCCCCGCCTTGCCGCGCATCCGGCGGGCCAGCGTGCCGCAGCCACGCGGCGCTTGCGGCGCGATGGCATGACCAAAGAGCGCACCCCCGTCCGGCATGTTGACAACGCGCTCCTCGGTCGGGCGGTCACGCATGAGATCGGGCAATTCCTCGACCGACAGGTCCAGAAGCGAGTCGATCCTCTGCCCCAGCAGCGCGCGACCCTCACCGCCAAAGAGCTTGCCCGCCGCCCGGGTAAAGCCGATCACCCGGCCCGACCCATCCAGCGACACCGCCGCCTCGGGATCGACATCGAGGAATTCGGGATTGGCCGACAGGCGCAGCACCCATTCGCGCCGGCTCTGGGCCATCAGGTTGGCCATTTCAACCCGCCGCGCCGATGCCGTCACAAGGCTCATGGCAAGGTTCTGGCTGGATTTCGGCATGGGCGACTGCAACAGCGAGATATTCAGGACCGCCGCCAATTGCCCCATGCTGTCAAAGATCGGCGCGGCGGTGCAGGACAGCGCGGTATGGGCATTGCCGAAATGATCGTCCTGATGGATCGTCATCGGTTCGCCGGTCACGATACAGGCACCGGCGGCATTCGTTCCGGCCAGGTCCTCGGACCAGCGCGCGCCCATGAACAGGCCCGCGCCCCGCAACTCCGCCTCGAAATCGGGATCGCCAAAAAAATCGACACAGACCCCTTTGGCATCGGTCAGCAGCACGGTGTAGTTCTGACGTGCCACCTGCCGGAACAGGGTCTGCAACCCGGACCGTGCCGAGGCGATCATCTGCTCGGCCTGCATCCGGTGTTCGCGAAGCTCGGTCTCGGTGACGATATGCGCCGGGTCGGAGCGGGTTGGGTCCATGCCATAGACTTCGACACAGCGTTTCCACGACGCGGACACCGCGCTGTCCCGCCCGGTGGCGCATCCATCCAGAACCCGCTCGATTTCCTCGACATGCTGGCGTGCGATGGTCTCCTCCCTTCACGGCCCTGCCTGGGCAGGCATAGCACGGACAGCCCGAAAACACGACAAGCCAAAAGGTCGAAGATTTCCCGCCGAAGGTTTTTTACAAACACCGGGCCGGGGCGGGGGGAGGGCGGGCGCTCCTGCGGGCGACACCGCGACCGCCACCGAAAAACTGCAAGACACCGGATTTTTCGCGACGGAACCGCCGGGCTGCCGCGTTTGTGTCTTGAAAGAGGGCCGATTTGATCGTGACCCGTGCCGTGGAACTGCCCGCGAAATGGTGGGTCCGGGCATTGGGAAACGGCGTGGCACCCCGTTGACAGACATCACTCAGGCAAGACGCCCCAGACTGGAAGGAAACCGCGCAGTGAAACGCGTTTCGGCAAGGACATCGGCAGGAATTGCCGTCAAAACCGGTGCGGCGATCTTGATCGTCGCGGCATCATATGTGTTGGCCTTCGGCATTCCCGCGCCCTTGTCGGGCCTGTTCGGACAGGGCATTGCCGGCAATGCCGACCAGACCGCCGCGACGCCGGACAGTCCGCGACGGCGCGGAGGCACCCGGGCAACTGCAGTGGTGCTTGGCCCGCTGGCCTTTGAACCCTACGAAGACGTTCTGCGCGCCGTGGGCAGCGCCAGGGCGCAGCAGCGCGCGGATGTGACCGCAACCACATCGGGCGAGGTCACGCACAGCAACCTGTCGGCCAACAGCATCGTCAAGGCCGGTGACGTTCTTGTCCAGCTGGACGCGCGCACCGAAGAATTGAACCTGCAAATCGCGCTGGCCGAGCTGGAGCAGGCCAGCGATACGGTGGACCGCTATGAGCGGCTGAACACCAACGGGAATTCCACCATCACCGATGTCAGCCTCGCCGAGGCGCATGTGGCCGAACGACTGGCCCGGGCGAAAGTCGGGCTGGCACAGGTGGCGCTTGACGACCGCTCGGTCCGTGCGCCCATTTCCGGGCGGCTGGGCCTGAGCGATGTCGAGGTCGGCGACATCATTGCCGCCAACAGCGTGCTTGCCACCGTCGACAATGCCGATACGCTGCTGGTGGAATTCGAATTGCCGGAACGCTCGATCGGGGCGCTGTCGCGGCAGCATGAAATTCTGGTCAGCACCCCGAGCCTGACCGGGCGGGTCTTTGCCGGTGAAATCGTCTCGCATGACAGCCGGATCGACAGCCAGACCCGAAGTGTCACCGTCAAGGCGCGGGTCGACAACCCCGAGGGGCTGCTTTGGCCCGGCATGACCTTTTCCGTGCGCACGATCGAACATACCGAACCGATGCCGGTGGTTCCCGCAACGGCGATCACCTGGTCGCGAACCGGTTCAACCATCTGGGTTGCCGAGGACGGCGGCGTGCGCCAGGTGCCCGTCACCATCCTGTTCCGCCGCAACGCGCGGGTGTGGATCGATGCCGACCTGCCGGCGGATGCGATGATCGTGACCGAGGGCGCGCAAAAGCTGCACGCGGGTTCGGCCATCGCCCCGGTCACGGCCCCGCAATCAGATACCCCGCGCGATGCCTTGCCCAATCTCGGCTCGCTCGAACGGCCCGGCACCGGCACCGGCGCCGGCGCCGGCGCCGACAACGCGGAACACCCGGCATGACCGCCCCGCAACCGACGAACCGCAAACGCGGGATGGCCGACCTGTTCGTGGCACGGCCGCTGTTTGGCATTGTCATCAACCTGTTGGTCCTGATCGCCGGGCTGGCGGCGCTGGCATCGGTGGATGTGCGAGAAATGCCCGACGTGGACCAGCCGGTCCTGTCGGTGCGAACCACCTATGAAGGCGCTGTGCCGGAAACCGTCGATCAGGAAGTGACCCAGGTGCTGGAAGACGCGCTGAGCGCGCTGGACGGCCTGTCTTACATGGAGTCCAGTTCGACGATGGGCGAAAGCCGCATCACCATCGACCTGTCCGAAGGCACCGACGTGGATGTCGCCGCCAACGAAGCCCGCGAGATCGTCGCCGCAACCCTGCGCAAGCTGCCTGACGATCTCGAGGATGACCCGAGCGTGACCAAGAGCGACAGCAACGCCGACGCGATCATCCGGCTGGCGATCATGGGGGATGCCACGGTTCAGGAACTGACCGAACTTGCCGAGGGGCCGATCTATGACCGGCTGTCGATGATTGACGGCATCGCCGAAGTGTCGATTCGCGGCAACCGCGCCAACGAGTTTCGCGTCACGCTGGATATGCCCTCGCTGCTGGGGAGGGGATTGACGATCTTCGACGTTTCCGACGCCCTTGCGACCCTGCGGGACGACACGCCGCTGGGCGAGCTGGAAACCACGTCACAGACCCTTGCGCTGAGGGTTGGCAATGCCCGGGTGACGACCCAGAGCATCGGCGACATCCCGATTGGCGACACCACCCGCGTGTCGGATGTGGGATTTGTCCAGGAGGTTCCCGAAGACAGCGACGTTTCGACACGCGTGAACGGGCAAACCGCCATCGGTCTCGATATCACCCGCCAGTCCGTGGGCAACACGCTGGAGATTTCCAAGGCGGTGCGCGCGGCGGTCGGCGAGTTGCAGGGCGCGATGCCTGAGGGCGTCGACCTGATCGTGACATCCGATGACGGGGTATTCATCGAAGGGTCGATCAACGAGGTGGTGGCCTCGATCGGCATGGCCACGGTGATCGTGATCGCGGTGATCTTTGCCTTCCTGCGCTCGCTGCGGGCGACGGTGATCCCGGCGCTCACCATCCCGGTGGCGCTGGTGGGAACGGTGGCGGCGATCTGGTTGACCGGGTTTTCGGTCAACACCATCACCTTGTTGGCGCTGGTGCTGGCAACCGGCATGGTTGTCGATGACGCCATCGTGGTGATCGAGAACATCGTGCGCAAACGCAAGCAGGGAATGGGGGCCTTTGCGGCGGCCGCGGCGGGGACCAACGAAGTGTTCTTTGCGGTGATTTCCACCACCGCAACGCTCGCGGCGGTGTTTATCCCGATCTCGTTCTTGCCCGGTCAGGCCGGCGGCGTCTTCAGCGAATTCGGCTTTGTGCTGGCCTTTGCGGTGACCCTGTCATCGCTGACCGCGCTGACACTGGCACCGGTTCTCGCGGCGTTTCTCGATCCCGGACGGGCGGGCGGAAGCGGGCCGGGGACACCCCGCGCCCGGGGGCCGCTGGCCCGCGCCTTTGACCGGGTGATGGACCGCGCGATCCGTGAACCCTTGTTGGTGCTCGCGGTGGCCGGCGGCTTTGCCATCATCGCGCTTGGGGCCGCCGGCACCCTGACGTCCAGCATCACGCCCAGCGAGGACAGGGGCTTTTTCCTGATCCAGGCAAGGGGGGCTTCGGATACCTCGGTCGACTACCTGGACACACAGGTGGCACAGATCGAAGACATCCTCGCCCCCTATCGCGCCAGCGGCGAAGTCACGGTGGTGCAAAGCATCATCGGCATCGGCGGCGGCACCAGCGCCTTTATCATCGTCCGCCTTCCCGACTGGGCCGAGCGCGACCGCGCACAAGGCGAAATCCTTGCCGAGATCAGCCGCCAGCTTGGATCGGTCCCCGGCGTGCAGGTCAGTGCGCGGGCGACCAACAGCCTGAACATCCGCGGGGCCGGACAGGGTCTGCAATTCGCGGTGACCGGCACCGATATCGAGGCGATGACCGCCGCCACCGAAGAGCTTGTCACGGCAATGGCCGCGGACACGGTCTTTCTCAACCCGCAATTGTCCAACGATACGGTACAGGCCCAGTTCGAGCTGCGCGTCGACAAGGACATGCTGGGTGTGTTCGGCCTGAGCGCGCAGGAGATCACCGAAACCGTCAGCGCGATGATCCGGGGCAATATCGCCGTCACCGTGTTCGAAAACGATACCGAGGTGGACGTGAACGTGGTGCCGGGCGGCCCGCCCATCAACGATCCGGGCGATCTGGAATCGATCTTTCTGCGCTTGCCCGACGGGGCCTATGTGCCTCTGTCTTCGGCGGCGTCGCTGGTCCCCGTGGTCAGCCTGTCCGAGGTCGAACGCCAGGGCGGTGCGCTCGCGGTGTCGGCACAGGCCAACCTGGCCCAGGGCGTGGACCTGAGCACCGCGATGGAACGTCTGAGTGAAATCGCGGCGGATACCCTGCCCGCCGGCATGGGGATCACGTTCACCGGCGAGGCAGCGACGCTCGCGGATGGTCAAAGCGGCATGTACCTTGTGTTTGGCGTGGCCTTTGTCGTGGTGTTCCTGGTTCTGTCGGCCCAGTTCGAAAGCCTCGCAAGCGCCACGGTGATCATGCTGACGGTGCCGTTTGGCCTTGCGGCGGCGCTGATGGCGATCCTGCTGACCGGCGGGTCACTGAACTATTATAGCCAGATCGGGCTGGTGATGCTGATCGGGGTGATGGCCAAGAACGGAATCCTGATCGTCGAGTTCGCCAACCAGCTGCGCGAGGCCGGTCAGGATATCGACAGCGCCATACGCGATGCGCTGCGGCTGCGCATCCGGCCGGTGATGATGACCATGGTCTCGACCGTGTTCGGCGGGCTGCCGCTGATCGTGACCTCGGGCGCCGGCGCCGAGGCGCGGATCGCCGTGGGTTGGGTGATTGTCGGCGGTCTTGGCTTTGCCACGGTGTTCACCCTGTTCCTGACCCCGGTTTTCTATCGGCTGATCGCCACATGGGGCGCGGACCCCGGCATGGCGGCAAAACGTCTGGATCGGGAAAACCGCCAGCTGGTGCCGGGAGAATAGCCTGCGGTCCGCGCTACATGCGGCCCGCCAGGTTGAACACGATCCACAATGTGCCACAGGCCATGATGGCTAGGACAAGGGTGGAAAACAGGATCAGGTGCAAATCCTCGCGTTTCTGGCGGGAAAAATCGATATGCAGGAAAAACCGGAAATGCACCACGATCTGAACCAGCGCACAGATCGCCACAACAGTCAGCGTCATCCCCCGCCCGACCCCGCCGACGGCCACCAGACCAAAGGGCAGCAAGGTCAGCGTCAGCGCCAGCGCAAACCCGATCAGATAGTGGCGCACCTCGGATTTATGCGTGTCGCTCTGCGGTGTCATGCCAGCCCCCCAAGGTAGACGATCGAGAATATCCCGATCCAGATGATGTCGAGAAAGTGCCAGAACAACCCAAGCCTGAGCAGCCGCGACTTGACCGCATCGCTCAGGCCCAGAACCCGTATCTGGAGCATCATCACCAACAGCCAGACGCAACCCGCGGCCACATGCAGCCCGTGTAGCGGCACCAGCCCGAAAAACGCCGACAGGAAACCGCTGCGCGATGGCCCGGCAGAGGCGGCAAACATCGCCGCGAAATCCCGCCATTCGAACCCCAGAAAGACCAGCCCGAGGACCAGGGTGACACCCAGCCAGATGACCAGCTCTCGCGGGCCGCGCTTGTGCCGCATTGCCAGCGAAGCCATGCCAAAAGTCAGGCTGCTGGTCAAAAGCAGCATGGTCTGAACAAAGGCGCTGTTCAGGTCGAACAGATCTCTGGGCCCCGGCCCGCCCGCCTGCCCCATGGGGTCGAGCATGGTGATATAGGTGGCGAACATCAGGCCAAAGATGATCAGGTCGCTCATCAGAAAGACCCAGAAACCGAACACCACGCCCTCTGCGGCCTCGTGGGCGCTGCCGTGATGCGCGCCCAGGTTCAGGCCGGGATGTTTGCGATCCTGCGAAATCATGTCGCCCCCCGTGGCTGTTCCAGCGCCGCGCGGCCGCGGTTGTCGGCGCGGGTTTCGATGTCGCGCGTGACCGGCGTGCTGGCGGCGATCTCTTGCAACCATGCACGATGGGCGGCGGCCACCTCGGCGGCGGGAATGATCCTGTGGGTGTCGGTGCGGAACGAGCCGAGGATGAACGCCCCGATCATCACCAGCACGGACAGGATCGCCAGCCACCAGACATACCACACCAGCGCCAGCCCCAACGCCGTTCCCGCAACGAGGATGATCGCCCCCAGCGAGGTGTTGCGCGGCACCGCGATATCCTCGTAGGTCGATGCATCGCGATAGGCCACCCCGCGTTCCTTGGCATCGGCAAAGGCATCGCGCGCGCCAACCTCGGGCACCACGGCGAAGTTGTATTCGGGCGGCGGCGACGGGATCGACCATTCCAGCGTCATGCCGTTCCACGGGTCGCCAAGCGGCACCCGCGCCCGGTCGCGATTGCGGATGCTGACCGCCAACTGGATCAGCAGCGACGCCAGCGCACAGAAGATCAGGCAGGCCCCGCCCATCGCAATCAGCGTCAGCGGCTCGAATGCCGGGTCGCTATAGCTGGCCGAACGCCGGGGCATCCCCATGACACCCAGCACGTAGAGCGGAAAGAAGGTGAACATGAAACCGGCGATCCAGAACCCGGCCGTGACGTATCCCCACCCTTCGTGCAGACGGAATCCAAAGGCCTTGGGGAACCAGTAGTGATACCCCGCCAGCAACCCGAAGAGCACGCCGGGAATGATCACGTTGTGAAAATGCGCCACCAGGAACAGGGTGTTGTGCACTTGGTAGCTGATTGTCGGATTGGCCAGCATGACGCCGGTCAACCCTCCGATGACAAACAGCATCAGGAACCCGGTTGCATACAGGATCGGCACCGAGAACCGGATACGCCCGCGGAACATGGTGGCCATCCAGTCATAGACCTTGACCCCCGTGGGCACCGCAATGAACATCGACGCCACCCCAAAGGCCGCGTTGACATGGGCGCTCTGCCCCATTGTAAAGAAATGGTGCAGCCAGACGGTGAAACTCAGCACCGAAATCGCCATGGTCGCATAGACCAGCGAGCTGTAGCCATACAGCCGCTTGCCGGAATACGTCGCGATGATCTCGGAAAAGATGCCGTAACAGGGCAGCACCAGCAGATAGACCTCGGGGTGCCCAAACAGCCAGAACAGGTTGACATAGTTCATCATGTTCCCGCCCAGATCATTGGTGTAGAAATGGAAATCGAGATACCGATCCAGCGCCAGCGTCAGCGTTGCGACGGTCAGCGGCGGCATGGCAAAGATCATGATGATCGCGGTACACAGCACCGTCCAGGAAAACAGCGGCATGTAGAAGAGCTTCATGCCGGGCGCGCGTTCCTTGTAGATCGTGACCGCGAAATTGATGCCGGAGAGGGTCGAGCCGAACCCGGCAATGGCCACCGACCAGATCCAGTAATCCGGCCCCGGACCGGGATTGAACGCAATGCCCGTATAGGGCGGATAGGCCGGCCAGCCCCCGGTCGAGAACTCGCCCAGAACAAGGCTGATCATCACCAGCGCCGCGCCAATCGCGGTCAACGCGAGGCTGACCTGGTTGAGCACCGGGAACGACACGTCCCGCGCTCCAAGCTGCAAGGGCAGCACAAAATTGATCACCCCCGCGATGAACGGCATGGCGACAAAAAAGATCATGATCGTGCCATGGGTGCTGAACAGTTCGGCGAAATGGCTGTCGGCAAGAAAGCCCCCGTCAAGCCCCGATGCCTGTTGCGCCCGCATCACCACGCCTTCGAGCACGCCACGGGTCATCATCACCAGCGCCAGCACGATATACATGATGCCGATGCGCTTGTGGTCGGTGCTGGTCAGCCAGTCGCGCCAGAGCGGCTTCCACCAGTTGAACCAGGTCAGCACCGCCACCACGGTGACAGCCCCAAGGATCACGATCGTCGCCGCCCCCGCGCCGACGAGTTCCGAGGCCGTCGGATTTTCGATCGCGGGCAGGATCGGCAGGCTGGACATATCAAGCCGCCCGAGCAGCCAGCCGGTGGGCGTCGTGTCATTCATCGCGCGATCTCCGGCAGGGATTTGGACAGGCTTCCCGGTCCACAGATATAGCTGCCCGGCTGCCCGCCGGGATCAAGCGCGCTGCCCTGATGATAGCGGTGCAGCACCCGCTCGAACAGGTCGGGCAAGACCGAACCGAACCAGACCGCGTTCGTGGGCATGGCCGGGGTCGCAAATTCGGCGTGAACCTCGGCCGGGCTTGAACGAATGGCCAGGCGGCCATAGGCGTCCACGTCAAGCGGCACCCCCCCGGCCCTGACCCGCGCGCTCCAGCTTGCGAAATCCGCGTCCGTCTGCGCCATCGCGCGGAATTTCTGCTGGGTAAACCCATCGCCGTTGAACTGGGTGTTCTCGCCTTCGAACACACCGGGCACATCGGCGAGCAGTTGCAACTGTGTCTGCATCCCCGGCATCACATAGATCTGGCCCGCCAGCGCAGAGACCAGGAATGACTGCATCACCGTATCGCTGGTCAGACGGAGCCTGACCGGGCGGTCGGCGGGAAATGCCATTTCACCAACCGTGGCGATCTGTTGTTCGGGATAGACAAACAGCCATTTCCAATCGAGGCCGATGACATGGATGTCCAGCGGGGGTTTGTCCGACTCCAGCGGACGATAGGGATCAAGCGCAACGGTTTCCCGCCAGAGCTGCACCGACAGAACGGTGACGATGGCAATGGGAACGCCCCACATGAGGGTGTCCAACAGGCCGGAAAACTCCCATTTCGGGGTATACCGGGCCCTGGTATTGCCATAGCGATACCGCCACAGGATCAGCGGCACCAGCACCAGAACCGGCAACACTGCGATCATGGTGAGCGCCGCGGTCTGGATGAAGTGATCCTTCTCGGCGGCGGCAATCGGCCCCCGGGGATCAAAGAACGATGAACTGTCCGACCGGGCGAGGCCGGGTAACAGGCTCAGCGTCAGGATCAGCAAAAGCCCCGACATGCACCGGATCGTCCTGCGCGTCATGGCACGTTCTCCTTGCGTCCCCGGAAACGGGTTTGCCCGGCCACGATCAACTGAACCGCGAAGCCGATCAAGAGACAGATCGCATGTGCGCTGTCGGCGATCAGGTCCGGGCGCACGGCCACCTTGGCCGCGATCGCCCCCAACACCGCCAGCAGCAACAGAAAGCTGTGCCGCCAGCCCGCAAGGATCGCCCCGATCAGCCCGAAACCGCCCGCCGACATGCCCACGTCGAGCGTTGCGCGGGCCTCGGGATGGGATACGGCGGCGGCCAGCGGCACCACCGCAAACAGCACGATGACCGTGCCCACAATATCGATGGCAAAGAACGTGGTGACGGTGCGCAAAGTCGCGTGATGCCATTCGAAATACCCGATGACCGTCGCGGCAAAAACCAGCTGGCGCAGGAACATGCCGACGTCATGGGACAGGAAGGTCGCGCTCAGAAGCCGGGTGAATTCGCCCTCGGCCACGGTCTGATGGCTGAGACCCCAACGCGCGAGCGCCCCTGCCGGCAATTCGCCCGCCAGGGTCCCCGCCCCCAGGTTGGCCAGCACCATGATGCCGATGAAAACCAGCGTAAACGGCACCCGCCCGACCCAGGTCATGACGCGCTCACATGGATGCCAAAGGCCGCGATCAGCCCGAACAACGCGGCGATCAGCGCCAACAGGAACGCATCGGCCGAAAGGGCGTTGTCATCCGCGGTTTCCGCCGACGCGAGCTTCCTGCGGATATGCTGCATCCGAAGAAACGCCAGCAAGATCACCAGCGCACCCGCCGCCAGCATCAGCAGTTCGGACCAGAGCGGTGCAACGTCACGCCCCAGACGCGCCGCCGCGAGGCCGAAACCGACGATGGCGATGACGGTTCTGACCCAGGCCAGAAAGGTACGTTCGTTCGAGGAATGGTCCGCGTAATTGTCGATCATCCCTAACCCACCAGACCCCGGATCCCGCCAGAGATCAATATGTTGACTTCGTACAGCACGCGCGGGGCCGCCAGCCCGCCGGGGCTTGCCAGATAGTTGGGCGTCCAGACGGGATCGAATTTCTGTTTGAACGCGCGCAGCCCTTCGAAATGATAGACCTGCTCGCCATGCTCATAGATGAACCCGCCGATGCGGTTCCACAGCGACGACAATTGGTGGTTGTCGATGCCCGAAAACGGTGCCGCCCCGAGCGAGAACCACCGGAACCCCTCTGCTGCGCCCCAGAGCATGAGCTCGGCAAACAGCGCGTCCATGGCAAAACTCGGCCCTTCCGGGTCATAGCGCATGAGATCCAGCGACAATTCATGCCGGTTGGCGCCCTGGAACAGGTTGGCAAAGGCAACGATGCGCTCGGTTTCAACGTGCCGCAGCACCGCGTGATCGAAATTCGACAGATAGCTGTCATCGAAATAGCCGAGGGAAAAGCCCTTTTCTTCGCCCTGCTTGCGCGCCATCCAGCGATCCGAAATGCCGCGCAGTTCGGTCAGAACGGTCGCCAAATCCGCCTTGGGAATGATGGTGAACTCATAGCCCTCGCGCCCGGCCCGGCGGCTGGCGGCGCGAAAGTTCTTCTTGCCGGAACCCTCAAGCGTGAACCCGTCAAGCTTCACCCGCGCCACCTCGCCGATCTTGAGGATCGACAGCCCGAGGTCGAGATAGGTCGCCAGGTATTTCGGCGACACCGCGTAAAAGGCACAGCGTTTGCCCGCCTTGTCCGCCATTTCGCGCAGCCGCCAGATCAGCTTGCGCCCCGCCTCCTCGTCGCCTACCGGTTCGCCCTTGGTGATCAACGATCCACCGGTATCGCAATAGGCGATAAAGGCCCGGTTGTCGTCCGAGATCAGGAAGGACTTGTCGCCAAGCAGGTCAAGCTGTGCCTCGGTATCCTCGCTTTGCGCGATCAGTTGGCGCACGATATCGGGTATCTCTTGCGCGGCCTTGGCCGCCCCTTGCCGGTTGAGGAGCGAATTCAGCGCAATCCCCACCAGCAGCAGCGCCACGACAACGCTGGCGCGCAGGAACCGCGAGGCATCGCCATCAATGGCAAATTGCCACCAGAGCGCATCGCGATATTGCACATGGCTATAGGCAAACAGACCGATCCAGAAAATCGCCACCAGCAGCGCGAGAACGCTGACCAGCCAGGTGGCGTTCAGGCGAAACACCGATGCGGCTTCGACGCGGTAAAAGGCCGAGCGGAAAGCCCCCAACACCGCGAGCGAGGCCAGCATTCCGACAGCCTCTTCCCAGTCCAGCCCCTTGGCCAGAGACGCGAGCAACCCGACGATCATCAACGCCATCGCGATCAGCCACGCGCGATAAAGTTTGCGATAAAGGCCCCGCGCCACCACGATCAACAGCAGCCCCGCGACACTCCCCGCGAGGTGAGAGACTTCGACAAAGGGCAAGGGAACGATGTCGCGCAGCACGCCGAACCGGGTGGATTCTCCGGGCAGGTTGCCCGAAATCAACAGAACCGTTCCCGCCAGCAGCGCAACCCCTGCCGCCGCAAGCGGCACCATCGGGCGGATCAGCCGATAGGCCCATGTCGACCTTGCGGTGATCGCCTCGCGCTGTGCCATGGCCCAGCTCAGCGCCAGCGCGATCACCGAAACCGCAAAGGGCAGAACCGAATAGATCACGCGGTAAAGCAACAATGCCGCCAGCACGTCCGGACGCCCCGCCGCCCCGAGCCCGGCAATCATCGTCGCCTCGAACACGCCGAGCCCGCCGGGTGAATGGCTGAGCATGCCAAGGGCGACGGCCCCCATGTAAACCACAAAGAACAGCACGAAATTCTGGGCGAGATCGCCGGGCATCAGCACATATAGTGTCATCGCCGCCCCCATCAGGTCGACAACCGCCACCCCCGTCAGCGCCAGCGCAAGCCCCGCGCCGGGCAACGGCACGCGAAAGCCCTCGGCCCAGATGTTGCGCGGCGCGCGTGCCAGCCAGATCAGCAGCGCCACCAACCCGCCCAGCATCGCCAACCCGGCACCGGTTTCAACCGCGCCGCTTAGCGGCAGGATGCCAGACAACCCCACGGGATGAGCCATCAGCAACACGCCCAGAACCAGGATCAGCCCCAACCAGAGGCCGATCCATGAAACCGCGATGATCCCCGCAACCCGCGCGAGGTCGAGCCCCAGCGAGGCATAGATGCGATAGCGCACCGCCGTCCCGGTCAGATAGGAAAACCCCAGCAGGTTCGAGATCGCGGTGCCGGTTGCGCCGGCAAAGGCGGCGATCCTGTCGGGCACCTCGCCCCTGGTGTTATTGCGCACCGCCAACACATCATAGAGCGACAACGCGAAAAAGCTGATCGCGGTGGCCGCGATTGCCATCGCGATGGCCGCCGGCCGGCTTGCCGCGATGTCGGCTTTTACCTCGGTCCAGCTGACATGAACCGAAAGATCGTGCAGCACGTAAAAGGTGATCGCCACGATGAACAGCGGCACCACGATCCGGACAACAGGATGGCCGACCAGCCGCGCGATGCGGCCCGGCGGGGGCGGCGATGGCGCGGGCGTTTCAACCGCGGCCATGTCTTGACCCCTCGGGGTATTGGTCTTGCCTCTGACGCATCTCTGCCAAGTCGCCCCTTGCCGCACCGCTGGTCCGACTGTGCCAAGCCCGGCGCGGCCCTGTCAACGGCCCGCCACCCGCGATCCCTGGCACGGGGCACCGGCAATGAGGCCGGGGCGCTGCCCGGCCCCCGGTCTCAGGCGGGAAGACGCAGCCCGAGGATCTCGCGCGCCTGCTGCCATGTGGCAACCGGGCGTTCGTATTTCTCGCAGATTTCCGCCGTCCGGCGCACCAGCGCCGCATTTGACGGGGCCAGCGTATCGCGGTCGAGGCGGACATTGTCCTCAAGGCCGGTGCGCGCGTGGCCGCCGCTGGAGATCGCCCAGTCGTTCAACTGAACCTGCCGCGCGCCGATGCCCGCCGCACACCACGCCGCATCGTCACCGAACAGGCGTTTGACGGTTTCGACATAATAATCGAACACGTGCCGGTCGGCGGGCATGGCGTTTTTCACACCCATCACGAATTGCACATAGGGCGTATCCGCGATCTGGCCGTTCCGGTGCATCTCTGCCGCCTTGAGGATATGGCTCAGGTCAAAGGCCTCGATCTCGGGCTTGACCTCGTGCGCCAGCATTTCAGAAGCCAGCCACTCCACCAGATCCGGCGGATTCTCGTAGACGCGGGTCGGGAAATTGTTCGACCCAACCGACAGCGAGGCCATGTCGGGACCAAGCGGCAACATGCCGCCACGGGTGCGCCCCGCCCCTGACCGGCCGCCGGTGGAAAACTGGATGATCATGCCGGGGCAGTGCTTTTCCAGCCCTTCTTTCAGGCGGGCGAACTTGTCGGGGTCCGAGGACGGGGTCTGGTCGTCATTGCGCACATGGGCATGACAGATCGTGGCACCGGCCTCAAAGGCCGCCTGGGTCGACTCGACCTGTTCGCTGACGGTGATCGGAACCGCCGGGTTGTTTGCCTTGGTCGGCAACGAACCGGTGATCGCAACGCAGATGATGCAGGGTTTTGCCATGACGCCTCTCACATGTCGAAAAAGATGGTCTCGTGCGGACCTTGAAGATGGATGTCGAACCGGTATTCCCCCTCGGCCACCTTTTTGGCCAGTAATGTCGGCACACGGTTCTGGTGCTCGATCCGGGTCAGGATCGGGTCGGTGGCGTTAGCCTCGGCCTCATCCTCGAAATAGATGCGCGTGTGCAGACCGATATTGATGCCGCGCGCCACCACCCATGCGGTGATATGCGGGGCCTGCATCCGCCCGTCCGGGAACGGAACCGCGCCGGGCTTGACCGTTTCAAAGGTGAATTCGCCGGTCGTCATGTCGCCGGGCGACCGCCCCCAGCCGAGAAAATTCGGGTCGGCCTGTCCGCGGGTTTCATTGGCCGAGGGGAACAACCCCGCCGCGTCCGGCTGCCAGATCTCGACCAGCGCATCGCGCAGCGGCGTACCGGTGCCATCATGCACGATCCCGCGGATGGTGATCTCCTGACCCTGCACCGGGCCGGTTTTCATCGACGTGCCAAGATCGCCACCGTAGATTTCGATCCCGGCGAAGTTCGGCGTACACCCGATATGAACATAGGGACCGGCGGTCTGGCTCGGGGATTCCCTGAGATAGTTCAGCGCCTGCGTCATGGTCAAAGGCCCTCCTTGCGGTTCTCGAAAAAGCTCTGGCGGCGGCCGCGCAGCACGATGTCGAACTTGTAGGCGCGGCTGTCCATCGGCGTGGTGCGATGCATGTCGAGCAACGCGGTCAGCGCATCCACCGCCTCTTGCGACTTCAAGCCGCCGACAATCGGGCAGAGCTTGATATGCGGATCACCCTCGAAATACATCTGGGTAATCAGTCGTTGCGCAAATCCATGGCCGAAAATCGAGAAATGGATATGCGCCGGACGCCAGTCATTCATGCCGTTCGGCCACGGATAGGGGCCGGGCTGAATGGTGCGGAATTCATACGACCCGTCCTCGGCGGTGATCGTGCGCCCGCAGCCGCCGAAATTCGGATCAAGCGCCGCCTGGTAGCTTTCCTTCTTGTGGCGATATCGCCCGCCCGCATTGGCCTGCCAGAATTCCACCAGCGCACCGGGCACGCCGCGCCCCATTTCATCCAGAACGCGGCCATGCACGATGACCCGCGGGCCGATGGCGCTTTCGCCCGGCTTGGCGAAATTGTGGATCAGGTCGTTGTCCAACTCGCCGAGCATGTTGTGGCCAAAGACCGGGGATGTTTCCTCGCTCAGGCTTGTCGGAAAGGACAGCAACGCCGCCTGCGGGCTGCGCTTGACGCTGGTTTTGTAGCGCGGCGTCAGGGCGTCCGGCTGCCAGGTCCGGTCGCGCGGGACAAATCCGCCGGTTTGCTTGATCAGGCTCATAGGTCGACCCCCAGTTCGCTGAATGTTTGCTTGGCCAGCTTGATCGCGTGGTTGGCCTTGGGCACCCCGGCATAGACCGCCACGTGCAGGAACGCCTGCACGATTTCGTCCGGGGTGGCCCCGGTATTGCGGCTCGCGCGGATATGCATCGGGATTTCCTCGAAATTTCCGGTTGCCGCCAACAACGCCAGCGTCAACAGCGACCGGTCGCGCCGCGAGATCGTGTCATCCGCCCAAAGGGTGCCCCAGGCCCCTTCGGTGATCATCGTCTGGAACGGCATGTCAAACGCGGTCTTGGCGGCTTCGGCGCGATCCACATGGGCATCGCCCAGAACCTCGCGGCGCACCGTCATGCCGGTTTCAAATCGGTCTTGCATAGGCTTCATTCCCTGTCATTCTAATCGAAACGGCCCGGCCGGGGCCAACCCTCTTTGGTACCCTCAATAGGGCAAACCGACATAGTTCTCGGCCATCGCCTTTTGTGCCGCCGTGTTCGAGCGCAGGAATTCGAGATCGGCGATCTGCATCTTGAGATCAAACGCCGCCTGGTCCGGATAGCGGTGCAGCAGGGAAGAGAACCACCATGAGAACCGCTCGGCCTTCCAGACGCGGGCAAGCGCCTTTTGCGAATAGCCATCGATCCCGGTCTCGGAGCCATTCTCGTAATAGTCGCGCAGGGCGTTGTAGAGATAATGCACGTCCGAGGCCGCGGTATTCAGCCCCTTGGCCCCGGTAGGCGGCACGATATGCGCGGCATCACCGCAGAGAAACAACCGCCCCCATCGCATCGGTTCGGTCACGAAGGACCGCAGCGGCGCAATGGATTTTTCAATCGACGGCCCGGTCACGAGCTGGTCGGCCTGTGCCTTGGGAATACGGCGCTTCAGCTCTTCCCAGAATGCCTCGTCCGTCCAGTCGGCTGGGCTGTCGCTCAGCGAACACTGGATATAATAGCGGCTGAGATTCTCGTTGCGCATCGAACACAGCGCGAAACCGCGCTCGGAATTCGCATAGATCAACTCGTGATTGACCGGCGGCGTCTCGCTCAGCACGCCCAGCCAGCCGAACGGGTAGATCTTTTCATATTCCCGCCGCACGCTCAGCGGAATCGCCTGCCGGCTGACCCCGTGAAACCCGTCACAACCGGCGATGAAATCGCACTCGATCCTGCGCGCCTCGCCCCCGACGGTGTACAATACATGGGGCTGGTCGGTGTCGGCATCGCGGATCTCGACATCCTCGACTTCGAACTCGATCTTGCCCCCCGCCTTTTCGCGCGCGTCATACAGGTCGCGGGTCACTTCGGTCTGCCCGTAGATCAGCACCGGCGTGCCCGTATGCTCGGCGAAATCGATGCGGAACATCTCGTCCCCGTATGAGATCAGCGCGCCGTCATGCGAATACCCCTCGGCATGCATCCGCTCGGCACAGCCGGCCTCTTCCATGAGCCGGACAAGCCCCTGCTCGAGCACCCCGGCCCGGATGCGGCCAAGCACGTAATCCCTGGTCTTGCGCTCAAGGATCACGCTGTCGATGCCGCGCACATGCAGCAGTTGTGACAGCAAAAGCCCCGCAGGCCCGCCGCCAATGATCGCTACTTGGGTTTTCATGATCCCCTCCAATCCAGTTGCACCCAGATTACTTCAGCTTATCATGCATGAAAAATGACAAATCGCACCGGTTACTTGCCAAAATGGAACATAACAAATATCGCCAGATCAAGATGCGGCACCTGTCCGCCTTTGTCGAAACCGTGCGTTGTGGCAGCCTCAAGGCCGCGTCCGAGCGCATTTTCCTGACCCAGCCCGCGATTTCCAAGACCCTGAAAGATCTTGAAACCATCCTTGGCGTATCGCTGCTGCACCGGGATCGCGGCGGCATCGAACTCACCCGCGAGGGGGCGGTGTTTCGCCAGTTCGCGGAACAATGTCTTGCGGCGCTCGGTCATGGGCTGGCCAGTCTTGACGCGCTGAGGTCGGGCGCGGCGACGCCGCTACGGATCGGGGCGCTGCCCAGTGTTGCCGCCGACCTGTTGCCCGACGTGATCCAGCGGTTTGCCGAGCTTTCACCCCCTACCCCCGTCACCGTCGAAGATGGCCGCATCGGCGGGCTGCTCGAGCGGTTGCGCTCGGGCGATCTCGACCTTGTGGTCGGACGGATGCCACGGCCCGAGATACTGGCGGGGTTGTCCTTTACCCAGCTTTACGCGGAACAGGTCGTTTTCGCGGTTGCGCCCGATCACCCGCTGGCAGGGGTCTCGCGGCTTGATGCGCTGTCCGGGTGCCGCATCCTCTATCCACCAAAGGGGGCCGCCATCCGCCCGCTTGTCGACCGGTACCTGATCGCGCAGGGCGTTGCCGAATGGTCCAATCGCATCGAAACCGTATCCGGAGCCTTTGGCCGCGCGATGACGCTGGGCCCGGCACGGGCGGTCTGGATCATCAGCCAGGGTGTCGTGGCGCGGGACATCGCCGCGGGCCGCATGGTGGCGCTGCCCATCGACACCAGCGCGATGGCCGGACCCGTGGGGCTCCTGTCCCGCGCCGAAGAAGACCCCACCCCGCCGGTCCGCCTGTTCCGGCAGGCCATTCTGGAAGCGACCCGCGAGGCGGCGGCGCGGTAATCAGCGATCTTGCACCGCACCGATATGGCGGATCTGGCCCAACAGGTGATCCGCATTGCCGAGCGCCGCCCCGGTCAGTTCGAACATCGCCGGCAAGGTCATCCACTCCACCGCCCAGGCCGCACCGGACCGTTCCTGTTCGTGGATCATCGCCTGTGTCAACATCCCCTGGTGGCCACCGACAACCCGGGCGAGCGCGACGAGCACCTCTGCCCGCACCGGGTTCTGTTTGTGCGGCATGGCGGATGACCCGCCCGCGCCGTCCAGCTGAACCTCGTCGATCCCCTGTTGCGCCATCAGCGCGATATCCTGACCGATCTTGCCCAATGTCCCGCAGGTCGCGGCCAGCCAGTGGCCGGTATCAAGCATCACCGTGCGATCGCTGTGCCACACCGGCGTGAGCCGCAGGCCCAGCACATCCGCCACCCGTTCGGCAACGGCGCGGGCACATCCGGCAGGTGCGTTGCGCAGCCCGACCGCGCCGCCCACCTGCACCACGCCGATATCGTCCACCAGCCGGTCCAGGCGGTCGCGATGCACCCGCAGCGGGGTGCGCCAGTCCTCGATCCGGTCACGCGCGGTGATCGGCAGCGCCGACTGCATCCGCGTGCGTCCCGAGACCGGATTGCCGGAAAACCGCGCGTCCAGATCATCGAGCCGGTGCAGGAGGGCGTCACAACGGACCCTGAAGATCGCGAACACCTCGCGCGCGGTCAGGATCGTGGCGGTGTCGATGACATCCTGGCTCGTGGCACCGGCGTGAATGGCAGCGCGCGCTTCTTCGGGCAGACCGGCCTTCAACTGGCGCACAAGCGCCGGCAAGGGCAAACCATCCACATCCGACGCCTGTTCCAGGGCTGCGAAATCCGGCTTGAACCGGTCGATCGCGGCCAGCGCGCGATCCGCGAGATCGGCGGGAACCGCCCCGGCATCCCGCAGGGCGCGGGTCCAGGCGGTTTCAAAGTCTATCATCCGGGCACAGAACCGGTCGGCAGAAAACTCTGCGGCGACCTCGCGGTCCTGAAACAGCGTGCCCCATAGTTGCGTTCGGGTGAAGGCATTGGTCATGTCGCCAGACCTACGGCCCTTTTGCGCCGAGAACAAGCGGGCCGGTATCCACCATCAGGTCACCAGGCCGCGCTGCTCCTCCATCCCCATGGAAACCAGCATCGGTTGCCGTTCCTGCAGCGATTTGAACGAGTCCCGTGCGGTCAACCCGCGCCAGTTCGCCCCGATCAGCGATTGCGCCACCGCGCCGCCCATGGTGGTGCCCGGCCCGGTCACGATGAACAGGTCCGGCGCGAACTCGCGGGCGGCAACGGTGATGGCGCGGCTAAAGTCATAGGGTTCGGTCACCTGGTGCCCCAGCGTATAGTCATGGAGCGCCTCGCGGCGCGTCGCCCCCGGCCACCAGATCGCCCCGCGCCCGTCGATCATCGGCAGGTCGGGCTGGGCAAACAGGTGGGGCGGCAACTGCGTCCGGCCCCGCGCGGCCACCGGGGCCTGCAAGGCGCTGTGAAACGCCGCATGATTGGCCAGACGCATGGGAAACCGCCCCTGCACCCGCGCGACCCCGGCTTCGAACGCCGCCAGCCCGGCCTCGTTGCCCGCCAACACGAGCATCCCGCCAAGATCGATGGACAGCGACAGGGTGTGCCCCTCGCGCGTGGCGATGTCCGCCACCTGTGCCAGCAATTCCCGGCGCCGCTCGGGCTGTGGCCGCCAATCCTCATCGACACAGGGATAGATCACCTGCCCGCCGATCAGGGCCTGCTGCATCAGTGTTCCCATCGTATTGGCAACCCGAAACCCGTCCTGCCAGCTCAGCGCCCCGGCGCAGGCCAGCGCCGAATACCAGCCCATCGAATTTCCGGTCACGGCGACGATCTCGATCCGGTGGCGCGCGATCGTGCGGAAATCCCCGATGGTCGCCGCGTAGATCAGCGCCGATGCGTTGTCACCGCGACCATGTTTCGATTGCGAGAAACGCGGCGCACCGTCGAGCGCCGACAGCGTGTCCTGCCCGACCTGTTGGCGGATCGCATCAAATTCCGCCCGCAAATCCGGGTCGCCGGCATGGCGTCCGAGATAGCCAAGTTCGGCGGCGTTATAGGTGCCGCGCCCCGGACAGATCACAACCGCCGTCGTCATGGCTTGCCCACCAGATCACGGGCCGCCCGCAGGATCGACCCGGCGGAGGGCATGGTCGCCGCATAGGCCGGGCCGGTTGCAATAAAGCTGTCTTCGGCGGTCAGCCGCGCCAGCCGGGCCGTGGAGGTTTCGTGAAGATGCGCCATCAGCCCCTCTGCCACGCCGCCGGAATGGCGGGTTTCGTCAACCACGAGAATGGCGTCACATCCCCGGACCGCCGCATCGAGGCTGGTGATCGGCAGCGGCGACAGCCAGCGCAGGTCGATGATCCGCGCCCTGATCCCCGCCGCCGCGATATCGGGCAGGGCCTGGTTGGCGAGATAGGTGCCGTTGCCGAATGTGACGATGGCCAGATCGCGCCCCGTACCCGCGACCCCCACCTCGCCAAGCGCGATACGTTCATCCGGGGCGGGATAGACGCGCATCCACGCACCATCCTCGTCCGTGCGCAGATCACGCATCGGATAGAGCGCGATGGGTTCGAGAAACACCACCAGCCGCTGTTCCTCGCGCGCCAGCCGCACCGATTCGCGCAACATCCGGACCGCATCCGCCCCGTTGGACGGAACCGCGAGGATCAGCCCCGGAATGTCGCGCAGCACCGCGAGCGAATTGTCATTGTGAAAATGCCCGCCAAACCCCTTTTGATAGCCAAGCCCGGCAATCCGCAGCACCATCGGATTGCTGTATTGCCCGCGCGAAAAGAATGGCAATGTCGCCGCCTCGCCGCGCAGCTGGTCTTCGGCATTGTGCAGGTAGGCGAGGAACTGGATCTCGGGCATCGGGATAAAACCGTTCTGCGCCATGCCGATCGCCAGCCCGAGAATCGATTGCTCGTCCAGCAGGGTGTCGATCATCCGGTCGGGGCCAAAACGGTCATGCAGTTTCTGGGTAACGCCATAGACGCCGCCCTTGCGCCCCACATCCTCGCCCATCATGACGATCTCGCGGTGTTCCAGCATAAGGTCGGTCAGCGCCCAGTTGATCAGCCGCGACATGGGTTGCGGATCGCCCATCGCCCGCATGTCCGACCCAAACACGTCCGAGCGCATCGCCGCGTCGGGGCCATTGCTTGGCCGGCAGGCCCGCGCGGGGGGGATCAGGCTGGCCATCACATCGCCCGCGGTTTCCAGATGCGGGCGCGTGACCACCTCGGCGGCGACCCGCTCAACCCGCGCCAGGCTGTTGCGATAGATGTCCAGCGCACGGTCGGGTGGCATCGCGCCGGATTGCGTCAGCAAACGCACGGAATGCAGCAGCGGATCATTGGCCTCGTCCGCCTCGACCTCGGCCCTGGGCAGGTAAGTGGTCGCCACATCGGCACCCGCATGACCATAGAGCCGCACCGTCCGCATATGCAGAAAGGCCGGTTTCCGACAGCGCCGCACATATTCCGCCGCCGCCATGGCGGTGGCATAGGTGTCATAGATATCGAGCCCGTCGCAGGTGAAATACCGCAGACCGGGCCGCTGCGAGAACGTCGCGCCGATCCAGCCGCGCGGCGTCTTGGTGGATATGCCGATACCGTTATCCTCGCAGCAGAACAGCAATGGCAGCGGTACCGATTGATAAGACGTCCATTGCGCGGTGTTGAACGCCCCCTGCGCGGTCGAGTGATTGGCCGAGGCATCGCCAAAGCTGCAAAAGATGATCGCGTCATCCGGCAGGCTGGCATGTTCCGGGCGATGACGCCGCGCGGCCCCGATGGAATAGGCCGCGCCGACCGCCTTGGGCAGGTGGCTGGCAATCGTCGAGGTCTGGGGCGGGATGTTCAGCGCACGCGACCCCAGCACCTTGTGCCGCCCCCCGGATATCGGGTCTTCGGATGAGCAGGCAAAGCTCAGCAGCATGTCCCAGGTGGTCGATTGCCCCGGCACCTCTTCGCCGCGCTGGATCTGAAACGCCGCGTCGCGATAATGCAGAAACGCCATGTCGCTGACCCGCAGCGCGGCGGCAACCGCCGCCATGCCCTCGTGCCCGGACGAACCGATGGTGTAAAACCCCTGGCGGCGCGCCTGCATCCCCCGGCTGGTAAGGTCAAGCGCCCGGCTCAGACAGCCCGAGCGATAGATCGACACCGCGCGCGCCGCCTCCAGCGGCCCGGCCGGGTCCGCCCCCGCGGGCAGATCGTTATCGGCGACCCGGCGCAGGAAATTCTCGTGCACGATGGCGGAACGATCCATGAATCAGCTTTCTCTCGTCAGATGCCGGCGGCGCAGGGTCGGGCCTCGGGCATGATTTGCACCGCGATTGGTTGGCGATTTCCACGCGCCGGTCAATCCTTGTCTTCCGCCCCCTCCGAACGCGGCGCAACGCCGCAAGCCTATCAGCTTGGGCTTGCGTCAAAAATCAACAAATTCTCAAAGGCACTGGAGAAAAACTCACATCTCCGCCGGGGACGGTGGCCTTAGGCACCGGCACTGCCTTTGAGGACATCGATGTCGAGGATACGAACGCAGCTGCGGCGGCAGGTGATGGCCCCCGCCGCTTCGAGGTCTCGCAGGATGGGGCCAACCGGGTTGCGTGACATGCCCGCCAGTTCGGCGAGCTCGGCCTGCGACGCGGGAATGTCGATCGGCCCCGGCAGATGCGGAGCCGGCCGGGCCAGGCGCAGCAACGTGCCGATCACGCGGTCGCGGGGGTCGCTTGTCAGGGCACAGCCCGCCAGTTGCAGCGCGCTGTCCATATGGGAAACCGTCAACAGGCCAAGATAGCGCCAGACCAGCGGATCGCGCCGGGCCAGTTCGGTGATGGCCGCCGCCGCCACCACGATCACCACCGACGGGGCGCGCGCGTTCACTTCGACGCGGGTTTGCGTGCGGCTGACCATCGACGCTTCGCCAACCCACCAGCCGGGGCGCGCGATGTGCAACAGGCGTGGCGGAGCCGGCCCCAGGGCCGCAACCACCCCGAGGCTGCCGGTGGCCAGCCCGTAAAGACACCCGGGGGGATCATCCTGCCGATACAGCGCCGCGCCCATTGCCCGTTCGCGCAGCTCGGCACGCGCCAACAGCGCCTCGCGAAAGGCGGCGGGCTGCTCGGCCAGCCAGCCGGTGTGCCGAACCGCTCTCAGAACTTGGTTTTTCTTCACCGGCGAAATCCACGTTTTGCACAATTTTGGGCAAAACTATCAAACAGTCCGGCCTATAACGCCACCAGGATCTTTTTTGCACCCTCCGCGCGCATCGACTGTGGCCTACACAATCTTTGCGTGCAACAAAATGACATGCGAACAAGGAGACGATTGTCATGACGATTACGCGCCGGGGGCTGCATCGCCTCGCATTGGGATCGGCGGCCCTGCTCGGGCTGGGAACCACACCCGGAGCCGTGCGGGCACAGGCCGTGCGGTCTTCGGGGCCGTTGACAAACCGCGACTTTGAACCGCTTGGCGGCCAGCCCCCGCAGAGCGCGCGGCGCTCGGTCGAGGATTTCGATTACCAGATCAAGTACCAGCGCGCCTTCGAAGCTGCGCTCTGGGCGATGCCGGCGCTGGCGATCTATCGCTTCCGGGCCGCCGCGCTCGAGGATCTGGGCCTGCGCGACAATGACATCATCGCCTATTCCGGTGTTGCGACGGCCAAGCTCGAAGCCACCACGGCCAATGCCTCGACCCCGTATATCACCGCCTTTACCGACTTGCAGAACGGCCCCACGGTGCTCGAAGTGCCCCCCGCCGGTGAAGATGGCAGCCTGTATGGCCAGGTCGTGGATGCCTGGCAATATACCATCGCCGATGTCGGCCCCTCGGGGCTGGACGAAGGCAAGGGCGGCAAATACCTGTTCACCCCGCCGGGCTATGACGGCGACATCCCCGAAGGCTATCTGCATGTGCCTTCGCCCAATTACCGTGTGGCCTTTGCCTTCCGGTCGGTGCGCGGCCCGGGCATGACCGAGGCGGATGCCTATGCCTATGCCCAACGCCTACGCATGTATGCCCTGTCCGAGACCGACAATCCGCCGGAGCAGGTGTTCTTCGATCCCATCGACACCCGCTATCCGACCATGCCGCTCTGGGGTTTGCCGCATTTCGAAAACCTGCACGCCATCGTGACGGTCGAGCCGATCAAGCCCGAGGACAAGATGATCATGGGGATGCTGGCGACGCTGGGCATTCGGCATGGCGAGCCGTTCTCACCCGATCCCGTGGCCGAACGCGCGATGACCCAGGCGAGCTATGATGTCTGGTTCTACATGCAGGAATGGTACGACAATTATCCCAAGGACAAGCTGTACTGGCCTGACCGCCACTATATCTCGTTGCTTCAGGCCGATGACAACAACACCTTTACCTGGACCTATGACGACCGCGTGGACACAATCGAACGCGCGGCCGAATATTTCTGGTGTACCTACATGCCCAAGGTGTTGTCGGACAATCCGGCGACCCAGTACATGATGGCCATGGCCGACAGCAGCGGCGCACCGCTCAAGGCCGGTGCAACCTATCGCCTGCAGGTGCCCGCCGAGATGCCGGTTGATCAGTTCTGGGCGCTGACCGTCTATGACCGTGCGACCATGGGCTTTATCTATACCGGCCAAGATCGCACCACGCTATCCTCCTATGACCTTGACCAGATGGTTCACAACGACGATGGCGGGGTCACGATCTGGGTCGGCCCGACCGCGCCCGAAGGCATGGAAGCCAACTGGATCCCCACTGCCGGCAAGCGCCCGCTGCCCGCCATGCGGCTCTATGGCCCCACCTCGGAGTTCAACGACAAGAGCTTCAAGATGGCGGATTTCGAGCGGGTCGACTGAACACCGCGCCCGGTCTGCGGGTGCCCCGACCGGGCATCCGCAGACCGGCTCAGACCAGCCCCCGCCCTGTCGCCCTGGATGTCAACCGGATCGGAATCGGCACCGTGATGATCACGAGGCACCCAACGACCATCGCCACCCCGACCCAGCCAAGACCCGGCAAACGCTCTCCGACGACGATCACCGCCAGCATCGCGGCAACAACCGGTTCCAGCAGGGTGATGACCGTGGCCATGCTGGCCGTGACGCGAGCAAGCCCGTAGCCAAAGCAGAGATAGCCAAGGAACATCGGCACGCTGGCCATATAGACCCCCACGGCGGCGTTCGTCCAGGACGCGAGGAACGGCCCGCCCGTCACCAACAGCACCGGCAACAGGAACAGCCCGCCCAGGCCAAAGGTCGCCCCCATCGCGACAGACGACCGCGTGCCGCCCAGCATCATCTTGCGCGCGGTCCAGGAATACAACGCATAGGTCAGCCCGCCAATCAGCCCCAGCAACACCCCCAGCGGCACCGAGTCTCCGCCGATCACCTCACCATGGGATAGGTTCTCGGCGACACAGATCAGCACCATGCCGACCAGCCCGACCAGAGCGCCGATCGCCCAGCGCACTGACAGCCCGGCCCGATCCAGCAGGAATTCGATCACCGCCGACAGCAATGGTGCCGACCCGATGGTGATCACCGTGCCGACCGTCACGCCGGCCAGCCGCATCGCGCCGTAAAACGCCAGCGGATAGATCGCCACCGCGAGCGCACCGGACAGCAACAGCAGCCGCTGATCCCAAAGCGCCTTGCGCGAGCGGACAATGCCCGGTGCCGCCACCAGCGCCTGGGCGATACCACCGACTCCCATCGCCGCCGCGCCGATGGCCGCCGCGCTGACATCGGGCGCAAAGCTCGCCGCCGTTCCGGTCGTGCCCCAGACAATCGCCGAAAACAGGATCGCCGCTACCCCCCAACCATATCCCGGTGCCATGTCAGTGCCCTTTGAGCATGTCGCAGGCCATGGCGCGCGCCGCGCGAACCCGATCACTGTTGCCCTCAAGCCCCGCCCGCGCCATTGCCCCTTCAAGCAGGAAGGCGATATGCGCGCCAAGGGTCGCCGCCCGAGCGGGATCATCCGGGAACAGCTCGGCAAGATGCCCGCGCAGGATCGATTCGACCTGCTCCTTGTGGCGGCGCACCGCGTCCCGGCCAATATCGCCCGCCTCAAGCTCTGCCGCCGCGTTCAGCAACCCACAGCCGCGAAACCCGCGCTCATAGGCAAACTCGGCATGATCCTGATAGGCGTCGAACACCGCGAGCACTCTCTCGACCGCCCCCTCGGCCGACGCGGCCCGGTTGTCGTACAGCGCGAGCCACTCCGCATGGCGGGCTTCCAGATAGGTGTTCACCAAATCCGCCTTGGACGCGAAGTTGTTGTACAGGCTCTTCTTGGCAACCCCGGCCCGCGCGACGATAGTATCAATCCCCGTGCCGCTGATGCCATGATTGTAAAACAACTCCATCGCCGCTTGTAACAGACGATCCCGCGCGCTTGCTTTTGCCCTGGTGCTTGATTTGATCATTGCGATGCCCAAAAATAGGTAGACCGGTATACCTATAATTAACAGCCACAAGATTGCAACCGGTTTTCGCATTGCGCCATCACGCCCGCGCCACGCGCGGGACGGGTTGTCAATTTTCAAAGAAGGCGCGGGGGCTAATCGGTTTCCGGTGCGCCAAGACCGCGCGAAATTGTCTCTGCCGCGTTACGGACCAATTCACCGATCTCGGCAATCCGCCCGGTTTCCATCCGGTGCGTCGGGCCGGACACCGAGATCCCGGCCACAGCTTCGCCGTAGAGATTGATGATCGGGGCCGCGACACAGCGCATGCCGCCGGTGCGTTCTTCATCGTCAAAGGAATAGCCCTGCGCCCGGATCCGCGCCAATTCAGCCCGCAGCTGATCAGGCGTGGTGATGGTGTTGTCTGTGAAGCGGTCCTGCCGGCAGGTCCTGAAATAGCGCGCCAGTTGCTCATCGCCATGCCGGGACAACAACGCCTTGCCGATCCCCGACGCGTGCATCGGCGACAGGGTGCCGGGCGGGAAAAAGGCACGTATGGATTCATTGGTTTCGACCTGTGACACGAACATGACCTCGCCATGCCGTTCGATCCCGAGATTCGACGTCTCGCCGGTGACCTGCATCAATTCATGCATGACCGGCCGGCTGCGCTCGGCAACGCTGCTGCGACGCAAGAAAGCGGAGCCAAGCCGAAACGCCGTCGGCCCGATATGCCAGGCCTGCGCTGCCGGGTCCATCTCAACATAGCCGCGCGCCTCCAATGTGCTCAGCACCCGGTAGATCGTCGCCGGGGATTGATCGAGTTCGGTCGCAATCTCGGTCAGGGTCAGCCCCCCGGAGGCGGTCAGCCTGTCAAGCACTTCAAGGGCGCGATCCAGTGACTGAATCGTGGTTTGCGCCGCCTTTCCGGAAAAGGATTTCGGGCGGCCGCGCTTGCGGGGATTCTCTTTCATCATGCCTGCTCCGCGGATTCGGGACACAGGATTCAATTTGCTATGAAAATCCATTCCGCACAATGAAAAACACAACATGTTGTTTACAAACCACAATATCAATATTCATGATTCTGAAAAATATTTTCAAAAAAATTTTCAACCTGCGCAACTTGGGCTAATCTGCGGGCAACCGCCATAGGAGGGCACCGCCATGAGTTTTCAGAATCCCGTTTTCATTCCCGGCCCGACCAACATGCCCGAAGAGCTGCGCAAGGCGTGTGACCTGCCGACGATCGACCACCGCTCACCGCTGTTCGGCAAGATTCTGCATCCCTGTATCGACGGGGTTCGCAAGGTTCTGCGTTCGGACAATGCCGAGATTTTCTTTTTCCCTTCTACCGGAACCGGCGGCTGGGAAACCGCGCTGACCAACACCCTTTCGCCCGGTGACGGGGTGCTGGCCGCGCGCAACGGCATGTTCAGCCATCGCTGGATCGACATGTGCCAGCGCCACGGGCTGAATGTGACGATTGTCGAAACCCCGTGGGGACAGGGCCTGCCCGCGGATCGCTATGAAGAGATCCTGCGCGCCGATACCGGCCACCAGATCAAGGTGGTTCTCGCCACCCATAACGAAACCGCCACCGGCGTGAAATCGGACATTGCCGCGGTGCGCCGCGCACTGGATGCCGCCAACCACCCCGCGCTGCTGTTTGTTGACGGGGTGAGCTCCATCGGCTCGATGGACTTCCGATTTGACGATTGGGGCGTGGATATTGCCGTGACCGGCAGCCAAAAGGGCTTTATGCTGCCCGCCGGGCTGGCCATTGTCGGCTTTGGCCCGCGCGCCATGAAAGCGGTTGAAACCGCCACCCTTCCCCGCACCTTCTTTGACGTGCGCGACATGGCCAAAGGCTACGCCAGCAACGGCTTTCCCTACACGCCGCCGGTGGGGTTGATGAACGGACTGATGCTGTCGCTGGACATGCTGCTTGGCGAGGGGCTCGACAATGTGCATGCCCGCCACCACCGTATTGCCGAAGGCGTGCGCCTCGCCACGCGGGCCTGGGGGCTTGAGCTCTGCGCCGCCTCGCCGGATCTCTATTCCGACACGGTTTCGGCCATCCGCACGCCCGAGGGATTCAATGCCACCGACATCGTGACCCGCGCCGCCGGCGAATATGGCATGGCCTTTGGCGTCGGTCTGGGGGACGTGGCCGGCAAGGTGTTCCGCATCGGCCACCTGGGCAGCCTGACCGATGCCATGATGCTGTCAGGGCTTGGCGTTGCCGAGATGGTCATGGCCGATCTTGGCCTGAACATCCGGCTTGGCTCGGGCGTCGCCGCCGCGCAGGAATATTACCGCCACGGTTCGGGCCGCGCCAACCGGGCTGCCGCATGATGAAGGACAGCATTGGCATGTATATCCCGACAATCGACGACATGCTTGCCGCGCATGAGCGGATCAAGCCGCATATCCGCCGCACGCCGGTCCGAAGCTCGGACTATCTGAACGAGTTGACCGGCGCGCAGCTGTTCTTCAAATGCGAAAATTTCCAGGAGCCGGGTGCCTTCAAGGTGCGCGGAGCCAGCAACGCGGTCTTTGGCCTAGACGATGCGCAGGCGAACAAGGGCGTCGCCACCCATTCGTCGGGCAACCACGCCTCGTGCCTGAGCTATGCGGCGATGCGGCGGGGCATTCCCTGTCACGTGGTGATGCCGCGCACCGCGCCACAGGCCAAAAAGGATACGGTTCGCCGCTATGGCGGCAAGATCACCGAATGCGACCCGTCAACCTCATCGCGCGAAGAAACCTTTGCGCGGGTACAGGCCGAAACCGGGGGCGATTTCGTTCACCCTTACAACGACCCGCGGGTGATTGCCGGGCAAGGCACATGTGCGCGTGAATTCATCGAACAGACCGACGGGCTGGACGCGGTGGTCGCGCCGATCGGCGGCGGCGGGATGATCTCCGGAACCTGCCTGACCCTGTCAAACCTCGCGCCGGAAACGCAGGTGATTGCCGCGGAACCGGAACAGGCCGATGATGCCTATCGCAGTTTCAAGGCCGGCCACATCATCGCCGACGATGCCCCCAAAACCATCGCCGATGGCCTGCTGGTCCCGCTCAAGGATCTGACCTGGCATTTCGTGAGCAACCACGTCGCCGAGATCTATACCGCGTCCGAGCAGGAGATCATCGATGCGATGAAGCTCATCTGGAAGCATCTGAGGATCGTCATGGAACCCTCCAGCGCGGTGCCGCTGGCGACCATTCTCAGGAACCCCCAAGCCTTTCGCGGCAAGCGCGTCGGCCTGATCGTGACCGGCGGCAACGTCGATCTGGACAAACTGCCGTGGATGAACGGCTAATCTTGGAGACCTCAAATGAACGCTCAGACGAATTTCGACGATCTCGAAGTCGGGTTTGACGTGCCGGCCCTGCCCGGTATGGACGCGGCCGACATCCAGACCCCTTGCCTGGTGCTCGATCTCGATGCGCTGGAATACAACATCAAGAAGATGGGTGACTATGCCCGCGAACACGGGATGCGCCATCGGGTGCATGGCAAAATGCACAAATCCGTGGATGTCGCCAAATTGCAGGAACGCCTTGGCGGCGCGGCGGGCGTCTGCTGCCAGAAGGTGTCAGAGGCCGAGGTATTTGCACGCGGCGGCATCAAGGACTTGCTGGTGTCAAACCAGGTCCGTGACCCCGCCAAGATCGACCGCCTCGCACGGCTGCCCAAGCTGGGCGCGCGCACCATCGTCTGTGTCGATGACGTGACCAACGTGGCCGACCTGTCGACAGCGGCGCAGACACATGGCACCGAGCTTGAAATCCTTGTCGAAATCGACTGCGGTGCCGGGCGCTGTGGCGTGACGACAACCCCCGAAGTGGTCGAGATTGCCAAGGCGGTCGGGGCGGCGCCGAACCTCAAATTCACTGGCATCCAGGCCTATCAGGGCGCAATGCAGCACCTGGACAGCTATGAGGCGCGCAAGGACAAGCTCGACATCGCCATCGGCATGGTCAAGGACGCGGTTGCGGGCCTCAAGGCGGAGGGCATCGAATGCGAATTGGTCTCGGGTGGCGGCACCGGCAGCTATTATTTCGAATCCAACTCGGGTGTATATAACGAACTGCAATGCGGATCCTACGCCTTCATGGACGCGGATTACGGCCGCATCCTGGACAAGAATGGCAACCGCATCGACCAGGGCGAATGGAAGAACGCGTTCTTCATCCTGACCCAGGTGATGAGCCACGCAAAATCCGACAAGGCGATTTGCGACGCCGGGCTCAAGGCGCAGTCGGTCGATAGCGGGTTGCCCTTCATCTTTGGCCGCGACGACGTGGAATACGTGAAATGTTCGGATGAACATGGCGTGATTTCCGACCCGCAGGGCGTGCTCGAAGTCGGGGAAAAGCTGCGGCTGGTGCCCGGCCATTGCGACCCGACCGCCAATGTTCACGACTGGTACGTGGGCGTGCGCGGCGGCAAGGTCGAGAGCCTCTGGCCGGTTTCCGCGCGCGGCAAGGCTTATTGACGTAACCACTCCCGGTTACCTCCCTGTGGCGGGGCTCGGCAATCGTCCGTCCCCGCCGCCTTTTTCAGTTCCAAAGAAGGTATCGACATGATCATCGTTCCCGAGCGTGAAATCGCAGACCTGATGACCCGTGAGGCGGCGTTCGACGCGGTCGAACAGGTATTTGCCGCCATGGCGTCACGCGACGCCTATAATTTCCCGGTCGTGCGCGAGGCGATCGGCCATACCGACGCGCTCTATGGCTTCAAGGGCGGGTTTGATCGCGCCGGCATGACGCTTGGCCTCAAGGCGGGGGGATACTGGCCCAACAACCTCGACCGGCACGGAATCATCAACCACCAGTCGACCGTGTTCCTGTTCGACCCGGATACCGGCAAGGCCAGCGCCATGGTCGGGGGCAACCTTCTGACCGCGCTGCGCACCGCGGCGGCATCGTCGGTCTCGATCAAGCATCTGGCGCGCCCCGACGCCAAGGTGATCGGCATGATCGGTGCCGGACATCAGGCCACGTTCCAATTGCGCGCGGCCCTTGAACAGCGCGCCTTTGAAAAGGTCATCGGCTGGAACTATCACCCCGAGATGCTGCCCAATATCGAAAAGGTCGCCGCCGAAGCCGGCCTGCCGTTTGAAGCGGTATCGCTTGAGGGTATGCGGGCGGCGGATGTGATCATTTCGATCACCTCGGCCTTTGCACCGTCCCTCATGGCCGACCATGTCGCCCCCGGCACCCATCTCGCCTGCATGGGCACCGACACCAAGGGCAAGCAGGAGACCGAAGCGGCGCTTTTGACCCGCGCAACCGTGTTCACCGACGAGATCGCCCAGTCGATCAGCATCGGCGAAGCGCAACATGCCATCGCCGACGGCACCCTGACGGCAGAGCAGATCACCGAGATCGGCGCGGTGATCAACGGCACCCATCCCGGCCGCGCATCGGATCAGGAGATCACGCTGTTTGACGGCACCGGTGTCGGATTGCAGGATCTCGCGGTCGCCTCGGCGGTGGTGAAACTGGCGGTGGACAAGGGCATCGCGATCGAGGTCGATTTCTGACCCCCCGACCGGAGAGCATGGAGCAGGCCAGGCAGGAACAGGACGCCACACGGGATGCGCGGCAAATGGTCGTCATTTTGCGACACCCCCCTGCGTCTGGCGACGTGCTGCGATAGGCTCGCGGCGTGGCGGATGATCCACGGATCACGCCCGCCCGCGGTTCCCGCGACGGTCCCGGCCTTCTGACAGGCAACCTTTCTCACCGGCCAGCCATCGTCGCGGATGGCGGTCTGCACAGCCCGATCCAAGCATAGTCCCATGTCTCATCCTGCATTTGCCAACTGGCTCTCCGAAACCAATGACGTCACCCGCACGTTTCTTGCGGCGGGGCAGATCCCCGGGCTGATCAACCTGGGTGGTGGCTTGCCGGATCCCGAGACATGGCCGGTCAAGGACATCACCGCGCTGGCCAACCGGGCGATGACCGAGCATACCACCGATGCGCTCGCCTATCCCCCGATCGAAGGGTTGCCGGCACTGCGCGATGAAATCGCCCGACGGTTCTCCGCGACGGGCCTGAACCTGACGCGGGACAATGTCCTGATCGTCAGCGGCGGGATGCAGGCGCTCGACCTGATCGGCAAGGTCTTTCTTGATCCCGGCGATGCGGTGGCCGCGCAAAGCCCCGCCTATCTGGGTGCGCTTGACGCGTGGCGGCCCCGTTCGCCGGTTTATCGGCCGATGGTTTTCGAGCAGGACGATTTCGACCCGATCAACGCGCTCACCGGGGCAAAATTCGCCTATACCGTGCCGAATTTCTCCAATCCCACCGGGCGGCTGGTACCGCTGGCGCAGCGGCAGGCGCTGGTGGACGCGGCGCGGGCCAGCGGCGCGTTCCTGGTCGAGGACGACCCCTATGGGACGCTGCATTATGACGGCGAGCCGCTGCCGCGGATGCTCGACCTTTCGGCGCAAGACGCGGATCGACCCTATGACGGGCCGGTGATCTATCTTGGCACCCTGTCCAAGGGGCTGGCACCGGGTCTGCGTGTCGGCTGGATGATCGCCGCGCCCGAGGTCATTGCCGCGATGGTCACCGCCAAGCAGGGCTCGGACATGTGCACCGCGGGCCTGAGCCAGCGGATCGCCTGTGATGCATTGGCGATGGGGCTGACCGAAACGGTGCTGCCCGGGATCCTGTCGCTCTACCGCGCCCGCCGCGACGGGCTCTGTGCCGCGATGAAAACGCATCTTGACGGGGCCTTCGACTGGCAGGTCCCGACCGGCGGCATGTTCGTCTGGGCAACCGCGCGGGATCCGCGCCTTGATACCGATACGCTGCTGCGCACCGGGCTTGACCACGGTGTCTGCGTCAGCCCCTCGTCGGTGTTCGATCCGGTGAACCGGAATCGCAGCGCCATCCGGATCAACTTTACCCTGAACCACGCCGAGGACCTGGCCGAAGGGGTGCGCCGCCTGGCGCAGGCGGTCGAGGCAACGCTGGCCAAGGCGGCCTGAACCACCGGCAAAACGCGCCGGCTCAGCCGTCCTCGCGCGCGAACCGGGCCTGCGATGAAAGCACGCCCTGCGGCGCGATCAGGGAACGCCCGGTAAGATCGACCAGATGGGCGAACACGTTGCGTTCGGCGGCGGGCAGCAATGCCGCCGGCACATCGGTATAAATACGCTCGGCAAGGTCGCGCGCCGTTGCCGGACCCGACCCGAGCGCCCCGAGGATCGACGCCTCGCGCCCCTCGCGATGCCCGATCAGCCAGTCGAGCCGCGCCGCGGGATCGCCAACCGGTGCCCCGTGACCGGGGTAGAACACCCGCCAGTCCCGTTCGGCGAGCCGACGGCAGGACGCCATGAAATCGGTGAGATCCCCGTCAGGCGGCGATACCAGCGAACTGGCCCAGCCCATCACATGATCCGCGGTAAAACACCGATCCTGCCAGCCAAGCGCGATATGATTGCCGATGTGGCCCGGCGTATGGATCACCTCAAGCGCCCAGCCATCACCCCCGATGGTTTCGCCATCCGCCACCGCGCGGTCGGGATCAAAGTCATCGTCAATGCCCTCGCCGCCGCCGGCCAGACCATCGGCGGCCAGCCGTTCCATCACCGCACTGCGCCCGGCATGGGCCGAACCAAAGGCAAGAACCGGCGCGCCGGTGTGCCGTGACAGGATCCTGGCAAGCGGCGAATGATCGAGATGGGCGTGGGTCACAACGATATGGGTGATCTGCTGCCCCGGCTCGACGGCGGCGAGGATCGCGTCGAGATGAACCGTGTCCCGTGGGCCGGGATCGATCACCGCCAGCCCGCGCGTACCGACCAGATAGGTATTGGTGCCACGATAGGTCATCGGCGACGGGTTCGGCGCGAGAATGCGCCGCAGCCCGGGTTCGAGCGTTTCAGGCAGGCCCGGAATCGGGTTGAAATCGTCTGGCGGCTGGGTCATTGCGCTTCCTCTTGCCGTGGTGGCCCGATAGGCTTAGCCCATGTTCTTCCGGTGGCTCAAACAATATATGCCGCGCAGCCTCTATGGACGGGCGGCGCTGATCTTGATTCTGCCGGTTGTGAGCGTACAGCTGGTGGTGTCCATCGCCTTTATCCAGCGTCACCTCGAAAACGTCACCAGCCAGATGTCGGATGCCCTTGTGCGCGAGCTGGACGTGATCGCCGATCAGGTCGCCGTGGCCCGGACACCGGACGAGGCCCTGACCCTGATGCAGCCCTTTGTCTCGGCCTTGCAGATCAATGTGCAATTCGTGCCGCGCGACGCCGTGCCCGCCCGCGATTACCTGCGATGGTACGATTTTTCGGCCCGTATCGTGCGCAACCGGGTCACCGGGGCCTTCCCCGCGATACTGGCGTCGGTGTTTCCCGACAACCGGTCGGTGCAGTTCTATCTGCAAAGCGATCTCGGACCGGTCAAGATCAGCGTCAACAGGGCGCGCGTGGCGGTATCGAACCCGCATCAGCTGATCGTCACGATGGCGTTCTTTGGTGTGCTGATGACCATCATCGCCTTTGTGTACATGCGCAACCAGCTGCGGCCGATCACCAAGCTGGCGAATGCCGCCCAGGCCTTTGGCCGGGGGCGGTCGGTGCCCTATTCGCCGACCGGCGCCATCGAAGTGCGCGCCGCCGGCGGTGCCTTTCTGGACATGCGCTCGCGGATCGAGCGCCAGATCGAACAGCGTACCCTGATGCTCTCTGGCGTCAGCCACGACCTGCGCACGCCCCTGACCCGGCTCAAACTGGGCCTGTCGATGATCGACGAGGACGAGGCCGAACCCCTGCTGCGGGACGTGGACGAGATGCAGCGCCTGCTCGACGCGTTCCTGGACTTTTCCAGGGGGGTGGCCGAGGGCGAGCCCGAAGCCACCGACCCGCGGGAGCTGGTTCAACGCATCGTCGAAGACGCGCAGCGCGCCGGCACCCCCGTACAGCTGGGTGAAATGACCGGCACCGGCACGGTCAAGCTGCGCCCGTTGGCGATACGCCGCGCACTGGAAAACCTGATCGGCAACGCGGTGCGTTATGGCACCCGTGCCGAGGTGTCGGTTGCGCTGTTCGATCGCTCGCTGCGCATCCGTGTCGAAGATGACGGCCCCGGTATCCCCGCCGATCAGCGCGCGGAATCGACCCGTCCGTTCTCGCGGCTTGACCCGTCGCGCAACCAGAACCGGGGCAGCGGGGTCGGTCTTGGCCTTGCCATCGTGACCGACGTGGCCCGCGCCCATGGCGGCGCGCTGCGGCTTGACGAAAGCGAGACGCTGGGCGGGCTCTGCGCGGATCTCGTGATCGCGCGCTAGCCGTCAATCCGGGCAGCCATGATGGCAATCGCCTGTTGGTACACGGTGGCGGCGTTCCATTGCTTGATGACCTGGAAATTGGGCTGTCCTTCCTGATAGCCCCGCCCCGGTTTCCAGCCCTTCTGGCGCAGGAAATTCGCGGTGGATGCCAGCGCATCGGTCATGTTGTAGAAATCGACACGCCCGTCGCCGGTGGCATCCACCCCGTATTTCAGCGCGTTGCCGGGCAGGAATTGCGTATGTCCCAGCTCGCCATGCTTGGCCCCGAGGGTTGCGGATGTAAGCGCCCCCTGGTCGACCAGCTTGAGCGCCCCGATGGCGTGGGGCACAAAGAAATCCGAACGCCGGCAATCATAGGCCAGCGTGGTGATCGCCGAGACCACCCGGCTATCGCCCATGAAACCGCCAAACGCGGTTTCCATGCCGTGAATGGAAATCAACACGCCCGCCGGCACCCCGTATTGCCGTTCCAGCGCCGCATAGAATTGCGGGTTGCGCGCCTTGCGCTTGCGGCCCTGCGCAACGATGGTGTCGGCCCCGCGTATCCGCATGAACTTGTCCAGCGAGTAGCGAAAGGATTTCTGGTTCCGGTCGGCGGCGATGGTGCGCGTGGCATATTGCGCCTGTGTCAGCGCCTGCAATCCGCGCTGTTTGACCCCGGCCTTGCGTGCCTCCTTGGCAAAGGACGCCTTCCAGGTTTCAAACCCGGCCCCGGTATTGCCGCAGGTCGCGGCAAGGGATGGCTGCGCCAGCCCGGTGACAAGGGCCAGTCCGAGGATGAGGCGTTTCATGGACAGTGGCAACATGCTGCGAATTTCTCCCGTCTGCCACCCGACACTAGCAGACATCGCGCATATGGGAACTGGCTTGTGCATGGTGCCGCCCCGCACGCCCCCCGAACGAAAAAGGCGCCCCGAAAACGGGACGCCTCCTGGTGCGTTCTCTGCCTTGAACCGGTCAGCAGCTGTAATACATGCCGTATTCAACCGGGTGCGGCGTGTGCTCGTAGGTTTCGACCTCTTCCATCTTGAGCGCGATATAGCCCTCGATCTGGTCCTTGGTGAACACGTCACCGGCCAGCAGGAAGTCGTGATCGCTTGCCAGCGCATCCAGCGCTTCGCGCAGCGAACCGCAAACCGTGTCGATCCCGGCCAGCTCTTCCGGCGGCAGGTCATAGAGGTTCTTGTCCATCGCCTCGCCGGGGTGGATCTTGTTCTTGATGCCGTCAAGACCGGCCATCAGCAGCGCGGCAAAGCACAGGTAGGGGTTTGCCGACGGATCGGGGAAGCGGGCCTCGACGCGCTTGGCCTTGGGCGATTCCGAGAACGGGATACGGATACAGCCCGACCGGTTGCTCGCCGAGTAGGCACGCAGAACCGGCGCTTCGAAACCGGGGATCAGGCGCTTGTAGCTGTTGGTACCCGGGTTGGTAAAGGCGTTCAGCGTCTTGGCGTGCTTGAGGATACCGCCGATATAATACAGCGCCTCGTCCGACAGGTCGGCATATTTGTCGCCCGCGAACAGCGGCTTGCCGTCTTTCCAGATCGACATGTTCACGTGCATGCCGGTGCCGTTGTCGCCCGCGATGGGCTTGGGCATGAAGGTCGCGGATTTGCCATAGGCATGCGCGACGTTGTGCACCACGTATTTGTACTTTTGCAGCTCGTCCGCCTGCTTGGTGACGGTGCCAAAGATCAGGCCCAGCTCGTGCTGGCAGGAGGCAACCTCGTGGTGGTGCTTGTCCACTTTCATGCCGAGCCGCTTCATGGTCGACAGCATCTCGGAGCGCAAATCCTGGCTTTCGTCGATCGGGTTGACCGGGAAATAGCCGCCCTTGACGCCAGGACGGTGGCCCATGTTGCCCATCTCGTACTCGGTGTCGGTGTTCCAGGACGCATCGGTCGCGTCGACCTCGTAGGACACCTTGTTGATGCTGTTGGAATAGCGCACGTCGTCAAACAGGAAGAATTCCGCTTCCGGGCCCATATAAGCCACGTCGCCGATACCGGAGGATTTCAGATAGGCCTCGGCCTTCTGCGCCGTGCCGCGCGGGTCGCGCTGATAGGGTTCGCCGGTATCGGGCTCGACCACGGAACAATGCAGACACAGGGTCTTTTCCGCGTAGAACGGGTCGACATAGACGCTTTCGGTGTCGGGCATGAGTTTCATGTCCGATGCTTCGATCGATTTCCAGCCCGCGATCGAGCTGCCATCGAACATGAAGCCTTCTTCAAGAAAATCCTCGTCGACCAGATCGGCGACGACCGTCACATGCTGAAGTTTGCCACGCGGATCGGTGAACCGGATATCCACGTATTCGGCGTCCTCGTCCTTGATCAGCTTGAGAACTGCTTCCTTGCTCATTCCTGATTTCCCCTCTCTGGAAAGTATATTGCTGTCGGCTACAGGGCGTCCGAACCGGTCTCGCCGGTCCGAATGCGGATCGTCTGCTCGATCGAGCTGACAAAAATCTTGCCGTCGCCGATCTTGTCGGTCTTGGCCGCATCGACGATCGCCTCGATGGCGCCGTCCACCTGATCATCGTCAAGCACGACTTCGATTTTGACCTTGGGCAGAAAATCCACGACATATTCCGCGCCGCGATAGAGTTCGGTATGGCCCTTCTGACGACCAAAGCCCTTGACCTCGATCACCGATAGCCCCTGCACGCCAACCTCCTGAAGCGCTTCTTTCACTTCATCGAGTTTGAACGGTTTGATGATCGCCTCGATCTTCTTCATGGGCCCCTCCTGACTGACGGTGTTCACCAGCGGCAGACCACTTCTATTTCGGGTCCACAATCGGTTACGGTGGCAAGCTAGGGGACGCGCGTATCAAACTCGCAACTCTGCCTCATGTTTGGGCGATTTGCACAAAAATGCGGCGAAACTGAATCGACAGGACGTGAACATGGCTGAACTCTTGAGCGGAGCCCAGATGCGCGCCATCGAAGGGGCCGCCATTGCCTCGGGCAGCGTGACCGGGCTTGACCTGATGGAGCGCGCCGGGGCTGGCGTGGTCGAAGCGATCATCCGGGAATGGCCCGATTTCGCCTCTGGCAACCACATGGCAACGGTTCTCTGCGGCCCCGGCAACAATGGCGGCGACGGTTATGTCATCGCGCGGCTGCTGCAAGACCGGGGCTGGCGGGTCACCTGCCATGTGCTCGGCGATACCGATCGCCTGCCGCCGGATGCACGCGCGAATCACGACCGCTGGGCGGCGCAAGGCCCCTGCGTGCCCCTGACCGATCGCAGCGCGGGCACCGTCAAATCCATGCCCGACCTGGTCGTCGACGCGTTGTTTGGCACCGGGTTGACCCGCCCCGTCGAAGGCGAGGCGGACTTTGTGCTCGGCAACCTTGCGACCATCCGCGCGGATTTCGGAGTCCGCTGCGTGTCCGTCGATATGCCATCGGGCATGTGCTCGGACAGCGGCAGGACCTTGGGGTGCTGTCCGAGGGTCGATCTGACCGTCAGCTTTCACACCGAAAAGATCGGTCACAGGCTCGGCAATGCCGATACCTGTTGCGGCAAGATCGTGGTCAGGGATATCGGCCTTGCCCATACCGAGCAGAGCGACGCGCGCGCCGGGCATGTCTGGATGGTCGAGCCCCCCGCGCCGGACATCCTGTCCAAACGGACCGACGGGCACAAATACGGTGCCGGTCACGCGCTGGTCCTGTCGGGGGGTCCGGGTCGCACCGGTGCGGCGCGGCTGGCCGCGCGGGGTGCCCTGCGCGTCGGGGCCGGGCTGGTGACACTCGGCGTCCCGCCCAAGGCACAGGCCGAAGTTGCCGCCCATGTCACCGCAATCATGCAGACCCCGGTTGCGGATGCCGAGGCGCTCGCCGAACTGCTCTGGGATACGCGTCTGAACGCGCTCTGCCTTGGCCCCGGCCTTGGCACCCGCGAGGCACAGCGCGCATTGGTCGAAACGGTGTTGCCGCTCGGGCGGCCCACGGTGCTCGACGCCGATGCGCTGAGCCTGTTTTCCGATGCGCCGGGCGCGCTGTTCGATCTCTGCCATGATCGCACTGTCCTGACGCCGCATGGCGGTGAATTCGCCCGCCTGTTTCCCGATCTCGCACAGCGGCTGGCGGCGGAACCGGCACGCGGACCGGCATTTTCCAAGGTGGATGCCACCCGTGCGGCGGCGGAAAGGGCGGGCTGCACCGTGCTTTACAAGGGCGCATCGACGGTGATCGCGTCGCCCGACGGGCGCTGTTCGATCCACTCGGCCCAGTACGAGCGCAGCGCGCCCTGGCTCGCCACCGCAGGGTCGGGAGATGTGCTGGCCGGGTTCATTACCGGACTCATGGCGCGCGGCATGGGGCCGATGCAGGCCAGCGAAACCGCCGCCTGGCTGCATACCGAATGCGCCCTGTCCTTTGGCCCCGCGCTGATCGCCGAGGACATAGCCGAGCAGATGCCCAAGGTGTTTCGCGCATTGGGAACATGAAGCGCCTCGTCAATGGCCCGACATGAAACCGGGGGCGTGGAGGGCCCATAAATTGCCCAAACCCGCGCCCGCCGGTTCGGATTTCCTCTCGCATCCCCGCAAGAGCTTTGCTAAGCAACCCCAGTCCGCGCCGCATCCGTTGCGACGCCGCGCGGGTGTGCGGGTGTGGCGGAATTGGTAGACGCACCAGATTTAGGTTCTGGCGCCGCAAGGCGTGGGGGTTCAAGTCCCTTCACCCGCACCAAATCGTGGCGACCGCCCAAGCCTCCGCCTCGGAGCGCGCCGATTGCGCAGGGGCAGATCATCGTCAATCAGAGAACAGGTGGTCCATCGCGACGATCTCCGCCGCCGTTTCATGGGGCACGGACAGGAAATCCTGCAACGCCTTCGCGTTTTGCGCGGGCGTGAACTGTTCGGACATCAGCGCATAGGACGAGAAACCGGCATCCCGCAGCCGGTCGCTTTCATAGTCGATATCGTTACGGATGGTCGGCAACAGACGGGCCCGCGCCCCGGCGTTGCTGCTTTGGCCAAGCAGACCGACACGCTCGGCATGGCCGATCAGATATTCGTCTGAAAACACGCAGGACAGCTCCAATATCCGGGTGCGGGAGCGGTCGTCGTGAAAATCCCGGATCAACTCGATGCCGGACGGATCCATGCACATGATCAGCCGGTCGGTCCCGAAGGCCCCGAACAACAGGCGGGTCAACGTGCGCCGGTGCCGGGTGCGTTTTTCAAGGCTGGTCTGGATTCCGCCCAGATCGGGCAGCGGCGTGTTTTCCTCGTTGAACAGGTATTCCACCGCGGGCAGGGCCGTGACCGCGCGGATCCGTTCGATCAGGCGTTTGGCCACGTGCCATTTCTTGCAGACCACGATCATCAGCTCGCGCTCGCGCCCCAGCGTACTCCCGGTTTCCCAGGCACGCTGGCTGAAACGCCGCCCCACCCGGCCCCTGCCGGTCAGGAAACCGAACAGGTTGCGCCCCTCGTTGCCGATCTGGAACTCGACATCACGGCTGGCATAGAGATCGCCCAGCCGCGCCTTGAGATCCCGCGCCTCGGGGCTGATCTTGCGGGCAAACAGGAAATCCTGGCCAAGCAGCAGATCGTATTGATCGTTGTAGAACGTCACCGGCATGCCGTAATCCGAGAACATCAGGAAAGTCAGCGTGCGCGCCTCGATCTCGGTTTCCGGCACCAGGTGGCGCACCAGCGTCTGGAAAAACGTCTCGTCCGGGATCCACGTGGTCCTGAAGAACCGCATGACATCGGGCCGATCCTTAACGAAGGTCAGGATCGCTTCGATGGTGCGCCGTCTCAGGCACCACCACTGGCTGCCGATCTGGATTTGCAGATCATCGGGAATCGACCGCTGCAATCCCAGCCGCCTTTGCAGATCGACCGAAGCATAGAACAGCGCCTTGTGTTTGCGCTCGTTAAAGAAATGCCGAAAGATCAGCCGGTCCTCCTTCATGCCGGTCTTGATCCAGTTGCTCTGAAAGAAATCAAAGCTCTCGATGTAGTCGACATCCTGTGTGTCCAGGAAGTGATGGGCATATTGCGCCGTCTTGATCGCCATGCAATCGCCGGACAGCATGTAGAAATGGGTGGCACGCGGAAAGGCCCGTTCGGCCGCCTGCACCGCGTGCAGGGTCGCCTGTACCAGCGACCATTCCCCCCAGCCGCATCTGATGCGCCTGTCCGCGAAAACGACATTCGGATTGCCGGCCAGCTCCGAGCTGATCTGCTCGAAGTCGCCCCGCTCGGCGCGGGCGTCGAAGTGAATCGATATGAAATCGCCCGCCGCCGTCAGGCGACGCGCCTGATCGATGATCGCGTCAGGATCCTTGTGACACAGCAGGATATACGCGATTTTTGCCATTCAGCTTGCACATCGTCCGTCTGGGGTGGTTTGTCCGTAGACTGTTAAAGGTCATGGCGGATTGAATAAACCTGCATTCTTTGCTTTCTTGGCGCGAAAATCTCTGCGTTCCGATCAGGACACACAGACCGCAGGAGGCAGCTTATGGGATTTCCCGGAACCTGGATGACCGAATCCGAGAGCATGGTGTATCGCGTCGTGCCCAAATGCGCCTGCTCGACCATCGGGCAGATCATGTATTATTCGGATCACGGCGCCTATTACGACGGCGACATTCACGACGCCAAGTCCGGCATTCACAAATGGGCGCTGGATGACAGCCAGGACGCGATCACCCGCAACGTGCAGTCGCATCAATCCTATGCCTTTACCAGCGTGCGCAATCCCTACACCCGGATCCTGAGTTCGTTCTTTGACAAGATCTGCGGCATCCAGCGCAACGGCAAACGGTATCGCGGCAACCTCGTGCCGATGCTCGCGGCGCGCTATGGCGTCGAATTCGGCGGCGAAGACGGCAAGCAGGAATTCGACCAAATCCGCTCGTTCCGGCGTTTCCTGCTGTTTGCGCGCGACACCATCCGCTGGCGACGCCCGATGGATCCGGACATTCACTGGTCCGCCATGTCGGGTCACATCTCGACCTTCATCGTCAATGGCGGCACCTATGACAGCATTTTCTGGACCGAGCGCTTCGACGAGGGGATGCAGCGGGTTCTGGACGCCATCGACACGCCGCACGGCATCGACCTGGGCACGATCCCGCGCTTTAACGAAAGCGAGAACCACGGCCCCAAACGCGCCCACCCGGTCGCCGAGTATTTCGACGATCTGTCGATGCATCTGGTCTATGAAATCTACAAACGCGATTTCGACCTGTTCAAATACGATTTCGAGAACCCGGGCAACAAGATGCCCGTGGGCGAGATCGACCTAGACGAGGTTCACGCCAAGCTGGGCGATTGAACCCCGCCCGCCGAAACAGGGTCAGCCGCCAAGCCGGCGCAGCAACGCCACCGAAGGCCGGCCCGTCACGGACATGCCTGCGCTGCGCTGATAGGCGCTGATCGCGGCTTCGGATTTCGACCCGATGACCCCATCCGCACCGCCAGTGTCAAACCCGGCGGCGGTCAGGCGGCGCTGCAAGTCCTTGCGATCCGCCAGCGTCAGACCATCCGCATCCGGCCCGAACGACGCCTTGAACGGCCCGCCCCCGGCGATACGGTCGGCAAGATGCCCGACGCCCAACGCGTAGCTGTCGGAGTTGTTATAGCGTTTGAGCACCGAAAAGTTCTTGAACACGGCGAATTTCGGCCCCGGCACCTGTGGCTGGATGATCGCCAGCGGCGTCGCCGACGAGGCCGCCGCCGATCCGACCTCGCCGCCCCAGGCCTGCCCCCGGACCCAGCCGTTCCTGGCCAGGTAAGCCGCCGCCGAAGCAAGCGCGTCGGTGGGGTCGTCATCCCAGATGTCACGCCGCCCGTCGCCGGTGAAGTCGACCGCAAAGGCCAGGTACGACGTGGGAATGAACTGGGTATGCCCCATCGCCCCCGCCCAGCTTCCGGTCATCTTGTCCGGGGTGGTATCGCCGTTTTGCAGGATCCGCAGGGCCGCGACCAGCTGGCTCTCGAAAAACGACCCGCGCCGCCCGTCATAGGCCAGCGTCGACAGGGCCGAGATCACCTGCACATCTCCGCGTCGTGTGCCATAGCGGCTTTCAAGCCCCCAGATCGCGGTGACGATATACTTGCTGACGCCGTATTGCGCCTCGATCTGCGACAGGGTCGCGTTGTATCGGCGCAGCATCGTCTTGCCGTCGCTGATCCGTTCGTCGGATGCGGCAATGGCAAGGTAATCTTCCAGCGTGCGCTTGTACTCGGGCTGGTTGCGGTCGCGCTCGATCACCTCGGGCAGATAGCCCGCGCCGCGAAACGCCCGGTCGATCGTGCCCTGGCTGATCCCCTTGGCCGCCGCGCGCCCCTTGAACCCGGCAACCCAGGCATCATAACCCGCGTTCGGCACCGTGCGCATGCGCGACACCGAGGCCGCCGTGGGTCCGGTATTTGCGCCCGAACATCCGGCCAGCGCCGTCGCCGCGAGCCCCAGTGTCATTGTCCGTCGTGTGATCTGCATCCGTCCTGCCCTCTGCGCCTGTTTTCCCAAGCCATAGCGCAGCAGCCGCCGCAGGCAAACAGGCCAGCGCGGCCTGGGCGAAAAAATGACCATGACGCGCCGCCTTGCGCAGGCAGGGCCAAGCGCCTACATCTGCGCGTCATGGCACAGACGAAATCAGATCCGAACTACAAGGTGATCGCCGAGAACCGGCGGGCACGGTTTGACTATGCCATCGAGGAAGACCTGGAATGCGGCATGTTGCTGGAAGGGTCCGAGGTGAAATCCCTGCGCGCCAATGGCGGCAATATCGCCGAGAGCTATGCGGCCGTGGAAGACGGCGAATTGTGGCTGGTCAACAGCTATGTCGCGCCCTACGGGCAGGCCAAGACCTTTCGCCACGAGGAACGCCGCCGGCGCAAGCTGCTGGTGTCGCGCAAACAGCTCTCCGATCTCTGGACCGCGACCCAACGCAAGGGCATGACGCTGGTGCCGATCGTGATGTATTTCAACCATCGCGGACTGGCCAAGCTCAAGCTGGGAATCGCCAAGGGCAAGAAGAACCACGACAAGCGCGAAAGCCAGGCCAAGCGCGACTGGTCACGCCAGAAACAGCGCCTGCTCAAGGACAACCGCTGAGCCGGGGCCGGCGGGCCGCAAGAAACGGCGCGCCGCGGGCGATGGCGGTGTGCCGCGGTCTTGCAACGCATGTCCCGCCCGCGTAGCAAGGGTGCGGATGAACAAGAGGCCCACCGACATGCAGGACGATCCGCGTACTCTGGTTTCCACCGATTGGCTGGCGGCGCATCTCAGGGATCCCGATTTGCGGATCCTGGATGCGTCGTGGTATCTGCCCAATGCCAACCGGAACGCCAGCGCCGAATATGAGAACGCACATATTCCCGGCGCGCGCTTCTTTGACATCGATGACATTTCCGACCACCGCTCGGACCTGCCCCACATGGTGCCGCCGGTGGAAAAATTCATGTCCCGCCTGCGCGCCATGGGTGTCGGCGACGGGCACCAGGTTGTCGTCTATGACGGTGCCGGGCTGAATTCGGCGGCGCGGGTGTGGTGGCTGTTCCGGCTGATGGGGCAGAACAACGTCGCGGTGCTCGACGGTGGCCTGCCCAAGTGGCAATCCGAAGGCCACCCGGTCGAAGACCTGCCACCGGTGGTACGCGACCGTCACATGACCGTGCGCGTACAGAACAGCCTCGTGCGGGATGTCACCCAGGTCAGCCAGGCCAGCAAGCTGGGCGATCATTCGATCATCGATGCACGTTCGGCCGGGCGGTTTCGCGGCGAAGCCCCCGAGCCGCGCGAGGGGCTGCGCGGCGGGCATATTCCCGGCGCGCGCAACGTGCCATTCGACAGCCTGCTCAATGACAACGGCACCATGAAGACCCCCGAAGAATGCCGCGCCATCTTTGAAGCCGCCGGGGTCGATCTGGGCAAACCCGCGATCACGACCTGTGGCTCTGGCGTCACCGCCGCCATTCTCAGCCTTGCCCTGGAACGCATGGGCAAGGCCGACCATTCGCTTTATGACGGGTCCTGGGCCGAATGGGGTGCCTTCCCGACCCTGCCCATCGCAACCGGAGACGCATGATGTTCGAAAATCTCACAGCCCAGCCCGCGGACAAGATCCTGGCGCTCATGCAGGCGTTCCGGGACGACCCGCGCGACAACAAGGTCGATCTCGGTGTCGGCGTCTACAAGAACGCCGAGGGCGTCACCCCGGTAATGCGCGCGGTCAAGGCGGCGGAACATCGCCTGTGGCAGGAACAGGAAACCAAGGCCTATACCGGTCTGACCGGCGATCCGGCCTTTTCGGACGCGATGATCTCGCTGGTGCTGGGCGATGCGGTCGCGCGTGAAAACGTCGCCGCCGCCGCGACACCCGGCGGCACCGGGGCCTGTCGCCAGGCCTTCGAGCTGATCCGCATGGCAAACCCCGATGCCCGCGTGTTCGTGTCGAACCCGACATGGCCGAACCACCTGTCGATCCTGAAATACGTGGGGATCGAAACCGTCGCTTATCGCTATTTCGACGACGAGACCCGGGGCGTCGATTTCGGCGGGATGATGGAAGATCTTGGCACCGCCCGCGCCGGTGACGTGGTGTTGCTGCATGGCTGCTGCCACAACCCGACGGGCGCCAACCTGAACGCGGTGGAATGGCAGGCGGTGATCGACCTGCTGAATGACAAGGGGCTGATCCCGATGGTCGACATTGCCTATCAGGGCTTTGGCGATGGTCTGGAAGCCGACGCCGCCGCCACGCGCATGGTTGCCTCGCAAGTGCCCGAATGCCTGATCGCGGCAAGCTGCTCCAAGAATTTCGGCATCTATCGCGAACGCACCGGCCTGTTGATGGCGGTCAGCCGGAACAGCGCGCAACAGGGGCTGAACCAGGGCACGCTGGCCTTTCTCAACCGCCAGAACTTTTCCTTCCCGCCCGATCACGGCGCGCGTCTGGTGACGATGATCCTGAATGACGATGCCCTGCGCACCGACTGGGCGGCGGAACTCGAAGAGGTCCGCCTGTCGATGCTCGATTTGCGCACCTCGCTGGCCAGCGAGTTGCAAAAGCTTTCGGGCTCGGACCGGTTCGCCTTTCTCGCCCAGCATCGCGGCATGTTCTCGCGCCTTGGCACCACGCCGGACAAGGTCGAAAAACTGCGCGCCGATCACGGCATCTACATGATCGGCGACAGCCGGATGAACATCGCCGGGCTGAACGCTAAGACCATTCCCGTTCTTGCACAGGCGATCATCGACGCCGGTGTCTGACGCCCGCAATTGGCGGTCATCCTGTCGGACTCACTATCAGGGGCTGCGTTGCGGCCCCTTTCCATTCGTGGCGATCTGATGTATGGGCGGGCAATCCGAGACGTTGCGCCAGGACCCCGGCGCTCGGAACGATAATTGATGGGGTCGGCGGCAATGGGGCCGCCAAGCAAACGGGAGACCCGGAGGGCCGGGAGTGCTCCCTTAAGGAACCGATATATGTTTAACGTTACGACGAAATCGATAGAGTGGGGCGAAGAGACCCTCACTCTGGAAACCGGCAAGGTTGCCCGCCAGGCTGATGGCACCGTCATCGCCACCCTGGGCGAAACCTCGGTCATGGCAAACGTGACCTTTGCCAGGAAACAAAAGCCGGGGCAGGATTTCTTTCCGCTGACCGTGCATTACCAGGAAAAATACTATGCCGCGGGCAAGGTGCCCGGTGGCTTTTTCAAGCGCGAAGCACGTCCGACCGAAAAGGAAACGCTGACCGCGCGCCTGATCGACCGCCCGATCCGCCCGCTGTTTGTTCCCGGCTTCAAGAACGAAGTGCTGGTGATGTGTACCGTTCTGTCGCACGATCTGGTCAATGACCCCGATATCGTGGCGATGATCGCCGCCAGCGCCGCCCTGACCCTGTCGGGTGCACCGTTCATGGGCCCGATCGCGGGCTGCCGTGTCGGTTTCGAAGATGGCGAATACGTGCTGAACCCGACCGTGGACGACATGCAGGACCTGCGCCTGAACCCGGAGCAGCGCCTTGATCTGGTCGTGGCCGGCACCAAGGATGCGGTCATGATGGTCGAATCCGAGGCCTACGAGCTGACCGAAGCGGAAATGCTGGGTGCCGTAAACTTCGCGCACGCGCAAATCCAGCCGGTGATCGACCTGATCATCTCGCTGGCCGAAGAAGCGGCAAAAGAGCCGTTTGATTTCCAGCCGGTCGATTATTCGGAGCTGTTCGAAGCGGTCAAGGCCGCTGGCGAAACCGAAATGCGCGCCGCCTTTGCCATCGCTGACAAGCAGGAACGCACCACAGCCGTGGCCGCCGCCCGCGAAGCAATCCTGGCAAAGCTGAGCGAAGAGCAACAGGAAGACGCCAATCTCGGTTCCGCGCTGAAAAAGCTCGAAGCCGGCATCCTGCGCGGTGACGTGGTGAAAACCGGCAAGCGTATCGACGGCCGCAAGACCGACGAAATCCGCGACATCGTTGCCGAAACCGGCCTGCTGCCCCGGACCCACGGATCGGCGCTGTTCACCCGTGGCGAAACACAGGGTCTGGTCGTGACCACTCTGGGCACCGGCGACGATGAACAGTTCATCGACGCGCTGCACGGCAACTTCAAATCGAACTTCCTGCTGCACTACAACTTCCCGCCCTACTCGGTTGGCGAAGTTGGCCGCGTGGGTTCGCCCGGTCGCCGCGAAATCGGCCACGGCAAGCTGGCATGGCGCGCATTGCAGGCGGTTCTGCCCGCGAGCACCGATTTCCCCTACACCATCCGCGTCGTGTCCGAGATCACCGAATCCAACGGCTCGTCCTCGATGGCGTCGGTCTGCGGCGGTTCGCTGTCGATGATGGATGCGGGTGTGCCGCTCAAGGCACCGGTTGCCGGTGTGGCCATGGGCCTGATCCTCGAAGACGATGGCTCCTACGCGATCCTGTCGGACATCCTCGGTGACGAAGACCACCTTGGCGACATGGACTTCAAGGTTGCCGGCACCGAGAACGGCATCACCTCCCTGCAGATGGACATCAAAATCGCGGGCATCACGCCCGAGATCATGGAAAAGGCCCTGGCCCAAGCCAAGGAAGGCCGTCTGCACATTCTGGGCGAGATGAACAAGGCGCTGTCCGGTGCCGCGGAATTCTCGATCCACGCGCCGCGCATCGAAACCATGCAGGTGCCCACCGACAAGATCCGCGAAGTGATCGGCTCGGGCGGTAAAGTGATCCGCGAGATCGTCGAAGTCTCCGGTGCCAAAGTCGACATCAACGACGACGGCATCATCAAGATCGCCTCTCCCGACGGGGAATCGATCAAGAAGGCCTATGACATGATCCATGCGATCGTGGCCGAGCCCGAAGAAGGCGCGATCTATACCGGCAAGGTCGTCAAGATCGTCGATTTCGGGGCCTTCGTGAACTTCTTTGGCAAGCGTGACGGCCTGGTGCACGTGTCCCAGATCGAAAACCGCCGCCTGAACCACCCTTCGGACGTTCTCAAGGAAGGCCAGGAGGTCAAGGTCAAACTGCTCGGCTTTGACGACCGCGGCAAGGTGCGCCTGTCGATGAAAATGATCGACCAGGAAACCGGCGAAGAGATCAAGAAAGAAGAAACCGCCGAGTAAGCCTCGCGGATTTTGACAGGGAAAGGCCCCGGACCCCGCGTCCGGGGCTTTTTCATGCGTGCCTGAACCGGTTGCGCGCTCTTTCAACGGCTCCGCATCCGCTGTAGTCAACGGATATGCAGTCGCTCATCATCCACATGTCCTCCAGCACCGCGCGCCGCGCCAATGCCGAGCGTTTGCGCGATACCTTGCCGGGGGCCGAGTTGATCGAGGCCGTCAACGGGCGCGATCCGCAACGGGTTCCGGATGTCGAGCCGCAGGACGGAACGCTGCACCGGCCGCATTACCCGTTTGCGCTGCGCCCCGCCGAGATCGGCGTGTTCGAGAGCCACCGCCGCTGCTGGCGCAGGATCGTCGAGTCCGGCTGGGAGTATGCCATCATCACCGAGGATGACCTTCGGGTCGATCCCGACCGGCTGGATCGGGCGCTAACCTTGATCCGCGCGCATGGCACCCCCGAGATGTATATCCGCCTGCCCGTGAAACAGCGCGAAACACCTGCCGACACCTTGGCGACCGATGGCGACATGGCCCTGATCCTGCCGCGCGTGATCGGGTTGCAATGCATCTGCCAGGTGGTGGGACGCGGTGCCGCCGCCCGTCTGCTGGCCGCCACGGACCGGATCGATCGGCCGGTGGACACGCTGCTCCAGATGCACTGGATCACCGGACAGCCGGTACATGCCATTCTTGGTACAGGAAACGCCGAAATCGCGGGCCAGATCGGTGGATCGACCATCCAGACGAAAACGCGCGCCAGCGGGAAACTGGCGCGCGAAGTCAAACGTGCGATCTATCGAACGCAGGTCGCCCTGCATCCGCAGCGCCCTTAGCCGGGCAGCTTGGCGGTGCGCAAATAGGGGAAATGCGTGGTGAATTCGCCGTATTTCGCCTTGGCGTCCTCGTCGTTGACCGCGGTGGGGATGACCACGTCGTCGCCGATGTTCCAGTTTGCCGGGGTCGCGACGTTTTCCTTGGCCGCCGTCTGCAAGCCGTCCAGCGCGCGCAGCACCTCGGCAAAGTTCCGGCCCACATTCATCGGATAGGTCATCGAGAGCTTCAGCTGCTTGTCAGGGCCGATGATGAACACCGAACGCACCGTGGCGCTGTCTGCCGGGGTGCGGCCATCGGGCAGGTATGCCTCGGCCGGGAGCATGTCAAACGCCTTGCTGACCGCCAGCCCGTCATCGGCGATGATCGGGAAACCGGCGCTTGTGCCGGCGAATGTCTCGATGTCGCCTTTCCATTTCTTGTGATCCTCGACACCGTCAACCGACACGCCGATCACCTTGGTGCCGCGCTTGGCCCATTCATCGGCCAGCTGCGCAACCGCCCCGAACTCGGTGGTGCAGACCGGGGTAAAGTCCTTGGGGTGCGAGAACAGGATCGCCCAGCTGTCGCCGATCCAGTCATGAAACTGGATGGTGCCCTGATCCGTCTCGGCGGTGAAGTTCGGAACCGTATCATTGATGCGCAAACCCATGGCGCTCTTCCTTTCCTGAAATCTGGTGACGACTCGCGTCGCCCTTAACCTAGTGGCTTCGCCGCCGCGTTGCATCCCCTCCCTTGCCCCGAACCGGCAGCAATGACAGAGTGCGGCAAATCCCTGACCGGGTGGTCAGGGTTTCGCAGAAGTGGGAGTGCTGAAACATGATCGAGAAACGTGAGTTCTATATCAACGGGCAATGGGTCGCGCCGTCGGTCGCGCGGGATTTCGATGTTATCGATCCTTCGACCGAAGAGCCCTGTGCGGTGATCTCGCTGGGTGGGCAAGCCGACACCGACGCCGCGGTCGCCGCTGCCAGGGCCGCGTTGCCGGGATGGATGGCCACCCCCGCCGCCGAACGCATCGCGCTGGTGGAAAAGCTGATCGGCATCTACAAGAGCCGAGGCGAAGACCTCGCCCAGGCGATGAGCGGCGAAATGGGTGCCCCCATCGACATGGCCCGCAGCCAGCAGGTTGGCGCGGGTATCTGGCACCTCAAGAATTTCGTGACCGCCGCCAGGGCCTTTGATTTTGACCGCCCGCTGGGCGAGCATGCGCCCAACGACCGGATCATTCACGAAGCGGTCGGCGTTGCCGCGCTGATCACGCCGTGGAACTGGCCGATGAACCAGATCACGCTCAAGGTCGGGGCCGCCGCGGTGGCGGGCTGCACGATGGTGCTGAAACCGTCCGAACAAAGTCCGCTCAACGCGATGATCTTTGCCGAGATGATGGATGAGGCGGGTTTCCCCGCCGGTGTGTTCAACCTCGTGAACGGGGATGGCGCGGGCGTGGGCAGCCAGCTATCGGCGCATCCTGATGTGGACATGGTAAGCTTTACCGGCTCGACCCGCGCCGGCACCGCCATTTCCAAATCCGCGGCCGACACACTCAAGAAGGTACATCTGGAACTGGGCGGCAAGGGGGCCAACGTGGTCTTTGCCGATGCCGACGACAAGGCGGTGAAACGCGGTGTGCTGCACATGATGAACAATACCGGCCAGTCCTGCAACGCGCCCAGCCGGATGCTGGTCCAGCGCGAAATCTATGACCAGGCCGTCGAAACCGCCATCGCGGTGGCGCAAAAGGTCAGTGTCGGCAATGCCCATGACGAGGGCCGCCATATCGGCCCCGTGGTGAACGAGATCCAGTGGACCAAGATCCAGGACCTGATCCAGAAAGGCATCGACGAGGGTGCCCGCCTGGTAGCCGGTGGCACCGGACGGCCCGACGGGTTCAACAAGGGCTATTATGTCAAACCGACGGTATTTGCCGACGTCACCAACCAGATGACCATCGCGCGCGAGGAAATCTTTGGCCCGGTGCTGTCGATGATCCCGTTCGACACCGAGGACGAAGCCATCGAAATCGCCAATGACACGCCCTATGGGCTGACCGATTATGTCCAGACCCAGGACAGCGCCCGCGCCAATCGCATGGCCCGCGCCCTGCGCGCCGGCATGGTCGAGATGAACGGCACCGCGCGCGCCGCCGGATCGCCCTTTGGCGGCATGAAGCAATCGGGCAATGGCCGCGAGGGCGGCGTCTATGGCATCGAGGATTTCCTCGAGGTCAAGGCCGTCAGCGGCTGGACCCCCGCATAGGGCAACGGACAGCGCCGCCCGGCAAAGCCGCTGGCGCTGTCCGCGATTTCTGCCTAGACAGAGAGCATGATCACCACCCGACTGCACGGCCGTCTTGGCAACCAGATGTTTCAATACGCGGCCGCGCGCGGGCTGGCGGCGCGGCTGGGCACCGGTGTGGCACTCGATACGCGCCTGGCGCGGTCACGCGGCGAAGGGGTGCTGACACGGGTCTTTGAACTGCCGCTGACTGATCCCGCGAACCTGCCGCCGCTGAAATCCGAAGCGCCGCTGCGCTATGCGGCCTGGCGCGCGACAAGCCCCCGTTTCCGCAGGGAAAAAGGGCTGGGCTATAACCCCGAGTTCGCGAGCTTCAGCGACAACAGCTATCTGCATGGCTATTGGCAGACCGAACGCTATTTCGCCGACATCGCGGCGGATATTCGCCGCGATTTCACCTTTCCCCCCTTCAGCACCCCCGAAAACGCCGACATGGCCGCACGGATCGGCGACGGGCTGGCGATCGCCCTGCACGTGCGCCGCGGCGACTACCTGTCTCTTGGGGCGCATACGCTGTGCGATCAGGCCTATTACGACGCCGCCCTTGCGCGGATTCTGGACGGTCTGACCGAAACCCCGACCGTGTTTGTCTTTTCCGACGATCCTGCATGGGTGCGCGATAACCTGCGCCTGCCCTGTGCGCGGGTGGTGGTCGATCTCAACGGTGCCGATACCGATTTCGAAGACATGCGCCTGATGAGCCTGTGCGACCACAACATCATCGGCAATTCCTCGTTCTCGTGGTGGGGCGCATGGCTGAACACCAATCCCGGCAAACGGGTGGCGGGACCGGCCCGCTGGTTCGGAGATCCCAAGCTGGTGAATCCCGATATCCTGCCGGATCGCTGGCTGAAAATCGCCGCCTGACCGCGCTCAGAACTCTGCCGGCGCGCGAAACTTCATCGATGCTCCGCCATCCGGATGCTTGAGCCGCAATTCCTCGGAATGCAGGTACATGCGCGGATGCTCCGCCGCCGCCCCCGTGGCATAGAGCGGATCCCCCAGGATCGGATGCCCCAGGGCCAGCATATGCACCCGCAGCTGGTGACTGCGCCCGGTTCGGGGCATCAACCGCACCCGCGTGGAATCGCCGTCATGGCGCAACACCCGCCAATCGGTCTGTGCCTGCCGCCCGGTGTCATGGCACACTTTCTGGCGCGGCCGGTTCTCCCAATCGACGATCAGGGGCAGATCGACGCTGCCAGTCCTGGGCTCCAGCCGGCCATCAAGCCGCGCGACATAGGTCTTGCGCGTCTGGCGCTTCTCGAATTGCAGGCCCAAGTGGCGCTGCGCATGCGGGGTCAATGCAAAAACCATGACCCCGGAGGTGTCCCGATCCAGCCGATGCACCAACAGCGTCTCGGGAAACACCGCCCGAAGCCGCGCCAACAGGCAATCGGCAAGATGTTCCCCTTTCCCCGGCACGCTGAGCAGCCCCGCGGGCTTGTTCACCACCAGCAGCTGCGCATCGTCGTGCAACACCTCAAGCGGGGTATCGGGCGGGTTGTATTCACTGGAAACGGCCATGCGCCTGCCTATCGCCGACGTGCGCCAAGAACAAGCTCCCGCAACGTCCGGCTTGCACGCTCTGCGGGCATCGGCAACGGTGAAGCGACCAAGACCAAGGAGCAAGACCATGCACCCGACCATCACCCGCATGCAGGAGGTCGTTGCCAAGGGCGACGACAGCCTGATCGCCGACCTTCTGGCCGAAGACGTCCGGTTCATGCCGCCGACCTATTTCGCCACCTGGACCGGACGCGCGCCGGTTGCCGCCGTGCTCGGCCATGTGGGCCAGGTGTTCAGCGATTTCCGCTATCGCCGCGTCATGGGGGCCGACAGGGACTGGGCGCTCGAGTTTCAATGCAGGATCGGCGATCTCGACGCGGTCGGCGTCGACCTGATCACCCTGAACGAGAACGGCCTGATCCAGACCTTCGAGGTCGCCATGCGCCCCCTCAAGAGCGTCAGCGCCCTGCGCGAAGCCATGAATGCCCGCGTCACGAGCGACCCGCGCTTTCTGGAATTTCGCAAGGCCCTGTCCTGATCCGGCCTTTTTCCTGCTGAAAATATCCCCGCCGGAGGCCGTCCGGCGTTCCCTGAACGCCGGGCCGTAAAAGACTCGGGGCGGTTAAATCCGCACCCGCTCGGACTTGGGATCATAGATCGGCTTGAGCGACGCCTCCGCCGCGACGCGCACCCCGGCCACGTCGATCTCATAGGATGAAGCCAGCACATCCGCCGCGGATTCTCCACGGCACGGCACATAGCCCAGCCCCATCGCCGCCCCCAGGTGATGCCCATAGGCCCCCGAAGACAGGTAGCCGACGATCTCGCCATCGCGCAGGATCGGCTCGTTGTGATACAATAGCGGCTCGGCTTCCCGCAGTTTGAACTGCAGCATCCGCCGCTCCAGCCCTGCTTCCTTTCTGGCCAGCACCGCGTCGCGACCGATAAAGTCGGGCTTGGCGGTCTTGACGGCAAAGCCCAGCCCCGCCTCAAGCACATGATCCTCGCAGGTGATGTCATGGCCGAAATGGCGGAATCCCTTTTCGATCCGGCAGGTGTCCATCATGTGCATCCCGCACAGCTTGAGCCCCATGCCTTGCCCCGCCTCGTGCAGGGTTTCAAAAACGTGGCCGGCCATATCCGCCGAAACATAGACCTCCCAGCCCAGTTCGCCCACATAGGTGACGCGGTGGACACGGGCCAGCCCCATGCCGATTTCGATCTCCTGCGCGGTTCCGAACGGGTTCACCTCGTTCGAGAAATCCGCCGGAGACACCGCCTGCAGCAGTTTGCGCGCATTCGGCCCCATTACCGCGAGAACGCCTTCGCCTGCGGTGACATCGGTGATGACCACGTTGAAATCGCCCTTGTGGCGCTGCATCCACGTCTGGTCCGCCAGCCGTGTCGCGGCGGGCGTAACCACGAGATAGGCGGTTTCGGACAGCCGGGTGATGGTGACGTCCGCTTCGATCCCGCCGCGCGGATTGAGGAATTGCGAGTAGACGATCTTGCCCACGGGCACGTCATATTCGCCGCCCGCGACATGATTCAGAAACGCGGTCGCGTCCCGCCCTTCGACACGGATTTTGCCAAAAGAGGACATGTCGTACATGCCGACATTCTCGCGGATCGCCAGATGTTCCTCGCGGACATTGTCAAAGAAATTCTGGCGTTTCCATGTATAGTCATATTCCGGCGCCTGGCCGTCCCGCGCGATCCAGTTGGCCCGCTCCCAGCCGGCCAGCTCACCAAACACCGCGCCATTTTGCGCAAGGTGGTGGTGGAAAGGTGTGCGCCGCACCCCGCGCGCGGTTGCCTTTTGCCGATACGGGAAGTGATCGGCATAGAGCAGCCCCAGCGTTTCGGTCGAACGGTCCATCAGGTACCGCTTGTTGCCCTGAAAGGGCTGCATCCGCGAAATGTCCACATCGCCCAGGTCAAAGGGCTTTTCCCGGTCCTCCATCCACTGCGCCAGCGCCATGCCCGCGCCGCCGGCCGACTGGATGCCAACCGAGTTGAACCCGGCCGCGACCCAGACATTGTCCATCTCGGGTGCCTGTCCCAGGTGATAGGCATCGTCCGGGGTAAAGCTCTCCGGGCCGTTGAAAAACGTGTGAATGCCCGCATTGCCCAGCAAGGGCAGCCGGTTCACCGCCATTTCAAGGATCGGCTCGAAATGGTCGAAATCCTCGGGCAGCTGGTCAAACTCGAAATTGTCAGGAATCGGGCCCCAGGGTTTTGACACCGGTTCAAACGCGCCCAGCATCATCTTGCCGGCGTCTTCCTTGTAATACGCGCATTCATCCGGCACCCGCAGCACCGGCAATTGCGTCAGCCCGTCAACCGGCTCGGATACGATATAGAAATGCTCGCAGGCCTGAAGCGGCACGTTGACACCCAGCATCCGGCCCACGTCATGCCCCCACATACCGGCACAGTTCACCACGTGGTCGCATTCGATCTGCCCGGCACCGGTTGCGGTTTCATAGTCGACCGCGGTGATCCGCCGCCCGTCGCGGCGCACCCCGGTGACCTTTGTGTGTTCCGCGACCACCGCCCCGCGCTGGCGCGCGCCCTTGGCCAGTGCCAGCGCGATATTGCCCGGATCGCCCTGACCGTCCTTGTCGAGATACACCCCGGCCACAACACCATCGAGGTTCAGATGCGGATAGCGCTCGCCGACCTCCTTGGGGCTGATCTCTTCGATATCCACGCCAAAGGCCCGCGCCATCGCCGCCGAGCGGTAAAGCTCTTCGCGCCGCTCTTCGGTCAGCGCGACGGTGATCGAGCCGACCCGCTTGAAACCGGTGGCCACGCCGGTCTCGGCTTCGAGATCGCCATAAAGTTCCTGGCTGTACTTGGCCAGCCGCGTCATGTTCGCCGTGGCCCGCAACTGCGCGATCAGCCCGGCGGCGTGCCATGTGGTGCCGCTGGTCAATTGCTTACGTTCCAGCAGCACCACGTCTTTCCAACCCAGCTTGGCCAGGTGGTAAGCGACGGAACAGCCAATGACACCGCCGCCAATGATGACGACGCGGGCCTTGTCAGGAAGATTGGTCATGTCTTGGTTCCCCAATTCGATGATATGCGCCCGGACGGCTCCGGGTCAGACGATGTTATGGCCGGCCGCGCGCAGGCGGCGGGCCAGTTCCGCGATATGGGCCGGTCCGACTTCACAGCAGCCGCCGACGATGCTGGCCCCCAGATCGACCCATCCCATGACGTGATCCGCATAGGCCCCGGGGCCGAGATCGACCCGCTGTTCAAGTGCGTCAACGGTGGGGGCGTCCTTGAGAAACCCCTCGGAAATCCGGGTGAACCCGTTGGCATAGCCCCCGAACGGACGGCCGAACCCGGCCAATATCTCCATCCCCGTGGTCATGGCCTCGGGGCGGGAACAATTGAGCAGCACGGCCTCGGGCTGAAACCGGTCGAGCAGCGGCGCGATATCGGCCAGCGGCTCGCCGGATCGCAGGCGGGTGCCGTCATCATCGTCTACCGTCATCGCCAGCCATGTGGGCTTGGCGGAACGCGCCGTCGCCCGCAGGATCCCCTCGGCCTCGAGCAAGGATGACACGGTTTCGATCAGGAACAGGTCGACCCGTGCTTCCATCGCGCCGATCAACTCGCCGAATTTCTCCTGCGCCTCGTCGGGGTCGGGTTGCAGATCGGGCCGGTAGGTCGCCAACAACGGGCCAAGCGCCCCCGCGATGCGCCCGCCACCATGGGCCGCGCGCGCCGCTTCCGCCCGGGTCAGGGCCACGTCGATCAGCGACAGAACCTGGTCCTGCAGGCCCACCCGCTCAAGACGGCTGCGATGTACGGCATAGGTGTTGGTGGTGGCCACGGTCGCCCCGGCGTCGAAATAGCCGCGATGCACCTCTTCGACCAGCGCGGGCCGGTCGATCATGACCCGCGTGGACCAGAGCGGCGTCGCGCGATCTCCGCTGCGCCGCACCAGTTCCTGACCGATCGAACCATCCAGCAGGGTGATCTCGCTCATGCGCGCAGCCGTTCGTTCCGCGGATCCCAGAGCGGTTGATCCGGTTGCACGGTGGCGGACCGACGCTCGCCATAGATCTCGACCTCGACCTGCGTGCCCGGCTCCGCCAGGTCGCTGCGCAGCATGCCGAGCGCGACCGAACCATCAACCCGATAGCCCCAGGCCCCGGAGGTGGTTTCGCCAACCACCTGCCCGTCATGCCACAGCGTCGACATATAGGGCGCGTCCGCCTCGCCGGCATCGACCAGCAGGGTGACAAACCGTTTGGCGCTGCCCTGCTGTTTTTCCGCCTGCAACGCCGCCTTGCCGGGAAAATCCTGCGGCTTGTCCAGTTTGACAAACCGATCCAGCCCCAGCTCCAGCAGGGAATAGTCGGTGGAAAGGTCGCCTTTCCACGCCTTGTAGCCTTTCTCGATCCGCATCGAATTCAGCGCCCACATGCCAAAGGGTTTCACCCCGGCCTCTTGCAACGCATCCCAGATCGCCGGCATCGCATCTGGCGCGGCGTGGATTTCCCAACCCAGTTCGCCTGCAAAGCTGACCCGCAGCAGGGCGGCCTCCTGCCCCGCGACCGTCCCCTCAAAGCTCGCCCGCAACCAACCGGCGGACAGATCGTGCCCCTGGGTAATCGGGGCGAGGATCTCGCGCGCCTTCGGGCCGGTGATCAGCAGGCATTCAACCTCGTGCGTATGGTCGGTGACGGTGATGCCTTGCGGCGCGTTACGCGACAGGATCTCGGCGTCATGCCATTGCGCCACGGCGGCGGTGATCAGGCCAACCTCATCCTCGGAATGCACCATCACCGACATTTCGGTCAGGCAACGCCCGCGGCTGTCGGGGAAATAGGCCAGCGAAACCCGTCCCGGCGCAGGCAAGCGGCTGGCGGTCAGGCTGTCGACATAGTCGCGCGCACCCGGCCCTTCGACCTTGATCCGCGAAAACCCGGTGATCGGCAACATCCCACAGTGATCGCGCACGGCCTCGACCTCTTCACGGATGCGCGGCTCCCACGGGCCGGCACGGCCCCAGGTCTCGGTTGTCTCAAGCGAAGTATCATCGCCCTGCTGTGCGAACCAGTTGGCCCGTTCCCAACCGTTGTAGGCCCCAAACACCGCGCCGGCGTCTTGCAGCCGACTGTGCAATGCCGATTGCTTCTTGTCGCGCCCCGCGGGCCAGGCCTTCCACGGGAAATGCATCCCGTATTCGTGGCCATAGGTCTCCATGCCCTTGGCGATGCAGAAATCGCTGTCGGCATAATCCGTATAGCGGCGCGGATCGACGGCCCACATGTCCCATTCGGTCTGCCCTTCGGTGATCCATTCGGCCAGCACCTTGCCCGCGCCACCGGATTGCGCGATGCCAAAGGTGAACACACAGGCCTCGAACGCATTGGGCACGCCCGGCATCGGCCCGATCAGCGGCAAGCCGTCCGGCGCATAGGGGATCGGGCCGTTGATGACCTTGTTCACACCCACCTGCCCCAGGAGCGGCACCCGCGCCATGGCGTCCTCGATATACCATTCCAGCCGCTCCAGATCGTCGGGATAGAGCTGGAAGCTGAAATCCTCGGGGAACGGATCGTCCGGCGTGATCCAATGCGCCTTGCAGTTGCGCTCGTAGGGGCCAAGGTTCAGGCCGGTTTTCTCCTGCCGCAGGTAATAGGAGCTGTCCACGTCACGCAGCAGCGGCAGCTTGCCATGCTCCTTGGTGAACGCCTCGATCTCGGGGATCTCGTCGGTCAGCATGTATTGATGGCTCATCACCATCATCGGCACGGTGCGCCCGCCATGGGGTTTGAACCACTCGCCCACCTTCTGGGCGTAATAGCCGGCGGCGTTGACCACGTATTCGCACCGGATGTCGCCCTTGTCGGTATGCACGATCCATTCGCCGTTCTCGCGGCTGACGCCGGTGGCGGGGCAGAACCGTTCGATGCGGGCCCCCATGTCGCGCGCCCCCTTGGCCAGCGCCTGAGTCAGCTGGCTGGGGTCGATGTCGCCATCATTGGGATCGTACAGGACACCTTGCAGGTCATGCAGTTCGAGGAACGGATAGATATCCCGCGCCTCCTGGGGCGACATCATCTCGATATCCATGCCCTGATACCGGCCCATGCCCTTGGCCCGTTCGAATTCCTGTACCCGCTCCTTGCTGTGCGCCAGCCGGATCGAGCCGGTGACATGGTAGTTCATCGGGTAATCGACCTCTTGGGCCAGCCCGCGATAAAGCTCGGTCGAATAGCGCTGCATGTTCATGATCGACCAGCTGGTGGAAAAGGTCGGCACGTTGCCCGCCGCATGCCAGGTCGACCCGGCGGTCAGCTCGTTCTTTTCCAGCAGAACGCAATCGGTCCACCCCGCCTTGGCCAGGTGATACAGCGACGATGTGCCGATCGCGCCACCGCCGATGATGACCACGCGGGCCTGTGTCGGAAACTCTGCCATGTCGTATTCTCCCCTATTGCGCGCTTTGCGGCAGATCGTCGGTTATGTCGTAGTAATCGCCCTTGTCGGCGACAAATATGTGCCGTGACAGGTGCAGGCCGGTCGGAGCCTCAAGCGCCCCCATGGCCACGGAAATCGTGTCTTCGGCGTTATGTTGCCAGAACAGGAAAGCCCCGCAGGTTCCGCAAAACCCGCGCCGCGCGCTGTCGCTGGCGCGATACCAGCGCAATGTATCCTGTGCCGTAAGCTTCAGATCCGCCTGCCGCATCACCGCCGAGGCCCAGACATGGCCCGATTGCTTGCGGCATTGCCCGCAATGACAGACGCTTGGCGGGCGCATCGGCCCGCTGATTTCAAAGGCGACACCGCCACAGTTGCAGGACCCCTTGTGCATCGTTACCTCCCCGCTTGCGGCGTGGCGCTGGTGCCCAGCAAGACGCCGTAGACAATGAAGCAAATCGCCATCACCCGGCGCACCCAGACATTGAACACCGCCCCAAGGGCAGCCCGGCCAAGCACTGCACCAAGCACGGTGAATCCCGTATAGCTGAGTGCGGTGATCGTCAGCGCGGTCGGCATGATCACGATCATCTGCTGCCAGATCGGCACGTCGGGCTGTACGAATTGCGAGAACGCGGCGAGATAGCCCGCGACGCTTTTGGGGTTGATCGTGGCAATGGCCAGTGCGTGCAAATAAACCCGCCGGGCAGGTCGCTCGTCCGCGTTCACCGGCAGCCTGGCGCGGAGCCAGCCGCGGATGCCCAGCCAGATCAGGAACCCTGCCCCGACCAGCTTGGCAATGAAAAACCCGGTGGGCGAGGCCGCGATCAGGGCCGTGACCCCCAGGGCCGACAGGATCAGGAACAGGCTCGCCTGGGTGAGGATCGCCAGCACCCCGATCATTGCGCGGCGAAACGGCAGGTTCATGCCATTGGTGATGCAATTGACCGCGTTGGGGCCAGGCGTGGTCACGAAAACCACCCAGAACAGCGCGAATATGGTCCAGGCCTGGAAACTCATGGCGTCAATAGACCGGCGGCGCGATCACCCAGATCACGACGGCGGGTTCATCATAAGGGTTGATCCATTCAAACGGCTCGCCCCGGATGCGGAAACTGTCGCCGGGGTTCACCGTAAAGGCGCGCCCCGAAATCACCAGGTCCAGCTTGCCCGACACGACATAGCCCACCTCTTGCGTGGCGCGCATAACGGTTTCGCCGATGCGCGACTGTGGCTCGAACGTGGAATGCACCATTTCGAAATCGTCGGTCAGATCGGGCGACAGCAGTTCCTCGACCAATCCCGCCGCATCCGAACCGATGGTGCGCCGCGCCCCTGCGCGCACCACGTAACCCGATTCCTCGACGGGCGCCGGCGCATGGCCGAACAGCATCGAAACCGGCACGTCCAGACGCGCCGCGATATGGCGCAGATCGGTGACCGAGGGTTCGGACAGGTCACGTTCGACCTGCGACAACCATCCGACCGACCGCCCCAGCGACTCGGCCAGATCGGCGAGCGTGATGCCGCGCGCCTTGCGCAGCGCCCGCAAATCGGCACCCAGGGTCTGTAGACGAGTGGTATCGGATTGCAGCATCGGCCCGCCGTGAAATTATCCTCGTGTTTTTCACGGTGCGCCGGACGAATGAAAAAATCAACAAAAATTTCACGACAGATCGCAAATTGCGCTCACCGCGCAAATACGGCCGCCAGAATCCGGCTCATTTCCGTGGCATCCTGCTGCGTAAAGGCGTCGGGCCGGTCGCTGTCGATGTCAAAAACGCCGATCAGCCGGCCCGCGCCATCCCGAACCGGAATCACCAGTTCCGATCGGGTCGAGGTCGCGCAGGCGATATGGCCCGGAAAGGCATCGACATCCGCCACCAGCTGTACCTCGCCCGTGCGGGCCGCCGCGCCACAGACGCCGCGGGAAAACGGAATGACCAGACAGCCATGCCCCCCCTGGTAGGGACCGATCTTGAGCAGTTCCGGCGCGACCACGCGATAGAAACCGGTCCAGTCAAAGCGATCATCCGCGTGATGCACCTCGCAGGCCACGGTTGCCATGAGGGCGATCTCGTCGGTTTCGCCGCTTGTCAGCGCGTCGATCGTTCTTGCGAGTGCGTCGTAATCCAGTGCCATGGCCGTTCGGTCCCCCACCAATGATGCTGCCCGATGCAACAACACCGCGCGGCATTGTCAACCCGAAGCCCTTGCCACAGGTCCACAGGAATTTCGCGCAAATGCCATGCGGGCGCTGTTGCGCCGCGCCCGGAATGGTATAGCTGCGCCCATGGCAAAGGCACCGGGCAGGAAAAAGACCAAGAGCAGGAACCCGGGACGGGTGCGCGCGGCGCTGACGCAATTGCGCATGCACCCACTGGCGGCGCTGCGCGGGCTGCTGCTGCGCGCGGCATTGTTCGTGGTGGCGGTGATTCTGCTCCTCGTGCTGCTCTTTGCCTTTGTGAACCCGCCAACCACCCAGACGATGTGGAGCGAGGGGCGCAGGCTGGGACAGCCGGTCAGGCAAAGCTGGGTGCCGCTCGAAGAGATCGCCCCGGTGATGGCCCGCTCGGCGGTTGCGGCGGAGGATGCCAATTTCTGCCTGCATTGGGGGTTTGACGTTACCGCGATCCGCGCGGCAATTTCCGAAGGCAGCAGACGCGGCGGATCGACCATCACGCAACAGGTGGTCAAGAACGTGTTCCTCTGGCAGGAGCGCAGCTGGCTGCGCAAGGCGCTAGAAGCGGCAATCACCCCCGCCGTCGAAGCGATCTGGTCCAAGAAGCGGATTCTCGAAGTCTATCTGAACATCGCGGAAATGGATGAAGGCGTGTTTGGCGTCGGCGCCGCATCGGCGCGGTATTTCGGCGTCGAGCCGGCCGGGCTGGGTGCGACGCAATCCGCAAGGCTGGCGGCGGTGCTGCCCTCGCCCAGGACACGCTCGGCGGGCAAGCCCTCGTCCGGTCTGCGCCGCCGCGCCGCGCAGATCGCCGACGGTGCCGCCACCATCCGCGCCGATGGCCGGGCCGACTGTTTCCAATAGCGCGACCGCGGAACGCCGGGATCATCCGGGCGCATGGCAAGCCAATTCGTGCCACCGCGACGCGCCGAAGCGGTCAAGCCGCGCGAGAAGGATTGAAAATCCCGCCCGGGCGAGGCATTGAGATGGCAAACACCCCCCACCAACCGGATCACCATGGCTCGCCTCTTTCACGTTCCCCTGTCCCCGTTTTGTCGCAAGGTCCGGCTGTCGCTGGCCGAAAAGAAGATCGAAGTCGAACTGGTTGAAGAGCGGTATTGGGAGGCGGATGCGGATTTCCTGCGCCGCAATCCCGCCGCCAAGGTGCCGGTTCTCAAGCTGGACGGGCGGATGATGGCCGAAAGCGCCGCGATCTGTGAATATCTCGAGGAAACCCGCCCGGAACCGGCCCTGTTGCCGACATCACCCGAGGACCGCTATGAAGTGCGCCGGCTGGTGGGGTGGTTCGACGACAAGTTTCATCACGAGGTAACGTCAAAACTGCTCTATGAGCGCATCAACAAGAAGGTCACGGGGCAAGGCTATCCCGACAGCCGCAATGTCAAGGCCGGGGCCAAGGCCATCAAGTATCACCTCGATTACATGACCTGGCTGCTGGATCACCGCCGCTGGCTGGCGGGGGATGTCATGACCCTGGCGGATTTCGCCGCCGCCGCGCATCTGTCGGCGCTGGATTACATTTCCGATGTCGACTGGAACCGGTCCTCTGTCGTCAAGGATTGGTATGCCAAGATCAAGTCCCGCCCGGCGTTTCGCTCGATCCTGGTTGACCAGGTTCCCGGCTTCCGTCCGCCGCCGCATTATGCCGACCTGGATTTCTGAAAATGCCCGGCGGATAGGGGGCGCTGCCCCCGTCGCATGCGCGACTCCCCCGGAGTATTTTGCAAAGATGAAGCATGTCTGAGGCTCTGAAAGGCCAGGTGATTGCACAGGCCCTCTCAGAGGGGTTCGTGTCTTGTCGGGTTTGCCGACCCTGGGATGTTCCGGACGTTCCAGAGCGTCTCGCGGCGTTTGTCGAGGCCGGGTATCATGGGCAGATGGGATGGATGGCCGAGCGCATGCATTGGCGCGGCGATCCGGCGGCGCTGTGGCCCGAGGCGCGGTCTGTCATCATGCTGGCGGAGAGCTATGCTCCGGCGGCGGACCCGATGGCGGTTGTGGGCATGCCGGATCGCGGGGCGATCTCGGTCTATGCGCGCAATCGCGACTATCACGACATGGTCAAGAAGCGGTTGAAGCGGCTGGCCCGCTGGCTGATTGCAGAGGCGGGCGGCGAGGTGAAAGTGTTTGTCGACACCGCCCCCGTGCCGGAAAAGGCGCTTGGGCAGGCGGCGGGGCTGGGATGGCAGGGCAAGCATACCAACCTGGTGAGCCGCGACTGGGGCAACTGGGCGTTTCTGGGGTCGGTGTTCACGACGCTCGACCTGGCACCGGACGGGCGGGAGCGGGATCATTGCGGATCGTGCCGGTCCTGTCTCGCGGCCTGTCCGACCGATGCCTTTCCCGCACCCTATCAGCTGGATGCGCGCCGTTGCATTTCATACCTGACCATCGAGCATCGCGGCCCGGTGGACGAGGAGCTGCGCGCGCGCATGGGCAACCGTATCTATGGCTGCGATGATTGTCTTGCCGCCTGCCCTTGGAACAAGTTTGCCGTTGCCGCCAGCGACATGCGGTATGCAGCGCGTCCGGAATTGAACAGCCCGTACCTGGCGGAATTGGCGATGCTGGATGACGCGGGGTTTCGCAGCCTGTTCTCGGGGTCGCCGATCAAGCGGATCGGGCGCGATCGGTTCGTGCGCAACGTGTTATATGCCATCGGTAATTCCGGCGAGACCGCGCTGCGGGACGTGGCCGCGTCGTTGGCCGATGATCCCGATCCGGCGGTGGCAGATGCGGCGCAATGGGCGGTACGGCGGTTGCGCGGCTGAGAAATTCCAGCTGGACGCGGCGCAGATTGCCACTACACCGGACGGGATGATTTGCGAAGGAGGCCCGGATGGCGCTGCTGTTGGGGGTGGACACGGGCGGCACCTATACGGATGCGGTATTGCTGCGCGACGAGACCGAGGTGATCGCCAGTGCCAAGGCGCTGACCACGCGCGCGGATCTGGCGGTTGGGATCGGCGCGGCCATTCGCGCGGTGCTGGCGCAGTCGGGGGTCGCGCCCGGGGATGTTTCGCTGGCCTCGCTGTCGACGACGCTTGCCACCAATGCGCTGGTCGAGGGCCAGGGCGAGCGCGTGGGGCTGGTGTTCGTGGGGTTTCGGCCCGCGGATCTGGAGCAGCACGGTTTGCGCGATGCGCTCAGGGGGGACCCGGTTGCGCTTCTGGGCGGCGGGCACAACCACGCGGGGGGCGAGGCCGCGCCGCTTGACCTGGCGGGGCTGGAGGCGTTTCTTGATGCCCATGCCGGTACGGTCAGCGGATATGCGGTGGCGGCCCAGTTCGCCACCCGCAATCCGGCGCATGAGCTGGCCATCGCCCGCCGCATCGCCGAGCGGACCGGGGCGCCGGTCACCTGCTCGCATCACCTGTCGGCCAGGCTGAACGGACCCAAGCGCGCGGTGACGGCGGTTTTGAATGCGCGGCTGATCGGGATGATCGACCGGCTGATCGGGCGGGCGCAGGACGTGCTTGGGGAACTCGGCATCGATGCGCCGATGATGGTGGTTCGTGGCGACGGGGCATTGATGTCGGCCGAACAGGCCCGCGCGCGGCCCATCGAAACCATTCTCAGCGGTCCGGCGGCGTCGATTGTCGGGGCGCGCTGGCTGACCGGGGCGCAGGATGCGCTGGTCTCGGATATCGGCGGCACGACCACCGATGTCGCGGTGTTGCGGGGCGGCCGGCCTGCCATCGATCCGCAGGGCGCGCGCGCCGGCGGGTTTCGTACCATGGTCGAGGCAGTTGCCATGCGCACCAGCGGGCTTGGCGGCGACAGCCAGGTGCATGTGCAATCCGAGGGGCTGGCGGGCGGCGTGTTTCTGGGGCCGCTCCGGGTGGTGCCGGTTTCGCTGATGGCGCGGGATGCACCCGAAGAGGTGCATGCCGCCCTTGACACGCAGCTGCGCAGCACGGCACCCGGCGAACATGACGGCCGCTTTGTGCGTGCCCTGCCCGGTATGGCCCGGGGCGACCTGGCCGCGCGCGAGGCCGGGCTGCTGGAGCGGATCGGGGCGGGGGTACATCCCTTGGGGCGTATCCTGCGCAGCCGCATGGAAAGTGGTGCATTGGGCCGGTTGATTGACCGTGGTCTGGTGCAGGTGTCTGGCGTGACGCCCTCGGATGCCAGCCATGTCCTGGGCCTGCTTGCCGCGTGGGATGGCGAGGCGGCGGCCAAGGCGCTGACCCTGATGGCCCGGCGCAGGACCGGTTCGGGCGACCGCCTGGCCGCATCCGCGCCTGACCTGGCGCGGATGATCGTGGCGCAATTGACCGAACAGACCGCCGTCACCCTGTTGGAAACCGCCTTTGCCGAGGAGGCGACGGTATTCGGCCTGCCGCCGGACCAGTTGGCGCGGCACGTGTTGTTGCACAAGGGGCTTGGGCGGCATCGCGGCCTGCTGGCGCTGGACGCCGCGCTGAATGTGGAGGTGGTCGGGCTCGGGGCCTCGGCGCCGACCTATTACCCGGCGGTGGGAGAGCGGCTGCATTGCCGGATGATCCTGCCCGAACATGCGGGGGTTGCCAATGCCATCGGGGCGGTTGTCGGGCGCATCACCATGCGGCGGACCGGCACCGTCACCGCGCCCGCAGAGGGCCGGTTTCGCGTGCATCTTGAGACCGGACCCGAGGATTTCTCCGCCGCTGACGACGCCATGGAGCGGCTTGAAGCGGTGTTGCGGGCCGACGCGCGCCAGGAGGCGCTCAACGCCGGGGCCGAAGGGATCCAGATCACCGTGGCCAGGGATGTCAGGACCGTGCGCGCCGAAGCCCGCGAGGTTTTCGTCGAGGCGACCCTGACCGTCGAAGCCAGCGGCCGCCCCCGCGACGCGATCGGCTAGGACGCCTTGGCGCGTTTGGGCAACACCCAGTCCGGGCGAGCAAAGTGACAGGTATAGCCGTGCGGTATCCGCTCGAGATAATCCTGATGCTCGGGCTCGGCCTCCCAGAACGCGCCGACCGGTTCGACCTCGGTCACCACCTTGCCGGGCCACAGGCCGGATGCCTCGACATCGGCGATGGTGTCCAGCGCGGTCGCCTTCTGGTCTTCGTCGACATAATAGATCGCCGACCGATAGCTCAGGCCGCGGTCATTGCCTTGCTGGTTGGGCGTGGTCGGGTCGTGGATCTGGAAAAAGAACTCCAACAAGTCGCGAAAGCTGATCCGGGACGGGTCAAACAGAATCTCGATCCCCTCGGCATGTGTGCCGTGATCCCGATAGGTCGCGTTGGGCACGTCGCCGCCGGTATATCCCACGCGGGTCTGCATGACGCCGGGCTTCTTGCGGATCAGGTCCTGCATCCCCCAGAAACATCCCCCGGCCAATACGGCGCGTTCGGTCATTGTAAATCCTCCACCTGGTCAAGATAGGCCGCGTATCCCTGGGCCTCCATGTCGTTGCGATGAATGAACCGCAGGCTGGCCGAATTGATGCAATAGCGCATGCCGCCCCGGTCGCGCGGGCCATCCGGAAACACGTGGCCCAGATGGCTGTCGCCATGCACGCTGCGCACTTCGGTGCGGATCATGCCAAGCGAGCGATCCTCGATCTCGCTGATCAGCGCCGGTTCGATGGGCTTGGTGAAACTGGGCCAGCCACAACCGGATTCGTACTTGTCCGCCGATGCAAACAGCGGTTCGCCCGACACGATGTCGACATAAATGCCCGGTTCCTTGTTGTGCAGCAACGCGCCGGTGCCCGGGCGCTCGGTGCCGCTTTCCTGCGTGACGTGGAATTCCTCGGGGCTGAGCGCGGCGATGCGGTCCGGGTCTTTGGAATAGGTCGGCATATTGGTCCTCCGCCATGGTGTCAGGATCAGTATTTGGTCTGTGGCGGCGGAAATCAAAGGTTTGTTTCATCCCGCTCGCGCGGACGTGCTAGGGAGTTGCCAGGATTGATCCGGCACGCCACCCGCGACGTATAGGTCACAGGACAGGAGGACAACATGAAACAGCTGCTTCTCGTGGTCGCGCTGGCGATCCTTGCCCAGTCCGGGCTGGCACGTGGCATCACGGGCAGCTTTGCGTCCATCGACGGGGGCACATTGTCGCTCGAAGACTGGCGGGGTCAGCCGGTGTTGGTGGTGAACACCGCATCGCAATGCGGGTTTACCGGGCAATATGCCGGGCTTCAGACCCTGTATGAGCAGTATCGCGATCGCGGGCTCGTGGTGCTCGCCGTGCCATCCGACGATTTCAACCAGGAACTCGCGACCGCTGCCGAGGTCAGGGATTTCTGCGAGCTGAACTATGATCTGGACCTGCCGATGACCGATATCAGCAGCGTCAGGGGATCGGGCGCGCACCCGTTCTACCAGGCCGTGCACGAGGCCACCGGCTTTGCCCCCGCATGGAATTTCAACAAGGTGCTGATCGCACCCGATGGCAGCGTCAGGGCCACGTGGGGCGCATCGGTCAAGCCGATGTCGCGCAAGATCACCGGCGAAATCGAAACGCTGCTCGGGCAATAGTGCCGGTTCGTCGCGGGTGCGACGCTTTGCGGGGCGCATTTTCCGGCGCTGACCTTTCAATCCGACATTGCGACACTTATTCTCGGGGGACGTAACGCGAACGAGTCCCATGCCCCAGAACCAAACCATTCAGCTACAGGTGTCCGGCCTGTCCTGCGCGTCCTGCGTCGGGCGCGCCGAGCGGGCGTTGCAAACCGCCCCCGGCGTTGTCACGGCGGCGGTCAACCTCGCCACCGAAACCGCCACGGTGGATTTCGACAGGGCGCTGACCACGCCGGCACGGCTCGCCGAGGCGGTCACCAAGGCCGGCTATCCCGCCACGCCCAAGGCACCCGATGCGGCACCGGCGGACAAGTCCCGGGATATTGCGCGGCTGGGGCGTGTGACGCTGGTTGCGGCGGTGCTGGCGCTGCCGGTTTTCCTGCTCGAGATGGGATCGCATTTCATTCCCGGCATCCACCGCCTGATCGCCGACACCATCGGCACGCAAAACAGCCATATCCTGCAATTCCTGCTTACCACTGTCATCCTGTTCGGCCCCGGCCTGCGGTTCTTTGCCAAGGGGTTTCCGGCATTGCTCCGACGCGCCCCGGACATGAATTCGCTGGTGGCAATCGGCACGCTCGCGGCCTATGGGTTTTCGGTTGTCGCGACCTTTGCACCCGGCCTGTTGCCCACGGGCACCGCGAATGTCTATTACGAGGCCGCCGCCGTCATCGTCGTTCTGATCCTGCTGGGCCGGTATCTCGAGGCGCGGGCCAAGGGGCGCACCGGTGACGCGATCCGCAAGCTGATCAAGCTGCGCAGCGGTGTGGCCCGCATCGAGCGCGGCGAGCAGACACGCGACCTGCCGATCGAGGAAATCGCCGTCGGAGACGTGATACAGGTCCGCCCCGGCGAACGCGTCGCGGTGGATGGCGTGGTTTTGACCGGCAGCTCTTTTGTCAATGAAAGCATGATCACCGGCGAGTCGATCCCGGTGGCCAAATCCGCCGATGCCGCCGTGATCGGTGGCACCATGAACGGCACCGGCGCGTTCCGTTTCCGCGCGACCCGCGTCGGCGCGGATACCATGTTGGCCCGGATCATCGACATGGTGGAACAGGCACAGGCGGCCAAGCTGCCCATTCAGGGGCTGGTTGACCGCATCACCGCCTGGTTCGTGCCGGCGGTGATGGCCGCCGCCACCGCGACAATCCTGGTCTGGCTGGCCTTCGGCCCCGATCCCGCGCTGTCCTTTGCGCTGGTGGCGGGGGTGTCGGTGCTGATCATCGCCTGCCCCTGCGCGATGGGGCTGGCCACGCCGACTTCGATCATGGTGGGCACCGGGCGCGCCGCAGAGATGGGTGTGTTCTTTCGCAAGGGCGACGCGCTGCAATTGCTGCAAGAGGTAGAGACCGTCGCGCTTGACAAGACCGGCACCCTGACCACGGGGCAACCCGCCCTGACCGACCTGATCGCGACCCAGGGGCAGGACAAGACCCGCATCCTGGGCCTGATCGCGGCGGTCGAGGCCCAGTCCGAACATCCCATTGCCGAGGCCATCACCCGCGCCGCGGATCAGGCCGGATTGCCCCGCGCCGAGGCGGGCGATTTCCAATCGCTGACCGGCCTTGGCGCACAGGCGCGGGTTGACGGGCAACTTGTTCAGGTCGGCTCGGACCGGTTCATGTCGCAAAACCACATCGACCTTGGCGACCTGGCCGAGACCGCTTCAACCCTGGCCCGGAACGGGCGCACCGCCCTGTTTGCCGCCATTGACGGCAAGGTTGCGGCGGTGATCGGTGTTGCGGACCCGATCAAGCCGACCACGCCGGCGGCGATCAAGGCGTTTCACGACATGGGCCTTGGGGTCGCGATGATTTCCGGTGACAATCAGGCAACCGCCCAGGCCATTGCCGATCAGCTGGGCATCGACACGGTCGTGGCCGGGGTGCTGCCGGATGGCAAGGTCGCGGCGCTTGAGCGACTTCGGGGCATGGGCAAGCTGGCTTTTGTCGGCGACGGCATCAATGACGCCCCTGCCCTCGCCTCGGCCGATGTGGGCATCGCGGTGGGCAGCGGAACCGATATTGCCATCGAAGCCGCCGACGTGGTGTTGATCTCGGGCGACCTGACCGGGGTGGCCCATGCGTTCGACATCTCGTCGCGCACCATGCGTAATATCCGCCAGAACCTGTTCTGGGCCTTTGGCTATAACGTGCTGCTGATCCCGGTTGCGGCGGGCGTCTTTTACCCGATGTTCGGCTGGATGCTGTCGCCGGTACTGGCGGCGGCGGCGATGGCGATGTCGTCGGTCTTTGTGGTGAGCAATGCCCTGCGCCTGCGCCGGGCGAAACCCGCGCGCTTTTTGCCGCTGTCCGGCGGCGTGGCCCCGGCTCCGGCCGCCAAGCCCGCATAGGCAAACGGCCCGCGTTCCGGAGAATGCGGGCCGTTTCGCGCAAGGTCAGTTACAACGCCAGTAACCCGGATCAGAACCGGAATGCCGTGCGCAGGTAGATGGTGCTCAGGTCCACGTCTCCGCCGCCCGAGCCGATGCCGTCAAAGCTCTGATAGAGATATTCGGCCCCGACGGTCCAGGTATCATTCACCCACCAGTCATACCCAAGACCAATGGCATAGCCGTCGCTGCTGCCGTCAAAGAAATCGCCGACGCCGCTCACATCGGTATAGGCATAGCCAAGGCTGCCATAGAGCATCCCGTCGCCCAGCTCGTACCCGGCGATCACGTTCAGCCGCGCGATGCCATCGAAATCCGCCGTTTCGCCGGTGTCGGAATTGTCGATGGTGATGTTGGCCCAGTCATATTGGAATTCCGGCCCGAGATACCAGCCATTGCCCACGGCCCAGAGATAGCCGCCCGAGATACCGCCAATGACGCTGTCGCTGTCAAAATCGGTGAGGGTGTCGCCAACGCTGCCCAGGTCGAAGTCACCATAGGCATAGCCCAGCTGGACACCGACATATCCCCCCGCGAAATCACCGGCCCGTGCCGGTGCCATGGCCAATGACGCGGTGGCGGCCGTGGCAAGTAGGAGAGCGGTCGTGGTGCGTTTCGTCATGATAGTCCTCCTGTTGGTATGATTTCAGTGCCTGAAGCCATGTCCACGAGGCGCAGTCCCGCGGAGGAACCTCAAGTCTATTAACTAGGTTTACCACAGGGATTTTCAAGCGGGCTGAATACAACCGGCGGTTATTGGCCCAAGGGCGCGACGGTTGCGATGGCGCGGACGGGTCGCAGCACCGGGTCTGGGCATTTGCACGGCGATCCCCTAGCGTAACGCGGCAACAGCTAGGGGGGACGCAATGAAGATCGCAACCATGGCTACAGGCGGCATCGGCGGCTTTCTCGCCGTGCGCCTGACGCAGGCTGGCCATCAGGTCGCCACCATCGCGCGGGGCGCGCATCTGCAAGCGATCCGGCGCAACGGGCTCATGCTGAGCGCGCCAGATGGCGACGACGGCGACACAACCGTAACCCCGTGGATTGCCACCGACGACCCGGCAGAGGCCGGCCCGGTCGATGCGGTCATCTTTGGCGTCAAGTGCAATGCGCTGGAAAGCGCCGCCAGGGCATGCCTGCCGATGATCGGCCCGGATACGGTGGTCGTGCCCTTCCTGAACGGGGTAGAGGCGGCCGATAGATTGCTTGGCATCCTGCCCGAACACTGTGTTGCCAAGGGGGTTGCACATATCTCGACCACCATCGCCGCACCGGGTGTCATCGGGCAGGTGGGCAGCTTTAACCGCTTTGCATTCGCCGAACGCGACAGCCGCCCCTCGGCACGTATCGACGCCCTGCGGGCAGCGTTCAACGCTGCCGGGGCCACGGCACCGGACACGACGGATATCGACCGCGAGCTTTGGCTGAAATTCGTGATGTTCTCGGCAATGTCGGGCGTTACCGCCGCCGCGCGATGCCGCATCCGCGACGTTCTGGAACAGCCCGCCCTGTCCGAACTGTTCCGCACCGTGGTGGCGGAAACCGCCGCCGTGGCCCGCGCACGCGGAGTCGCCCTGCCGCCGACCGTCGAGGAAGACACCTGGGGCAGCGTGCAGGGATTGCCCAGGGACATGCGCGCATCGACGGCGATCGACCTTGAAGCGGGCCGGCCGCTGGAAATCGATTGGGTCTCGGGTGCGGTGCGGCGGCTGGCGCGGGAGGCCGGGGTGCCGGCCCCGGTGAATTCGGCCCTTTACGCGGTGCTCTTGCCGCACCGGGACGGCAAGCAGGGCTGAGGGGCGCTGCCCCTCAGACACCCCGGAGTATTTTCCCAAAGATGAAGTGGCGGTATCAGCCCTCGGGCTGGCCCAGTTTGACCACATTGCCCGGTTCGTTGGCGATTTCTTCGAAATCGAAATTGTCGAGCCGCTGGGCGCGGCGACCGGCCTTGTCGGCGCTGATCTTGATTTCGGAAATATCCTTGGCCGCCTGGGAGAAATGCCGGTCGAGATTGCCGACCCGGTCGCCGAGCCGGTCGACATCCTTGTGCAGCAGGCTCAGCTCCTTGCGGATCGCCCCCGCCTGTTCGCGCATGCGGGCGTCCTTGAGAATCGCGCGCATAGTGTTGAGCGTCGCCATGCAGGTGGTCGGCGAGACGATCCAGACGCGGGCGGCAAAGCCTTCGCGCACCAGTTCCGGAAAATTCGCGTGCAGTTCTGCATAGACCGCTTCGGACGGCAGGAACATCAGCGCGCCATCGGCGGTTTCGCCGTCGAGAATATAGCGGTCGGAGATCGCCTTGATATGGGCACGGACCGACGTGCGCATCATGCGCGCCGCCTCTGTTGCCTGTGCCTGCGTTTCGGCGGCGCGCAGGGCTTCGTAGGCTTCGAGCGGGAATTTGCTGTCGATCACGATGGGGCCGGGCGGGTTGGGCAGGCGGATCAGGCAGTCGGCGCGTTTGCCGTTGCTGAGCGTGGCCTGCAGATCGTAGCTGTCCCTGGGCAGCGCCTTGGACAGGATGTCGTTGAGCTGGATTTCCCCGAAGGCCCCGCGTGTCTGCTTGTTGCTGAGAATGTCCTGCAGCGACAGCACGTCGCCCGAGAGCTTGGTGATGTTGTCCTGTGCCTTGTCGATGGTGGCGAGGCGTTCCTGCAAACGGGTCAGCGACGTGGCGGTCTGTTTGCTGCTGCCGTGCAGGGTTTCCTTCATCCGCTCCTGCATTTCGGTCAGGGCGCGGTTCTGGCGCATCATGTTGTCGGCCAGCCGGTCGTTCATGTGCTGCTGTACGTCCGCCAGGCGGGATTCGACCGTCTGGATCATCTGGACCTGTGCATTGGCCTGGGTTTCCGATGCGTGTTGCAGGCCGCCGCGCAGCTGTTCCTGACCCATGCCGAGTTGCTGGACATTCTGCGCCAGCTGTGCCGTCTGGCGGAGCAACGGTTCAAGATTGCGGGCCGAGCGTGAGCTTGCGCGCAGCGACAGGACCAGCAGCATCAGGATCAGCAGGATCACCCCGCCCCCGATCAGCAGCGCGGGATCGTTCATCGCCAATGTGGTATCGCCGATCTGTATCATGTCCGTCCGAACAGCCGTTCGATATCGGCCAGTTTGAGTTCCACATAGGTTGGCCGCCCGTGGTTGCACTGCCCGGAATGGGGCGTTGCCTCCATTTCGCGCAGCAGGGCGTTCATCTCTTCGGCACGCATGCGGCGGCCGGAGCGGATCGAGCCATGGCAGGCGACCCGCGACAGGATGGCTTCGATCCGGGCCTGCACGGTCTGGCTGTTGCCAAGATCGCTCAGTTCATCGACGATATCCCGGATCATCGCGACCGCGTCCACCATGCCCAGAATCGCCGGTGTTTCGCGCACCGCGACCGAGCCGCCACCAAAGGGTTCGATGGTCAGCCCCAGACGCGCCAGATCCGGTGCCAGTTCGAGCAGCTGGGCGCATTCCGCCTCTGTCAGTTCGACGATCTCGGGGATCAGCAGCGCCTGAGCCGCCACGCCGTTTTCGGCCATCTGGCGTTTCAGTTTTTCATAAACCAGCCGCTCATGCGCCGCGTGCTGATCGACGATGACCATGCCGGTTTCGGTCTGCGCGATGATATAGTTTTCATGCACCTGCCCCCGCGCCGCGCCCAGAGGCAGGGATTCGGCGGCGGTTTCCTCGGCAATCGGCGTTTCCGGGGCGTCCACGACGCGGGCGCTGTAGCTGTTGCCCATCTCGGAAAACCCCGGCGACTGTGCCACATAGGCGGCGGTGCGTGCGGCGTGTGACGGGCGGTCCATCTGGTAGACCCGCGCGCCCGATGGTTCGGGCCGCATCGCGCCCAACGTGGCATGGGCAACGGTGGTTGAGGCCCGGTGCCCCGCCTCGGCCAGCGCATGGCGCAGCGCCGACACGATCAACCCGCGCGGCAGACCGGCATCGCGGAACCGTACTTCCGATTTTGCAGGATGCACATTCACGTCCACCAGCGTCGGGTCACAATCAAGAAACAGCGCCGCCACCGGATGACGATCGCGGCTCAGAAAATCGAAATAGGCGGCGCGCAAGGCTCCGCCCAGCATCTTGTCGCGCACCGGGCGGCCATTGACAAAGATATATTGCGCCACCGCCGCGCCGCGCGAATAGGTCGGCAGAGCGGCATAACCGAACAGGCGAATATCTTCGCGGGTGGCGTCGATGCGCAGGGCGTTCTCGGCAAATTCACGCCCCAGGACACGGGCCAGACGCCCGTGCAGCGCGTCAAACAGATCGCCGCTTTCCGGATCCGCCCGGAACACCACGCGCGGTTCGCCATCGCCGGAAACATCACGCAGGGTAAACCCGACCGATGGTTCCGCCATGGCCAGCCGTTTGACCACATCGGTGATCGCCTGTGACTCGGCGCGATCGGTGCGCATGAACTTGAGCCGCGCCGGCGTCGCGTAGAACAGGTCGCGCAGTTCAACCACGGTGCCCTTGTTCAACGCCGCGGGCCGCACCGCCCCCATGTCACCGCCCGAGACCTTGATCGCTGCCGCGTCCAGCCCGGCCACCCGGCTGGTGATGGTCAACCGCCCCACCGCGCCCAGCGACGGCAGGGCCTCGCCGCGAAATCCGAACGTGTGGATATTGAGCAGGTCAGAGCCGTCGATCTTGGAGGTCGCGTGGCGCGACAGGGCCAGCGGCAGATCGTCAGGCGCCATGCCACAGCCATCATCCGTCACCCGGATCAGGGTCTTGCCGCCATCGGCGATGTCGATGCCGATGCGCAACGCGCCCGCATCGATGGCGTTTTCCACCAGTTCCTTGACCGCCGAGGCCGGGCGTTCGACCACCTCGCCCGCCGCGATGCGATTGATCGCGGCCTCGTCCAGCTGCCGGATGACGGGGTGATCTTCGCCGATATTGGGGTTTACCTGTGCCATGCCGCAATACCTAGCATGACACACAACGATTCTGCCACCGCAATGATCGGCAATTCCACCCGCCTGCGTTGACAAATCCGCAGCGGCCCGCAAAGGCTTGGGACGGAACATGACGGGGGCGAGCGATGAGCGGACAGTGGGAATTCTGGATCGACCGGGGCGGCACATTCACCGATCTCGTGGCGCGCAGGCCCGATGGGTCGCTTGCCACGCACAAGCTGTTGTCGGAGAACCCGGAACGCTATGCCGACGCCGCCGTGCAGGGCATTCGCGAGATCATGGCGGTGGATGGAGATTTTCCCGACCGGGCCATCGGCGCGGTCAAGATGGGCACCACCGTTGCCACCAACGCGCTGCTTGAGCGCAAGGGCGAACCGGTCCTGTTGATGATCACCAAGGGGTTTCGCGACCTTTTGCAGATCGGTTACCAGACCCGCCCGCGCCTGTTTGACCTGCATATCATCCGCCCCGAGCTGCTTTATCACACGGTGGCCGAGATGGACGAACGGCTCGATGCCGATGGTTCGGTGATCCGCCCGCTGGACCAACCGGCAACCCGTGCGGCGTTGCAATCTGCATATGAGACCGGGCTGCGCGCGGTGGCGATTGCCGGGCTGCACGCCTATCTCAACCCGGGACACGAACAGCAGGTTGCCGACATGGCCCGCGAGATCGGCTTTACCCAGGTCTCGACCAGCCACGAAGTCAGCAAACTGGCCAAGCTGGTCGGGCGCGGCGACACCACGGTTGTCGATGCCTATCTTTCGCCGATCCTGCTCCGCTATGTGGATCAGGTGGCCGATGCGCTGGACATGGGGCGTGCCTGTGACCGGTTGCTGTTCATGCAATCCAGCGGCGGCTTGACCGATGCGCGGCTGTTTCAGGGCAAGGATGCGATCCTGTCCGGGCCGGCGGGCGGTATCGTCGGCATGGTCAAGACCGCAGAGGCGGCGGGGCATGACCACCTGATCGGCTTTGACATGGGCGGCACGTCAACCGATGTCAGCCATTATGCCGGCACCTATGAACGCTCGTTCGAGACCGAAGTTGCCGGTGTGCGCATGCGCGCGCCGATGATGGACATTCACACGGTCGCCGCCGGCGGCGGATCGATTTGCAGCTTTGCGCAGGGCCGCTTTCAGGTCGGCCCCGAGAGCGCGGGCGCCGATCCCGGCCCGGCCTGCTATCGTCGTGGCGGCCCGCTGACGGTGACCGATTGCAACGTCATGCTGGGCAAGCTCAACCCCGATCACTTTCCCAACGTGTTCGGCCCTGACGGCGATCAGCCGCTGGATGCCGAAACCGTGCGCGCCAGGTTCGCCGCCCTTGCGCAGGATGTGGCCAAGGAAACCGGCGAAGCCCCCCGCGCACCCGAAGACATCGCCACCGGGTTCCTGCACATCGCCGTCGACAACATGGCCAACGCCATCAAGAAGATCAGCGTACAGCGCGGCCATGACGTGACCGGCTATGCCCTGCAATGCTTTGGCGGCGCGGGGGGGCAACATGCCTGTCTGGTGGCCGACGCGCTTGGCATGTCGCGGGTGTTCATCCATCCCTATGCGGGCGTGTTGTCGGCCTATGGCATGGGGCTCGCCGAGATCCGCGCGCTGCGCGAGGTTCAGGTCGATGCGCCCCTGGCCGAGATCGAGACCGCAAGGGCGGCGCTGGCGACCATCGAGGCCGAGGCCACAACCGAGGTCCGCAATCAGGGCGCGGCACAGATCCGCAGCGAATGCCGCGCGCATCTGCGCTATGACGGCTCGCATCAGGCGCTGGAGGTGCCGTTTGCCGACCCCGAGACGATGCAGGCGGCCTTTGAAGAGGCGCATCGCAGCCGGTTCGGTTTCGTGTCTGCCGACCGCGCCATCCTGTTCGAGATGGTCGCCGCAGAGGCCATCGGCGACACCGGACAGGCCCCCGGTCCGGTTCCCTTTGGCACCGATGCCGCGCCGCGCGCGCATATCCCGATGCATTGCGACGGCACCTGGCAGACCGTACCGCTCTTTGCGCGTGACACCCTGCCCCGCGACGCCCGCATCACCGGCCCCGCCGTCATCACCGAGGCCACCGGCACCAATATCGTCGAACCCGGCTGGGCCGCGCGGCTGGACGATCTGGGCAACCTGATCCTGGAACGGACCAGCGCCAAGACCCATGCCCGCGCCGCCGGGACCGAGGCCGATCCGGTGTTGCTCGAAGTGATGGGCAATCTCTTCATGTCGGTCGCCGACCAGATGGGCGCAACGCTGGCCAACACGTCATGGTCGGTCAACATCAAGGAACGGCTTGATTTTTCCTGTGCCATCTTTGACGTGAATGGCGATCTGGTGGCCAACGCGCCGCATGTGCCGGTGCATCTCGGCTCGATGTCGGACAGCGTCAAGACCGTGATGCGCGAAAACGCCGGTGACATTCACGAGGGCGATGCCTTCATGCTGAATTCGCCCTATAACGGTGGTACGCATCTGCCGGATGTGACGGTGATCACCCCGGTCTTTGCCGATGGTGCGCCGGTGTTCTGGCTGGGCAGTCGCGGGCACCATGCGGATATCGGTGGACGCACCCCCGGCAGCGCCCCCCCCGACAGCAGCCATATCGACGAGGAAGGCGTGCTGATCGACAATGTCCGGCTTGTGTCCCGTGGCGAATTCCAGCGCGAAACGGCGGAACAGGTGCTGGGATCGGGCCGCTATCCCTGTCGCAACATCGCCCAGAACATGGCCGACCTTCAGGCACAGGTGGCGGCAAACGAAACCGGGCGGCAGGCGTTGCTCAGGGTTGCGGAACGCTATGGGCTTGACGTGGTAACCGCCTATATGGGCCACGTTCAGGACAACGCCGAGGAAAGCGTGCGCCGCGTTCTGGGCAAGCTGCCCGGCGGGCGGTTCAGCTATCCGATGGATCACGGTGCCAGGATCGAAGTCTCGGTCACGGTAGATCAGGCCGCGCGCGAGGCGGTGATCGACTTTACCGGCACCTCGGCGCAGCACATGGGCAATTACAACGCGCCGTTCTCGATCTGCCGGGCGGTTGTGCTTTACGTGTTCCGCACGCTGGTCGGCGACAATATTCCGCTCAACGAAGGCTGTCTGCACCCGCTCAGGATCATTGCACCCGAAGGGTCGATGCTGAACCCCACCTATCCGGCGGCGGTGATCGCGGGCAATACCGAGGTCAGCCAGGCCATGTGCAATGCGCTCTACGGGGCGCTGCATGTGATCGCGGGCAGCCAGGCGACAATGAACAATTTCGTCTGGGGCAATGATACGTTCCAGAATTATGAAACCATTGCCGGCGGCACCGGGGCCGGTCCGGGGTTTGATGGCTGCGACGCGATCCAGACCCATATGACCAACACCCGCATGACCGATCCCGAGATCCTCGAGAAACGCTTTCCGGTGCGACTGGAAACCTTTGGCATTCGCGACGGGTCTGGCGGCAAGGGGCGCTGGACCGGGGGCAACGGGGCGACGCGCCTGTTGCGGTTCCTCACCCCGGTTACCGTGACCACATTGTGTTCGCATCGCGAGATCCCGCCCTTTGGCGTCGATGGCGGCGCGCCGGGTGCGGTTGGGGTGAACTGGGCCGAGATGCCGGATGGCCGTCGCGTGGACCTGAAGGGCAATGACGAGATCGACCTGCCCGCCGGCGCAATCTTTGGCATGTTCACGCCCGGCGGGGGGGGCTGGGGCACTTAGCCCTCTATACATTGCCCCGCCAAGGGTCTAGGTGGCAGCGCTTGATCCCCGCGCAGGATTGCGTGCAGCCAACCCAGAGGTCGCCCCGTGAAACAAACCATCGCAGATGCCCTGCAACAGCAGGGCTATGACAGCCTGACACAGGTTCAGGAGGCGGTGACAGATCCCGCGCTTGGCCATTCCGACCTGCTGGTCTCGGCCCAGACCGGGTCGGGCAAGACCGTGGGCTTTGGCCTGGCCATCGCCGATACCATCCTTGGCACGGACGACCAGTTCGACGCGGCCGCCGCCCCCCTTGCCCTGATCATCGCGCCGACCCGCGAGCTGGCGCTTCAGGTCAAGCGCGAGCTGGGATGGCTCTATGGCAAGGCCGGCGCGCATCTGGCCTCATGCGTGGGCGGCATGGACATGCGCGACGAACGCCGCGCCCTGGCACGCGGGGCGCATATCGTGGTGGCGACACCGGGCCGTCTGCGCGATCACATCATGCGCGAAAGCATCGATCTGGGCGCATTGCGGGCGGTGGTTCTGGACGAGGCGGATGAAATGCTTGACCTCGGTTTCCAGGAGGATCTCGAATTCATCCTTGCCAACACCCCCCAGGGCCGCCGCACTCTTATGTTCTCGGCAACGGTGCCGCGCGGCATCGCCAACCTTGCCGGCAAGTATCAGAACGACGCGATCCGCATAACCACTGCCGCGGAAACCAGCCAGCACACCGATATCGAGTATCGCGCGCTGACCGTGGCCGCACGCGATACCGAGAATGCGATCATCAACGTCCTGCGCTATTACGAGGCGCCCAACGCGCTGGTCTTTGCCAATACCCGCGCGATGGTGAACCGGCTGACCACCCGGCTGTCCAACCGGGGGTTCCCGGTGGTGGCGTTGTCGGGCGAGCTGTCGCAATCCGAACGCAGCCACGCCCTGCAAGCGATGCGAGACGGGCGCGCGCGGGTATGCGTGGCCACAGATGTCGCGGCGCGCGGCATCGACCTGCCCAGCCTCGATCTGGTGGTACATGCGGAATTGCCCAACAGCCACGAGACGCTGTTGCACCGCTCCGGGCGCACCGGTCGTGCCGGGCGCAAGGGGGTCAGCGCGCTGATCGTTCCCCCCGCCGCGCGCAAGAAATGCGAACGCCTGCTGCGCTTTGCCAAGCTGACCGCCGATTGGGGCGAGGCCCCCTCGGCCGAGGACGTGCGCGCGCGCGACGGCGAGCGGATGCTGGCCGACCCGGTCTGGCAGGAAGCGGTGGAACTGTCTGACGCGGCAACCGCGCTGGTATTGCGCTTCAGCGCCGAACAGATCGCCGCCGCCTATGTCGCACTCTATGAAAGCCGCCATTCCGCGCCCGAAGAGCTCTCGGCGCCCGGCCCGGCGGGCAAGCCCGAACCGCGCGCGCCCTTTGGGCCCAGCGTCTGGTTCTCGGTCGCGGGCGGCAAGAAGGCGGGCATCGAAACCCGCCGCCTGCTGCCGATCCTGTGCAAGGCGGGTGGCATCACCAAGGACGATATCGGCGCGATCCGCATCCAGTTCAACGAGAGCTTTGTCGAGATCCGCGAGGCCAGCGCCGACGGTTTTGCGGCGGCGCTCGGGCCGGACATGACCGTCGAGGGGGACGCCAGGGTAACGCGGCTGGACAAGGCCCCCGACCTGGGTGGCACCTCACGCCCCGGCGGCAAACCGGGCGGCGGCAAACCCTATGGCAACAGGGCGAAACCGCATCGCGGTTCTGCCCCGGCGGAACGTGCCTCTGCTCCCGCGCCTGCCCCGGCCCCCTCCCCCGCACCGGCCCCCGCCCCTGCCAAGCCGGACGCGACACCGATCGACTGGAACGACGCCCCAACGCCGCGCCTGCGCAAACCCAAACCGGCCTCAAAGTCCAAGGGGGCCGCTAAACCGGCGGGCAAACCCCGCGATCCCAGGGCCAAGGACACCTCGCGCCCCTATAAGCCCCATGGCAAACCGCCAGCTGGCAAACGCAAATCGCGCAGCGCGGAACCGGGCAAGGCCCCGCCCGTCGGCAAGCCCAACAGCAAGAAGAACAAGGCCCGCGCCGCTGCGGCGGCGGCCAAGGCACGCGGCGGCGACAAGCCACCCAAGCGGCGCATGCCGAAATCCTGAAACGTCACCCCTGCTGCGGCGCACCGTTGCGCGTGCGGCAGGGGCCGAACAGCGCCGCCAGCGCCAGGATCAGCCCGGACACCGTGGCGATCATCCCCGCCGCGCTGACCGCATCCTGCCCACCCAGCCAGAGCGGGCCATACCCGGCCAGCACATAGCCGATCACGGCGGCGGCGGTGGCAAAGACCACGCTCCACGCCACCTGATGTTCAAGCCGGTTGGTCATCAACCGCGCGGCGGCGGGCGGGCAGATGAACATCGCGATCACGATGATCGAACCCACCGCGTCAAAGGCCGCGACCGCCGCAATCGCGGCGGTGATCACCAGCGCCAGCCCCAGCAGGCCGGTGCGAATACCCAATGTGCGGGCAAACCCTTCGTCAAAGGTCGAGAGTTTCAGCGGCCGCCAGAACAGGGCGATGAACAGCGCCACCACCACCAGCGTGATCGCCATGCGCGGCAGCTCGGCCGGCAGGCCGCGCAGCGCCTCGGCATCCCAAAGCGATGCCCAGCCGGTGGCGTCCAGCCAGATCAGGCTTTCGAGGTTGCCATATAGCGCGTGTTCGACATCAAGATGCACCGCCGAAGTGTCCGATTGTTCAAGCAGCAAAACCCCCGCCGCGAACATGCTGGTAAACACCACGCCCATGGCCGCACCGGGTTCGATCCGGCCCAGCCGGCGGATCACCTCGATTAGGACCACCGCGATCACCGCGGCCCCCGCCGCGCCCAGCATCATGGGCCAGGCCGCAACGACTCCGGTTGCCAGGAACGCCACCACGATCCCCGGCAGGACCACGTGGCTGATCGCGTCACCGATCAGCGCCTGCCGCCGCAGCACGAGGAAATTCCCCGGCAGGGCACAGGCGATGGCCGCACAGATCCCGATCAGCAGGGGCGGCAGCGACAGGGGGACAAACTCGGCACCGCTCATGCGGGCACCCCCTGCGGGCCGCCGATGGCACGGTCGACCTCGGCGATCTGGTCGCGGGTCAGAACAGTTTCGATGTCGCGCAGCCCGTCATAGAGCGCGGCGGCGGCTTCATAGGCCTGGTCGGCGCGCACCACCTGCCAGCGCCGCTCGTCGCGCAGCGCCTTGGCCGCACGGGCACGGCCAAGATCGGTCGCGACGCCATCCGCCCGCGCCAGCCCGGCACGCCGCAACAGGCGCAGGGTCAGGGCTTCGTAGATCGGCTGCCCCTGGGCCAGCGCCAGCAATCCCTGCCGCAGGTGGACGCGTTTCTGAAAGCGCAGGTGCCGCAACAGCGCCGCCAGCGCCCCCCGCCCCGGCGCCAGCATCAGGGACAGCGCAAAGCACCCAAAGCTGACCAGCACGATGATGGGGCCGGTGGGCAGGTTTGGCGCGGAGGCCGAGATCGCCGCCCCGAGATATCCCGAAATGCCACCCACGAGACCGGCGAGCAGAACCACCAGATCGCTGCGTTCGGTCCAGAAACGCGCCGTCACCGGCGGGATGATCAGCAAGGCGACAATCAGGATCAACCCGACAATCTTGAGCCCCACCACCGTCACCGCCATCACCAGAGCCATCATGGCAAGATCGATCCGCGCCACGGGCAACCCGCGCGCCAACGCGTAATCCGGATCGAACGCCACCAACGTCATGGGACGGCGCAACAACAGGATCACCGCGAGCGTCACCGCGCCGCCAATTGCGATGACCATCGCATCCGCCCAGAGCATCCCGGCGGTGGAGCCGAGCAGGAAGCTCTCAAGCCCGGCCTGACGCCCCGAACCCATGGTCTGGATGACAGTCAAGAGAACGATGCCAAAGCCAAAGAACACCGACAGGACCGCGCCGATGGCCGCGTCCTCGGCCAGGCGTGTACGCTGAACCAGCCAGGTCAGGCACAGCAGCCCGACCCAGGCCGAAATCGCCGAGCCCAGAAGCAGCCCCACGAGATTGCGCCCGTCCCCGCCCAGCATCACCATCACCATGAAGGCCAGGCAGACTCCGGGCAGGGTCGCATGGCTGATCGCGTCGCTGACAAGCGCGCGTTTGCGCAGGAACAGGAAGGTGCCGGTGCTGCCTGCCGCAATGCCCAGCAGAGTCGCGCCGATGGCGACAAGCGTGGCGTTATAGCCCAGTTGCAGCAGCAGCGCATCGGCCAGCATGGATCAAACCAGCGCCGCCGCGGCCAGCTGGTCAACCTGTGCGGTGGCCAGCCGCCCGCCATAGGCCGCCTGCAGCGTTTCGGCGGTGAATGTCGATGCCACCGGCCCTTCGGCCACCTTGCTGGTGTTGATCAGGAACACGTGATCGAAATAATCCCGCACGGTGGCAAGGTCATGATGCACAACCACGACGGTTTTCCCCTCGGCGCGCAGCGATTTCAGAACCGCGATGATTGCCTTTTCGGTCGCCGCATCGACCCCGGCGAACGGTTCGTCCAGAAGATACAGATCCGCGTCCTGCGCCAGGGCGCGGGCAAGGAACACCCGTTGTTGCTGGCCACCGGAGAGTTGCCCGATCTGGCGGTCGGCAAAGTCGCGCATGCCAACCCGATCCAGACAGTCCAAGGCCCGTTTGCGGTGCATACCCCGGATGCGGCCCAACAGGCCCAGCTGGCGATAGAGCCCCATCAGCACCACGTCGATCACACGGGTCGGGAAATCCCAGTCGATGCTGGCCCGCTGGGGAACATAGGCGATGCGCGCGCGCTGTCGTTCGAGCGGCGCGCCAAAGACCTGTACCTGGCCCGACAACGGCGTGACGATACCAAGCGCCGCCTTGAGCAGGGTCGATTTCCCCGCCCCGTTGGGACCGATGATCGCGGTCATGGCACCGGGCCGGACCGTCATATCGACCGAGAACACCGCCGGCTTCTGACCATACGAGACGGTCAGGCCACGAATGGCCAGCGGGCTGTCGACGCGTGGGGTCCGGGGCATCACCGCGCCCCGCGATGCGATCAGTTCGACGCTCATCTCAGAACCCCGCCGACAGCTTGCCGGACATGCCGCGTTCCGGCACATCCGCACCCAGGGCGCTGGCGATGATGGTGACGTTGTGATCGATCATGCCGATATAGGTGCCTTCATAAGTACCCTCCGCCCCCATCGCGTCGCTATAGAGTTCGCCCCCGACCAGTACCTCGTGCCCGCGTGCCGCCGCGCCTTCGACCAATGCGCGCATGTTGCGGTCCGAGACCGAGCTTTCAACAAAGACGGCGCTGATCTTGCGGGCGACCAAAAGATCGACCAGCGCGCTGATCCGGTTCAACCCGGCTTCGCTCTCGGTCGAAATGCCCTGGATGCCGAGCACCTCGACATCAAAGCGTTCACCGAAATAGCCAAAGGCATCATGCGCGGTCAGCAGGACGCGATTGTCCGCCGGAATCTGCGCCATGTTCTGTTCCGCATAGCTGGCCAGCGCGTCAAGCCCGGCCAGATGCGCGGCGGCATTGGCGGCAAACTCCCCGGCAGCCTCGGGGCGGGTCGCGGTCAGCGCCGCCTGGACCTGTTCGACCACAAGCTTCCACAGGTCCGGGGACATCCACACATGCGGGTCGAACTTGTTCTCGTAATCGTCATGACCGCGCAGCAGGTCGCGGGGCAGGCCATCGGCCACCGCCACCACGTTGCGTTTGCGCGCGAGATCGCCAAAGAAATCTTCCATCTGCGCCTCAAGGTAGAGGCCATGCCACAGAACCAGATCCGCCCGCGTCATCGCGACGATATCGGTTCGGGTCTGGCGATAGGAATGCGGATCGACCCCCGGCCCCATCAGGGCCTGGACCTCGACCAGATCACCGCCAACCTGGCGCGCGGCGTCGGCGATCATGCCGGTGGTCGCAACCACCTTGAGCGGCGTCTGCGCGATGGCGCGGCCGGCCAGCGGCAGGGCCAGCGCAAACAGGGTCGCGATCAGCAAAGTACGGCGCAGAATCATCCAGGCATTCCTTTTCATTCGAAACATGTTGAATATGCGAGTCACTCGCAACTAAGTCAATGCTATTGCGAATTACTTGCAACTAAAACCGTGGAATGCCGGTTTTCCGGGCAATATCTCGCCAACCCGGCCGGGTTGCGGCAACAGAACCACAAGATATGGTATCTCTGCCACAGGCACTTGCCGATGCAGCCGCGCATGGGACGTGACCCAAGAGCCGGGTGACGGAGCGTGAACCGCATCCGCCCCCGGCTTGCCAAGCCAGCACCCCCATGCCACCTTGCGCCCTGAGCCGAACAGGGGGGCGATATGCAGACCGAAACCACCACGCAAAACGCGCTCCTGCCGCTGGCCCCCGAACCGCGCAATCCGGGAACCGCGCTGGACATGCAATGGGTCCGCTCGGTACAGGCCAATACCTCCGCCATAGAGCGCCGCGCCGCGACCTTGCCGGGGCGGCGGTCGGTCAAGAAAGACCACCAGGCCGCGTGGCTGCTGCGCGCCATCAGCTGTATCGACCTGACGACATTGGCCGGGGATGATACGGCGGGCCGGGTACAAAGGTTGTGCGCCAAGGCCCGCCAGCCGGTGCGCCATGATCTGCTGGCGGCGCTTGACATGCAGGGTCTGACAACCGGTGCGGTCTGTGTCTATCACGACATGATTGCCACCGCGGTGCAGGCGCTCGCCGGAACCGGTATTCCTGTCGCTGCGGTCAGCACCGGCTTTCCCGCCGGGTTGTCGCCGTTTCACCTGCGGGTTGCGGAAATCGGGGAAAGCGTCGCCGCCGGCGCGCAGGAGATCGATATCGTGATCTCGCGGCGGCATGTGCTGTCGGGGGACTGGCAGGCCCTCTATGATGAGATGAGGACCTTTCGCGAGGCCTGTGGCGAGGCGCATGTCAAGGCGATCCTTGCGACCGGTGAATTGGGAACGCTGCGCAACGTGGCGCGCGCCAGCCTGGTCTGCATGATGGCGGGGGCGGATTTCATCAAGACCTCGACCGGCAAGGAAAGCGTCAACGCGACGCTGCCGGTTTCGCTGGTGATGATCCGCGCCATCCGGGACTATCATATGCGCACGGGGTACCGGGTGGGCTATAAACCCGCCGGGGGGATTTCCAAGGCCAAGGATGCGCTGGTCTACCTGTCGCTGATGAAGGATGAGCTGGGCGATCGCTGGTTGCAACCCGACCTGTTCCGGTTCGGGGCAAGTTCGCTTTTGGGCGATATCGAGCGCCAGCTGGAGCATCATTTGACCGGGGCCTATTCGGCCGGCCACCGCCATGCCATCGGCTAAGCCGCGCGCGGCATGTGTCGTGCAATGAGTATTTGAACAAAGGTGAAATGATGACCGTCAAGGAAATCTTCGAGACCATGGACTATGGGCCGGCGCCGGAAAGTGCCAGCGAGGCGCTGAGCTGGATTGCCGGACATGATGGCGCATTCGGGCATTTCATCGGCGGTGCATTTACCCCGGCGGCGGCCGGTTTCGAGAGCCGCAACCCGGCAAGCGGCGCGCGTCTTGCGACGCTGAGCCAGGCGACGCAGGAGGATGTGGAGGCCGCGGTGGCGGCGGCCCGCAAGGCGCAGGGCAAGTGGGCGCGGTTGGACGGGCCCGGGCGGGCGCGGTATCTCTATGCCATTGCCCGGCTGTTGCAGAAACATGCCCGCCTGTTCGCGGTGCTGGAATCTCTGGACAATGGCAAGCCGATCCGGGAAAGCCGCGACATAGACATTCCGCTGGCGCAGCGGCATTTCTATTACCATGCGGGCATGGCGCAGGTGATGGAAGAGGCATTGCCCGGTGCCGAACCGCTGGGCGTGTGCGGCCAGATCATCCCGTGGAACTTTCCCCTGTTGATGCTGGCGTGGAAGATCGCGCCGGCGCTGGCGATGGGCAATACCGTGGTTCTGAAACCGGCGGAGTATACTTCGCTGACCGCGCTGTTGTTTGCCGAGATCTGCCAGCAGGCCGGCTTGCCCGAGGGTGTTGTCAACATTGTTACCGGCGACGGGGCGGTGGGCGAGATGATCGTGGCGGCAGAGGTCGACAAGATCGCCTTTACCGGGTCAACCGTGGTGGGGCGGCGCATCCGCGAGGCAACGGCGGGGTCGGGCAAGGCGCTGACGCTGGAGCTGGGTGGCAAGAGCCCGTATATCGTGTTCGACGATGCCGATCTGGACAGCGCCATCGAGGGGCTGGTGGACGCGATATGGTTCAACCAGGGCCAGGTCTGTTGCGCCGGGTCGCGGCTGTTGGTGCAGGAGAACATTTCGGCCCTGTTCCTTGAGCGGCTGAAGGCGCGGATGGACAAGCTGCGCGTCGGTGATCCGCTGGACAAATGTATCGACATCGGCGCGGTGGTGGACCCGGTACAGCATGCGACAATTTCGCGGCTGGTCGATGCCAACGGGGCGGGCGACATCCATGTTGCCGCGATCGAAATGCCGGCGCAGGGTTGTTTCTATCCGCCGACGCTGATCTCGGGGCTCGCGCCGTCGGATGCGCTGATGCAGGAAGAGATATTTGGCCCCGTCCTGGCAGCGACCACGTTTCGCACCCCGGATGAGGCGGTGATGATCGCCAATAACACGCGCTATGGGCTGGCGGCGACGGTCTGGACCGAGAATGTCAACCTGGCGCTGGACATCGCCCCGAAGCTGGCCGCCGGGGTCGTGTGGATCAATGCCACCAACCTGTTCGACGCGGCAGCGCCCTTTGGCGGCGTGCGGGAAAGCGGGTTTGGTCGCGAAGGCGGTTGGGAGGGGCTGCGCGCCTATACCCGGCCCATGGGCAAGAGCAAGGCGCTGGCGCCGATCAAACCGTATGACGGCAAGGGCGCGCCCGTCGATCCTGTTGACCGGACCGCCAAGATGTATGTCGGCGGCAAGCAGGCGCGCCCCGACAGCGGGTATTCTCAGGCGATCCATGGCAAATCCGGGGCCTTGCTTGGTCATGTAGGACTTGGCAGCCGCAAGGACGTGCGTAATGCGGTCGAGGCGGCCCGTGGCGCGGTGGGCTGGGCAAAAGGCACGGCGCATCTGCGCGCGCAGATCCTGTATTACATCGGCGAGAACCTGTCGGCCCGCGCGGCAGAGTTTGCCCAGCGCATCGATGCGATGACCGGCGCGCGGCAGGGTGCCAGAGAGGTCGAGGCCAGCATCCAGCGGCTGTTTTCGGCGGCGGCCTGGGCGGACAAGTTCGATGGCCAGACGCAGGCGGTGCCAATGCGCGGCGTGGCGCTGGCGATGAAGGAACCGGTGGGGGTGATCGCCGCGCTTTGTGCCGATGAGGCACCGCTGCTTGGGCTGGTGTCGATCATGGCACCGGCGATTGCGATGGGCAACCGCGTGGTTTTGGCGGCGAGCGAACCCTACCCCTTGGCGGCGACCGATTTCTACCAGGTTCTGGATACCTCCGATGTGCCCGCCGGGGTGGTCAATATCCTGACCGGGCGGCACGGCGATCTTGCGCCCCATATGGCGGCGCATCTGAACGTGGACGCGATGTGGAGCTTTTCCTCAAGCGATCTGTCCGCCGGGATCGAGCGGGCCAGCGCCGGGAACCTGAAACGCACATGGGTCAACAACGCGCGCGCGACCGATTGGTTTGCGCCGCAGACCGCCCGCTTTCTGTCAGAGGCAACCGAGGTCAAGACAATCTGGGTGCCTTACGGCGAATAGGTCGCGCCCGGGGTGGCTGGCCGCCCCGGACCAACGGCGAAACGATCAATTCACCGTGTCGCTCAGGCCCACGGGCTGCCCCACCACGACGAATTGCAAGCCTTCAGGGTCGAGGAGCTCGGCGGCAACCCGGTTCACATCCTCGACCGTCACGGCGTTGATCTGATCGTTGCGGGTGGCGATATAGTCGGCGGGCAACCCCTCCATCTGCATGCCGGTCAGGATCCGTGCGATGGGACCATTGCCGTCAAACCGCAGCGGATAGGCCCCGGTCAGATAGGTCTTGGCGTCGTCGACCTCTTGCGCGCTGATGCCTTCGCCGGCGACCTTGGCCCATTCGGCGCGGATTACCTCGATGGCTTCGGCAATCCGGTCATTGCCCGACGCCACGCTGCCCAGATAGACCGAGGCAAGGTCGCGCGGGGCGAGATAGGAATAGACACCATAGGTCAGGCCGCGCTTTTCGCGCACCTCCTGCATCAGCCGGCTCTCGAACGAGCCGCTGCCCAGAACTTCGTTCAGCACATAGGCGGCAAAGAAATCCGGGTCCATGCGGTCAATCCCGTGTTGTGCGAACACGGCCACCGATTGCGGTGTGTCGAATTCGACCACCTTGACGCCGCCGGGGATGGTAACATCGGCAGCGCCCGGAATCGGCGCGCCGGTTTCCGGCAGGTCGGCCAGCAGGGTATCGAGAAGCGCGCCCAGTTCCTCGGGTGTGATATCGCCCACGGCGGAAACATAAAGACGGTCGCGCGCAAACACCGCCGCATGGGCCGCAAGAATGTCATCCCGGCCAAGCGCGGTAACCGACTCGACGGTGCCTTCGCCATCCGATCCATAGGGGTGATCCCCATAGATCAGCGCGTTGAGCGCCGCGCGCGCGATATCGTCCGGGTCCTTGGCCGCCGATTCGCGGCCGGCGATGACCTGTGCGCGCACGCGTTCGATCGCCTCGGGATCAAAGCGCGGCGCATGGATGGTATCGCGCAGCAGGGCCAGCGCCGCGTCGCGATTCTCGCTCAGGAAACGGGCCGAAACCGAAACCGCATCGTCGCTCGCGTCATATCGGAACGATGCGGCCAATGCCTCGACCGCGCGGGCATGGGCGCGCGCATCCAGATCGCCCGCGCCCTCCTCGATCAGCGCGGTCATGAGATAGACCGCCCCCCGCTTGTCCGGCGCGTCCAGCGAGGTGCCGCCGCGAAAGCGCAGTTCCAGCGCGGTGAACGGGATGCTGTGATCTTCGACCAGCCAGGCGTTGATACCGGCGGGGCTTGTCACCTCCTGAACCTTGACCTCGGCCCAGGCCGGCAGGGCGATAACCAGTGCAAAGAGGACTGCAAACAGGCGCATCATTGGGTCACCTCGTCATTCTGCATCAACCAGCCGGTCACCGATGCCTCGGGGCGAAACACCTCGCGGGCGGCGGCCATGATTTCGTCTGCGGTCACCGCTTGCAGGATATCCGGCCAGGCCTGGATATCCGCGACGGTCAGCCCGCTGGTCAGGCCGCGCCCATAGCGGTTGGCGATGCCATCCACATTGTCGCGCGCATAGACCTGGGCGGCGCGAAGTTGCATCTTGATGCGGTCAAGCTGTGCCTCATCGACACCGCTGCGCATGAACTCGGCGATAGTGGCGTCCAAAGCCGCTTCTGCATCCTCGAGCGATACGCCGCTGGCCGGCACGATCACCAGGTCGAACGTGGTATCGTCAAGCGATGTGCCGCCATAGAACGCCCCGGTATAAACCGCCAGTTTCTGTTCGAATTGCAGCTTTTCGGTCAGGAAAGACGTGGTGCCACTGCCCAGAATCTCGGACAGCAACACCAGCGCCGCCGCCCTCTCCTGCGCCCCGCTGTCACGCTCCGGCGCGAGATAGGACCGCGACACATAGGGCTGTGCCACCCGCGCGTCCTTGAAGGTCAGGCGCCGTTCCGATGTTTGCGGCGGCTCCTGTGACCTGATGCGCTCGGGCAGGTCGGGATTGGCGGGAATGACACCATAATAGGTCTCGGCCAGTTGCCGCACCTCGTCCGGATCGGCATCGCCCGACACCACCAGAATCGCGTTGTTCGGCGCATAATGGCTGCGATAGAATGACAGGGCATCCTCAAGACCCAGTTCTTCCATCTCGTGTTTCCAGCCGATCACCGGCACACCATAGCGATGGTTCAGGTATTGCGCCGCGTTCATCTGTTCGTTGAACAGCGCGCCGGGATTGTTTTCGACCCGCATGTTGCGCTCTTCAAGGATCACGTCGCGCTCGGTCAGGATATCCTGCTCGGCCAGTTGCAGGTTGACCATACGGTCGGCCTCCATCTGCATCATCAACTCGAGCCGGTCCGCCGCAACCCGTTGGAAATAGGCGGTATAATCATAGCTAGTAAAGGCGTTGTCCTGGCCGCCATTGGCGGCGACCACGGCGGAAAACTCGCCCGGCTTCAGGGTTTCGGTGCCCTTGAACAGCAGATGTTCCAGAAAATGCGCGACGCCCGATGCGCCGATCGGTTCATCCGCCGAACCCGCCTTGTACCACACCATGTGTTGCAGGACCGGGGCGCGGTGATCCTCGATCACCACCACCTGCATGCCATTGTCCAGCTCGAAACTGGTCACCGCGTCCGTGATGCCCTCGGCGGCACCCGGCCCGGTAACCAGACCGGTCAGTGCCAAAAGGGCGGACAGAACAGAAAGACGACGCACCATGAGGCACCCTCCGTGATTTACGGCACAACCTACGGTCGGAACGGCGCGGTTCAAGACGCCATTGCAAAAAAGTGAGCGCCCCGTCGGGCCGTCCGCGTGCGCGGTTACTCCGGGGCGGGTGCCGTCGGGGTTTCACGCCCGGTGCGGCGGAAGGATTCATTGACCGGGAAAGGATCGATTGCCTCGCGGCGATAGGCCTGGCTGTAGCGGTCCACCGGGAACAGCTTGAACCCGCTCCAGCGGGCCTGCCGCTTGCGGAACTCCGCGTCCTGCTCGGCCAGTTCCTCGCGGGTGTTGGGTGCCACGCCATACCGGCTGGCACTGGCCACCAGCGCGCCGTCCGAGGCCGGAATGCCACCATCCGGATCCAGTGCCGAGGGCCGTCCGCCAAGTGCCTCGACCGCGTCCGCTTCGGGGTTCCGGTCCACAAGGTTGCCGCCGCCGGGCGTGGGGGCGGGCAGGACATCATAATCCTGCGGCGCGGTCAGGGGTTTGACCGGGACCACCATGAATTCATCCGGGCCATCCGAATTGCTCCGAATGTCGTGAAGCGGCTTGTTGCTGCATCCCAGCACGCCGACACTCAATCCCAATACTAAAACCTGCGCCAGCCGCACCGGTTATCTCCTGCCTGTTTCACTGGTGTCTACCCCATTCATCTCTTGGGGTCACGCAATGATTTCCCCTGCCCGCGCCCCTCGAACATGACCAACCCCACGGCCCCGACAAAGATAAAGACATCCGCGAGGTTGAAGACAAAGGGGTTGTTGATGCCACAGCAGGACATGTTCAGAAAATCAAGCACATACCCATAGGCCAGCCGGTCGAACACATTGCCAAGCGCGCCGCCGATCAACAGCCCGGCAAAGACCTGCATGAGCAAGCTGCGCGCGTGATTGCGCCGCACCCACAGCCAGACCGCCGCCATCACCGCCACCGAGAACACGATCAGGATCCATCGCGCCAGGTCGGACTCGCCCTCGAACAGGCCGAAATTGATGCCGGTGTTCTCGCCATAGCGAAAATTCAGCAGCGGCGGAAATACGTCGATCGCCAGCCGCCGCGCCAGCTCCATGCCATGCACGACGGCGTATTTGCTGACCTGGTCGGCCGCAAAGGCCAGCAGCGCGGCCCCGATCAACAGGCGCTGTGTCATGGGTCAGTGCCGGAAATGGCGCATGCCGGTAAAGACCATCGCAAGCCCGGCCTCGTCCGCCGCCGCGATCACCTCGTCATCACGCATCGAGCCGCCCGGCTGGATCAGGGCCGTGGCCCCAGCCTCGGCGGCGGTGATCAACCCGTCGGCAAAGGGGAAAAACGCGTCCGAGGCAACCACCGACCCCTGGGTCAGCGGCGCATCGATCCCCAGCACATCGGCCATGTCCTGCGCCTTGCGCGCGGCGATGCGGGTGCTGTCCACGCGGCTCATCTGGCCGGCACCGACGCCCACGGTGGCCCCGTCCTTGACATAGATGATGGCGTTTGACTTGACGTGCTTGGCCACGATCCACGCGAACATCAGGTCGTTCAGCTCCTGCTCGCTCGGGGCGCGCCGGGTCACCACCTTCAGATCGTCGCGGGTGATATGGCCGGTGTCCTTGTCCTGCACCAGCAGCCCGCCGGACACCTGTTTATAGGCCAGCGCGGCGGCGCGCGGATCGGCCAGGCCACCGGTGGTCAAAAGGCGCAGGTTCTTTTTCGCGGCAAAGACCTCTTTGGCGGCATCATCCGCGTCGGGCGCAATGACAACCTCGGTGAAGATATTGGTGATCTCTTCGGCGGTTGCCGCATCCAGCGTCTGGTTCAGGGCAATGATACCGCCAAACGCGCTGGTCCGGTCGCAGTCAAAGGCGCGCTGATAGGCCTGTTTCAGGGTCTCGCCCCGCGCCACGCCACAAGGGTTGGCATGTTTGATGATGGCGCAGGCCGGGCCGGTTTCCGGCGCGAATTCGCTGACCAGTTCAAACGCCGCATCGGTGTCGTTGATGTTGTTATAGGACAATTCCTTGCCCTGATGCTGGGCGGCGCTGGCAACGCCGGGCCGGTTGCTGCCGTCGGTATAGAATGCCGCCTTCTGATGCGGGTTCTCGCCATAGCGCAGGGTTTGCGCCAGTTCGCCCTTGATCACGCGGCGGCGCGGAGTTTCGACCCCGACGGCCCCGGCCATCCAGCTGCTGACGGCGGCGTCATAGGCGCCGGTGCGGGCATAGGCGGTCTGAGCCAGCCTTCGGCGAAACTCATCGCTTGCCGCGCCGCCATTGGCATCCATATCCGCCAGAAGCGCGTCGTAATCCTCGGTATCGACCACCACCGAGACGAATTTGTGGTTCTTGGCCGCCGCCCGGATCATCGCGGGTCCACCGATGTCGATATTCTCGATACAGGTGTCATAATCGGCCCCCGCCGCAACGGTGGCTTCGAACGGGTAGAGGTTCACCACCAGCAGGTCGATCGGATTGATCACGTGCTCTTCCATCGCGGCCACATGTGCCGGGTTGTCCCGCAGGGCCAGCAGGCCGCCATGCACCATCGGGTGCAGCGTCTTGACCCGCCCGTCCATCATCTCGGGAAAGCCCGTCACCTCGGATACGTCGAGCACGTCGAGCCCGGCATCGCGCAGCGTCTGGGCGGTGCCCCCGGTGCTCAGCAGTTCGACTCCGCGCTCAACCAGCGCCTTGCCCAGATCGACAAGCCCGGATTTGTCGGACACAGAGAGCAAGGCGCGGCGGATTGGTCGAAGGTCGGTCATGTCAGGTCCTGAATATGATGACTGTTAGGCGCGGCATAATCCAATTTCCGGCGGGATAGAACCGTGGAAATTGGACACCGGGGCGTTTCTGCCGCCAAGCCGCGCCAGCGGGGCGGAAACCGGCACCAAATAACGCTCAGATGCCGCCTTCGGATGCATCTCGGTGCAGATCGCGTATCGCGATGGCCGTGTCCCGCGCCTTGGACAATGTCCAGCGGATTCGGGTGTCCGGCCGGGTCACATGGCCCGACAACAGGATCTGGCGTGTTTCCACGGGGCGCAATTGTGTGCTGTCGAAATAGACACCCGGTTGCAGCGACAGGTGCAGCGCATCGCCGGAGTGGAATTCCCAGGTTTCGCCGCTGCGCAAGGTCAGCAGCACGACCGAGGCAGCCGCATCAAGCCGCGCCCCGACCTCCGGGTGCAAATGCAGGCGGATGTCGAACCCGATGCCCGGTGCCGGGGCCATGCGCAATGCGGTGTCAAACTGCTCGCGGTGCCCCGGCGCGATCGCCAGCAGCCGGTCTTCGCCAGTCAGCTGTCGCCCGTCGAAACTCAGATCCAGACGCCGCGCATGGGTCAGGCCGAACTGCGCCACATAGCCGTCATGGCCACCCTGAAACAGGAAACCATCCGGACGTTCCGCCATCTCGACGGGCACGTGGCGCGGCCCTTCGATCAAAGCGTCCTGCCCGGTTTCGCCCGCCCCGGTGGCCAGCCGGGCACTGGAATACCCGCTCAGGCCAAGGGTCGAATGCGAGGGCGTCGCCCGCCCCGCGCGCCGCCACGGATCGCCAAAGGCAAGGCCAGAGCCACCGTTCACGATCACCGGCCGCCGTCCCGAAGTCAGTTCAAAGGCCAGCGTCGATGCATGTGCCGTGATCGCCGCCGCGCCGGACGGTGGCGGCGCGGCATCGACAATCACGCTGGTGCGGCCCGCGGACAGCCGCGCATAGCCAATCGCCCGCCCGCCAAGGGGGGCCGGCTTAACCCCGCTGGCCGCCAGCGCATGATCCAGCCGCCCGTCCAGCCCGCGCCCGCCGCCGTGAAACCGGGCAAGCGATCCGTCCACGTGACGCAGCGTGCGCAGGGTCGGCGCGATGCGTTCAATCGCATCCCGATGCCCCGCAGGCAGCGCGCGCCCGGCGTCGCGCATCGCGGTGGCGGCCCAGATCAACAGGGTGAACACTTCCAGCACCGCCTCGGGATTGCGGCTGGGCAAGCCACCGTCCGGGCCGATCCCCGCCGCGCAATCCCGCGCCAATAGCGGAATCGCCGGTTCGGCCAGCATCTCACCCCCTTCAAGCGACAGGGCGGCAACGATCAACCCTGCAAGCGTCTCGTACCGTGGCACACCGGGCGCCGCGCCATGCGCGCGCCTGGACAGGAACCAGCATTGCCGCCACAGGGCGCGCAGGAACAGATCGCGTTCATGATCGCCCTGACCGTGCAACAGGAATGCCGCGTGGTTGACCCATCGAAGCACCCGCCGACCGGTGAGCAGCGGGGTCCAGCCCGGCCCGCGCCCGTCATCGAACCGGCCGATCCAACTCCACAGCCATTGCTGCGCCAGCGACCGGGCCCGCGCATCTCCCACCGCCGCGAGGTCGTCAAGCCAGCCAAATCCCTGCCGCGCGGCGTCAAACTCGGCACCCGGCGCGGGCACATCCCAGATATCGCCGTCGCGGATTTTGACAAGCTGCCCCGCCAACAGGCACTGGCCCGCGAGGATATGCCGCCCGCGCGCGATCGACCCGAATCCCCGGGGCTCGGGCTCGGCTGCAAATCCGCGCAATTGCCCGTGACGACGCGCCAGCCGTGCAAAGAGCCGGTTCAGGACCCGGTCTGCCAATCTGTGCGCGCCTGCCATGCTGCTTCGCCCCGATCGCCCCGCGATGTGTTTACGGGTTGCGCCCCGATCTCGTCACCGTAGTCGCAACCGGCGGCGGGCGTTTGTCAACAGGGCGCGTTCAGGCGTCGCCGTCTTTTCGCAGGAGCGCCATATAGAACCCATCCATGCCGCCCCGTTCGGGCCAGAAATCCGGTCGCAGGCGCAGGCCACCCTCCTGGGTGATCCAGTCCGGATCGATCCCCGCACGCGCGAGGGCGGCACGGTCGGTCTGCATGTCCTCGTACATGTCCAGCGCCTCTTCCACCTGCACCTCGCCTTCGTCAGGCAACAGGCTACAGGTACAGAACACCATCCGCCCGCCGGGGCGCAGCAGGGTCCAGGCATGGGCGAGCATCTGCGCCTGCAACTCGATCAACGCGCCAAACTCGGCCCCGTCCTTGGCATGGGGCAGATCCGGGTGGCGGCGGATGGTCCCGGTCGCCGAACAGGGCGCATCCAGCAGGATCGCGTCATACTGACCTTCAAGTTCCAGCGCGTCGCACACCCGCGTCTGCGCCTGCAATCCCGTGCGCGCAAGGTTCTCTTGCAGGCGTTTCATCCGTTGCGCCGAACTGTCCACCGCAACCACATCCGCCCCGGCGGCGGCGAGTTGCAAGGTCTTGCCGCCCGGAGCCGCGCAGAGGTCAAGCACGCGTTCGCCCGGACGCACCCCGAGCAGTGTCGCGGGCAACGCGGCGGCGGCATCCTGAACCCACCAATCGCCCGCATCATAGCCCGGCAACGCCGTGACCTGCCCCGGTGCCATCAGCCGAAGCGACCCGGTGGGCAACGCCTCGCCCCCGAGGGCCGACAGGTCGGCACCCGGCTTGCCGGTGATGTCGAGCGGTGCGCCCGCGAAATGCGCGGCCTCCATCATCGTGACCGATTGTGCGCCCCATGCCGCCGCCAGCGGTGCGCGCAGCCACTTGGGCAATCGCGGCACCCGCAGCTTGGCCCAGCCGTCCGGCCCGTCTGCGGCGATCTTGCGCAAAACCGCATTGACCATGCCCTTGAGCTGCCCATGCCGTTTATGCGTGCCGACGATCTGCACCATCGCGTTCACCACCCCATGCGCGGCCTCGCCCCGGCACAATTCGACCGTTCCCAGACGCAGGGCATTGCGCACGGTCAAGGGTGGGGTCTTGCGCAGATGCCGTTGCAACAAGCGGTCGGCGCGTTCCAGCCCCCGCAGCGTTTCAAGCGCAAGGCGTTGCGCCCGCGCGCGCTCTTCGGGGGGCAGACGATCCAGCGCCCCTGCCGACAGGCATTCGGCCATCAAACGACCTTCGCCAAGCACCTGATCGAGCAAATACACTGCGCTGCGCCTTGCGCCCAGGGGGGTATCGGCCATCCGTCCATCTCCGCAAATCCACCGCGTCCCTTGTCAGACACGGACCCGGGCGTATATCACGCATCAGGCATAAAGGAACCCGCGATGACCGAGACCCCGACCCCCGATCTGCCGCCCGCCGCACAGCGCGCCCTTGCCGAGGCCGAAGAACGCCGCAAGCGCGCCGCCAGTGAAGCCCCCCTGCCCAAAGAGCTTGGCGGTCGCGACGGGCCGGAACCCGTTCGCTATGGTGATTGGGAAAAAAAGGGCCTAGCCGTCGATTTCTGATGCGGTTTGACGCATCCGCCCCGTGAAAGCAGCCACGCGAAAGCCGCCCTTTGAAACCGGGCGGTGCGATGACGGCGCCTGCCCCGGCGGTTATTGCAGTTCGACGTCGACAACCGGTGCGGTGGCCGTAGTCGTGGTGCCCGATCCGCCATCGCCCACAAGCGCGCCGACCAGAACAACAGTCACCACCAGCGCCGCAGCGGCTTCGGGTGTCAACGCCCCCGCCAGCGCAGCCGGCACCTGTCCCGCGGCCTGCGCTTCGCAGGTCACTTCGATTGAGCCATCAGGCAGCGTCACGGCCCCCAGCACAACGCCGGTTCCACATGCCAGACGCGCCTGTGCCTGGGTCAACGGAGCGGTCGTCTGGGCCAGTCCCTGCCCGGCGAGTCCGGCGGCAAATGCACCGGCGATCATGATGCTAGAAAATTTGGCCATGCCCTCACACTCGAATCCTGTTAGAATAAGGTTAACGATAGCGCGACGCGACGCAACGGGCAACGCAGGGCGCGAAAAACAACCTATTTATCCGCAGGAGACCATTTCAAATGACCGCATTTCGGAAACTGGGAATTGCCGCAACCCTTGCCGCCGCAACCGGAACCGGGCTCCCGGTGTTTGCACAGGCGATTCCGCCGCTGGTCTATACGGTCATCCTGCCCGCGAACGGGTTCGGATCGACCAACTACACCGATGTGGTCACCGGCAGCATCGCCTCGGCCCAGCAATTCTGTGCCGAGCTCGACAATGACTCCTACAAGGTCGACTGTCTTGCCGAACGCCTTGGCGAAATCGCCGACGACATCCCGCAGGGCACCGATTATGACGAGGTGCGCAGCATCCTGCGGGACACGTCGGATCAGCTGGAAAACCTTGCCCGCCAGAACCGCGACCCATCGCAGGTGCGCGGACGCGCGACACGGCCGGCCACCGACACCACGCCCGAGATTCGCACTTCGCGCCCGCTGACCCCGGTTGCCCCGCAGGCGCAGGCTCAGGTCAACCAGCAGGCAAGCGCCATCCTCAGCAATACCGAAACCCTGCTGCTGCGCAGCGCGTCGGGTTCCGAGAGCAAGACCCAGCAATACAGCCGTATCGCCGAAGCCATCGGATCGAGCAAGGTTCTGTTGCGTTCGGCCTGACCCCCGGTCCGGACCCGGCCAGACATGACGCCCCGCAACCCCTGGTTGCGACAATCAAGCCCGCGATGACGCGATGTGCCCGGTGGGAAACCCGGCGGGTCGCGCACGGTGCAGTACCACAATATGGGGTCACGAACCGGGCACCCGCGCGGTGGTGTCAAAATCTGGCCCCGCGGGGTGTAACTCGCGGGTCTGTCGGTCTTGCTGTCGCAGGTTTCATCACGACGGTTCGGCCGGTGGGCGCGCGCGCTTTGCATCGGGCCCCATCCCGCCGCCAAACGCGACACCGGCCCGGCGACAGCCAAGAGATGCCGTAGGTGCGGCGAGACTCGTCAGCCCCGGCAGGAGATCGCCGGCACGCCACGCGTGGTCCGGAAAATGACAGGCAAAAGCCCCACATGCCGGCGCGAACGGATGCTCAGAATCACACCGCGAAACCGATGCGCGGAAAATCGCCGATCAATCGTTCAGGCCAAGCACATCCAGCATGTCATAGGCCCCCGGTGCCTTGCCCTGCCCCCACAGCGCGGCACGCAAGGCACCGCGCGCGAACACCGCCCGGTCGGTGGCCACATGGCGCAGCGTGATCCGCTCGCCCTCAGCGGCAAACAGCACGTCATGTTCGCCGACAATGTCGCCGCCGCGAATCGCGGTAAACCCGATTGCCCCGCGTTCACGCGCGCCGGTGATACCGTCCCGGCCACGATCCGCGACCTCGGCCAGGGCCACGCCCCGCCCCTCGGCCGCCGCTTCGCCCAGCATCAGCGCGGTGCCGGATGGCGCGTCCACCTTGTGGCGATGATGCGACTCGATGATCTCGATATCGAAATCCGCATCCAGCGCCGCGGCCACCTTTCGCGTCAACTGTGTCAACAGGTTGACCCCAAGGCTCATGTTGCCGGCGCGCACGATCACCGCATGGCGCGACGCCGGGGTCAGCGCCGCGATCTGCGCTTCGGTCATCCCGGTGGTTCCGATCACATGCACCAGCCGCGCCTGGGCGGCCAGGGCGGCAAAGTCGAGCGTTGCCTGGGGCGCGGTAAAGTCGATCACCGCCTGCGCCTGGGCAAAGGCTTCGAGCGGATCATCGGTGACGGTGACACCAAGCGCCGCGCCACCCATTGCCGTTCCGATATCCTGCCCCACCCAGTCGTGGCCCGCGCGTTCCACGGCCCCGACAAGCTGTGCCTTGCCGCTTTCGGTAATGATCCGCACCAGCATCTGCCCCATGCGGCCCGATGCGCCCGTTACAACAATACCCGGCTTATGTGTCATTGCGCGTCACTCCATTGCGTCAGGTGCTGTTATCCGGTTGCGGCCCGCTTGGCAAAGCCTCTGCGACCGCTTAGATCAGGATCATGGCTAAGAACAAATTCCACGATGGCCCCGGCCCCTCCCAGCGGCAACTTCGCGTTGGCGAACTGATCCGGCGCACCCTGTCCGAAGTGCTGGCCCGAGGCGATGTCCACGATCCCGACCTCAACCGCATGTCGATCACCGTGGGCGAGGTCCGCACGTCGCCCGACCTGCGGGTGGCGACCGCCTATGTGCTGCCGCTTGGCGGACAGGGCCAGGACGAGGTTCTGAAACTGCTGGCCCGCAACAAGGGCGAGCTGCGGCGCGCGGTGTCCAAGAAGCTGGCGCTCAAATTCGCTCCTGACCTGCGCTTCCAGCTGGACGATACGTTCGACCGGATGGACGATACCCGCCGGATGCTGAACCAGGACGCGGTGCGCCGCGATATCGACGGGTGAAACGGGCCGCCGCCTTCCTGCTGGCGCTGTTGCTGGCCCCGGCGGCTGCGGCGGCGCAGGAATGCCGCGATCTCGACCATGCCGGCAACGGTTACACGGTTTGCGACATCGACATGACCCGGGCCGATCTGCGCCTGTTCCTCCATGATGAAACCGGCGGGTTGTACGGGCATTTCTCAAGCGTCAACGCCGCTCTTGCCAAATCCGGCAAGCGGCTCGCCTTCGCGATGAATGCCGGCATGTATCACGATGATCGCGCGCCGGTGGGTCATTACCTCGAGAACGGCACCGAGGCGATGCGCGTCGTCACCAATGCCGGGCCGGGAAATTTCGGCCTGTTGCCGAACGGCGTGTTTTGCATTCGCGATGACCGGGCGGACGTGTTCGAAACGCTGGCCTTTGTCGAGGCGCAACCGGCCTGCACATATGCCACGCAATCCGGCCCGATGCTGGTCATCGACGGGGACCTGCATCCGCGTTTCCTGGTCGACAGCACGTCGCGCTATATCCGCAACGGTGTCGGAACCAGCGCCGATGGCAGCCGCGCGGTGCTTGTCATCTCGCGCAACGCGGTGACGTTTCACGAATTCGGCAGCCTGTTCCGCGATGCGCTGGCCCTGCCCAACGCGCTGTATTTCGACGGCAATATCTCGCGGCTCTATGCCCCCTCCATCAGCCGCAATGACCTGGGCTTTCGGCTTGGGCCGATTGTCGGGCTGGTCGAGGATGCCGAATAGCGCGGTCAGAGCAGTCCGAACAGGATGCCGCCGGCCCCCATGAGCACCACGATGATCCAGGGGGCGACCTTCCAGACGGTCAGCAACAGGAACCCCGCCAGCGCCAGCGCAAAGTCGCGCGGCGCGAGGATAGCGCTGGTCCAGACCGGATCATAAAGCGCCGCGCCAAGGATGCCCACCACCGCCGCATTGGCCCCGCGCATGGCCGACTGTGCCGCCGGGCGCGCGCGAAACAGGTTCCAGAACGGCAAGGCTCCGATCAGCAACAGGACCCCCGGCAGGAAGATCGCCACCAGAGCGATGCCCGCCCCGACGATCCCGTTTGGCGGCATTCCCGTCACCGCGCCCAGATAGGCGGCAAAGGTGAAGAGCGGCCCGGGAACCGCCTGCGCCGCGCCGTACCCCGCCAGAAACGCATCGTTGGTGACGCCACCGCCGGTCACGACCTCGGCCTGCAACAGCGGCAACACCACGTGCCCGCCGCCAAACACCAGCGACCCGGCGCGATAGAATCCGTCGAACAGCGCAAGGCCCGGCGCGCCCGACGCCACGAGCGGCAACAGGATCAGGAGCGCAAGAAAAACGGCCAGCGCGACAATCCCGGCGCGCTTTGAAACGGCAAAGGCCAGATGCCCCTGTACCGGTGCCTGTGCCTCGCGGCACAGCGCCAGCCCCGCGATGCCGCCGGTAACGATGGCGGCTATCTGCCCCGGCGAGCCGCCCACGAACACCACCAGCATCACTGCCGCCAGTGCGATCCCGGCCCGTGTCGCATCGGGCGTGAGGCTGCGTGCCATGCCCCAGACAGCCTGCGCCACGACGGCAACGGCAACCACCTTGAGACCATGGATCAGCCCGGCACCGACCGGCCCGTCAAACACCGCCGCCCCAAGCGCGAACAGCACCAGCAGCAGCGCAGAGGGCAGTGTGAACGCCGCCCAGGCCGCCAGCGCCCCCAACGGCCCGCCCCGCAACAGGCCAAGGGCAAAGCCAACCTGGCTGCTGGCGGGACCGGGCAGAAACTGGCACAGGGCCACGAGATCGGCATATCCGGCCTCATCGATCCACCTGCGGCGGGCGACCAGCTCGTCGCGGAAATACCCGAGATGCGCGATCGGCCCGCCGAACGAGGTCAGGCCCAGCTTGAGAAACACCAGGAAAACCTCGCCCGCCGATCCCCGGGGAGAGATTTTCCCGGCCATGGTTGCTGTCTCTTGGGTCATCGGCGCGCTCGCATCGATCCGGGTCCTTTCGGTGTCTCTGGCTTTGGGTCTAGATTTGCCCGACCCCCGACGCAACCGGACGGATGGCAAATTTCACGCAGTGGACCACGGCCGCCCCGGGCCAGAACCAGTCAGGGTTTGACAGCCCTGCCCGTCTCGGCTAGGCCGCCGCATCCTGAAACACGCAGAGGCACCATGGGACGCAAACGCAAAGGCCGCGACATATCGGGCTGGTTGATCATCGACAAGCCCGCCGGGCCGACCTCCACCGCTATCGTGAACAAGGTCCGTTGGGCGATGAATGCGCAAAAGGCCGGACATGCGGGTACCCTTGATCCGGCGGCGACCGGTGTGCTCGCCATCGCACTTGGCGAGGCGACCAAAACCGTGCCCTACATCACCGACGCGCTCAAGGCGTATACCTTTACCGTGCGGCTGGGACAGGCCACCAATACCGACGACGCCGAGGGCGAAGTCATCGCCCAGAGCGACCAGCGGCCCAGTGACGACGAGATCAAGGACGCGCTGAACGGCTTTGTCGGCGATATCCAGCAGGTGCCGCCGCAGTTCTCGGCCGTCAAGATCGACGGGGAACGTGCCTATAAACGTGCCCGCGATGGCGAAGACATAGAGCTTGCCGCCCGCCCGCTCTGGGTCGAGGAACTGATCCTGATCGACCGCCCCGATGCCGACCACGTCACGCTGGAAATGACCTGCGGCAAGGGCGGCTATGTGCGCAGCATCGCCCGCGATCTGGGCAAGGCGCTCGGTTGCCTCGGGCATGTCGTATCGCTGCGGCGAATCTGGTCGGGACCGTTCAGCGCCGATGACGGGTTGACGCTTGATCAGATCGAGGACCTGGCCCGCACGCCGGATCTCGACGCCTATCTGCAACCTCTCGAAACCGGCCTTTCGGAACTGCCCGAACTGCGCTGTACGCCCGAGGGTGCCACGCGGCTGCGCAACGGCAATCCCGGCATGGTGATTGCATCGGATGTTGAATACGGCGACGATGCATGGGCCTCGCAGGACGGCAAGGCGGTCGCGGTCGGGATCTACAAGTCCGGCGAGTTGCACCCGGCGCGGGTATTCAATCAGAGCTGACAGCCGCACGAGATCAGGAACCGGTCCGATTGCGACCGGGCGCATTCCCTACGCTGTCGCGTATCGTGTTGGGCCTGAACCATCAGTCGGCGTCACGTGATGCAGGTTCGCCGCGAAACGCGTTGTTTCATGTTTCCTTGCGTAGAAAACATGCGGATAAAGGGAAAAACCGGGTGCGATAGACCGAATTCCCGCGTTGGAGATGCAAATGACGAACATGACGACGGAACAGACCGGCGACGAGGCGCACTTGCGCCATGACCCCGGCGGCAAAGTTCGAATTCGGCTGCCCGATGGTGTGATCGGTGGCGCGACCTATTCCCCATGCGGCCGGTACCGCCAAATCCTGACCCGCGATTGGACGCCCGAGGGCAGCGAGCCGCGAACCATCATGTTCGTCGGTCAAAACCCCTCCGTCGCCACCGCCGACGTCTCCGACCCGACCTGTGACAGGGAGGTTGGGTTCGCCAAACGGTGGGGCTTCACGCGTTATGTCAAGACCAACATGCTGGACTGGCGCGCCACCGAACCCAGGAATGTTCCGCAAGATCCCGCGCTGGCATGCAGCCAGGAAAATCTTGTGGCAATTCTTCGGGAAGTGCAGGACGCCGAGGAAGTTCTGCTGGCTTACGGCAAGCTGCACAAACGCTTTGCGCCAATTGTCGATGCAACCCTGCGCGCGCTCAGAATGACCGGCAAACCGCTCTCCTGCCTGAAACTGAACAAGGATGGCTCGGCTGGCCACCCGCTGTATATCAGCAGTGCGACCGAGCGTTTTCCATTTCCAGAAACCTGACTCCCGCAGCTCCCGGTGCAGCATCGCCAAGTTGATCACAGGGTGCTATTCGGACAGCGCGGTATCATGACCAAACCGAGCTCTGTTTCGCGGCGGAACGGCCTCCGGGCTCCTCGCGCAATCATCGCCATGCGATGTCGGCCTATCGTCGGTTTTCTCTCGGCAAGGCGAATATCAAAGACCTCCCGACAGCGCATGGCATCATCGTCATCCGCGAATAGGTTCGTCTCTGAATAAACTCGGTTCGCGGCTTGTATCCGACGCCACCGGCCCCGGCAGTACGACCAAATCAATGCGATTTTTCGTCTCTGGCGCTATCGCTTTTGCATTCTCTCCTGCTGCCATGCCAGATCCGATGCGTTCAGATCTTGGGACGGGCATGCCGCCGAACGATCGGCCTGATTGCACAGTCTCACGCGTATTCCGACCTGCGTCAGATAACCCGGCAATGCCCTCCATCAACACGCTTGACCGATACCACGGTCCTTGATGGGATCATTTTCCAACGAACGACCCGTCCACAAATTCCCCCCTGTTTCAATGAGCCTCTTGCGCAGATTGTCTTCGCTCATCGGTTTGCCAAAGTAATACCCTTGCAGATAATCGCAGCCCATATCGCTCACAAGCTGTGCGTGCTCTTCGGATTCCACGCCTTCGGCGACCACCCGCATGCCAAGGCCCTTGCCAATCTCGATGATGGACGCAACCAGCGGCCTCGTCGACGCCTCCTGAACAACAGGTTGGATAAAGTGGCGGTCGATCTTCAGGATATCGGGTCTGATCTCCAGCAGGCCTCGTATCGAAGCGTGTCCTGTTCCAAAGTCGTCCAGCGCAATCGTCACGCCCAGCTCATCAAGTTCGTCAATGGTCCAGCGAAACACCTCACCCATCTGCTCCAGATAGACCGACTCGAGAATCTCGACCGTCAGCCTCCGCGGATCGATGCCCGAGCTCTTGATGTCATGAATAAAGGTCGGGTCCGCCAGACGGGCAGCCGAGACATTCACCGCAACGCGGGGCAGATTGGCACCGGCCTGGTCAAGACGTGACATCGCCCCGTGCAGGCAGGCAAAGATGATTTGGTCGACCCTGTTCAGGATGCCCATGTTTGCGGCGGTATCGAGGAATGCAATCGGTGGCAGAATGCCCTTGGTTGGATGTGCCCACCTCACCAGCATCTCGGCGCCAATGATGTTTCCGGATTTGGCATCGATCAGGGGCTGAAAATAGGGCAGGAACTCGCGTCTTTCGCAGGCAAGCAAGAGGTCCGACGCCAATTGCTTGACCGCAATGGAATTGGCGTGCATCTCTTCGGTAAAGAAAGACCAGCGCCCCTTACCCTGCGATTTCGCGTGATAGAGAGCCTCGTCGGAATCCGCGACGATCTGTTCCGGGTCCTCCATGCCGGCCTTGGCGATTGCCACCCCGACACTTGCGCTGCAGGATGTCGACTTGCCATCACATGTGAAAGTTTCCCGCGTTCGGCGAACGATCTCGTCTGCCAGGCTGCTGATGTTGAGAGCGCTCTTGCCCAGAGGTTTTAGAATGACAAATTCGTCTCCACCGAGACGCGCAACCAGATCGGTCTTGCAAGTCATCTCGCGCAGCATGTTGGCGACCGAGACCAACAACCGGTCCCCCGCTTCATGACCAAGCGTGTCGTTCACGAACTTGAAACGGTCCAGGTCGATATAGAGAACGGCAAATTCTGTCCCGCGGGTCTTGAGATTTTCAATCCAGGTCTTGACTTCAACCTCAAAATGCCGCCGGTTTGAAAGGCCCGTCAGCGCATCTTCATTGGCGTCCTTGGCCACCGACTTGGCGAGTTGGTGCAGACGTGTGTTTTCTTTCTCTAGCCGCTGAACCTTGTCGAAAACTCTGGCATAGCTTTCCTGGTCGGAAGTCGTAGGTTCCTCCACCTCCGGCTTGTCGGACTTGGCCTGCTCGTTCTCCTCTTCGATGATCGAGCACAGCCACCAGTGATCGCCCGTTTCGGTATCGGACAGATGTATCCAGCTCATCCGTTGCCAATAGACTTCGCCGTTCTTGCGGTTATTGAGCGCCTTTGTCGAAAAATTCTCCCAGTTCATCAGTTTTTCGATGATATACAGGTGTATATCCTGCCCCAGGTCAGGACCTATCAGAATGGTCCCGCGTTGACCAATAACCTCGGAAACTGCGTAACCGGTAATCTTGGTGAACGCCTTGTTGCACCACTGAAACTCCATGATCGCCCCGTCCTCATTCGAGGCCAGGGCAAGCGCGAGCCCTTCGGTGCACTTATCGTTGATTTGATCGTATATCTGGGCAGGTATCACGAGCATCATCTACATAGGTTCATTCCCTTATGGCACTCAAACAATTGGGAATGTGTAAACAAGGTATATGAAGAGGTTCTGGAAGTTTTCGTGCCACGCGGAGATGTCGTCTCCAAGAAACGCTCGAACAGCATTTGATCCACCGGCATCGATATCGCCAAAGAGCTTCCGCTCAATCTCATCGTTCACCTGTATGCCAAAAAACGTGCTGTAGAGATCGGTTTGGAAAAAACACCGGGAAGGGTAGCTCTCGAAGAGGTTGCGATGGCCTTGTTGCATAAATCAGGTTCTGAGCGGAGTTCCCCTTTCCCCGGACGGACTTATCCTACGGCCACTGTGACGGGTATGCCAAGCGCGGTGTAGCTGTTGAGTACGGCGATACAAACCTGCAGCTCCGCGACCTGGCGGTCGAAATCTCGACCCTCCTGAGGTGCCCCTAGTTTCCTAGACACCTGCCTTTCCCAGTTTGAGCTGTCTTTTTTCAAAGTCAACGGGTGACAGCATTCCGTTATTCGTATGCTTTCGCTTTGGGTTGTAGAACAGCTCGATGTATTCAAAGACATCTCGCCGGGCTTCCTCGCGTGTCCGGTATTTCCGCCGTCTGACCTTTTCCCGCTTCAGGAGCTGAAAGAAGCTCTCGGCAACAGCGTTGTCATGGCAATTGCCGCGACGGCTCATGGAATGTTCCAGATTGTGTTCTCGCAGGAAGGCAGCCCATTCACGGCTGGTGAATTGGACGCCTTGATCTGAGTGGATCAACAGGCCCGATCCGGGCTTTCTCCTCCAGATCGCCATGAGCAAAGCCTGCACCGCCAGTTCTGAGGTCTGGCGAGACTGGATGGCCCAACCCACGACACGCCTTGAGAACAGATCAATGACGACACAGAGATACGCAAATCCTTCGTGCGTGCGCAGGTAAGTGATGTCTGTCACCCAAGCCCTGTCTGGCGCAACGACCGTGAACTGACGATCCAGCGTGTTGTCGACCACGACGGATGGCTTACTGCCGTACACTCCAGGCTTCTTCTTGTAGCCGATCTGCGCCTGAATACCTGCAAGGCGCGCCAGACGGGCAACCCGGTTCTCGGACACGGCCTCGCCCATGTCGATCAGGTCGTCATAGATTTTGCGGTAGCCATAAATCTTGCCGCTCTCGTTCCAGGCGTCTTTGACCAGCTTGGTTTGACGTTTATCCTCCAACGCGCGCTGGCTTAACCGTTCTTTAACCCATG
>NZ_JBNAFZ010000005.1:0-368422 GCF_049800935.1 Microbulbifer sp. S227A | reverse complement strand
GGGTCTGAAGCAGATTTGGTGCAGTCCAACTTGCCAAGCGCTATATATCGGCAGGTTTTGGAGGAGATTGCCGATGGCGTCACAGTTTTCACGGCGGGATTTCCTGCCAGCAGGTCTCAAGGCCGATCAGGTCGAGCTTGTTGGGAACACGGTCCGGATCCACTCGCGTTCCGCCAAAGCCGCGGCAGCGTGCCCGCGCTGCGGCACGGTTTCACGTCATGTTCACAGCAGATACCGCCGACGGCCTGCCGATCTGCCTGCGCATGGCCGGAAGGTGGAACTGGTCCTGTTGGTTCGCCGATTTCGCTGCTGTGCTCCGCAGTGCCCGGCCAGGATATTTGCGGAGCGGTTCCCACCTGCGGTAACCCGGCCGCATGCGCGGCGTACCTCCCGTCTGCAAGGACTGGTCCGGCACCTCGGCCTGGCACTCGGCGGGCGCCCGGCACAGGCGCTCGCCGCACGGCTCCTGCTGCCGGTCAGCAAGGATACGTTCCTCCGCAGCATCCGGGGCGCGGCGACGGCCTCAAGCAGTGATCTCCGCGTCATAGGTATTGACGACTGGGCTTGGCGAAAGGGGCAGAGATACGGCACTTTGATCTGCGATCTGGAGCGACGCCGGGTCATTGATCTCCTTCCAGATCGAGAACCGGCCACGGTCGAGGCCTGGCTGCGGGCCCGTCCGGGGATCGAGGTCGTCGCCCGCGACCGCAACGGAGGCTATGGTGGTGCCGTTTCACGGGCCTTGCCAAAGGCGGTTCAGGTTGCCGACCGCTGGCACCTGTTGGAGAACGCGAGCACGGCTTTCCTGGCCGCCGTACAGCGTAACATGCCTGCCATCCGCAAAGCCATCGGCGCAAATGCACTGGATCCAAAGCTTCTGACGGCAGCGGAAAAGCTTCAATATGAGGGCTTTCAGCGCCGCCAACAAACCAACCGCATGGTTCGCCAGATGGCCGATGACGGCACTCCGATCAGACGCATCGTGCGCCTGACCGGATTGAGCCGCGGGCTGGTCCGCCAGATCATCCGTGGTGAGCGCGAAGACGTCTTTCGCATTCGCGAGAGCAGTCTGACCCCTTGGCTACCGCGTCTGGAACGGGAATGGAACGGCGGCTGCCGAAACGGCGCAGAGCTCTGGCGCCGACTGCGGGCAGATGGTTTCCAGGGCAGCCTCCGCGTCGTTGGAGAATGGGCCACGCGCCAGCGCCGTGCCGAGCAGGCCGCGCCGTCGGGTACAGAAAAGTCGCCGCCCGCGCGCAAGATTGCTCGTCTCCTGACCTTGGGCCGGGATCATCTGTGCAAGGCCGATGCCATCCAGGTTGCAAGGATCGAAGCTTCGCTGCCTGCCCTCGCTGCAGCCCGCAGGATGACGGACCGGTTTACGGACATGGTACGCAATGCTCGCGAAGACGCGCTGGAAGGATGGCTGAATGAAGCGGAGGACGGGCTGCTCGGTGCTTTCGCCCGCGGGCTTCGCCGGGATCAGGTGGCGGTCGCCGCAGCCCTGCGTGAACCATGGTCGAACGGACAGACAGAGGGCCAGATCAATCGATTGAAGACGCTGAAACGCCAGATGTATGGCCGCGCCAACATAGATCTGCTCAGGGCACGCCTCGTCACGGCATCTTAGCCACCAAGGTGCATCAACTTTGAGTCAGACCCAAAATTCTCGGCCTATCTGCGCGATCTGGACGGCAACAAGCTGTGCTTGTCCGACTGAGCGCCGCGCCTCAGGTCTTTTGTGGATAGCAGATGATCGACAGGTAACGCGCCGGCAATTCGGTCAGCACCTCGGGCCCGTGCGGCGCGTCGGCATCAAAAAACAGCGTATCGCCCGGTTCGAGCGGGTAATGCTGTTTGCCGTGCAGATAGCCAACCTTGCCTTCGAGCATGTAGATCATCTCGATCCCGTCATGCTGGAAGGTCTTGAACGTGTCGGATTCACTGTTCAGCGTGATCAGATAGGGTTCGACGATGACGCCGCTGGAATTCGACCCGATATGGCCCAAAAGATTGTATTGGTGTCCCGCGCGGGTGCCGGCACGCTCGATCTCCAACCCTTCGCCCGCCTTGGTGTGTACCGCTTCGCGCCGTTCTTCGTAGCCTTTGAAAAATGAGGTCAGCGGCACCGAAAGCGCATTGGCCAGCGTCTGCAAGGTGGTCAGCGAGGGCGAGGTGTTGCCGTTCTCGATCTTGGACAGCATCCCGATCGACAGGTCGGTCAGCCGCGACAATTCCGCGACGGTGATGCCCTGTTGCTTGCGATAGGCGCGCACTTCGCGGCCGATAGCGACCTCGAGCACCTTTTCACGCTCGTCACGCAGGCTGTGAGGGTCCTGAACAAGTTTGGTCATGGTCTTGGATGTTTCAACGTTCATACTGGCCGACCCTCTGGATTCTAGTCACTTCACACGGCAAATTCTACCTGTCATCAGTCTAGCGGATATTCACTGCATTGCAAAAAAGTTTTCCTGTGGTTAAAAATTGGTCCGATTGGTCAGAGATTGGATCCCATGCCTAAGACGATCGGCTTTCTGCTCTTTCCGGGATTTCCGATGGCCTGCCTGACCTCGGTGATCGAACCCCTGCGCGCGGCGAACGAGATTTCCGGACAGACCGCCTTTGAATGGCGGCTGGTCGCCGAAAGCCCCGGCCCGGTCCAGTCCAGCGCCAATATCCCCTTTGAACCGGGCGGCACCCTGGATGCGGTCGAACAGGTGGATTACCTGCTGCTGCTCTCGGCCCCGTCCGGGCGGTTTGCCAATCCCCGCAGCGCGGCGCATCTGCGCCGCCTGTCGCGCCACGGCTCGACGCTGGGCGCGATCAGCGGCGGGGTGTTTCCGCTGGTGCGCAGCGGTGCGGTCACGGGGGAACGGCTGTCGGTACATTGGTGCTACGAGGCGGCGTTTGCCGTCGAATTCCCCGGGATCGCCCATAGCGACGAGGTGATCGAGGTTTCGGGGCGCTGTGTCACGGCCTCGGGAGCGGCGGCGGCCTTCGACCTGGCGCTGACCTTTATCGACGCGGCCCTGGGCGGGGATGTGGCGACCGAGGTGGCCTGCTGGTTCCAGCATCCGATGATGCGCAAGATCGGGGTCAAGCAATCGGTGCCGGTGCATTTGCAGGACGGCATCGAGGACGATCTGTCGCCCGTCGTGGCGCGGGCCATCGACATCTTTACCCGCGACCTGTCCGAGCCGCTTGCGGTGGCCGAGGTGGCGGACCGGCTGGAGATTTCGCCACGCCATCTGGAACGCAGGTTCAAACAGGCGACGGGGCAGAACCCGACCAGCTATTTCCGTTGGCTGCGGATGCAGGCGGCGCGGCAGATCGTGATGTATACCAATGATGCGGTGGCGGATGTGGCGGCGGCGGTGGGCTATGCCAGCGCCAAACATTTCACCCGCCATTACCGTGCCGAATTCGGGCTGAGCCCGCAGGAGGACCGCAAGCGGATCAACCTGTACCGGACCGAGGGCAACCGTCCGGTGCCCTCGGTGTGACCCGGTTCAGAAGGCCGATTTGCAGGCGGTGACCAGCGCGTGATGCAACGATCCCGCGGAACTGCGCGGACCGATCACCGACAGGTGGCGCGGATCGCGGCAGAGCAGGAAACAGCCCAGGTGATCGATGGTCGTGCGCTGTACCTCGCCGCCCTGCCATGGCCGCAGGTCGACGGCGCAAAGACGTTCCATGACCGAAGGCAGGTCATCGCCGCCCAGGTCGAACCGGCACCACGCATCGGTCTGTTCGGTCACGCTGGCCGTGTCGCCAAAGGTGTCGACCATCTGGCGGGCCAGGTCTTCATGCGTGGCGATCGGGGCTTCGATCATCCATTGGTCCGGCCCGGTCCAGAAGGCGGCAGGGGTGCCGCCGCCGTGGCGCGACGGGGCCGGGGCCTCGGCCCCGATCACGCGGGCCAGTGTAGAGCGCGCCGCCTCTTCGCGGCCCAGCCGCGCCGCGACCGAGGCCAGCGCGACCGACACGGTTTCGGTCAGGGTGACGGGGCCGATCCGTTCGACACGGGGTTCGGCGGCACCAAGCGGTGTCAGGGGTTTCAGATCATGCACGGAGACGGTTCCCCTCTGGGTCGACAAAATGGGCGCTGACCACTTCGACATCATGGTCGACCCCGGTCAGCGGGCTGACGAGGCGCACGACCTCGCCCATGCGGGTATCGCCGGATTTCAGATAGCCGATGCCGATATGGCATCCGAGATTGGGCGAATAGCAGGCCGAGGTGACATAGCCCTGGTCATGGGCCGCATCGACCGGCGTGCCGCGGGTCATCAGGTGGGCACCGGCGGGCACCTTGTGCTCTCGGTTCACCGGTTTGAACCCGACCAGCTTGAGCGCGTCCTCTTCGTTCAGACCGGGCCGTTCCGACAGGGTCGAGCCGATGGAGTCCTTTTTCTTGGAGACCATGCGCCCCATGCCAAGGTTGTTGGCGGTGGTGGTGCCGTTCAATTCGTTGCCCGCCGCGTGACCCTTTTCGATGCGCATGACACTGAGCGCCTCGGTGCCATAGGGGGTCACGTCAAATTCCCTGCCCTCGTCCATCAGCCGCCGCATCAGCGCATCGCCATAGCGCGTAGGCACCGCGATTTCAAAGGCCAGCTCGCCCGAGAACGAGATGCGGAACAGCCGCGCCCGCAACCCGCCACAGACCGTGATTTCACCACAGGCCATGAAAGGGAAGCCCTCGTTGGTGATGTCGAATTCCGGGTCGACGATCTTTTGCAGCAGCTTGCGTGAATTGGGTCCGGCAACGGCATATTGCGCCCAGGCCTCGGTGGCGGAAATCAACTGCACATCCATGTCCGGGAACAGGCATTGGCGCACGAATTCCATGTGGCGATAGACCGGCACCGCGTTGGCGGTGGTGGTGGTGACGACGAAATGATCCTCGGCCAGCCGCGCCGCGGTGCCGTCATCCATGGCGATCCCGTCCTCGCGCAGCATCAGCCCATAGCGGGTCTTGCCCACCGCCAGCTTGGCAAAGCCATTGGCATAGACCTTGTTCAGGAACGCCGCCGCGTCGCTGCCCTGCACGTCGATCTTGCCCAGCGTGGTACAGTCGCAGACCCCCACGGATTTGCGGGTTTGCAGCACCTCGCGGTCGACGCTCTCGCGCCAGTCGATCTCGCCGGGTTTGGGGAACCATTGCGCCCGCAGCCACATGCCGACTTCGACGAACACCGCGCCCTGTTCCTCGGCCCAGTGATGGCTGGGCGTCTTGCGCACCGGGCGGAAATCCTTGTCCCGCGACCGACCGGCCAGCACCCCCATCGCCGTTGGCGTATAGGGCGGGCGGAACATGGTGGTGCCGACCTCGGGGATCTGCTTGCCCGCGACCTCGGCCATGATGGCAAGGCCCGCGATATTCGATGTCTTGCCCTGATCGGTGGCCATGCCCAGCGTGGTGTACCGCTTGAGATGCTCGACCGAGACAAAATTCTCCTGATGCGCCAGCTTTACGTCCTTGGCGGTCACGTCGTTCTGCTGATCGACCCAGGCGCGCCGGGCCCCCTCGACATGCCAGAACGGCACGAGGCGCACCGGGGCGTCCTCGGCGCGGGGCAGCTCTGGCGGGGTGGCGTTGAACCCGAGATCGGTCAGCGCCTGCGTGGCGGCGGACTGGCCCGAGCGCAGCGCGCCATGGGTGCTGAACACGCCATTGGCCGCACCGGCCGGGATCAGGCCGGTGGGCATGGTGCCGCCGGGCACAAATGCCGCCAGCCTGTCATCCCATTGCGGGCGGCCGCGCTGATGACAGGTCATGTGAACGTTGGGGTTCCATCCCCCCGACACGCCCAACCCGTCAACCAGCAGGGTGCGGGTCTCGCCGTTGGCTTGCATGATCTCGACCCGCTTGAGGCCAAGCCGGCCGGCGGTGTCGATGACATGGGCGCCAGACAGAATCTGGTAATCCGGGGTCACGCCCGCATCCGGGCGGGTGTCGATCACCGTGACCTTGACACCCTTGGCGTGCAGGTCGGTCGCGGTGCGGTGCCCGTCGTCGTTATTGGTAAAGATCGCCACAGATTGGCCCGGCGTGACGGCCCAGCGGTTGGCATAGCTGCGCATGGCCGAGGCCAGCATGATGCCCGGGCGATCGTTGTTTTCAAACACGATGGGCCGTTCGGTAGCGCCGGCGGCCAGGATCGCGCGTTTGGAATAGACCCGCCACAGGATCTGGCGCGGCTTGCCGGGGGCCGGTTCGGCGAGGTGGTCGCCAAGCCGTTCGACCATGCCATAGATGCCGTGGTCAAAGGCCCCGATCACCGTGCTGCGCGCCATGACGCGGACATTGGGCATGGCCCGCAGCCGCGCCACGGTTTCGGCGGCCCAGCCCGCGCCGCTCTGATCGGAGAGCAGGCCGGTCTCGGAGTTGAGCCGGCCACCCATCAGGAAATCTTCATCGGCCAGGATCACCCGCGCACCGGATTCCCCGGCGGTGAGCGCCGCCGCCAGACCGGCCGGTCCCGCCCCGATGATCAGCAGGTCACAATGCAGAAACCCCTTGTCATAACAATCGGGGTCCGGGTCGTGCGACAGGGTGCCCAGCCCGGCGGCCTTGCGGATCATCGGCTCATAGAGCTTTTCCCAGAACGCCTTGGGCCACATGAAGGTCTTGTAATAGAACCCGGCGGCAAAAAACGATGACAGCCGGTCATTGATCGCCAGCGCGTCAAAGGCCAGCGACGGCCAGCGGTTTTGCGAATTGGCGGTCAGCCCGTCAAACAGCTCGGCGGTGGTGGCGCGGGTATTGGGTTCCTTGCGCGCGCCGCCGCGCAGTTCGACGATGGCATTGGGCTCTTCGGAGCCGGCGGTCAGGGGGCCGCGCGGGCGATGATACTTGAAGCTGCGCCCCATCAGCCGCACGCCGTTGGCCAGCAGGGCCGAGGCGAGCGTATCGCCGGCAAAACCGCTGTAACGCTTGCCGTCAAAGGTGAAGGACAGGGGGGCGCTGCGGTCGATCAGGCCGCCGCTCAGTCGGGTATTGCCGGTCATTTCGAACGCCCCTCGGCCCGCGCGACATCGCGCGCCAGCTCTACCTTGGTGATGTCATGGGTGGTGGTGTCGCGGGTCACGACCAGCCACGACCGGTCGCCCTGTTCATGGAACCACAATTCGCGGTGCAGCCCGGCGGGATTGTCGCGCAGATAGCCATAGTCGGTGAATTGCGCCACGGCGTCTTCGGCCTGCCAGTCGGGGCGGTGGATCAGCGCCGCGTCGCCCTTGTAGACGAATTCGGCGGCGTCGCGGGGGCCGAGGATCGGGTGATTGATCAGCATGTCCTGTCCTCGTTCAATGCAGGTTGGGCTGGTTGCCCATGCCCTTTTCGTCGATCATCCGCCCGGTGGCGAAACGGTCGAACCGATAGGCGGTGGCGGTCTTGTGCGGGGTGTCGGTGGCCAGCAGATGCGCATAGGCAAAGCCCGAGGCCGGGGTGGCCTTGAACCCGCCATAGCACCAGCCGCCGTTGAAATAGAGCCCGGCCACATGGGTGCGGTCGATGATCGGCGAGCCGTCCATCGACATGTCCATGATGCCGCCCCACATCCGCAACAGCCGCGCCCGCCCGAGATTGGGGAAGATCGCCATGCCGCCTTCGCAAACGTCCTCGACCACCGGCAGGTTGCCGCGTTGGGCATAGGAATTATAGCCGTCGATATCGCCGCCAAAGACCAGCCCGCCCTTGTCGGACTGGCTGCAATAGAAATGGCCCGCGCCAAAGGTGATCACCCCGGGCAGCAGCGGTTTCAGGCCCTCGGAGACAAAGGCCTGCAACACGTGGCTTTCGATCGGCAACCGCATGTCGGCCTTTGCCATCAGCCGCGACGACGACCCGGCAACACAGGCCGCGACCTTTTTGGCACCGATGAACCCGCGTGATGTCTCGACCCCGGTGCAGGTGCCGTTTTCGATGCGAAACCCGGTGACTTCGCAATTCTGGATGATGTCGACGCCCTGCCGGTCGGCGGCGCGGGCATAGCCCCAGGCCACCGCGTCATGGCGCACGGTGCCGCCACGATGCTGCGCCAGCCCGCCCTTGATCGGGAAACGGGCGTTGTTCACGTTCAGGAACGGATAACGCGCCACGATCTGTTCGGTGCTCAAGAGTTCCGCATCCGCCCCGTTCAGGATCATCGCGTTGCCGCGCCGGATGAAAGCGTCGCGCTGTGCGTCGGAATGGATCAGGTTCAGGATGCCGCGCTGGCTGACCATCGCGTTATAGTTCAGCTCCTGTTCGAGATTCTCCCAGAGCTGCAACGAGAATTCATAGAACGGCTCGTTCCCGTCCAGCAGATAGTTGGAGCGGATGATCGTGGTGTTGCGCCCCACATTGCCGCCGCCGATCCAGCCCTTTTCGACCACCGCGATGCGGGCCTGTTTGAATTCCTTGGCGAGGTAATAGGCGGTGGCCAGCCCGTGCCCGCCGCCGCCGATGATTACATAGTCATATTGCGCCTTGGGCGTGGCGTCGCGCCAGGCCGGGCCCCAGCCGCGATGACCGGTCAGCGCTTCCTTGATGACCTTGAACCCTGAGTAGTGCATAGATTCGGACTCCTTTGGCTCATATTCCGCCAGAACCCGTGCAGAGTCGCCGTCCTGTTCAGACGGGAATGGGTCGAAATCGGACATGTGCGGGGTATTGGGGGCCGGTGCGGCGCCACGGTCGATGGATCGGTGCGTGCCAGAACGGGAACCCGCGGCGATCCCGGCCGCCGCGGGAGAGGCGGGTCAATTGGCCAGATAGGCGGCCATGCTGTCATCCAGCGCGTCTTTCCACGGGGTGTGGTGCACCGGGGCCATGGTGCCGGTGATCACCGATTTGTAGCGGTTGTTGCGGAAGCCCATGATGTCTTGGGCCTTGTGCTTTTTCCAGTCGTAGAACGCCTGGCAGGCCCCGTCGATGTCAAAGCTGGGATAGTCGGTTTCCGCCACCAGTTCCTCGATATAGTCGGCCTGGTAGCGGATGGCGTATTTCACGTCGTCGCTGGCCTCTTCCCGCGCCTCGCGCTCCTTTACATCGGCCAGCATCTGATCGGTGGTGACGCCCGATATGTCGATCTTGCCCATGATCGCGTCGCGCACCCACCAGGCCTGGGCGTCGAACATGTTGAAGGTGAACCATTGATCCTGCATCCCGAGATAGAACAGGGCGGGGTTGTTGACGAACGCCACGCCCTTGTAGAGATCGGCGGTGGCCAGGCGGTTGGCGGTTTTCAGGCGCAGATCGTCGGGCAGGAAGTTGAAGAAATGCTTGTAGCCGGTGCACAGGATGATGGCGTCCACGTCGCGGGTCGAGCCGTCGGCGAAATACACCGTGTTGCCGCTGACCTTTTGCAGGGCGGGCCGTTCTTCCCAATTGTCGGGCCAGTCAAACCCCATGGGCGCGCTGCGATAGCAGGAGGTGATTGATTTCGCGCCGTATTTCCAGCATTGCGAGCCGATATCCTCGGCCGAGTAGGACGCGCCGACAACCAGGATATCCTTGCCGGAAAACTCCCGTGCGTCGCGGAAGTCATGGGCGTGGACGAGACGGCCGTTAAAGCTCTCGAAGCCTTCGTAATAGGGCACGTTCGGGGTCGAGAAATGACCCGAGGCGCAGATCACGTTGTCGAACTCTTCGCAATAGACGTGATCGCGGCTGTGGTCATGCACGGTGACCGTGAACTTGCCCGTGTCGCTGTCATGGCTGACCCAGCGGACGGCGGTGTCAAAGCGGATCCAGTCGCGCACACCGGCCTTGAGCACCCGGCCCTCGATATAGTCGAACAGCACGGCGCGCGGCGGGTACGAGGCGATCTGTTTGCCGAAATGCTCTTCAAAGGAATAGTCGGCGAATTCCAGCCCCTCCTTGGGGCCGTTCGACCACAGGTAGCGGTACATCGAGCAATGCACCGGTTCGCCGTTTTCATCCAGCCCGGTGCGCCAGGTATAGTTCCACAGCCCGCCCCAGTTGCCCTGTTTTTCAAAACAGACGATTTGGGGGATGTCCTCACCCTTTTCCGCCGCCGACTGGAACGCGCGAAGCTGGGCCAGGCCGGAAGGTCCGGCACCGATGATTGCGACCCGTTTCTGTGTCATTTTCTGTCTCTCCTGCTGGTGTTCCGGTTATTGGTACTATTGGTTGAACCAAATTTCGCCGCACTGGTCCCTTTGTGTCAATGGGTTTTTTTCCTAATGGGTAACTTATTTCCCCTATGGTGAAGTGCATACGGGCTTGAAATACTGGCTTGAGTCTGGGCGGGCCAGTGGTAGAAATTGGTATGCTAGGATCAAGTTTCGCCCATAACATCGCGGTTTCATCGCTGTTTCCGAACACCCGCGTCGGCATGAACGAACCGGTCAGCATCGGATTTCTCGCGCCGCTCACCGGTCCGGTCAGCTCCTGGGGGCTGCCGGGGCTGAACGGGTGCCAGCTTTGGGCGGAATGGTTGAACCGCGCTGGCGGCATTCTGATTGGCGGGCGGCGCTACCCGTTGCGAATCGTGTCCTATGATTGCGGCTATGATCCCGAGCGGGCGCTGGAGGGCGCGCGCCACCTGGTCCTGACGGAACAGGTGCGTTTCCTGATGATGCTGGGGGGTGATACCTTTACGCCGCTGCGGTCGTTCCTGACCCAGAACCGGGTGCTGACCTCGACCCTGCTGCCCAGCGACCTGTCACCCGATACCCGTTATCTGATCGCCCCCTCCGAGGTGCATCCGGTGTTCAACGTCACCGGTGTGGAGTGGATGGCCGAACACGAACCGCAGCGGCGGCGCATCGCCATGTGCAGCCAGAAGGATGCCCTGGGGCTGCCGTCAGCGGCGACCTATCGCGCGGCGTTCGAGGCGGCGGACCTGCCGGTGGTCAAGGGCATCCTGTATGATCCGCACCAGACGGATGTTGCCGCCATTGTCGATCCGATGCTGGCCGAGCGCCCGGATGTGCTGTGCTGGTGTACCAGCTATACGCCGATGGTGCATGCAATGACCGAATATGCCCACGCGGCGGGGTTCACCGGGCGCATCCTGTCCTGCACGATGGATCATTACCAGCGCGTGGTGGCGCGCACGTCGCCCGGTTTCATGGAGGGCACGCTGTTCCAGTTTCCCGATTTCGACGACCCCAAGCTGGCGCGCAAGGCGTTCTTTTTCAATCGGCCCAGCGAATTCTTCAAGGAATACAACGCCCGGTATCCGGGCAGCTGGAGCGCCGTCAGCTGGGAGTTCGTGGCGATCCTGGAAATCTGGCACGCGGCGGTGGAACAGGTGGCCTCGGTTTCGCCGGTCTCGGTGCTGACCACGATGAAACAGATGGAGCCGGTCACCCATGCCTTTGGTCCGGCGCGCTGGTGGGGCGAGCAGATGTTCGGCATCAACAACGCCCTGATCGGCGATTGGCCGGTGGTCCGGATCGAAGAGGGGCGGGCGCGGATTGCCGAATTCCGCTCGATCCCCGACTGGCTGGACCGGCACGAGGCACGGCTGCACGATCACATGCGGCGATTGGGCCAGCTCTGGCAGCAGCGCATCGAAACCGGCGCGGCACAGGCCAGCCTGCTGAGCCGCGCCGCGCTGGACTGAACCGGCCTAACCGTCATGCAGGAACAGCCGCTGTTCCTCGACCAGGTGCAGCTTGGTGATCTCGACCGCGGCCTCGACATCGCGGGTGGCGATCGCGTTGAACAGCGAGTTGAACCGCACCTGATAGCTCTGGATCCGGTCCGGCGTCAGGTGCTTGCGCATCAGCGCGGTACGGAAACTCTGGCGGCAGACCTCGATGGTCAGATCATAGCAGGCCTCCAGCAGCGGATTGCGCGTCGCGCGCGCGATGGTGCGGTAAAACGCTTCTTCGCAGCGGATGAATTCGTTCAGGTCGGTGCGCACGGCTTCGATCTGGGCCACCACCTGTGCCAGGTCTTCGAGGTCTCGCGGGGTCATGTTCATCACCGCCAGCCGGGTCATCTCGGGCTCGATGATCGAGCGGACGATCAGGTGATCCAGCGGGCTGGTGCGTTCGCCCACCGAACCGGGCGCCGGGGCGTCGGGGCGATGGGAGTCAAAGGTGACGAAACTGCCGCTGCCCTGTCTGCGCCGGACCATGTCGCGGCTTTCCAGGATATCCAGGGCTTCGCGCACGGTGTTGCGGGACACGCCGAGTTCGGCCGCCAGCGCGCGCTCGCTGGGCAGGCGGGAATCCGGCGGATACTCTCCCGACTGGATGCGCACGAGCAGCTTGTCGACCACGATGCGAACCGTTTTCCCGATGCTCTGATCGGTGGCAAAGGCGGAGTTTCTGGTTTGGTTCATGGATATGTCCGTCGCGGCAGGGTCGGCAGAGGCCAGCCGTATCGTAGAACATCGACCGGAGGGGCGACAAGCGGCGTCAGACGTGAAAAGGCCCCGGACAGATTTGCCGGGGCCTTTGGGTTGGCGCGGGATCAGCCGCGCGCGATGGCGTCGGGGGTTGGCGGCAGCCCGGCCGCATCATGACGCCGCGCGGCGGTGCCGGGGTTCGGCACATTGTCCGCATGGGTGATCACGTCGGGCTCAAGATCCCAATACAGCATGTCCAGCCCGTCGATCTGGTCGTCTTCGTCCACCCGCAGGCCAACCGTTGCCTTGAGGATCACCGACAGCACCAGCGCCGTCACCACGCCGGTGCCGACACAGGCGACGATCCCCACCAATTGCATCACCAGCGAGATTTCTCCGTGTTGAAAGGCATAGGCACCCTCTTCGATGCCCAGGTATCCGCCCCGCGGGGTGCCGGCCTTGAAAATGCCGAGAAACACCATGCCCAGCGACCCGGCCCCGAGGAACAGCGGGAACAGCTTGTGCTCGTCAATGCCGCGCTTCAGGGTGAATTCATAGACCGCATAAGCCGCCAAGGGGGCGATCAGCCCAAGGATCAGCGCCTGCCACGGCAGGTAGACATCAAAGCCCGATGCCCCGGCGACGTAACCGGCAAGCGGACCCAGCAGGGTGTAGGCGTAGTTCCGCGAGTAATACGCCAGGACCAGCCCGGTAATCGCGCCCCCGGCCCAGACCAGCGCATAATTGTTGAGCGCCACGCCAACACTGGTTTCCGCCATGGTCACGCTGACCGCCATGGCCTCGGGATCAAAGAAGAACAGGCAGGACAGGATGACCGTCGGCAGCCCGGCAAAGATCAGCAGCAGGCCCGGCGCACAGAGCCCGATGCTGGGCGCGAGATAGGCCGAGACGCGCGGGTGCGGTTGCATCATGCCGGGGCGCGGGCCGAGCATCGGGCCAAAGACCAGGATCATCCCCGCCGGGAACATATAGACAAAGCCGACGCCAAAGAAATCGTGGAACCCCATGTTGGTCAGCGGCCCGACCGATCCCCAGGTCGCCAGGCTCAGCGCCGATGACACCACGGTGGCGACCACGCAGGTGATGTAATAGGCGGCGGGCTTCATCCGTTCGGCAACCGAGAAATGCAGCAGGATGTTGATGATCCCGGCAAAGACCGCGAGGAAAAAGACAAAAATCTGAAAGGTGTTGAGGCCGGGAAAGATCGCCGGGTCGACATGGTGCGCCAGGCTGTTGGTCATCGCGCCGCCGATCCACCAATCCTTGATGGAATCCATCAGCGTGCCGTCGACCATGATGTAATATTGCGCCGCCCAGAACCCAAAACCGATGACGTAATAGGTGGCAAAGCCCAGGAAAAAGCCCAGCGTCTTTTCGATGGTCGAGTTGAACAGGTTCTTGCGGCGGGCGGTACCGGCATCGATCATCAAAAGCCCGACCACGACCAGGATCGCCCCCACCGTGCCGGATGCATAGAGCAGGTTCTGCACCAGCGAGTTGAGCGTCACCTGTTCGGCGTAGATGGTACTTATGTCCAGTGACATCTTGTTTTCCCTCTTGGTTTGTTCGAATGCCGGGCTTTGCCGGGCGGTTATTGGCGGGCACCGGGCGGTTCCACGGCGGCAGGCCGCCAAAGAACCAATGCCCGCGACATGCGGACCAATTTTGACATATTGGTCAAAATCACGCCTGCATGATGCAGGGAAAGCGCGATTTTCCAAAGCGAATTCTTCACACGGGGAAAAATATTTGCCCAATGGGTGCGAAATTTTCACATCCCCGCGCAGGGCCTGTCGGTGGCGGTCGGCAATATCCGCGTCAGTTCAGGTGTTTATGTGTATCTGCCAGTTCCTGATGCGGAAAACGGTGAATGCGCCGGCATCTGGCGGAGCCGGCGCGAAATTGGTCTTGTTTTCCGCCGGGGCCACCGGTTTTCCAGGAACCGGGTGGTCATTGGCGTCCCCACCGCCGAATCCGGACGGCAGGGGCGTGGCCGCGCCTTCTGTACAGCAGATTGGGCAGGACCATGCTGATCATCGGCATATAGGTCAGGATCAGCAGCGCCACCATCATCAACAGGATCACCGGCAGCCCCAGCCCCCAGGCCGCCTGCCGCAGCGCCGCGAGGATGCCCGCCAGTGTCGGCAGCGCGTCGCGCGGATACCCTTTGCGCGCGGAAAACCAGCTGGCATAGGCGATCAGGAACCCGCCGATCAGCAACGCGGGCAGCAGCCCGGCGGCAAAGAGCTTGCCCACGGAGGTGCCGGTGACGCTGCCCGCCGTGGTGATCAGGCCGAAGGAAACGCCCGGTCATAGCCGGCCTTGACCATCGCCGGGTACAGGATCGACATCAGGGAAAAGTTGTTCATCCCCGAGAACGTCCGCATCGGCACCAGCACCGGGTCGAGCCCGCCCCAGAAATAGAAGGCCGGCGCCACCGCGAGCGCCAGCGCGGCAAAGATCGGCGAGCCAAACAGCAGCAGGCCAAAGAAGACGGGAACATGTGCACCAACCATCGGGTCAGGCCTCCGCGGCGACGAGGATCAACCCCGTGACCAGCGTGTTCTCGATCAGATCGAAAATCCGGTTCAGCCAGGTGATCATCGTCGCCCCCTTGTGTCGCGGCCCGTGGTCGTGCGGTTGGTTCACTCACCCTTGGCAAGGGCAAGCGCCTTGTCCATCAGCGCGGGCGTGACCTTGTCGCGGAAATCCGCATAGATCGGCTGCGAGGCTACGACAAAGGCGGCACGGCCCTCTGGGCTGAGCTCCTGGATGGTGATCTCGCCCTTGATCCGGTCGATGATCTTGGCCTCGTCCTCGCTGGTGAATGCGCGCGCCGCGTCGCGGCCCACGATCATTGCGGCGTCGTCCGACAGCAGGAAGGGCAGGTCGAACAGGTACATCTGTTCGTTGAAATTGGCCAGGTTGCCGGTGGGCGGGATGGCGATATGCACCAGGCCCATCTGGGTCTGCTCGATGATCTCGACATCACCGCCCAGCTGCGCGGCGGGCCGGATGTTGATCTCGATGCGCCCGTCCGAGTTCTGTTCGACCTCGTCCTTGAACACCATCGCGGCGCGGGCGTTGGGGGTGTCCTCGGTCAGCACAGGGGCAAGGGCAATGCTGCAATCCGCCGCCTGGGCGGCACCGGCCAGCGCGGTCAACAGCGCCAGCTTCATGGTTCTGGTGAATGTTGTCATCGGGGTCTCCTGTTGGTTTGGTGTCGGTTGTTTCCTGGGGTTGCGGGGTCAGGCCAGCGGTGCCTGTCCCAGCATGTCGGGCCCCGATCCGATCGCCTAATTTACGTCCAGACTGACGGCAAACAGCGATAGGAGTCCCCAATGCCTCACCAAACCGAAGCCCGCCTTGACGAGATGGGGATCAGCCTGCCGCGACGGCCGAAACCGATCGGCAATTACCTGCCCGGCGTGGTGGTGGGCAACATGCTCTGTACCTCGGGCACGCTTGGCACGCAGCCGGATGAAAACGACAATGACGTGCTGCCCTATGTGGGCAAGGTCGGCTCGGATCTCAGCATCGATGAAGGCTATGCGTCGGCGCGGTTGCTGGCGATCAATCACCTGGCGATGATGAAGGCGGTGCTGGGCGATCTGGACCGGGTGAAACGCATCGTCAAGATGATCGGCTATGTCTCGTGCGCGCCGGGGTTCTGGGAGCCGCACCGGATGCTGAACACAGTTCTGAAATCTCGCCCTTGACCATGTCGATCTGGTCGAAGATGACGGAGAAATGCGCCGCCGCGATCCGGCCCGCCTCGGTCAGCTCGACCCCGGTGGCACGGCGTTCCACCAGCGTCCCGCCGAATTCACGCTCAAGCTTTGCCAGCTGGCGGCTGATCGCCGAGGGCGACACGTGCAGCCGGTCCGCCGCAAGCCGCAACGAGCCGAGCCGCGCCACTTCGAGGACATACTGAAACGCCACCAGGTTGGTCATCACGCGCCCACGCTCGCCCGTGGCGCAGGCCGCGCCAATTGCTTCCGCCCCGGCGATCATGCGGGCGGCGTGACCGCTTTGGCAAGGGTCTGATCCGCTGCGTGCCGGGTCCGTTTCCGCCCAATTGCGCGGCAGGGCCGCAGAAAACCGCCGCATCGGCGGGCGGCGTGATAACTTGCATATTTCTGCAAGTAAGCTTCAATTCTTTGCCATTTAACACAAGCGGTAATTCCGGCGCACTGGCGCAAGACAGCCGCCAAGGCGCATTTAACCGGGAGAGTATCCGTGACCAATTTCTTGACCAGACGTCGCCTGTTGAAAACCGGCGCGGGGGCCGCCGCGCTGTTGGCGGCGCCGTCGATCCTGCGCGCTGGCGACATGACATTCGCGGGCAAGGAGGTCCGCCTGCTGACCTGGTCGGACAATACCGGGCTGGCCATTCTGGAGAACATCGCCAAGCCCTTTGAAGAGGCCACCGGCGCGCGGGTGATCGCGGACCGCACCGGCTCGACCTCGGAGATGGTGGCCAAGCTGCGTGCCACCGGGGACCGGGCGCAATACGATGTCATCACCCTTGCGGGGGTGGGGGCGGTCGAACTGGCGGGGGACGGGCTGTTGGCCAGGCCGGACCTGAACCAGCTGCCCAATCTCGCGGATGTCGACCCGCGGTTTCGCACCGGCGCGGACGGTCATGGCATCGGATACCTGTTGTGGACCGGCGGGCTGATCTACAACACCCGGACCTTTCCCGAGCCGCCGACAACCTATGCCGAGATGTGGGACAGCGCCCATGCGGGCCGCCTGTTCCTGCCGCCGGCCACGTGGACCGATGCGCTCGACACGATCTATGCCACCGGCAAGCTGCTGGGCGGCGACGGCAGCAATGCCGATGCGGCCTTTGCCAAGCTGGCCGATCTGCGCCCCAATATCCTGACCTTTGGCGAAAATCCGGCGCAGCTGTCGGAACTGTTCCGTTCCGACGCGCTGGATATCGGCGGGGTCTATGCGCCGGCCTTCTTTGCCGACGAGCTGGCCAATCCCGGGGCATCGAACATGGGGGCCACCTATGACGTGCAAGAGGGGTTCTTTGCCGATCTGATGTATACCATCATGCCGCGATCCAGGCCCGGCGCCGACGATGTGGTGCATGCCTTTATCAACTACACGCTCGACCCCGCGGTGCAGGGGGTGATGGCCGAAGCCGTGCTGAACGGGCCGGTGAACCAGAAGGCCGAGATGAGCGAGGCCGCCAAGGCCAGCCCCTTTATCGTCAAGCCCGAGCAGCTGAGCGACAAGGCGATTGTCCACGACAAGAGCTTTATCGCCGATATGCGCGAAACCTGGATCACCCGTTATCAGCAAACGCTGTCCTGATCCCCAGACCGGACCCGGCGCGTGTCTCCGACCACATTGACCCGCAAGCAGGCGCTCGCCTTTGCCGCGCCCGCTTGTGTTGCCTTGCTGCCGTTCCTGGCGGCGGCGCTGTATATCCTGCGGTTTTCGCTGTCGGCGGAGCAGGGGGTGATTGAAGGGGTATCGCTGCGCGCCTATCGCGACCTGATGACCCCGTTTTTTGGCCGCTCGGTCTGGCTGACGCTGCGGCTGGCCTTTGTCGCGACGGTGATCGTGATGGTGCTGGCGGTGCCGCTGGCCTTTCTGCTGACCAGCCTGCGCGGGGCGCTGTGGCGGCGGTTGCTGACGGTGACCATCCTGCTGCCGATGATCCTGAACCTGCTGGTGCAGGCCTATGGCTGGATCCTGCTGCTGGGGCCGTCGGGGGCGCTCAACAGCGTGCTCAGATCGCTGGGCGTGATCGAGCGGCCGCTGTTCCTGTTGTTCAACGAGACCGGGGTGCTGCTGGGCCTGGTCCAGACCTCGCTGCCGCTTGCGGTGTTTCCCATCGTCAGCGCCGCGCGGGCGGTGTCGCGGGAACATCTCGAGGCCGCGAGTTCGCTCGGGGCCGGCCATTGGCGCATCCTGCGCGACGTGACGCTGCCCTTGCTGCGCCCGGCGCTGGTGGGGGCGGCGTCGATCGTCTTTGCCTTCAACGCCAGCGCCTTTGCCATCCCGCTGCTGCTGGGCGGGCGTCGGGTCCAGATGCTCGGCGTGGCGATCCGCGACATGATCTCGCCCTTGTTCAACTGGTCCGGCGCGGCCGCTGCGGGCATGATCCTGATCCTGCTGACGGTGCTGGTGCTGGTGCTGTCGGCCTGGCTGGTGCGGATGACCACCGAACGCACCGCCGACCGGACCCGGAGGTAACACCATGCGCATCGCACTCTTGCCCACCACCGGCGGTGGCAGCTATCGCGCGACGCTGCTGATCCTGGCGACGCTTGGTATCCTGGTATCTGCGCTGCCGGTGGTCGTGGTCACCATCATGTCGTTTTCCGCCTCGGACAGCTCGGGCTTTCCGCCAGAGGGCTATTCCCTGCGCTGGTATGGCGAGGTGGCGCGGATGTTCACCGAAGAAGACCCCTCAAGCGCGCAATCGGTGCTGGGATCGACGCTTGCCAGCCTGCTGGTCGCGGTGATCGTCATGGGGGTTTCGACCGGGGTCTGCATTCCGCTGGCCTATGCGCTGGCGCGGGGCGAGCGGCGGGTGCGCGCGGGGATGGAGCTGTTGTTCACGCTGCCGCTGGTGTTTCCGCTGGTGATGCTGGGCATTGCCTTCCTGCTGATCGCCGAGAGCCTGTCGGTCGATCTCGGCATCTGGCGCATCGCGATTCCGCATATCGTGCTGGTGCTGCCCTTTGTGCTGCGCAATTGCCTGAGCGCGATGAACGGCATCAGCGTCGAGATCGAAGAGGCGGCGATCTCGCTTGGGGCCTCGCCGTTGCGCGCGATCCGGGATGTGGTGATTCCGCTGATGCGGGCGGGCATCCTGGCCGGGCTGATCTTTGCCCTGATCATCAGCTTCAACGAATTCACCATCACCTTTTTCATGTACACCATCGATGTCAGCACCCTGCCGATCTGGATGTACAGCCGCACCGTGTCGTCGCTGGACCCATCGACGCTGGCGCTGTCGGTTTTCATCATTGCCGCCGATGTCCTGTTGATCGTGCTTGTGGACAAGCTGATCGCGGGCAAGGGCAATCTGTTCTGAAAGGAGCGCGACGATGCGCGACACCCATCTGCATATCGAGCGGATCTCGAAATCCTACGGCACCGTGCAGGCCCTGAGCGAAGTGGACCTGCAAGTTGCGCGCGGTGCCTTTGTCTGCCTGCTGGGGCCGTCGGGCTGTGGCAAGACCACGCTCCTGCGGATCATTGCCGGGTTCGAACAGGCCAGCAGCGGGCGGTTGCTGCAGGATGGCAGCGACATCACCGCCATGGCCCCGCACCGGCGCGGGTTCGGCATGGTGTTCCAGTCGCTGGCGCTGTTCCCGCATATGTCGGTGGCCGAGAACATTGCCTACGGGTTGAAACTGCGCAAGGCGTCGCGCGCGGAGCAGGCGGACCGGGTCGAAGAGCTGCTGACGGTGATCGAACTGCCCCATATCGCGGACCGCCCGGTCTCTGCCCTGTCCGGTGGCCAGCGGCAGCGGGTGGCGATTGCCCGCGCGCTGGCGATCCGCCCGAAACTGTTCCTGCTGGACGAGCCGCTGTCGGCGCTGGATGCCAAGCTGCGCGACAACATGCAGATCGAACTGCGCCGCCTGCAACAGAGTTTCGGCGTCACCACGGTGCTGGTGACCCATGACCAGACCGAGGCGCTGATGCTGGCGGATGAGCTGGTCGTGCTCAACCAGGGGGTGGTGCAACAAACGGCGAGCCCGACCGAGGTCTATCGCAATCCGGCGACGCCCTTTGTGGCGGATTTCATCGGGGCCGCGAACCTGTTGCCCGCCACGGTGACGTCGCTTGGCACGCTGGGGATCCTGGGGCAGGATACCGGCCTCGCGGTTTCGCAGGCCCCGGGCAGTACCCTGCAAGCCGCGGTGCGCGCCGAGGCGATCACCCTCGAACGCGGCGCGGAAACCGGCACGGTGTCGTTTGCCCGCGATCTGGGCCCGGTGATGGAATGGCTGGTCGAGACGCAGGGCCACGAGATCCGCGTGCGCGGCGCCGGCGGTGCCGCCCCGGCGCAGACCGGCGACCGGGTGGGGCTGCGTTTTGATGCCGAGCGCATTACCGTCTTTGCCGCCTGACCCGCTTGATCCAAGGGGGAAACAGGCAGCAGGCGGCGTTGGATCAGAGCGGGCGCAGGGCGGGGGAAAACTGCATCAGGCTGAGAATTTCAAACAGCATCTGCGCGCCGTTCTGTGCGGTGTTGCTGGTGGGGTCATAGGCGGGCGCGACCTCGACCACGTCGCCCCCCACGAAATTCAGCCCCTTGAACCCGCGGATCAGGGTCATCGCCTCGCGCGTGGTCAGGCCGCCGACCTCGGGCGTGCCGGTGCCGGGGGCAAAGGCGGGGTCGAGGCTGTCGATGTCAAAAGACAAATAGGTCGGCCCATCGCCCACCACCTGCCGGGCCATGGCGATGATCTCGGGCAGGCGGGCTTCGGTGATGTCGCGGGCCTCGATCACGGTCATGCCGGACAGGGTGGAGAACTCCCAGATATAGCCCGCCGCGCCGCGGATGCCGATCTGGATGGTGCGGTCGGGATCCAGCACACCGTCAAGCACCGCGTTGCGGAACGGCCCGCCATGGTGGAACTTCTCGCCTTCGTAGGCACCGCCCGTGTCGCAATGGGCATCGATATGGATCATGCCGACCGGTGTCTCTGCCCCCAGCACACGCAGGATCGGATGGGTGATCGAATGATCGCCGCCAACCGCCAGCGGGATCACGCCCTGGGCGTGAACGGATTTGAGAAAGGTTTCGATATCGGCGTGACTCTGGGCCAGGTCAAAGCGGCTGGCAAAGGGCACATCGCCAATATCCGCCACCGCCATCTGGTGCAGGGGCGCGGTTTCCAGCGCGTCGTTATAGGGGCCGACCCGTTCGATCGCGCGCAGCGCCCGGGGGCCGAAACGCGAACCGTTGCGGTTGGTGACACCCAGGTCCATCGGCACACCGTAAAGCGCCACCTGGATATCGGCCAGGGCATCGGCGGCGGCTTGCGGCGCGTCAAGCAGCGTCGGGATCCCCGAATAGGGCGCGGGGCGGCGGCCGCCCTCGCTGAATATCCGGTCGGCGATCTCGCGGTATTTCTCGGTATGGATGGTCCCGCCATCGGCCTCTGCGAATTGCGCACGCAACTGTGCCAGCTTGTCTGCCCGGATGCTCACGTTTTTCTCCCTTTCCTGTCCCTTGTGTTTTCCCGTGGATCGTTACTTTTTAAAACCTGCAAATAAGAAACCTTACTTGTAGCCAAATGCAACTGACGGGGGCACCATGGCGCGACGGAAAATCGTATTCTCGGGCAATGTGACGGATGCGGATATCAAGCTGATGCGCGTGTTCAAGACGGTGATCGACTGTTCCGGCCTGTCGGCGGCCCAGGCCGAGCTGGGCGTGGGGGCCTCGACCATCTCGCGCCAGATCTCGGACCTTGAAACCCGGCTGGGCGTGCGGCTGTGTCATCGCGGGCGCGGCGGGTTCTCGTTGACCCAGCAGGGCAAGATCGCCGAGGCGCATATCGACCGGCTGCTGGCCGCCGCCGACGAGTTCAGCACCAATATCGCCCAGCTGAACAAGAGCCTGGTGGGGCAGATCAAGATCGGGATGATCGACTATACGGTGATCGATCCGCGCAATCCGCTGGTTTCGGCGATCCGCGCCTTTCGCACCCGAGCGCCCGATGTGAGCGTCAACCTGATGACCGGAACGCCCGCCGAGGTCGAGCGCGGAGTGATCGACGGCAGCCTGCATATCGGCATCGTGCCCGATTACCAGCGTCATCCGGGGCTTGGCTATACCGAGCTCTACAGCGAGGAGGTTGGCCTGTATTGCGCCGGCAACCATCCGCTGGCGCAACGTCTGCGTGCAAAGGAAACGCTGCGCCGCGACCAGGTGGTCGAATACCCGCTGGTCCACAGGGGCTATTTCGAAAGCGAGCGGCTGCGCGAGTTGAAACGCAGCTTTCCGGTGGGCACCATCGCGCATCAGACCGAGGCGGTGCTCGCGCTGGTGGGCTTTGGGCTATATCTCGGATTCTTTCCCGAACATTGCGCCCGCACCACCCAGTTCGACTTTATCGAGGTGATGCCACGCAGCTTTGGCTATGCCACGCCAATCATGGCGATCTGGCGCACCGACCGGCTGCAATCGCAGATATTGCAAGAGTTCCTTGACCTGGTGCGCGCACCACAGGGCGCATGAGCGCGGCGCGCACCGGCCTTGCGCGGGGTCTCAGCCCTTGGGCCGGACGCGGTCGGCGGTCTTGTTGGCAAAAGCCTCGAGCCGCGCGCGGGCGGCGGGCTGGGTGTTGACCACGCCGCCGACCACCGCCTCGGCATAGGCCGCATCCATGCCCGACATGTTGTTCAGATGGCTGATCGCGGAGCAGATGGCAAAGTTGGTCAGGGGCAGGTTTTGGGCGACCTTGTCGGCAATTTCGATTGCCTTGTCAAAGCTCTGGCCGTCCTCGACGATATATTGCGCAAGGCCCAGGTCAACCGCTTCTTGTCCCTGATAGACACGGCCCGTCAGAATCATGTCGATCATGCGGTACTTGCCGATCATGTCCGACACGCGGATGGTCGCGCCGCCGCCGGTAAAGATGCCGCGCTGGCCCTCGGGCAGGGCGAAATAGGTGCCGGGATCGATCACCCGCACATGCGCGGCGCTGGCCAGTTCCAGACCGCCGCCGACAACCGCCCCCTTGAGCGCGGCGACGATCGGCACCCCGCCATATTCCATCTTGTTGAACGCCTCGTGCCAGCGCAGGCAGACATGCATGAAATCATCGGGGCTGCGGTCGGCCTTCCAATGTTCGATCAGGTCGAGACCGGCGCAGAAATGATCGCCTTCGCCCGCCAGCACCACCGCCTTGACACCCGCCAGCCGCGCGCCGGAAAAGAACCGGATCAGCTCTTCGATGGTGGCCACGTCCAGCGCGTTGCGCTTGGTCGGGCGGTTCAGGGTCACCACGTACAGGCCATTGTCCCGCTCGGAAATGGCAAGGCGTTCATAGGTGTCGGGGTTCACGACGTCGTTCATGGCTCGAGTCCTTTCAGAGAGGGTCATTCGGGAAAATCGGCGGCCAGGACGCTGGCGGCACCGGTCAGGATGCGGGCCTGTTCGGCCTGGCATTCCGGCAGGATATGCTGGGCAAAGAACAGGGCGGTGGTGATCTTGCGGGTCATGAACGCGGGGTCGCGCCCCGCGTCCAGCGCGGCCTGCGCCGCCAGCGCCCCCTTGGCGAGCTTCCATCCGGCGGCCAGAGTCCCGGCCAGCATCAGGAAGGGCACCGCCCCGGCAAAGGCCGAGTCGATGTCGCGGCGGCTGTGTTCGAGCATCCAGTCGAGCGTGGTTTCGAACGCGCCGCGCGCCTCTGACAGCGCCTTGCCGATGCTCTGCGCGGTGTCGTCACCCTGCCCGAGGGCGGCTTCGGTTTCCGCGATCCGCTCCGCGAAACGCCGCGCGGTTTCTCCCCCGTCGCGCATCACCTTGCGGCCCAGCAGGTCGTTGGCCTGGATCGCCGTGGTGCCTTCATAAATCGGCAGGATACGGGCATCGCGATAATGCTGCGCCGCGCCGGTTTCCTCGATGAAACCCATGCCGCCATGGATCTGCACACCGGTCGAAGCCACCTCGACCGCGCGTTCCGAGCAAAACCCCTTGACCAGCGGCACCATGAATTCGGCCAATGCGGCGGCCTGTGGATCCGTGCCGTGATGCGCCATGTCCAGCAGCCCGGCCGTCGCCGCCGCCATGGCCCGCCCGCCCTCGGTCAGGCTGCGCATTCGCAACAGCATCCGGCGCACATCCGGGTGTTCGATGATCGCCACCGCATCCCTGGCCGAGCCGTTGACCGGGCGGCTCTGGATGCGTTCGCGCGCATAGGTCAGCGCCCGCTGATAGGCCCGTTCCGAGATCGCGATGCCCTGAACCCCGACGGCAAAGCGCGCGGCATTCATCATGATGAACATGTATTCCAGCCCGCGGTTTTCCTCGCCGATCAGGAACCCGGTGGCGTCGTCATACTCCAACACCGCCGTGGGGCTGGCGCGCACGCCCAGCTTGTGCTCGATGCTTACGCAGGTCACCGCGTTCCCGGCACCGGGTTCACCGTTTTCGTCCAGCAGGTTCTGGGGCACGATGAACAGGCTCAGACCCTTGGGCCCCGCCGGGGCATCGGGGGTGCGCGCCAGCACCAGGTGAATGATGTTCTCGGTCAGGTCATGGGCACCATAGGTGATGAATATCTTGGTTCCCGAGACGCCATATGTGCCATCCTCGCGCCGCAGCGCGCGGGTGGCCACGCGCCCCAGGTCGCTGCCTGCCTGCGGCTCGGTCAGGTTCATCGTGCCCGACCAGCGCCCGGCGATCAGCGGTTCGAGATAGGCGGATTTCTGTTCCTGCGACCCGGTCAGCAACAGCGCCTCGATCGCGCCATCGGTCAGGAGCGGGCACAGCCCAAAGCTCATATCCGCCGCGTTCAGCATCTCGACCCCGGCGGCCCCGACCGCCCGGGGCAAGCCCATGCCGCCATATTCCGCCGGATGGGTCAGCGCCTGCCAGCCCATTTCGACAAACTGCGCATAGGCCCGGGCGTCGCCCTCGGGCATGGTCACGCGCCCGTCGCTGAACCGTGCGCCAACCGCGTCCCCGATATGCGACAGGGGCGCGATCTGCTCGCTACAGAACCGGGCATAGCCGTCAAGCGCCGCCCCGATATCGGCAAGGTCGAAATCGCGATACTCCGCCATCGCCGACACCTTGTCCCAATGTGACAGGTGCTCGATACAGAACATCAAATCCTGTACGGGGGGATGGTATGACATGGGGGGCTCCTGGCCAATGACTATGGTTTCGCGTCATCTATCCGCCCAATCGCTTGCCGATAATCTCATTCTTTGCCAAAAATGTATCGGATCACGCCAAGAGGGCCAATCGTGACCAATCATGACCCGATATCCCTGACCACGGTGTCGGCCGCGTTCATCCAGGACTGGCTCGATGCGCTGCGGTCATGCTGTCCGCCTGATGTCATGGGCTCGCTGCTGCGGCGCTCGGGGTTGCAGGCGGGGCCGATGATGCCCGGTCAGCGGATCACGCTGAACGAGATCGCGCGTCTCTACCAGCTCGCCGCGCCCGAAACCGGGGACGAGATGATGGGGCTGTGGAGCCGGCCCATCCGGCCCCGCGCCCTGCAGCATCTGGTCACGGTTCAGCGCGAAGCGGGTAGCCTGACCTCGGCGCTGTATCGGTTCTCGACCTATTGGAACCTGTTGCTCGACGATTTCCGGCTCGACCTGCACCAGGATGGCGGCGATCTCGAACTGGCCCTGACGCCCTATGAGCCGGAGACACGTCCGCAGCGCTTCGGGCATATGCTGTTGCTCAAGCTGGCCCATGGGCTGTTGTCGTGGCTGGGCGGGTTCGAGCTGCCGGTCAGCGAGGTGCGTTTTGCCTTTGCCCGCCCAATGTTTGCCGCCGATTACGCGGTGGTCTTTCCCTGCCCGGTGCGGTTTGCGGCGCCCCGGACCAGCATCCGTTTCGACCCGCGTCACTTTACCCGGCCGGTTGCGCGCAGCCCCGCCGAGGCGACCGCGTTCCTGGAGCGGGCCCCGCTTGACTGGATGTTCACCGGCTCGCGCGCGCATACCTGTTCCTTGCAGGTGCGGGCCTTTCTCTATGGCGCGGCCTGGCAGAGCTGCCAGTTGCCCGAGGCGGCCACGGCGTTGAAAATGGCACCGCGCACGTTGAACCGGCGGCTCAGGCAGGAAGGCACGTCGTTTCAGGACATCAAGGACGCGCTGCGCCGCGACATGGCCATTCGCGCGCTTCAGCAGGGCAACGACAGTATCGAACAGATCGCCTTTGAAACCGGGTTTTCTGCGCCGGCGAATTTTCACCGGGCCTTTCGCAAATGGACCAACCGGACACCGGGCTCGTATCGCATCTGAGTGGCCGAAGTCGATGAAACCGCCCGGCGCAATTTCAGACCTGCGGATGATGCGATGGGCGCGGATCGGGCGGGGTCTGGTGGTCGATGCCGAAAATCTGCATCAGGAAATCCACGATGGCGCGCGGGGCCGGACCAAGAGGAGCCTGCGCGTTCCAGCAGACGCCGATCATCATCTGTGGAACCACGCCTTCGGTGATGTCCGATGTTTCGATACGCTGCCCATCGAGCGACCATGGCCGATAGACCATGTCCGACAGCACGGTGATGCCCATGCCCGAGGCCACCATGGTGCGCACCGCCTCGACCGAGCTGGTTTCAAAGGCAATGCGCGGTGACACCTGCCGGTCTTGCCAATAGCGGATCTGGGTGTTCTTGGCCTCGTCCACCGTGAGCAGGATATAGGGCTCGTCCTCGATCACCGACAGGGGCAGGTCATCGCGACCGGCCAGCCGGTGCCCCGAGGGGAGCCAGAGCCGCCGTTTCGATTGCACCAGCGTCACGTGATCCAGCAGCGCGCGCTCGCCCAGGTTCGATGTCAGGATGATCGCGAGGTCGAGCCTGCCCTGTACCAGCTCCTGTTCGATCACGTCCCGGCGATCTTCGCACAGCGACAGGTCTAGCCCCGCAAACCGCCGTTTGACGCGGGCCAGCACCGGGATCGCGAAATACCCGGCGACCGTATAGCTCATCCCGATCCGCACCCGGCCCCGCAGCCTGGTCTGATCATCCGCGCTCAGGTTCATCGCCTCATGCGCTACCGCCAGCAATTCCTTGGCATGACGCAGGAACCGTGTTCCCGCCTCGGTCAGCGCGACACCCCTGGGACGGCGTTCAAACAGCTGCACCCCGAGATTGGCCTCCAGATCCCGGATCGCCGTGGTGACCGCCGATTGCGAGACGTTGAGCTCCACCGCGGCGCGGCTGACCTGACCGGCCTGTGCGGCGGCGACAAAATACCGGGCGTGTTTGAGGGTCAACTCCATGCGACCTTAGGTATCTGAATTTTCGATACCAGGCGAGAGAAATTAATATTTTACCGAGGTGGTTGGCGCGGATAACCTGAAAGAACAACAAGAAATCATCGCGTTGACGCAGATGACCCGCCCTGGCGGAACAGGAGGCCCGTATCTGAAATGCTGTTGAATTGCGATATGGGCGAGAGCTTTGGGATCTATTCTCTGGGGGCGGATGCCGCGATCATGCCCCATATCGATCTTGCGAATGTCGCCTGCGGTTTCCATGGCTCGGACGCCAATCACATGTCCGCCACCGTGCGTTTGGCGATCCGGCACGGGGTGGCCATCGGCGCGCATCCCTCGCTGCCCGATCTGCAAGGGTTCGGGCGGCGCGAGATGGCGATCGGGCGCGAGGAATTGCGCAACGTCATCCTGTACCAGGTCGGCGCCCTGACGGCGTTCCTGCGGGCCTCGGGCGCGCGGCTCAGCCATATCAAGCCACATGGCGCGCTGTATGGCATGACCGCCCGCGATCCCGAGGCCGCCGGGGCGATGGCGGATGCCGCCGATGTCTTTGACGTGCCGATCATGGGCCTGGCCGGGACATTGCACGAAAGCGTCTATACCGCGCGGGGTCACGCATTCTGGCCCGAGTATTTCGCCGATCTCGATTATGACCCGCAGGGCAAGCTGGTGATCACGCGGACCCATCCGCAGATCGACGCCGCGCTGGTGGAAGCCCGCGTGCATGCCGCGCTGGAGGGCCGGTTGCTGACCCGCGACGGGGGCGAATTGCCGCTCAGGGCCAGCACGATCTGCATCCATTCCGACACGCCCAACGCGGCCGACCTGTCCAGGCGGATCGCGCGGATCCTTCAGAACAAGACACGATAAACGCAACCGGGAGGCTGCCATGCCAGATACCAAGCCCAATTCAATCTCTTCGATCCTGCACTTTGCCGCGCATCTTGCGCTTGCCGCATCCCTTGCGGGCGGGGCGCATGCGGCGGAGAACGCCGCCGAAAAGGTGATTGCCTTTGACGAAACCGGTGCGCCCTTTGCCACGACCCGGCGCTTTGCCTATCTGACGGAATGCGTCCAGAACGCCTATTGCCAGCAACGCCTGCGCGGGATGGAGGACGCGGCAGCGCGGTTCAATTTCGAATTCCAGACATTTGACGCGAATTTCAACCCGGCCGAACAGCTCAAGCAGGTGCAGAACGCCGCCGTGGGCGATTTTGACGCCTACATCCTTGGGCCGACCGCCGCCGCGCAATCCTGCAACATGTGGAAGCAGTTCCTGGTGCCCACGGGCAAGCCGGTGGTGACGGTCGACCTGCCCATGTGCGGCGACACCGACCATACAGCCGGGCTGGCGGGCACGGTCACGATGCAGCGGCAGGCCTATTTCGACGCGCATGTGGAAAACGCCTTTGCCTCCTGTTCCGAACCTTGCGAGGTCGCGGCGGTTGGCGGGTTTGTCGGCTCGGATCTCTATAACCTCTGGACCCGGGCAATCGAAAACGGCGTGGCCAAGTATCCGAACGCCCGGGTTGTCGTGGAACAGGCGGGGAATTTCGATCCCGGCACCGCCTTGCGGGTGATCCAGGACGGCCTGTTGGCACATCCCGATATCTCGGTGGTGATCTCGTCGTGGGATGACATGACGCGCGGGGTTGTTCAGGCCGTGAGCAGCGCCGGCAAGACACCGGGTGAGGATGTGCGTATTTATTCGGTCGGCGGCACAAGTGACGGTATTTCGCGGGTCAGGTCGGGCAGCTATTCGGGCACCACGATCCTGCTGCCTTACGAAGAGAGCTATTACGGGGCGGTCGCGGCGGTGATGGCGGTTCAGGGCGAGGCCCCCAACGGCTATATCGACGAGGCCAGGCTGCCGGCGGTGACCGGGGGGCCGGGCACCATCTTTATCGATGCCGGCAACGCCGACAGCTTCACGCCACGGTTCTGACAGGGGATCGCGAGGTGCAGGCCGAGACCATGTTCACTACCGCCGATCCGGCGGCCCCCATCGTGGAAATGCGTGGCATAGGCCGGCGTTTTCACGGGATCGCGGCACTCACGGATGTGGATTTCGCGGCCATGCCTGGCGAGGTTCACGCGCTGATCGGGGAAAACGGCGCGGGCAAATCGACGCTGATGCGCATCCTGGCCGGGGCCGATCAGGCGGATCAGGGCAGCCTGCGCTGTGCTGGCCGCGATCTGGGCCGGGGCGCGGGTATCCGGCGGCATCGCGCGGCGGGCGTCGCCACGGTCTATCAGGAATTGATGACCGTGCCCGAGATGACGGCGGCGGCGAACGTGTTCCTTGGTGCTCCGCGGCAACGGGGGCTGATGCTCTTGCGCGATGACATGGACGCCGCGTTCGGTGCGCTCTGTGCCCGGCTCGGTGTCGAAATCGAGCCCGGCATTCGGGCGGCGGCACTGTCGATTGCCGAGCGGCAGACGCTTGAAATCATGCGGGCGCTTGCGACGGATTGCCGGGTTCTGATCATGGATGAACCGACCGCAGCGCTTGGCGCTTCCGAGCGCGACCGGCTATATGCCATCATCGGTGAATTGCGGCGCGGCGGGGTGGCGGTGATCTATATCTCGCACGACCTGGACGAGGTGCGCCAGCTCTCGGACCGGATCTCGGTGATGCGCGCGGGCCGTCTTGTCGCCAGCGCGCCGACCGGGGAGTGGAACAAGGCTCGGATGGTCGAGGCAATCGCCGGACAGCAGATCGACCCCGTGGCGCGCCGGTCGCGTTCCGGTCTTGGCACCGAACCGGCGCTGCGGGTTCAGGGGCTGAGCATTCAGGGCAAGGTTTCGGACATATCCTTTTGCCTGCGGCGAGGAGAGATATTCGGCATTGCCGGGCTGGTCGGGTCCGGGCGCAGCGAGATCCTGCGGGCGCTGGCGGGGGATGATCCCACGGCCAGCGGCACGATCGAGATGAATGGCCGGTGCGGCCCGTTGCCCGGCTCGGTGCGCGCGGCGATCCGGCGCGGCATCGCCATGGTGCCCGAGGATCGCAAGGCCGAGGGCTTCGTGCCGCTGCTGGACGGGGCTACGAACCTGTGGCTGACCGACCTGAACGCGGTCAGCATGTGGGGGCTGGTGCGCAAACCCACGGCGCTGCGCCGCGCGGGCGAGGAATGTGGTGCAATCGGCTTTGCGCCGGAAAACCTGGGCAAGGAGGTGCGGGACCTGTCCGGCGGCAATCAGCAAAAGCTCGTGATCGGCAAATGGCTGCATATGCAACCGGCGATCCTGTTGCTGGATGAACCGACGCGGGGCGTGGATATCGGCGCGCGGGAAGACATCTACCGGGTGATCGGCGCATTGGCGCAATCCGGGCTGAGTGTCGTGCTGGTCTCGTCCGAGCTGGAAGAAGTGTTGAAATATTCCGACACGGTTGCGGTGCTGGCCGCGGGACGGTTCCAGAGCATAGCCCCCGCCGCCGGCAAGACCGTGCAGGGCACGCTCAGGGAAATTTTCTTGGTTGAGGAAACGCAATGACCCCGTCAAACGAGACCCAAACCGCCCACATCGCCGGTGCAACCGTGGCCGGGCGCCCCCGGCGCGGCGGTGCCAACGGGCTGACTTTTCTTCAGAACCATGCGGTTGCGATCATGACATTGATCCTCGTGATCGGCGTGACCCTGGCCAATCCGAATTTCCTGTCCTACCTGAACCTGGCTAACATGCTGTCGCAATGGGCCCCGGCGGGGTTGATGGCGGTCGGTATGACCTTTGTGGTGATCGCCGGCGGGTTCGACCTGTCGATTGCCGCGATCTTTTCGCTGTCCTCGGTGGTTGCCGCCATTGCCGCCGAAGCGATGGGCGTGCCAGTGGCCCTTGTCGCGGCCCTTCTGGTGGGCGGGCTGGTCGGGGCGGTCAATGCCAGCCTGATCGCCCGGCTTGACATCAACCCGTTCATTACCACCGTCGGCACCGGATTTATCGTGACCGGAGTGACCTTTGTGGTGACGGGCAATGCGGCGTTCTTTGTGTCCGCGCCGGGTTTTGGCGTACTGGGTGCCGGGCGTCTGATGGGGTTCCCCTATTCCGGGATGCTGCTGATCGCGGTGCTGATCCTGTCCGCGGTCATCCTGCACAAGAGCGTCTTTGGCCACCAGGTTTTCGCGGTGGGCGGCAATCCCGAGGCCAGCCGCCTGTCCGGGCTGAACGTGCCGCTGGTGATCGGCAGCACCTATGCGCTGCTGGGGGCGCTGGCGGGGCTGGCCGGTCTGATCTCGGCGTCACAGCTCAGTTCGGCGCAGGCGGTCATGGACCCCAACATCCTGTTTGATGTTCTCACCATCGTCATTGTCGGCGGCACGCCGCTGGGCGGCGGGATCGGCAGCATCTGGCGCACTTGTGTCGGGCTGATCCTGATCGCGACGATCAGCAACGGTTTCGTGTTGCTCGACATCAGCCCGTCCTACCAGAACATCATCAAGGGCTGTCTGATCGTCGGTGCCCTGGCACTTGATTCACTCCTCAAGAGACTACGCTGAGCCAGTTGCGCCAGCCATTGCAGTTTTGCAGAAAGGAAAGCCTGAAATGCCCTCAACCCCGATAGATGTCGAAGAGCTCACGATTGCCGGGATGCATGCCGCCCTGCGCGCCCGAACCTATACCAGCGCCGAGCTGGTGGCCGCCTATCTGGACCGGATCGACCGGATCGACCGCAACGGGCCGGCGCTGAATTCGATCATCACCGTCAATCCCAAGGCGATGGAGGTGGCCGCCGATCTGGACCGCGAATTCAACGAGACCGGCGGGTTTCGCGGGCCGCTGCACGGGGTGCCGGTGCTGGTCAAGGACCAGGCCGAAACCGCCGACATGATGACGACCTTCGGCTCGATCGCGCAGGACGGATATGTGCCGGCGCGTGACGCGACGCTCATCACCCGGCTGAAAGAGGCCGGGGCGATCATCCTCGGGAAAACCGCCTTGCCGGATTACGCGACATCGTGGTTCGCGTTCAGCTCCAAGGCGGGCGAGACCAGAAATCCCTATTCGCTGGCGCATGATCCGGGCGGGTCGAGCGGTGGCACCGCCGCCGCCATCGCCGCGAATCTGGGGCTTGTGGGCATCGGTGAAGATACCGGCGGATCGATCCGGCTGCCCGCCAGCTTTACCAACCTCGTGGGGGTGCGGGTGACACCGGGCCTGATCAGCCGCGATGGCATGTCGCCGCTGGTGGTTTTCCAGGACACGGCGGGGCCGATGACCCGGACCGTGACCGATGCGGCGATCCTGCTGGACAGCCTGATCGGCTATGACGCGCGCGATCCCTATACCAGCGCCGCGCTGATTGCCGATCCCGGCGAAAGCTATACCCGGTCGCTCGATGCGGGGGCGTTGAACGGCGCGCGTCTGGGGGTGGTGCGAAACGCCTTTGGCAGCGCGGATCTGGACGGTGCGGCGGCGGTAAACGCGGTGATCGAATCCGGCCTGGCGGCGGCACGCGGGGCGGGGGCGGACTGTGTCGATGTCACGATCCCCGACATGATTGATCACATCATGGAAACCTCGCTTTACCTCACCCACTCGCGCAACGACATCAATGCCTTTCTGGCGGCGCGGCCCGACATCCCGGTGTCGAGCCTCGAGGAAATCCGCGAAAAAGAGCTTTATGACCCGGTCCTCGACCTGCTGATCGAGATCTTTGACGGCCCGGTCAAACCAACCGACGACCCCGACTATTACCGAAAGCTGGCCGCGCGCGACCAGTTCCAGCGGCTGGTGGTGGGGATCATGGCCGAGAACCGGCTGGATGCGCTGGTCTTTCCCTCGGTACAGGTGCCGCCCCCCACCAAGGCGGATGTGCGCGAGGGCAAACACCAGGTCCTGACCTTTCCGACCAACACCCTGATCGCGTCGCAGACCTGGATGCCGTCAATCGCGGTTCCGGCGGGCTTTACCGATGACGGGCGTCCGGTGGGCATGGAAATTGTTGTCTTGCCCAATCACGAGCGCGATCTGTTCCGGCTGGGCTATGCGTTTGAACAGGCCACCCAGGTCAGGCGCGCCCCGAACCTGTGACAACGAACCGTGTCGCGGGCGGCACATGAAGGACCGGGCAGGCAGCGGATGCCTGTCCGGCCAAGACCCGCCGATCAGCCGCGACCCATCATATAGAACTCGTCATTGGGGCGCATCGAGGTGACGTTTGCCATCCGGTTGGACAATCCGAAAAACGAGGTCACGCCAGCGATGTCCCAGATGTCTTCGTCGCTGAACCCGTGGCTGTGCAGCGTTGCGAAATCTTCATCCCCGACCGCGCGGGCGTTGTTGGACACTTTCATGGCGAAATCCAGCATCGCCTTTTGGCGCGGGGTGATGTCGGCCTTGCGATAGTTGGTGGCAACCTGGTCCGCTATCAACGCGTCCTTGGCGCGGATCCGCAGGATCGCGCCATGGGCAACGACGCAATACAGGCAGTTGTTGTCGTTGGAGGTGGCGACGATGATCATTTCCCGGTCGGCCTGGCTCAGCCCGCTGTCCTTTTCCATCAGCGCATCGTGATAGGCCATGAAGGCCCGGAACTCGTCGGGGCGGTGGGCCAGGGTCAGGAACACGTTGGGAATGAAACCGGCCTTTTCCTGAACCCCGAGGATGGTATCGCGAATGTCCTCGGGCATGTCGTCAAGCGCGGGCACGGGAAAGCGGCTGATGGGTTTGTCGGCCATGGGAAATCCTTTCGGCTGATCGTCAACGCCCGGTATGGCACCGGGGTTGCGGTGGGTCATATACTCTGTTCTTCGATCTGTTTCAGATAGATGTCGTGGCTGTCTGTCGGGTCCGCCGTTGCCGGTTCCACATGCACCATGCAGGTATGGGCAGAAGGACCCTGGCCCCAGCCCGATGACGGGATGTCCAGCGTCAGCACGTTCGGGTTCCCGGCGAGATCGAGTCCGGTCCGCCCGTCCGGTGTCAGCCAGGCCCCGACCGGCAGCACGACAACCCCGCGACCCAGGTTTTCCGTCAGGCTGGCGGTGGCCAGGCATTGCCCGCGATCGTTCCAGAGACGCACGGTATCGCCGTCGCCGATCTGGCGGGCGCGGGCATCTTCGGGATGGATGCGCAGCTGTTCGCGCCCGTTGCGCCGGTGGGCGAGGCTGGCGGGGCCGGTGTCCAGCTGGCTGTGCAGGCGGCCCTGTGGCTGGCTCGAGAGCAGGTGGAGCCGCCCGTCCGCCGCCGGCATGCCCAGCCATTCCGCCGGTTCCATCCAGGTGGGATGGTCCGGGCAATCGGGCAATGCAAGCGCGGCGAGCCGGTCGCTGCCCAGCACGATCTTGCCGCTCTCGGTGGCGAGCGGGTGCTGCTCGGGCTGTTCACGGAACCCGGCCAGATGCACGTTGTCCCGCTTGACCGTGACGCGGGCGCTGCCGCGGGCCCAGAACGTGTCGAAATCGGGCATGGTCACGCCATGGGCGCGGCGTTCATACGCGGCGCTTGTGTCATAGAGGTGGCGGATCCACGCCATCTCGTCGCGCCCCTCGGTAAAGTCCGCCTGGACGCCAAGATGGCGGGCCAGGTCGCTGAAGATCCGGTAGTCCGAGCGCGCTTCGCCCATCGGCTCGATGGCCTGGTGCATCGCCACGTAGACATCCGACCGTTTGGTGCCGGAAATGTCGTTGCGTTCGAGCGAGGTCGAGGCCGGCAGCAGGATATCGGCACGCCGGGCGGTGGGGGTCATCATCGGGTCCTGCACGATGATGGTTTCCGGCCGGTTCCACGCCTCTTGCAGGCGGTTCAGATCCTGGTGGTGATGATAGGGGTTGCCCCCCGCCCAATAGACCAGCCTGATATCCGGATAGGTCCGCGTTTCGCCCTGATAGCTGAACCGCGCGCCCGGCGAGAGCAGCAGGTCGCTGATGCGGGCCACGGGGATAAAGCTGTCGATGGGTTTCCGGCCTTGTGACATGGCCGGTGACACCCCGGTGCCAAACGGGCCGCCGATGCCGTTGAGCGAGCCATAGCCATAGCCCACGCCGCCGCCGCGCAGCCCGATCTGTCCGATCATCGCCGCGAGGCCCAGGGCCGCCCAATAGGTATGTTCGCCATGATGCGCCCGTTGCAGCGCCCAGCTCAGCGACAGGAAACTGCGGGTTTCGACCAGCGTCTGCGACAGGGCGCGGATATCGTCCGCAGGCAGGCCGGTGATCTCGGCGGCCCAGTCGGCGGTTTTCGCGACCCCGTCGCTCTTGCCCGCAAGGTAGCCGAGGAACCGCTCCGCGCCGCTGGTGCAGCGTTGCAGAAACGCCTGATCATGACGCCCGGCGCGCAGGATTTCACCAGCCATGCCAAGCATCAGCGCGGCGTCGGTATTGGGGCGGATCGGCCACCATTCGGCCTGCATCCAGTCGGGCATATCCTCGCGGCAGGGCGACACGTGGATGATGCGCGTGCCCGCGGCCCGCAGCTTGCGCAGCGTTTCGGGCAGGCCATGCACCGGTGCGCCGCCGGCTTCGACCTGCGCGGTACGCGGCGAAAGCGCGCCAAACACCACGAGGGTCTCGGTGGTGCCGATCAGCGTGTCGAGCGTGGTGGCGCGCCCCATGCAGGCATCCGCATCGCCCAGCACATGCCGCAGGATCGCCGGGCCCGCCGCGATCGAATAGGTATCCACATGGCCGGTATAGCCGCCCACCAGATTCATCAGCCGCTTGAGCAGCGTCGCGGCATGGTGAAAGCGTCCGCAGCTGGTCCAGCCGTAAGACCCGGCAAAGATCGAGGCATTGCCGTGATCCCCGGCCACCCGGTTGATCTCGGCCGAAACCAGCGTCAGCGCCTCGTCCCATTCGATCGGAACAAAGCGGTCATTGCCGGTGCGTTCCCGGTTGGCCGCCCCGCCGCCGGGCCGCCAGCCTTCGCGCACCATCGGCCGCAGAACGCGGCGCTCGGGTTTCGTCCATTCCGGGACCGAGCCGACGATCGGCGAGGGGTCCGGGTCGTCGGCAAAAGGCTCGCTGCCGACGATCCGGCCATCTTCCACCAGCAGGGTATAGGCGCCCCAATGGCTGCAATGAGGGATACGTTTGCGCATCGCTGCGTCTCCTTCATATGTCCCGGCCGCGACCGGCAAGGCAGGTATCCGCGCCGGGGTTACGACAGGGTGATGACGTTGGAATGGGCGCGCAGAAAGGTTTCGTCAAGATCGAGACCAAGCCCCGGCGCATCGGGCACCGCAAAGCGGCCCTTGACCGGTTGCAGGTCCTGCTGGCAGATGTTGCGGTTGCCGGCCAGCGTGGAATAGATGTGGTGTTCGTGGATCTCGAAATTCGGGATCGAGGCTTCCACATGCAGCGCCGCAGCGGTCGAGATCGGCGTGCCGCAGACATGACCCTGAACCGTAACCTCGTGAATATGCGCCATGTCGCAGACCTTTTTGCCTTCGGTGATGCCGCCCACCAGGCAGAAATCCGGCTGGATCATGTCAAAGGATCCGTCTTCGAGATACTCGCGGAACTGCCAGCGGGTAAAGATGCGTTCGCCACCGGTCATGCGGGTGCCTGGCATCCGTTCCTTCAGCCGTTTCGCCGGGATCGCGTTGTTGTAGTTTACCGCCTCTTCGACCATGAACAGGTCAAGATCCGCAAGCGCCTCGACCAGCCGTTGCCCGCCGGTCAGCGAGGTCAGCGAATGCAGTTCGAGGATCAGGTCGATATCCGGGCCGATGGCCGAGCGGATGGCCGTCATCCGGGCCACCGTCCGGTCCACGATCTCGCGGGTCAGCGCGCCCTTCAGGCTGAGCGGCGACTGGATCCCGAGCTCTTCGTCGATCATCACCGGATCGACCTTGATCGCGTCATACCCCTCGTCGACCGCACGCTGCGCCGCGGCGGCGTATTGCTCGACCGAGCCACAGGGGTCCATGCCGTCATTCCAGCCGAACTGGGTCTGGCTGGCATAGGTGCGCAGGTTGTCGTTGATCTTGCCGCCCAGCAGCTTCCAGACCGGCATGTTCAGCGCCTTGCCCATGATGTCCCAGCAGGCGATGTCGATCGCGCTCATCGCGCCGTTGACCACCGGCCCGCAGGCCCCACCCCAGAACGTGTGCCGGGTCAGCGCGTCAAAGATGGTCTCGCGCTCGAACGGGTCGGTGCCGATGACAAAACCTTCGACAAAATCCCGCAGGGCCCCGACACCGCCGTGATGCGCCGCGCCATAGGCCAGCCCGACCTCGCCGATGCCGGTGATGCCCTCGTCGGTCATCAGCCTGAGGATGATCGGCCGCCAACCGGTCTTGGTGTTGTGCCGTTCGGACAGCACGATGTTGGCGCTGAATATCTCTGCGGATACAATCTTCACGTGGGTTCTCCTGGAAATGTAGCGATTGGTGTTATCCCGAGCCCAGGGCGCGGGATACGGACACCACCGGCAAGAGCGTTTTTTCGACAAAGCCGTTTTCGTCCGAACCGGCCATGGGTGCATGTGCGGACACGCCGGCCACCACCTGGGTTTCCCGCATCACCGGGCAGGCGAGGGCCATCAGCCCGGGCGAGCTTTCCTGTTTGACCAGCGCATATCCGCGGGCGCGACACAGGTTGATCTCGTCGATGATCTGCCCGGGATCGGTCAGCGACCAGGGCGTCAGCGCCGTCAGGTCGGCGGTTGCCAGATAGGCTTCGACCTCGGGCTGGGGGCGCTGCGACAGGATACAGCGCCCGCTGGCGGACAGGTGCATCGGGATTTTCTTGCCGGGCAGGGTGTTCTCGAAATTGCCCGCATAGCCGGGCAGCCGGTGCACATAGATCATCGACCGGTCCAGCGGGATCGACAGCGACACGCCGACGCCCAGGGATTCCTTGAGTTTGACCAGGTGCGGCCATGCGCGTTCCGCGAACTGGTTGCGCGACAGGTAGGCAAACAGCAGGTCGACCGTCTTGATCGTCAGGCGATAGCGTTTCGAGTTCGGCTCGCGCTCGGCATAGCCGGCTTCGACAAGGGTCGAGACCAGACGTTGCAGCGTCGGCACGGCCAGCCCGGTCTTGCGCGAAATCTCGGTGAGCGACAGCGGGTCCGGGCTGGTTGAAAGCGCGTCGATCACCCGGAATCCGCGCTCGACCGAGGTCAGGTATCGCGGGTCCTGTTTCGGTTCCGGTATCGCATTGTCGGTGCCGTGATGTTTCATGACAGGTTACATGCCCCGATGGCCCGCGTCGCCTGTTTCACCGCCTCGCCCAGGGCGCGCCGCTGGTCGAGATCGGCAAAGGCCGAGGCCGGTCCGCCAAGGATCACCGCGCCATGCACCCGCCCGTCGGCGGAGACAACCGCCGAGCCGACCGAGGCCGCACCGGGCAGAACTTCGCCATCCTGGTAGGAATAGCCGTCCTGGCGCGCCAGGTCGATCGCGGCGCGGATCGCCGCCGGGTCGGTTTCGGTCTTGGGCGTGATCTTTTTGAATTGCGAGGCGGCGATGATCTCTTCGCGCGCGTCCTCGGGCAGGGCCGCCAGGATGGCGCGCCCCGAACTTGTGCTGATCGCGGGCCAGCGGCGGCCCAGCGGTGACAGGTTCAGGCGCTCTTCCTGGGACGGGATGCGCGACAGGTACACGATCTCGGTGCCGTCCAGCACCGACAGATGCGTGCGGGTTGCCACCCGTTCGGCCAGATCGATCAGGTAGGGCGTCGCCGTTTCCAGGAGCTTGTTGTTGCGCAGAAAGCCATAGACCGGCCCCAGGCAGGAACGCCCCGGCACATAGCGATTGCCCGCGTCCGCGCGCTCAAGATAGCCGAGCCGTTCAAGCGTATACGTGCTGCGCTGGACCGAGCTTTCTGTTTCGCCGGTGGCGGCGGAAATGTCCCGTACCGTCATCGACTCGATGGGTTGCTGAAATGTTTCAAGCACATGCAGGGCCTTGAGCAGCGCATTGGAACTCATGTCGGGGCACTCCTTTCACCCACAGAATGACGCTATTGATACACAATGTGCAAGCAGTAAATCGAAAAACATAGTTGACTATCTGAAAAATCAGGTTCTGAATATAGAAAGTTATAATAAAAATCGGTATCCGATAAGTTGGAGGAGAAGACATGAAGAACATTCTGCATGCGGCGGCCATGGGTTTGACGCTGCTGTCCGGAGCGGCGATGGCCGATGGCTGGCCCGAGCGGGGGATCAACCTGACGGTTTCCTACAGCGCGGGCGGTACCACGGATTCGACGGCGCGCGTGTTGGCGGCGCTGCTTGAGTCCGAGCTTGATACCACGGTCACGGTGGTCAACAAGCCCGGCGGCGGCGGCTCGGTGGCGGCGGCGCTGGCCTCGGCGCAGCGGCCCGATGGCTACAACATCTTTACCTATGTGACCGGCGCGGCGGTGATCTCGCCGCATCGCCAGGACCTGCCCTATGATCCGCTGGAGGATTTCACCTTTATTTCCCAATACGGTGCCTGGAACCTGGGGATCGTGGTGCCGGCGGACGCGCCCTATCAGACATTTGATGAACTGGTGGCCTATGCCAAGGATCATCCCGGCGAAATCAGCTATGCCATCTCGGGCACCGGCACGCCGCAGCACCTGACCATGGTGCGCCTTGGCAACGAGCTTGGGGTGGACTGGAAACCGGTGCCGTTCAAGGGCGGCGCGCCTTCGGTGACGGCGTTGATTGGCGGGCATGTGGACATCATGGCCGGCGCGACCGAATGGTTGCCGCAGGTGCGCTCGGGCGAGTTCAAGCTGATCGCGATGCTGACCGGCAGCCGCATGGAAGAATTCCCGGATGTGCCGACACTCAAGGATCTGGGCCACGACATCGAAGCGCCATCGATCCTCGGCATTGCCGGCCCGGCCGGCATTCCGGACGAGGCCCGCGACCGGCTGGATGACGCGATCGCCAAGGCCGCCCAAAGCCCCGAGCTCAAGGAGATCTTCGATACTCTGGCCATGCGGCTGAACTATCTCGACAGCGCCGATTTCGAAAGGAACGTGCGCGAAAACCATGACGTTCAGGGCGAAATCATCCGTGCCGCCGGCCTGGGCAAGTAACATCAACCGAGACCAACGCCCGCCGACACCCTCGGCGGGTTTTCTCACTGGGAGGGGAAAATGAAACAGGCAAGGGTGGATTTGTTTTCGGGCCTGGCGCTGGCTGCCTTTGCGCTCGTTCTCTACTATTACCTGATACCGAACTATGTCGACGGATCCGAGTTCGACAACACGATGTCACCGCGTTTCTTCCCTAACCTGGGGGCCATGCTGATCTTTGGGGGCGGGGTACTATTGGTGCTGCCCGCGCTCTGGACGCTGAAATCCGGCATCGCGGTTCACGGCGCGCCGCCAGTTGGCGGCCGCCCGCTCCGTGCCTTGCTGGCGGCGCTTGCGATGGCGGGTTTTGTCGTCCTGTTCCAATGGGTTGGCTATTTCGTCGCGGCTCCGGCCCTGATTGTGTCGCTGATCCTGATCTTTGGCGGCAGAAACCCCGTGGTCATCGCCCTTGTTGCGGCCGTCACGACGGGGGTGCTGTTCCTGTTGTTCAACTACGCCCTGAACCTGCCCCTGATTTGAAGAGAAACCGATGTTCGTAGAATTACTTTCCGCTCTCGAGATGCTGATCTCGGTGGCGAACCTGGTCGCCATATTCGCCGGGGTCGCGTTTGGCGTCTTCATGGGCGCGATTCCGGGCCTGACCGGAACCATGGGTATCGCGCTGGTGATCCCGCTGACCTACACGATCGAGCCGATCACCGCCTTTGCGCTGCTGCTGGGCACCTACAAGGGGTCGCTGTTCAGCGGCTGCATCCCGGCGATCCTGATCAACACGCCCGGCACGCCCGCGGCGGCGGCCACGGTGCTTGACGGGTATCCGCTGACCCAGGAGGGGCGCGGCGGCGAGGCGATGGGCATGGCGCTGTGGGCCTCGGTGATTGGTGACACGATCTCGACGGTTGCGCTCATCTTTGGCGCGATCCTCCTTGCCCAGCTGGCGACCAGGTTCGGCCCCGCGGAATTTGCCTGCCTCGTGCTCTTTTCCCTGACCATCGTCGCCGGGGTTTCCGGCGACTCGCTGATCAAGGGGCTTGTCGCGGCGGCGGTCGGGTTCATCTTTGGCACGGTCGGGCTTGACCCGATGATGGCCACGCCGCGCTTTACCTTTGGCGAGCTGACCCTGCTCGAGGGGATTTCGCTGATGGCGATGCTGATCGGCCTGTTCGCGGTGTCCGAGCTGTTTATCCAGTCCGAGGCCGCGGTGGGTTCAATCAAGAAGATCATCGTGCCCAAGGCCCGGATCAGCTGGGGCCAGATCCGCGCCAAGCTGCCGACGATTGCGCGCGGCTCGGTGATCGGCATCATCCTTGGATCGATCCCCGGCCTTGGCGCGACGCCCTCGGCGTTCCTGTCCTATTCCGAGGCCAAGCGGGCCTCCAAAACCCCGGAGAAATTCGGCAAGGGGTCGCTGGACGGTGTGGCGGCGGCTGAATCGGCGAATAACGCCACCGCCGGCGGCGCGTTGATCCCGCTGATGGCCCTCGGCGTGCCCGGCGACGTGGTGACGGCCGTGTTGCTGGGTGCGTTCCTGATCCACGGGCTGGCACCGGGGCCGCAGCTTTTTGCCGAGAATCTCGATCTGGTCTACGCGATCTTCATCGCGCTGCTGATCGCGGCGCTGATGTTGCCGGTGATCGGGCTGGCGGCGATCCGGCTGTTCTCGCGGATCGTGATGATTCCGCAATACATCCTTTATCCGGTGATCGCGATCCTCTGCATGCTGGGTGTCTACGGGTTCAATTCCAGCACCACGGATCTCTGGATCATGATCGGTTTCGGGGTTCTGGGATACGGAATGCGCAAGCTGTCCTTTCCGCTGGCACCGATGATGATCGGCTTTGTACTCGAACCCATCGGCGAACAATCGGTGCGCCAGGCCCTGACGATTTCCTCGGGGAGCTGGTGGATCTTCACCTCGTCGGTGATCTCGGTGCTGTTCCTGGTGCTGACCGTGCTTGCGGTGGGGTTCATCTCGCTGCGCACGATCAAGGACCGGAAACAGGCGGCGATACAGCAATCGCGCTGACCGGGGGGGTCACGGTCAGGCCACTGTGGCCGGCGCCGTGATGCAACCAACCGCCGCGACCGGCTCCGGACCGGTCGCGGCGGCATCCGTTATGACAGCAGCATCAGCAAACCGGCGGTCAGGCAGCCCAGGAACGCGGTTTCCAGCACCAGCAGCGCCATGGCCGCGCCGCCCACATCGACCACGTCGCGCAGGTTGGTGCGCAGGCCCACCGCCGCCACCGCGGTCAACAGGCACCAGCGCGACAGCTCGACCGCCAGCGCGATGACCGGCTGGGGAATGACCCCAAAGGAATTCAGCGTGACCAACAGGACAAAGGACGCGACAAAGCCGGGGATGATCGCCGGCCGATCCGAGGCATCCGCACCGCCAGCCCACCGCCGGATGACGATGGCCGCAACAAGGATGACCGGGGCCAGGGTCGAGACTCGCAGCAGCTTGACCACCGTGGCGATCTCGCCGACCTCGTCTGATACCGAAAACCCCGCGCCGACCACCTGGGCGACATCATGGATCGATGCCCCGATGAACACCCCGGTTAAGCGCGCGTCAAAACCCAGCAGCTCTGCAAGGATCGGGTAGGCGATCATCGCCACCGTCGACAGCAGGGTAACGCCCACGACGGTAAACACCAGCCGTTCCTCGGTTCTGTCGTCGCGGGGCAGGATCGCCGAGATCGCCATCGCCGCGGACGCCCCGCAGATCGCGACCGACCCCGCCGACAGAAAGGCAAAGCGCGGCCCATGCCCAAAGCTTTTGGCGATCAGCATGCCAAAGGCGATGGTGGCCAAAACCCCGCCGATCACCAGCAACACGATCGTCCAGCCCAAATCCGACGCCATTTCAAAGCTGATCCGCACCCCCAGCAGGGCGACGCCGAAGCGCAGTATTTTCTTGGAGGCAAAGGTGATGCCGATGCCGCAGCGGTTATCCTCGGACAGGAAATTCAGCGCGATCCCGATCAGCAAGGCCATCAACATGGCGGGCGCGCCATAGTGATCGGACAGGAATTGCGATGAAATCGCGATCAGCCCCGAGAGCAGGACGCCCGGTATCAGGCTTTTGACAAGGGTTGGAAAGTGCATGGTGGCGGCCTTTGCGAGCACGGCACACCTGGGGACCCGAAGTTGCGATGCGGCCCCGTGCGGTGTGAAAATTCATGAGCATCGCTCGGGCCGTGGGCCGTATCCGGTACTAGGCCCGCATCTTATGATGTTTAAACAACCTGTTGTTAGTTTGAAATTTGTGAATATAATGTTGGAAATTCTTGCAAGGATACCCTGTGAATCTTCGTTTCCTGCGCACGATTGTCGAAGTGTCGCAATCTCCGTCGCTGAACGCGGCGGCCCAGAAGCTGAACCTCAGCCACTCGGCGGTCAGCCTGCAGATCAAGGCGCTGGAGGAAGAGCTTCAGATGTCGATCCTCGATCGCTCGATGCGGCCGCCGGTGCTGACGGGGCAGGGGCTGGCGCTGGTGGAACATGCCCGCCGCATGGAAGACATCGTGAGCGACATTCACGCGCTGGCGGATACCAAGCGGTTCTTTGGCCGGGTGTCGCTGGGGGCGGCGCCGTCGACCATCCAGAGCCTTGCCGCGCCGACCCTTGCCCGGTTGAACGCCGAGCATTCGGACCTGGAAATCGAGGTGATCTCGGCGCTGTCGCATGATCTGATCAACATGGTGCTGGACGGGTCGATCCATGTCGCGCTGGTCACCGATCCGGGCGCGTCGGAGTCAAACCTCGCGACCTTTCCGATCTGTGCCGAGCCGTTCCAGCTGCTTGTTTCGGACCGTGAAACATCGGATGACTGTCACGACCTTCTGCGCAACCGACCGTTCATCTGGTTCGCGCGCAACACCGCCCTGTCGCGCCGGGTGGACGGGTTCCTGCGCGGCAACAAGATCGATGTGTTGTCCAAGATGGATGTCGATTCCTTTGAAGGAGTCGAGGCGTTGGTGCGGCACAATCTCGGGATCTCGATCCTGCCACGGCGGGCGCTGTCGACACCGCCCCAGGGCATCCGCCTGCTGGATCTCGGGGATCACGGGTTTCAACGCCAGATCGTGCTGGCCAGCCGCAGGAATTCGCCGCGCAAGCAACTGGTCTATCGCATCCACGAGGTTCTGTTGTCGCTGATCGACGGGCAGGTTGCGGCCGCCAGCGACGCGCCATGACCCTTGCAACGCGGCCCGGAGCGCGGTTGCTCCGGCGCGTTGAAAGGGGCGTGGCGCTGGCAAGAGGCCCTAGTTGACCAGGATCTCGCGTGCCCGCGCGGCGGCGGCTTCGGCTTCTTCGGTCTTGCCGACCGAGTTCAGGATCGAGCTGTAGTTCTTCCAAGTCCAGCTTGAATGCACCTTCTCGCCGAGGCGTTCCGAGAACAGCGCCCGCGCCACCAGCGCGTCGCTGCTGGCCTTGGCCGCATCCAGCAGGATCATGATGAACACGTCCCGCTGTGCCGCGCTGCCGCCGACCAGGTCAAGCTGGTAGCGCACGGGATCGATGGCCGCGACCGCCTTGGCGAATTTGCCATCGCGCGCGTATTGCAGCCCCCTGGCCACCGCCAGCCCGACCTCGGCACAGACCCGCGCCTGGGTGTCGTCCATCTTGGCCCATTCGCGCATGCCGTCGGTCATCTGCTTGGCGGCGACGGTGTCGCCATTGGCGATCAGCGCCATCAGGTAGTGCAAGGTGACAAAGATCAGGTCGCGGTCGTTCAGGTGTTTCCTGGCCACGTCGGTCAGGGCACCCCAGCGTTCGCCGACATCGATGCCGAACATTTCAAGCCGCCACAGCAGCGAGGAACAGTTGCAGATATCAAGGTAGAAATCCGACTCGATATCCGACGAGATCTGTTCATCGTAGAGTTTCAGAACCGCGTCGAATTCGCCCCGCTCCAGGTGAAAGAGGCTCTTGTGCCAATACAGGTGGAACCGGAAATTGTTGACCGTGGACCAGTCGCTTTCCAATCCGGCGATCCATTCGATGCCCTCTTCCTGGCGCTCGGTCATTTCAAGGACATGGGCGATCGAATGCACCGACCAGGCGTCTTTGGGGTTGCGCGCGACGGCGGCCCGGCCATAGCGTTCGGCCTTGTCGTACTGGCGCGATTCCTCGAGTCCAAAGGCATACATGCCCAGCAGAAAGCCGTAATCGCGGTGGTCTTCGGGCCAGAGCGGCAGGTGACGCGCCATGGAATCGCGCATCTTGCGGCCATCGCCCGAGTAGAAATGCGTGAAATGCGCCAGGCGCAGCGCTAGCCCGTCCAGCGGATGATCCAGCAGAATGCCTTCCCAGATGCGGGTTGTCTTTTCGAGATCGCCGGTACACCAGGCCGCGAGGGCGGCGGCGTGCATCTTTTCGCGGTCATTGGCGTCGACCTTGGCCAGATGCTCGGTCAGTTCCCCGGAGATCCGGATTGCCCGGGCCGAATGGTTGGAACTGCCGATCAGCTTGGCCAGATAGCCCTTGGCACAACGCGCCATGGGCATGTCGGGGTCGGTCTCGATGATGTCCTTCAGGATCTCGCCGGTTTCCCGGCGGAACCCCATGTAGGACGAGGTGAAATCGGCAAAGCGGTTGGCGCTCTCCGGCGATGAGGCGGTGAATTCAAGGCCGTGCTGATCCGTGTAACCTTTCATCGTCATGTTGGCTTGCCCCTCTCATCAGGCATCTTGTTGCGCGTAACCGTTGCGGGTTTGCGGTGTTTTCAATCCCAGAACGGCGCCTGCCACCTGGGTTTTGAGAATCTGCGCCGTGCCGCCGCCGATCGTGAACATGCGCACGTCACGATACATGCGCTCCAGCGGCTCAAGATCGCCGTAGCCCCGCGCACCGAACATTTGCAAGGCGTCATTTACCACCTTGATCGAATTTTCCGAGGCAAAGGCCTTGGCGCGCGCCGCCATCATCATGTCGGGGAACCGGTTGCCGTTCCAGTCGGCGGATTGGGCGGCCTCCATCAGCATCAGCCGCGAGGCATGAACCGTGGCCTCCATGTCGGCGATCATCCATTGCAGCCCCTGGAATTCCGCCAGCGGGCGCCCGAATTGCCGGCGCTCGCGCAGATACCGTTTGGCATGTTCGAGCGCCCCGGCGGCGACGCCCATGGCAATGGTGCCCGCGCCGACGCGCTGGCTGTTATAGGCGGTCATCAGGTCGGCAAATCCGCGGCGGAAACCCGACGGCGTGCTGATGCGCATGTCTTCGGACACGTCTAGATCGTGGAATCGCAGCTCGGCCTCGGGCATGCCGCAAAGTCCCATGGTCCGTTCCCGGCGCGCCACCTCAAAGCCCTTGGGCTCGATGCCCTTTTCGCGATCCACATGGACCAGGAAACCGCCGATCCCGAGTTCGGTGCCATCCTCGTCAAAGGCGCGGGCAAAGATCAGGTGCAGCTTGGAAACGCCGCCGCCGGTGATCCAGTGCTTGCAGCCATTCAGGATCCAGCGGTCGCCGCGCCTGTCCGCACGGGTTTGCATTTCGGTGGCGGCGCTGCCGGCATTCGGTTCGGTGATACAGATGGCGGGCTTGTCACCGGCCAGCACGATGGGGGCGCAAAAGGCCCGCTGTGCGTCGGTGCCATAGGTCATGACCGCGCTGATGCCGCCCATGTTGGCCTCGACCAGGATCCGGGCGGTCAGCGTACAATGGCGCGCCGCCTCTTCGACCACCTGGGCGACTTGCAGAAAGCTCGCCCCGCCGCCGCCGAAACGCGTGGGGATCGACATTCCCATAAGGCCCGCCTCGGCAAGCGCGCTGACATTGGGCCAGCAATATTCGCGGCTCTGGTCCCATTCGGCGGCACGGCTTGCGATCACCGGTGACAGGGCTTGCATCCTGTCAAGCCAGGGGTTGTCGCCAAGTGTCCGGGTGCTGAATGCGGGTTGGTGGTTCATCATGTCCTCACGGATTGTCTGGATTACAGGTCGCCCAGCACGGACTCGGTATCCGCGCCGAGTTTCGGCGGAGCAAAGCGGTAGGTGACCGGGGTTCTGGACATCTTGATCGGGTTCCCGATCAGCGGCACCGTCCCGGCATTGGCATGGTCCTGGGTCATTTCGATCTTCATGCCGCGGGCCCGGGCCTGGTCGCTTTCCAGCACCTCGCCAATGGTGTTGATCGGCCCGCCGGGTATCCCGCGCGCTTCCATGCCGCTCAGCAGGGTGTCGCGGGAGAGGTCCGCCAGGGTCGCGGCGATCAGGGAAATGATCTCGGCGCGGTTCTCGATCCGCAGGGCGTTGGTGACAAAGCGTGGATCATCGGCCAGTTCGGGACGGCCGATCAGGGCACAGAACCGCCGGTATTGCTCATCATTGCCGACCGCGACGATGACATGGCCATCGGCGACCTCGAACACCTGGTAGGGCACGATATTGGGGTGCTCGTTGCCCGCCCGCGTCGGCGATTGACCGGAGACCAGGTAATTGGTGCCCTGGTTGGCGAGCATCGCCATCTGCACATCCACCAGCGACAGGTCGATGAGCTGCCCCTGGCCGGTCGCATCGCGGTGGCGCAGCGCGGCGAGGATCGCCACCGTGGCATGCAGCCCGGTACACAGGTCGGTGATCCCGACGCCGACCTTCATCGGTTCGCCATCGCGCGCGCCGGTGATGCTCATCAAGCCGCCATAGCCCTGCGCCAAAAGATCGTATCCCGGTCGGTGGGCGTTGGGGCCGGTCTTGCCGAACCCCGAGATCGCGCACCACACCAGCTGTGGAAACCGCGCGGCAACCTGTTCATAATCCAGCCCGAATTTCTTCAGCCCACCGGGTTTGAAGTTTTCGACCACCACGTCCGCCCCGGCCATCAGCGCCAGCAGCCGATCCAGATCGGCCGGGTCGCCGAAATCGATCTCGACGGATTTCTTGTTGCGGTTCGCGGCGATGTAATAGGCGCTTTCGGTTGCCGGGCCATCCTTGGGCGCGACAAAGGGCGGACCCCATTTGCGGGTATCATCGCCGTGATCCTTGCGCTCGATCTTGATGACGTCCGCACCAAGATCGCCGAGCATCTGGGTGCAGGTCGGACCCGCCAGGATCCTGCTCAGGTCCAGAATACGGAGATTCCCCAGCGACGATTCGGTCATGAAAGAGCCCCCCTTGTTTCACTGGAGAGGTCTTAACATGTTTGAGGAACTTTCTCTAAACGAGCAATTATTGAAAGTAACGTTGAAAAAACTAACAATGCGGTCAGCGACCTGCGAAACGGGCACGGCGCGCCCCGGGGATGCGCCGTGCCGGTTTGTCGCGGGCGGGACCGCAGCGTGTCGTCAGGCGTCGCCGATGGTCAGAACGGCATTGCCGATCAGCGTGCCGGATTCGATGGCCTCATGCGCGGCGACGATGTCATCCAGTGCAAAGTGCCGGTCGATGCGCGGGGCCAGCTTGCCGGCGGACAAGAGCGCGGTGATATCGGCAATCGCCCGCGCCTTGGCCGCAGCGCTCATCGAATAGACAAAGATCGGCTGTATCCGGATGTTGCGGAAGGCCAGCGGATAAAAGGGCAGCGCCGGTGTCAGGTTGGTGGCGGTGGCATAGCTGCCGACGGTGCCGTTCATCGAAAGGATCGCGGGATACATCGCAACATGCGCCGCAAGGTCGACATCGGCCACGTGGTCGACCCCGTCGGGGGCCTCTTCGATCACCCGCGCCTGCAGGTCCTCGCTGCGGTAGTTGATCGTCACATCCGCCCCGGCGTCGCGGGCGATGGCCGCCTTGTCCGCGGTGCTGACGGTGGCGATGACGCGCGCGCCAGCGGCCTTGGCGATCTGGATCGCGGAATGGCCGACCGACCCGGCCCCGCCGGTCACCAGCACGGTGGCCCCGTCAAGCGGGCGCTCTGCGCACATCACCGCCCGGTGCGCCGTCATTGCCGGCACCCCGATGCAGGCCCCCTGGGCAAAGGAGGCGCGCTCGGGAAGCGCGATGGCCTGGTCTGCGGGCACCGTGGCAAATTCGGCGGCTGTCCCGTTGCGGCCCTGGCCCAGCCCGTCCGGCGAGCGGTTGATGCCATAAAGCCAGACACGCTGGCCGATGCGCGCGGGGTCGACGCCTTCGCCAACCCGTTCGATGATGCCGGCGCCGTCATTGTGGACCAGAACGCGGTCGGCCACCATCGGGCCCTGGGCGCCGCTGCGCAATTTGGAATCCGACGGGTTCACGCCCGAGGCGCGCATGGCGACCAGAACCTCGCCCGGTGCGGGGGCGGGGGTGTCGATGTCGCGGATCACCAGGGTTTCGCTGGCGGTCCCGCGCGCGATGTTGAAGGCGGCTTTCATTGGGAGGGTCCTTTCTCTTGTGTCGTACAGAACGATGGCTGTCAGAGCGTGTTTCGCCGAAAGTCGTTCAGCGTGGTCGTCACCGAGCCGAGGAACTTCGCCGCGGCAACGCCGTCGACGACGCGGTGGTCCCACGCCAGGCTGAGGGGTTGCATCAGGCGGGGCTGGAAGGCGGTGCCGTCCCAGACCGGCTGGATCGCGGCGCGGGTCATTCCGAGGATCGCAACCTCGGGGGCGTTGATGATCGGGGCGAAATTGGTGCCGCCGATGCCGCCAAGCGACGAGATGGTAAAGCTGCCGCCCTGCATCTGGGCCGGTGCCAGCCTGCCGTCGCGGGCGCGGGCCGCAAGCGCCGTCATTTCCGCCGCGATCGTCCGAACACCCTTGCGGTCGGCATCCCGGATCACCGGCACCACGAGCCCGCCAGGCGTGTCCGTGGCGATGCCGATATGATAATATTCCTTGATCACCAGCGCGTCGCCGTCGAGCGAGGCGTTGAAGCGGGGAAAGCTCTGCAACGCGGTGACCACGGCCTTGACCACAAAGGGCAGGATCGACATTTTCGCCTCGAGCGCGGTCTCGGCGTTGATGGTCTTGCGAAACTGTTCAAGCTCGGTGATGTCGGCGCTGTCGAAATTGGTGACATGCGGGATGATCATCGCGTTCCGCGCCAGGCTTGGCCCCGAAATCCGGGCGATGCGCGACAGGGGTTCGCGGCGCACCGGGCCGAATGCCGCGTAGTCCACCTGTGGCCAGGGCGGCAGGCCCAGATCGGCAATCCCGCCGGATGGCGCGGGGGCCGGAGACCGAAGCGCCGCCTTGACATGGGCCGAGACATCTTCGCGGGTGATCCGTCCCTTGCGTCCGCTGCCGCTTACATGGCCCAGGTCAACCCCCAGCTCGCGGGCGAATTTGCGCACCGAAGGCGTTGCATGGCCGGCGGGTTGCGGGTCGGGGGCGGTGTTGTCGTCAGGTGTCGGGTCGTCTGCAAGAGCGGCGGCGGTCCGATGCTCGGGGTCCGGGGGGATCGGGCCGGGCGCGTCCGCCGCCCCGGCGGTGTCGGGCCGGGTCCTGCGCAGGCGCGCGATCAGGCTGCCCTCGGAAACCCGGTCGCCCTCGGCCACCAGCAGCTCGATCAGCTCGCCCGCCTCCGGCGCGGGCACGTCCAGCGTTGCCTTGTCGGATTCCAGCGCCACGAGGCTCTGGTCGGCCTCGATGCCCTCGCCCGGGGCAACCATGATCTCGACCACCGGTACGTCGGTGAAATCGCCGATATCGGGGACGCGAATGTCGATGAGCCCGCTCATGCCGCCACCCTCACACGGTCCAGGGGGCGGGGGCAGCGGGCAGCGCGAACTGCCGGACCGCGCGGGCGTGGAGATCGGGCGGCACATGGCCGTCGCGCACCAGCGCCTCGATCGCGGCCAGCACCACATGTTCGCGGCTGACCTCGAAGAACCGGCGCAGCTCGGCGCGCTGGTCGCTGCGACCGAAGCCATCAGTACCAAGCGCCACGAACCGCCCGCTCACATGCGGGGCAATCATGTTAGGCACGGCGCGCACGTAATCGGTGGCGGCGATCACCGGCATGGGGCCGGGCAACTGGGTCTGTACATGGCTTGTCCGTGCCGCACCCGGTGTCAGGCGATTGTGTCGCGCCACCTCTTCGGCGTCGCGCGCCAGTTCGCTGAAGCTCGTGGCGCTGAAGATGTCCGAAGCGATGCCGAAATCCCGCGCGAGGATCCCGGCGGCGGCGATCACCTCTTGCAAGATGGTGCCCGAACCGATCAGGCGGGCGCGCACCTTCGCCTTGTCGTCGCCACGGCTGCCCAGTTTGTAGAGCCCCTTAAGAATGCCCTCTTCCGCCCCTTCGGGCATGGTTGGCATCGGGTGGTTTTCGTTCATCACGGTGAGATAATAGAACTCGTCCACCTGGTCTTGCATCATCCGCCGGCTGCCGTGATCCGTGATGACCGCCAGCTCATAGGCATAGGCCGGGTCATAGCTGCGGCAATTGGGGATCGTCGCGGCGACCAGTTGGCTGGTGCCATCCTGGTGTTGCAGACCTTCGCCCGACAAGGTCGTCTTGCCAGCAGTGGCCCCAATCAGGAAACCTCGCGCGCGCTGGTCGGCAGCCGCCCAGATCATGTCCCCCACCCGCTGGAAGCCGAACATCGAGTAATAGATATAGACCGGCAGCATTGGCCGCCCGTGGATCGAATACGAGGTCGCCGCCGCCGTCCACGACGCCAGCGCCCCGGCCTCGTTGATGCCCTCTTCCAGCAGCTGCCCGTCCTTGGATTCCTTGTAGTACATCATGGAACCCGCATCTTCCGGCGTATAAAGCTGCCCATCGGGCGCATAGATGCCGATCTGGCGGAACAGGTTGTCCATGCCAAAGGTGCGCGCCTCGTCGGCCACAATGGGCACGATGCGCGGGCCGAATTCCTTGTCCTTGAGCATCCCGCCCAACATCCGGACAAAGGCCATGGTGGTGGACATCTCCTTGCCGTCGGCCTGCAGAGCGAACCTGGCATAGGTGTCCAGCGCCGGCACCGGGGCCACCGCCGCCTGCGGGGCACGCGGCGCGCGCCGGGGCATATAGCCGCCCAGGGCCTCGCGGCGTTCGTGCAGATAGCGCATCTCGGCGCTGTCGGGATCGGGGGTGAACAGGTTCATCGACTCGACATCCTCGTCCGAGATCGCCAGCCCGAACCGCTCGCGGAACTCGAACAGCGCCCCGGTATCCAGTTTCTTGGCCTGGTGCGCGATCATTCGCGACTCCCCGGCGCGCCCCATGCCATAACCCTTCTTGGTCTTGGCCAGAATCACGGTTGGCCGCCCCTTGTGCGCGCGGGCGGCGGCAAAGGCGGCGTAAAGCTTTCTGAAATCATGGCCGCCCCGCTTGAGCGCATGGATCTCGTCTTCGGACATGTGCTCGACCAGCGCGCGCGAACCGGGATCGGCGTAAAAGAACGTGTCGCGGTTGTAATCGCCCCCCTTGGCCCCCAGCGTCTGGTATTCGCCATCCACGGTCTCGGCAAAGCGGCGCAGCAGGACATTGTCGCCATCGCGGGCAAACAGCGGGTCCCATTCCGAACCCCAGAGCACCTTGATCACGTTCCATCCGGCCCCGATGAACAGCGATTCCAACTCCTGGATCACCTGCCCGTTGCCGCGCACCGGCCCGTCCAGCCTTTGCAGGTTGCAGTTGACGATATAGGTCAGGTTGTCGAGCCCCTCGCGTGCCGCAAGGGTCAGGCCGGCAATCGATTCAGGCTCGTCCATCTCGCCATCGCCAAAGACGCCCCAGACATGACGTGCATCGGTCTCGGCCTGGCCCCGCGCCGCGAGATAGCGCATGAACCGTGCCTGGTAGACCGCGTTCAGCGGGCCGATCCCCATCGAGCCGGTGGGAAACTGCCAGAAATCCGGCATCAGCCAGGGATGCGGATACGAGCACAGCCCATCGCCCGCCACTTCCTGGCGGTACTTGTCCAGATGCGCGCGCCCCAGCCGCCCCTCGAGATAGGCGCGGGCATAGACACCGGGCGCGGAATGGGGCTGATAGAACACCAGATCACCGGCGAAATCCTCGGTGCGGGCGCGGAAGAAATGGTTGAACCCGGTTTCGAAAATCTCTGCCGCCGAGGCGTAAGAGGCAATGTGCCCGCCCAGTCCCCCATAGGCCTCGTTCGCACGGATCACCATCGCCAACGCGTTCCAACGCAGGATCGCGGTCAGGCGCTTTTCGACCTCCAGATCACCGGGATAGACCCCTTGCGCCTCGAGCGGGATGGAATTGCGATAGGCCGAATACGGCGCTTCGCCCGCATATAGCCCCTCGACCCGTGCCGTCTCTTCCAGTTGGCGCAACAGGAAAGTGGCGCGCGCATCTCCGCACGCCCGCTTGACGCCCAGCAGCGACTCCACCCAATCCCGCGTTTCGTCGGGGTCAATATCGGCGCTCGGGGGGCTGTGCGGCTGCATCGGGGGTCTCCGGTTGTGAACTGGGGGTATCGCGGCCAGGCAGCCATGATCCGGAGCCTGGCCAATAGGGTGACAGGTGCGGCTCAGTCCCGGAGCTGCTGAAAGATCTCGTCGATCGGGACGCGGTAGCCGCTCACCAGGCGGTTGGTTTCATTGGCCATTCCGACGATCGACATGATTTCGCCGAACATGTCGTCGCTCATGCCGGCCTTTTGCGCGGCTGCACCATGGCTGGCCACGCAATACCCGCAATTATTGGTGATGCTGATCGCAAGATAGATCATTTCCTTGGTCACGGGGTCCAGCACGCCGGGGCCCATGACCTCTTTGACACCCTCCCATGTGCGTCTGAGCACGGCGGGGTGATGGGCCAGGCATTTCCAGATATTGTTGATATAGTCAGTATTGCGGGTCTGCCTGATGTCGTCAAAGATCGCCCTGACTTCGGGGCTGGCATCTTCGTATTCGATCGGGGGCGTTGTATTCATTGGGGAAATCCTCCTTTGCCGGGTATCAGGTCCGGTCATCCCGTGAGCGACGCTACTGAAACGTTACAGGGCGGAGAAATATAAATCGGACATGGTAGCGATACCTTTTTGTCTATGCCTGTTGCGCCGGGTCCATTGCGCTGCGGGTACGGACGGGGCAAATGCCGCCCCAGGCCCGCGCATAGCCAAACTTCGAATGGCACCAGGCTGGCCATAGGTTTTCGCTATGGCCGGTCTAGCGTATTGGCGTTTCCGCCAGGGCAGGGACGCCGGTAGGGTGGGGGAAATTGGCCTTGGGGAGGTTGGCTCGGCCAAATGGGCGGCGGGAGGCCCGTTCATCTAAACATGTCATGAAAACAACGGATTATGGGAGGATCAACATGAAAACGGTTCTGAAGGCGGCGGCGGTCGCCGTGGCGGCGATGGCTGCGCCCCTGTCGGTCGCGGCCGAGGCATGGATGCCCGAGGGTCCGATCAAGATGCTGATCGCATTTCGCGCGGGGGGCGGTGCCGATACCCAGGCGCGGCTGATCGCGGAAGAGCTCGAAGCGCGGCATGGCTGGTCGGTGATACCCGAACAGGTGCCGGGCAAGGGCGGTCTGAACGCGGTCAAGGCAATCATCGGCGAGCCGGGCGACGGCACGGCCATCGCGATGATCGTAACCGGTTCGCTGGGGTACAACATGGCCGCGGCGCGGGCGGGCAAGCCCACCGATGTCACCCCGATTGTGACCACTGCGGGCACGCAGATGGCCGTTGTGGCGCTTGCCTCGAAAGGCTGGAAGACCTTTGACGACGTGCTCGACGCGGCCCGGTCCGGCACCCCGATCCGCTTTGGGGTGATGACGCCGCGCCTGGGGGACATGGTGTATGTGCTTGAAAAACGCAATGACGTGGATTTCAACATCGTTTCCCTGACCGGTGGCAAGGCGGTGATCGACGGGCTGAACGCGGGTGATCTCGATGTGGGATTCGGCGCGGGAATCCAGGCCAAGGCCGTGGCAAGCGGCGATATGGTGGAACTGGCCTCGGCGCTTGACGAACCGCTGGTCTCGACCCCGGATGCGCCGCTCTTGCGCGATTTCAATCTCGGATTCGTCAGCGACACGACTTTCATGTTCGCCGGACCCAAGGATATGGACCCCAGGGCGCGGGACGCGATTGCAAATGCCATTGCCGAGATCGTGCAGGACGCGGCCAGCAAGCCGCACGTATTCATCAACAAGGCATTTGGCGGCCCCAAGGTGGTGATGGGTGACGCGCTGGCGACCGGGATTCAGCAAGGCTATGACGACGCGGGCGCGTTGATGAACGCGGTCAACGAATGACGGCGGGCCGGTCGCGGCCCCGCGGGGCCGGGTGCGGACGGGCGGAGTCAGCGGAGGTCTCGTGATGCGCGTGAATATCGTTCTCGGGGCGGTCTGTGTGGCCTTTGCGGGGCTGGTGCTTGCGGTCTGGATACCGATGGATACAGAAGGCGGCGTCGTGGCCCGGGTGCGCGGCGACTACGCGATCGGCGATGCCCTTGCGCCGACACTTGCCGGGGGGCTGGTGCTGCTGTCCGGCCTGTTGCTGATCCTGTTCGAGGGACGGGCCGAGCGGCAGCCGCATCCGGAACGTGCCAACATGTTCTTTATCGGCAGCATGTTCGCCACGCTTGTCGTGGGCGGTCTCGTGATGCGCTATGCCGGGCCGGTCGCGGCCTGGCTGTTCACCGAACATGGCAGCTATCGGCAGCTGCGCGATACCATCCCGTGGAAATACCTGGGCTTTGTGCTGGGCGGCACCCTTACCGTTGCCGGGATGATCAGCATCGTCGAAGGCCGGCCCAGCTGGCGCGGACCGGTGACCGGCCTGCTGGCGACGCTGGTCATTGCCGCGCTGTATGACCTGCCCTTCGAGGATCTGCTGCTGCCGCCCAATGGGGATTTCTGATGTCGGTGCTTGATTACATTCTGGCCGGGGTGCTGGCCGTATTCCAGGGGCCGGCGGCGTTTTCGGTCCTGGGTCTGCCGGTGCCGATCACCGTGGTCATGGTGTTCGCCGGGCTGGTGCTGGGCGTGATCGTCGGCGCGACGCCGGGGCTTGGCGGGGTGATCGCGATGGCGATTTCGCTGCCGATCCTGATCTCGGCCTTCGGGTTCTCGGCGGATGCGCTCTTGCCGGTTCTGGGCTTCATGATCGGCGTGATGAAGGGATCAACGGTGGGCGGCGCGGTTCCGGCGATCCTGTTCAATACGCCCGGCACGACCGATAGCTACATGACCACGCTGGACGGCTATCCCATGGCGCGCAACGGACAGGCGGCCCGGGCGCTGCGGGTTGCGCATTTCTCGTCGGTGAGCGGCGACACCTTTTCCGACATCGTGCTGTTCGTCTGTGCGCCGTTCCTTGCGATCCTGGTGGAATCCTATCTCGACCTGCCGGAAAAGACCGCGCTGCTGATCCTCTCGCTCAGCTTCATCGCGGCGGTGGTCGGCAGCTCGGTGGCCAAGGGGCTGCTGAGCGCGGGCCTCGGGCTGCTGGCCGTCTATGTGGGCAGCGGCGAAGATTTCTATCCCCGGCTGTCGCTGGGGATGCCGGAGCTGAACCAGGGTTTCCCGATCATCGCGGCGGTGGTTGGTACGCTGGTGCTGGGTGCGGTGTTTGCCGAGATGGAGACCCTGTGGCGCGACCGTCGCAAGAGCGGGCGGGTCACATCGGTGCCGCAGGACGCACAGGCGCGGATGAGCTGGGCCGAGATCCGCCGGCTGTTGCCCTTCATCGGGCATTCGGCAGTGATCGGCACGATCATCGGGGCGCTGCCCGGCGTCGGCTCGACGCTCGCGGCGACGCTTGGTTATGCCCATGGCGGCAAGCGCCACGAAGCCACCAAGGCCCCCGGCGACCCCAGTTTTGGCGAGGGCGCACCCGAGGGCATCGCCGCCACCGAGGCGGCCAACAGTTCGGTGTCGGGGGCCAACCTGATCCCGGTTCTGTCGCTGGGCATTCCGGGGAACACGGCGGCGGTCTTTCTGATCCTCGCGATGGAGAGCATCGGCGGGCTGAACCCCGGCCCGGCGGTCTTCAAGTTTTCGCAGGATCTGAACACCGAGCTTGTGATCGCCTTTGGCCTGTTTACCACGATGGTGCTCGCCAACCTGTTCAACTGGACATTGGGCGGCATGTTCATGCGCTCGATGGGGGTGATGGCTTGCGTGCCCAGGCAATACCTGTTGCCGGTGGTGCTGCTCTTGACGCTGACCTCGCTCTATATCCAGGAGACGCGTTTCGAGGCGATCATCTTTGCGGTGGGCTTTGGTCTGCTCGGCTATTTCATGCGTCGGTTCGGCATTTCGCCTTTGCCCTTTGTCATCGCCTTCGTGCTCGGCGGGCGGCTGGAAGAACTGGCGCGGCAGGCCTTTTCCGCGACGGGCGCCGATCCGTTCTTTCTGTTTTCCAGCCCGATCGCGGCGGTCTTCATGCTGGCCTCGGTCGTGGTCGTGATCCTGTCGCTGCGGATGCGCGGCAAGGTCGCGGCGTCGTGATCGACCTGTATACATGGCCCACACCCAACGGGCGCAAGGTTTCGATCCTGCTGGCGGAACTTGGAGTCGACTATCGCGTGCACGCGGTGGATATCACGCGCGGTGCGCAGCATTCCGAGACCTTTGCCGCGCTCAGCCCGACGCGCAAGATCCCGCTGCTGGTCGATCGCGAGACCGGCCTGACCCTGTCGGAGTCAAACGCCATTCTGCTCTATCTCGCCGAGAAACACCGGCGGTTCCTGCCCGGGCAGGTCGCGGCGCGGGCGCAGGCGATTTCGTGGCTGATGTGGCAGGGCGCGGCGCTTGGGCCGATGGCGGGGCAGGCGCATGTCTTCCTGCACGACAATCCCGGTCGCGCGCCCTTTGCCGAGGAAAAATTCCACGCGACGGTCAGAAAGCTCTACGCGGTGCTCGACCGCCGGCTGGAAGGGCGCAGCCATGTCTGCGACAGCTATTCGATTGTCGACATGGCGTGTTTTCCCTGGATCGCGCGGCATCCGCGCCACCGGGTGGCGCTGGCGGAATTTGCGAATGTCGCGGCCTGGTATCGGCGGATGTCACAGCGCCCCGCCGTGCAGGCCGGGTATCACGTGCCGTTTCATCGCGACGGGGTGCCACGCGCCTGAGCGCGGTTCAGGGCTGGCCGTATTGGTGGCGCAGGTCCGAATGGAAATACGAAATGTGGTTGTGAATGGCGTCGCGCAGGTCCGCCGCCTTGCGCTCGCGGATCAGGTCGAGCAGGGCGCGATGCTCTTTCAGCCCGTTCGGCCCACGCGATTTCGGCAACAGCTTGTACAGCCCGCGCTGCATGGTCATGCCGATGCGGATGCCGGGGATCATCGTGGCATAGAGCGCGATGCCGACACGGTTATGCGACGCGGCGACGATAGCCTCGTGAAAGGCCAGGTCCTCGTCCACCGTGCCCAGGGCGTTTTCATCCTCGCGGGCCATCTGGGTCAGGGCGGCCTCCAGGCGCTGCATGTCCGCCGGGGTCCAGCGCTCGGCCGCGAGCATCGCCATTTCGCCCTCGATCAACATGCGCATCTGCTGGCATTCCAGCACATCGGCCATGGATTCCACCTGGATGCCGGGCATGGATGCCTCTGACACCGTGGCGGTGGCCGGTCCGGCCCGGGGCCGTTCCAGCACAAAGGCCCCCGAGCCGCGGATGGTTTCCACGATCCCTTCGTCGCGCAGGCGCGAAATGGCATTGCGCACCACTGTGCGCGATACGTCGAGCTTGCGGCACAGGTCCTGCTCGGAAGGGAGCCGCAGCCCGACGGAATATTCGCCGGCCTCGATGCGGCCCAGGATGTCCCCATATGCCGCGTCGGTAAGTTTCGAGCTTCTGGCCACGCGCCGTTTCCTGCCCTTGCCACGTTCCCTGGTCACAGATTGCATGGATAGCACTTAAAGGAACAGGAGGGAAAGCGCGGGCAAAAACGTCACCAGCGCCATCGACACGAACATCGCGATCATGAAGGGCAGAACCTTGCGGATCACCGCCTCGACCGGCACCTGCGCGATCGAACTTGCGATGAACAGGTTGATGCCGACCGGCGGGGTGCAAAAGCCGATGGCGAGGTTGCAGGTCATGATGATGCCGAAATGCACCGGGTCGACCCCCACGGATTTGGCAATCGGCAGCAGGATCGGCGCGAGGATGATGATCGCCGCCACCGGCTCGAGAAACATCCCCGCCACCAGCAGCACCAGGTTCAGCAGGAGCAGCACCGCAACCGGGTTCGTCGTCGCCCCGGTAATCAGCGCCGCCATGTCCGCGGGCACACTCTCGATGGTCAGGAACCGGCCAAAGGCAAAGGCCATCGCCACCATGATCATGATCGTCGCGGTGGTCCGGCCGCTGCGCACGAGGATGCCGGGCAAATCCCCGAGCCGCATTTCGCGATAGATCACGAGGCTGACAAACAGCGCATAGACAACCGCCACGCCGGCGGCTTCGGTGGGGGTGAAAATGCCGCCATAGATCCCGCCGAGGATGATGACCGGTACAAACAGCGCCCAGATCCCGCCCCGTCCACCCTGGATCGCGGGGGTGTCGTCGCCCGCCTCCGGGATTTCGGTCACGTTGCCGGCGACCTTGACGCGGGCGACAACCATGAAGCCGATGCCGAACAGGATACCCGGCACGATCCCGGCGATGAACAGCGAGCCCAGCGAGACATTGGCCACCACCCCGTAGATGATCAGCGGGATCGACGGCGGGATCATCACGCCCAGCATGCCCGAGGCCGAGGTCAGCGCGGCGGAGAAATCGCGCCGATAGCCCCGTTTCTCCATCTCGGGGATCAGGTTCGAACCGATGGCGGCAACCGTGGCCGGCGAGGATCCGGAAATCGCCGCAAAGAACATCGAGGCCAGCACGTTGACATAGGCCAGCCCGGCGCGCATCCGCCCGACCACCCGGGCCGCCATGCCGACGATCCGCCCGGACAGGCCACCGGCCAGCATGATTTCCCCGGCCAGGATGAACATCGGGACGGCGACCAGCGGAAAGTTGTCCGATCCGACGATCGCGTTCTTGATCAACAGCGACACCGGCGGTGTTCCGGGCAGGAACTCCATCACCAGCAGCGTTGCCGCACCGATGGCAACGCCGACCGGCACCGAAAGCAGGATCATCGCGAAAAACAGCACAAAGAGAAGCGCGGTGGCCATGTTCAACCCTCCGGTTGTGGGCCGGAGTCCCGGGTGTCCGGGCGGTCCAGCAGGTTCTGTGTCAGCCGCAGCACCGACAGGAAACTGCCAAAGGGCAGCGTGGCATAAAGCCATGTCAGGCTGACCTTGGTGTCGCTGAACGGCCAGTACAGTACCACCGAGCTTTGTCGCGCGACGATGGGCGATGTCGCCTGTTGCACGCCAAGCCAGCCGATCCACAGGAAAAATGCGATCATGGCAAGGCCGAGTGCGGTTTCGAGCCGTTGCCGCGCGGGCGCGGCCAGCCGATCCGACAGCATGGTGATGCGGATGTGGTCGCCGGTGCGAAAGGCATAGGCAATGCCGACCCAGATCGTCCAGATGAACAGCCAGCGCACCAGCTCTTCGGACCAGACCAGCGAGTTTTCAAAGACATAGCGCATGACCACCTGGACAAAGATCAGCCCCGCCATCAACGCCATGAAGCTGGCCAGGATGATCTGTTCGAAATTGGCGTCAAGCCATCTGACTGCGCGCATCTGTTCCTCCCATGCCGGCGACGGGCAGGGGGCGGCCGCGATGGCCACCCCGGTTATCGCGGCGCGGTTACTGCGCCTGTGCGACGGCGGCGGTGAGCGCCTGGTAGGCATCTGCCCCGACCAGTTCCTCAAAGCGGCCCGACAGCGCGCCGAGCGCCTCGCGGAAGGCGGTGATCTCGGCATCCGACAGGGCGTTGACCTTGACACCCGCGCCTTCGATCACCTCGAGGTTGCGGGTCTCGTCGGCGTCGATGATGTCAAGCTCGGTCTGGAGCGCGCGGGCCAGCGCCTCGCGCAGCTGGCTGCGCAGTTCCTGGGGCATGGCATCGAACTTGCCCTGGTTCATCACCACGATATAGGCGCTGTAGACATGGTTGGTCAGGGAAACGTAATCCTGCACCTCGTACATCTTGTTGTTGACGATGTTGGTCAGCGGGTTTTCCTGTCCGTCGACGACATTCTGCTGCAATGCCGAGTAGAGTTCGGAAAAGGCCATCGGGGTCGGGTTTGCGCCAAGATGGTCAAAGGCTTCGATATGGGCCTCGACGGCCATGGTGCGCAGCTTGATGCCCTCCAGGTCGCCGGGCTTGGAAATCGGGCGCAGGTTGTTGGTCATCTGGCGAAAGCCGTTTTCGAACCAGCCCAGCGTGGTCAGCCCGAGATCGTTCAGCTTGGGTTCAAGATAGGCGCCGTACGCGCCGCCCAGAACTGCCAGCGCGACATCGCGGCTGGGAAAGACATAGGGGATTTCCGGCGCGGCAAAGGCCGGGTCCCAGGCCGAGAGTTTGGACACGGTGGGCACGGCGATATCGATGGTGCCCTCCTGCGCCAGTTCGACCAACTCGCGGTCATTGCCCATCTGGCCGCCACCAAACAGCGTCACCTCGATCTGGCCTCCGGATGCGCTGGCGATGTCCTCGGCAAAGGATTCCAACGCCAGGTGAACCGGGTTGTTGGCACCGATGGCGGCATGGGCGAGTTTCAACTCGTACTCCGCCGCCAGGGCCGATGTGGTGCCAAGCAGAACCGCGGCAACCGCCGCAAGGGGTTTCAGTGAAGTCATGTCATTCTCCTCCGGACATGGATTCAACTGTCGGCGCGAAAGGCCTCCAGCGTGTTGAAATCAAGGGTGATGCCGTGGCCCGGCCGGTCGCCGGCGCGGGCGCGGCCATCGACAAAGGCAAGCGGGGCGGTCATGAAGCGTTCGAGCCCGAAACCGTGGATCTCGAGATAGCTGGCATTGGGAATTGCCGCCAGCAGGTGCAGGTGCAGATCATGCACCCCGTGCGAGGTCACCATCAGGTTATGCGCTTCGGCAAGCCGCGCGATCTTCATCCACGGGGTAATGCCGCCACAGGTCGCCACGTCGGGTTCGATAAAGGTTGCCGCGCCGGCCGAGATCATCTGGCGGAACTCGGACAGGCTGTGCAGGTTTTCCCCGGCGGCGATGGGCAACCCGCCTTCGGCCTGGATGCGCGCATAGCCGGGGAAATCGTCGGGATCGGTCGGCTCTTCGAGCCATGTCACGTTCAATTCGGCCATCTGGCGGGCCGCGAGGATCGCCTTGTCGACGCTCCAGCCCATGTTGGCATCCACCATCAGGGGAATGTCATCGCCCAGCAGATCGCGCATCGCGGCGACCCGGGCAATATCCTCGGAGATATTCTCGCGCCCGACCTTCATCTTGATGGCGCGCAGGCCCGAGGCGAGGTTGTCGCGGGTCTGTGCCAGCAAATCCTCAAGCGGAAGATACAAATCAATACCTCCTGCATAGGCCGAGACCTCGGGATCATGCCCCCCGAGAAGCTTCCAGAGCGGCATCCCGGTCTTGTGCGCCTTGAGATCCCAGAGCGCCGTATCGATCGCCGCGAGGGCAAAGGAGACCAGCCCGCTGCGCCCCACGAAGTGCATGCGCCACCACATCTTTTGCCACAATGCCTCGATGCAGTCGGCGTCCTCGCCCAACAGCAGCGGTTCAAGCTCACGGGCAAGTGCCGCCACCGCGCCGCTGCCGGCGTTGACCGTATAGGTATAGCCCAGTCCGGTCCGGCCCTGGTCATCGGTAATCCGGACCGTGACAAAGCCGAAATCTGTCATCTCACCGTGTTTTGCATCGGTCAGAACGCGCGGAAGGGGGATTTTGAAATGATCAATAGACACTTTTTTGATCGACATCGAATCCTCCATAAATGCCTGAAGTGGCTAATTAGGGCGGAAAATGCGATCGGTCAAGGCATATTGATAATAAATAAGTATCTTTAAGGCTTGGATACGGCCGCCCCGTGCCCTCGCGGGCCGCGCAAGCCGCTGAAATCACCCGTCATCCGCCAGTCGCTGGGCCTGGCGCGTGTCGACGATGGCGTCGCCGCTCAACTTGCCGCTGTTGAGCATGCCGCGGACGCTGGACACGATCCGCTTGCGAATCTCGTCCACCGCCGGGGCGGCCTCGATATCGGGCATCCAGCAGAGCGAGTGAACCCGGCTGATCTCGGGGGCCTCGATGGGGCGTGCGTCCACCGCGCCGGCGGCGATCTTGCCCTGCCAATAGGTCCGGGGCACCACGCTGCAGGCAATGCCAAGCTCGACCAGTTCGCCGATGGCCTCGATGCTGTTGGTTTCAAACAGCGGTGTCAGCTGCACGCCGATGCTGCGCGCGCCTTCGTCGACGCGGCGGCGCAGATCGCTGCCCACCGGCGGCAGCACCAGCGGGCGATCCAGCGCATCCGCCAGCCGGATCGGGCGATCGGGAAATTGCGGGCTGGAGCGGCTGATAAAGACAAAGCTCTCCTTGAACAGCGGCATGCTCGCGGCCACCGGCAGGTCGGCGGCGGTGTTCGGAATGATCGCAAGATCGACATTCTGTTGCAGCACGTCGCGCACCGCCTGGTCGGAAAACCCGTTGAGAATGCGCAGCTTTACCTTGGGCATGTCGGCAGCGATCTTGGGCAGGAGCTCGACCGCAAAGGCCGAGGCCAGCGAGGTTATCACGCAAAGGGTCACGTCACCGCTGACATGTTCGGATTCGCTGCGGATCGCCTGGGACAGGTTGTCGATCCGGCGGACCAGCTCGGCGGCTTCGGTGCGCAGGCGTTCGCCCGGCCGGGTCAGGTCGACACCGCGATGGTGGCGGACAAACAGCGGCGTCTTGAGCGCATGTTCCAGCTGAACGATCTGCTTGCTCAGCGAGGGTTGGGCAATGTTCATCTCTTCCGCCGCCTTGGACATCGACCGGTGGCGGCACACCGCCAGGAAAAGCGTCAGTTGTCTGGGTGTCATTTGGATCAACCCTTAGCCAAATGGGTATGTCTGAAACGGGGTGATTATATTCCCGCCTCTATCCAAGATCCACCATGGGTGCCGCATATGGGGGCCGGAAACTGCCCGTGGGTCACTGATTTGCAGAATAACTGACAAAATCACTTGGCTTTGGCGCGCAGAGCCCTTAGGAGGGCGCGAAAATTCACCTGTCCTAACGGAGACCGCAAATGTCCTTTCAGACATCCATGGGCGGCTTTCTTGGTGCCATGGCAGCCAGCGCAATCCTTGCGTCAGCAACTGAAGTCCAAGCACAAGCACTGACCTTTACCGACATCGCAGGCCGCGAAGTCAGCCTGCCGGAAATGCCCGACAAGATCATCCTGGGCGAGGGGCGCATGATGTATGCCATCGCACCGGTGATCGAGGGCAACCCGTTCGACAAGATCGTCGGCTGGAACAACGACCTGATCCTGTATGACCCTGACGGGTTCCGCAAATTCGAAAGCGTCTTTCCCGAAGACACCGCGCGGCTGATCAATTTCGGCAACCCCTATGCGGGAGATTTCAGCATCGAGGCGGTGCTGGAGGCGGATGCCGACCTGGTGCTGCTGGAATCCGGCAGCCTGTTCAAGGCCGAGGAAACCGGCCTGATGGACAAGCTGGCGGATGCGGGGGTTCAGGTCGCTTTTGTCGATTTTCGCCGCAATGCCACCGAGAACGTGGTGCCATCGCTGCTGATGCTGGGCCGTATCCTGGGCGAGGAAAAGCGTGCCGCCGAGTTCATCGATTTCTACATCGCGCAGATGCGCAAGGTGACCAATATCATCGACACGATCCCCGCCGAGGACCGCCCGATGGTGGTGGTTGAAAACGCCGCCGGCTGGCAAACCGATTTCTGCTGCTGGTCCTTTGGGCCCTACAATTTCGGGCGCTTCGTTGAGCTGGCGGGCGGGTTGAACTATGCCTCGACCCTGGCCAATGCCTATTCCGTGACGCTAAGCCTGGAGGGGGTGATCACCGCCGATCCGGTGCATATCGTGGCGACCGGCGCGAACTGGGCCGAGTTCAAGCCCGAGGTGGCCTCGGTTCTGCTGGGCTATGAGGCGGATGACGCGATCAATACCGAAAAGCTGAGCGCGCTGGCGGCGCGGCCCGGATTCGCCGATATGGACGCGGTGAAAAACGGCAATTTCCACGTCATTTTCCACCAGTTCTATAACTCGCCCTATCACTTCGTGGCGATTCAGCAGCTCGCCAAGTGGTTCTATCCCGAAGATTTCGAGGATCTCGATCCACAGGCGACCTTTGACGAGTTGCACGAAAAATTCCTGCCCTTCGAGGCGTCCGGCACCTTCTGGATGTCCAACGAGGTCAGCAACTGATCCCGAGTCCTGCGCGCGGACACAGATCGTCGCGGGCAGGACGCCCCACAGAGAAATTTCATGACCGATCACACCCTCGCATCCCCGGCCGGGTCGCTTGTCGCGGCCTACAAGCGCCGCAATTTCCGCCGCGCGGCCCTGGTCGCGGCGGCCATCCTGTCGCTGGCGGCAATGGTCGTTGTCGACATCATCACCGGCCCCGCAACCCTGAGCTTTCTGCGCACGCTGCACGTCATCCTTGACCCCTCGGTGGCCAGCGCCAAGGAAAGCGTCATCATCTGGCAGGTGCGCCTGCCCGTGGCGCTGATGGCGGTGATGATCGGCGCGATGCTGGGTGTCGCCGGGGCCGAGATGCAGACCATCCTGAACAATCCGCTGGCCGATCCGTTTACGCTGGGCCTGTCTTCGGCGGCCAGTTTCGGCGCGGCGCTGGCCATCGTTCTGGGCTGGTCGGTGATCCCCGGTGTCGGCGGGCTGTTCGTCAGCGTGAATGCCTTTGTCTTTGCGATGGCGACCTCGCTGTTTCTGTTTGCCTTTACCCGGATGCGCGGCGTGTCGCCCGAGGCGATGATCCTCGTGGGGATTGCCATGCTGTTTACCTTCAACGCGCTCCTGGCGTTTTTGCAATATGGCGCGTCCGAGTTTCAACTGGCGCAGCTGATCTTCTGGCAGATGGGCTCGCTGTCGCGCGCCAGCTGGCCCAAGGTCGGGATCTGTCTGGCGGTGCTCGCGGTGATCCTGCCCTGGTTCCTGTCGCGCAGCTGGGCGCTGACCGCGCTGCGCATGGGTGAGGACAAGGCCGCGGCACTGGGTGTCAATGTCGGCCTGTTGCGGGTGTCGGTGCTGGGCGGGGTGTCGGTCCTGGCGGCGGTGGCGGTGTCCTTTGTCGGGGCGATCGCCTTTTTCGGACTGGTCGGGCCGCATATCGCGCGGATGATCGTCGGCGAGGACCAGCGCGGGTTTCTGCCGCTCTCGGCCCTGTGCGGCGCGCTGATCCTGTCGGGCACCTCGATCGCCTCCAAGGCGATCACGCCGGGGCTGGTCTATCCGATCGGCATGATCACGTCGCTGATCGGCATTCCGTTTTTTGTCATGCTGATCCTTGGCCAACGCAAGAGGCACTGGCAATGACCGGTTTGAGCGCCCATGATCTGAGTTTTTCCTATGGCAAGCGGCAGGTGCTTGGCGGGGCGGGGTTCGATCCGCTGAAGCCCGGCCAGCTGACCGCGCTGATCGGGCCCAACGCGGCGGGTAAATCGACGCTGTTCCGGCTGATCGCGGGGCTGCTCAGGCCGGCCAGCGGCGCGGTGCATCTGAATGGCACCGATCTGGGCACCCTGTCATCGCGTGCCCGGCTCAGGCGGGTGTGCTTCATGCCCCAGTTCTTTGCCGCCAACGCAGCCCTCACCGTGTTTGACGTGGTGATGATGGCGCACAAGCAATTGCGCGGCTGGCGGGTGTCCGAGGATGACATGCAGGCGGTGGGCCGGGCGTTGCACAAATACGGTATCGGCCATCTGGCCGAGGCCTATGTCAGCGAATTGTCCGGCGGACAGTCGCAGATGGTGTCGGTGGCGCAGGCGCTGGTGCGCCAGTCGGATGTCTACCTGTTTGACGAACCGACCTCGGCGCTGGACCTGCGGCACCAGCTCGAAGTGCTGCACCAGATCAAGACCGTCGTGGCCGAACGCGGGGCCATCGGGATGGTGGCGCTGCATGATCTGAACCTGGCCGCGCGCTTTGCCGACCACCTGATCCTGATCGGGGGCGGAGAGGTTCTGGCGCAGGGGCATCCGAACGAGGTGCTGCGCTCCCCGGCGATTTCATCGACCTATGGCGTCGATGTCGAGATCACCACCGGCCCGAGAGAGGATCTGCTGGTTCATGCTTACCCGTCGTAACTTTGTCATTTCCCTGTCTGCGCTTGCCGGGTCGGGGGCGGCGCTGGCCTGTCCCGTGCCGGGGTCTGTGGGCAATGGCCATTCGGTTCTGATGCTGAATGCCGCCTGCGGTGACGCGGATACGCCAAATGTCTTTGCACCGGAAATCCTGCATGTCGCCCCGGGCGATTCGGTTACCTTTCTGGCGACCGACGCGGGGCACAATTCGGCGTCCAAGCGCGGCATGATCCCCGAGGGCGCAACGCCCTGGAATGGCGGGCTGGATCAGGAGCTGACCGTTGAGCTGACGGTGCCGGGCATCTACGGTCATATCTGTGTGCCGCATTACGAATGGGGCATGGTCGGATTGATCGTGGTGGGCCAGGACCTGCACAATCTCAAGGCGGCCCGCAAGGTGCGCCACCCCGGCAGCGCCCGAAGCAAGTTCCGCGCGTTGCTGGACACGCTGGAAGGCGGGGCCTGACGCGGGCGGCTATGGGCCGCGCGTGGATTTGCGTGCGATCAGGGTGCTCTTGAAGATAATGTTGCGTACCTGGTCGTCCTCCTTGGCGATCCGGCTGCTGATGCGCTCCCACGCGGCATTGGCGATGGCGTCCACCGGCTGTGCCACGGTGGTGATCGGCACCCGGCGGGCGGTCATCCAGAGCGAGTCGTGAAACCCCGCGAGCATGATATCCCTGGCCGGTTCGATCCCGCGCGCGGCAAAGGCGGACAGCGCGGCGAGCGTCATCACGTTGGTCAGCCCGATCACCGCCTGGGTTCCGGGGTTCTGGTCGAGCCAGCCCGCCAGCCGGTCCGCCGCCAGCGCCGCGTCCGGGCCCGCCACCAGCGTGTCAACCGTCACGCCCGCCGCCTCGTGCGCGCAATCCTGCAAACCGCGGATACGCTCCTGCTGGGTAAAGATCGCGTCGCTGGTCGCAAGCACGAGGATCGAGCTGGCGCCAAGGTCGATCAGGTGCCGGGCCACATCGCGACCAGAGGCAAAATCGTCGATGGTGATGGTGTCGTGTTTCGACAGGGCCGGGTTGACCCGGTCGACCGCCACCACCGGCACGTCGGGATGTTCGCGGGGCAGCATCGCGGGCACCGTATCGACACAGGGCACGAGGATCAGCCCGCTGGGCCGCCAGCCCATCAGCGCCCGCAGCCGGTCCTGTTCCGTCTTCAGATCATCTCGCGAGCACGACACGATCACCTGGTATCCGGCGTTCTCGGCACGGGATTCGATCAGCGAAATGAACCGGTTCAGGAACAGGTCTTCGAGGTTGGGCACCAGCACCGCGATGATGCGGGTGCGGCGCGCGCGCAGCTGGGCGGCAACCCGGTCGATTGTATAGCCCAGCCTGTCGGCGGCCTCTCGCACCTTTTGGGCCGAGGTTTCGTTGACATGTTTCTTGCCGGAAAAGACATGTGATACCGTCGCCGTCGAGACGCCGGCTTCGCGGGCGACATCCTTGATTGATGGTTTCTTTTTCGCCTTTCCCGATCCCATTCTGTCCCTCTGGCTGACTTGTTAAACAGTTACACCATTTGCCGCATTCATGCAAATGATGATGCGATGCTCCGCTGGTTCAAGCCACGGCGGGCGCAGGATCAAGGAAAAATCATGGCGAATTAAATCGTTTAAAAACATAGAAATGAATGCCGGTAAGGTGTCATTTCGCCGGCGTGCTGGGGAATCCGCATTGACAGTTAAACGATTAACCTAGAGATTGCCAATTGCCCGACGAGTCGGAGCAACGGGAAATCGGTAAGGGGAGGGGCCGATGCGACGATTAGCCAATGGAAATCTGTTCCTGGTCAGCGCGATCGCCTGTGTCGCATGGATTGCGGTCTGGGCCTGGATCACGCGCAGCGGTGGCCCGGTGTCGTCCCTGTTCCTGCCGTCTCCCGGCGATGTGGCCGAACGGTTCGGACGGATGTGGATCAAGCCCTATATCGGCTCGACCCTGCTGGGCCACGTGTTCAGTTCGCTGTCGATCGTGCTTGCCGGTTGGGCGCTTGGCGGGATTGTCGGCGTCCCCCTGGGGGTGGCGATGGCGTGGTGGCCGCGTGTCAAATGGCTGGTCTTTCCGATCTTTCAGCTGATCCGCCCGGTGCCGCCACTTGCGTGGATCCCGCTGACGCTGGTGTGGATGGGCATCGGCGAGCCGGCGCGGATTTTCGTGGTGTTCATCGCGGCGCTGGTGCCCTGGCTGATGAATTCGATGCAGGCAGTCGGTTCGGTCGATCCGTTGCTGATCGACGCGGGGCGGACGCTGGGGGCGAATGATCGCCGGATCCTGACCCGCATCGTGTGCCGCACGGCGCTGCCCACGTTGATCGCGGGGGCGCGGATCGCGCTTGGCAATGCCTGGACGACGCTGGTGGCGGCCGAGCTGCTCGCCGCGACGGCGGGGCTTGGCTATGTGGCGCTCAACGCCTCGCGGATGCTCGATACCGATGTGCTCGTGGTGGCGATGCTGCTGATCGGATTGCTGGGGGTGCTGTTGTCGGCGCTGATGAAACTGGCGACGCGCATTCTCGCGCCGTGGTCGCTGTCGCAGCAGAAGGGATAAGAACCATGGCCGCCAACACAAACGCCGCTACCCTGTCGCGCCCGCTGGCCTATGGTGCCGTGTCGCTGGGGATCCTGGGCCTTGCCTGGGTGCTGGCCACCAGCGTCCTGGGCTGGGTCGGGCCCGAGGTTCTGCCGTCGCCCTTCGAGGTGATCGCGCGCTTTGCCGGCCTGATCGTCGAACCCTTTGCCGGCGCGGCGCTGATGGGGCATGTGCTGGCCTCGCTCGAACGCTGGTCCTATGGGGTGTTGCTGGCCATTGTCTTTGGCGTGCCGATCGGCATCTTTTTCGCCTGGGCCCCGTGGTTTCGAGCCGTGGTCAACCCGGTGTTTGAAACCCTGCGCTATATCCCGCCCTTTGCCTGGGTGCCGATTGCGATCCTGTGGTTCGGGGCCTCGACCGCGACCCAGGCGATGGTGGTGTTCATCGCCGCGTTTCCGGCCTGTGTGATCAATGCGCAGCTGGGCGTGCAACATGTGGACAACATCCTGATCCAGGCCGCGCGCGTCTTTGGCGCCAACCAGTTCCGCACCCTGAGCCGGGTCGTGGTGCCGGTGGCGACGCCCAGCATTTTCACCGGCATCCGCATCGCCATCAGCAATGGCTGGATGGCGCTGGTGGGGGCCGAGCTCGTGGTTGGCAAGACCGGTCTCGGGTTCCTGATCGCCCAGGGCCAGCAGAACGACTCGGTCTCGACGATCTTTGTCGGGATCATCGCCATCGGTGTTCTGGGGGTGGTGATCGACCTGTGCGTGCAACGGCTCGAACGCCGCCTGATGCCCTGGAAACAATCATGACCGCCGCCGGGATTTCACCGCAAACCGGCCCAAGCCATTCAAGGAAAATCGCCATGTCCCAGACCATCGTTCCGCCCAAGCTGGAGCTGCGCAACATCACCAAATGGTACGGGCCCGAAGGGTCGGGGGTGCTGGCGGTGGATGATTGTTCGGTATCGGTGCAAAAGGGCGAATTCGTCTGTGTCGTCGGGCCGTCGGGCTGTGGTAAATCCACCCTGATGACCGTGGGGGCCGGGCTGGAAGAGGCGACGCGGGGCGAGGTTCTGATCGATGGCGAACCGGCCGGCAAGCCGGGCCCGCGCCGCAGCGTGGTGTTTCAGAAATTCGCCCTTTTCCCGTCGGAAACCGTGGCCCAGAACATCAAGTTCGGCCTGCAAATGACCAATGTGCCGCGCGCGGAACAGGAACGCCGCCTGGGCGAGCAGCTCGAGATCATGGGCCTGACCCAGTTCCGCGACAGCTTTCCCAGCCAATTGTCCGGCGGGATGCAGCAACGCGTTGCCATCGCGCGGGCATTGGCGATGCAGCCAGAGATCCTGTTGATGGACGAACCCTTTGGCGCGCTCGATGCCCAGACCCGCACGATCCTTCAGGAAGAGGTGCAGCGGCTCAGCCACGAGATGCACTACACCGTTCTTTTCATCACCCATTCGGTCGAAGAAGCCGTGTACCTGAGCGACCGGGTGGTGGTGATGTCGCGCCGCCCCGGACGCATCAAGAAGGAAATCCAGCTGCCGCGCGACGTGGTCTGGAAACGCGGCGACATCGAACAGGCCGCCGAACATCCCGAGTTCATCGAGGCCCGCCGCGAGATCTGGGCGCTGGTGCGCGAAGAGATCATGGCGGCGTGAAGCGGGCGCAACCATCAAAACGACCCAACAACCGGAGGAGAAACCCATGACTTTCAATCGTATCAGGCAGCTTGCCGCCGGAGTCGCCATCGCGGCGCTCGCCGCGGGCGGAGCAATTGCCGAGACCAAGCTGCACCTGAACAGCCAGCCCAACGAGGCGGGATACCCGATGTGGCTGGCCGATCACCTGGGCTATTTCGGCGATAACGGGCTGGTGGTGGAAACCACCTATTTCCCCAATGGCGGCGCGGCGCTGGCGTCGGGTGTTTCCGGCGATTGGCAGGCCGGCTGGACCGGCGGCCCGCCGGCGATTTCCGGCTGGGACAAGTTCAAGCTGATTTCCTTTGGCACGATGCAAAAGGAAGATCGCAACATCAAGCTGATCATGCGCAAGGATGCGATGCAGGGCATGACGCCCGGCGAGGCGCTGGCCAAGGTGCGGATCGGGACGGTGCCCAATTCGACCTGGAGCCAGGTTCTCTTTGCCTGTGCCGATCATTTCGGCGTGGCCCATGGCGATCTCGAGATCGTGCCGCTTGATCCCCCGGTGACGCGGCAATCGCTGCGCAATGGCGAGGTCGGCGCGGGCACCACCGCCGCAAGCGCGGATTTCGACATCGTGATGGACAAGGATACCTATGAGGTGATCTGTGACGGCGAGATCGCGGGCACCTCGGTGATCGCGCCGTGGATCATCACCAGCCGGTTCTGGCAGGACGATCCCGAGGCGGCGGCCAAGTTCGTCGAGGCCGCCTATCGCGCCAATGAATACATCCGTGAAAACCCGGACAAGGCGGTCGACCTGGCGCTGCAATATTACGCGGATACCGGCATCGAGGGCGACAAGGAAACCGCCGCCTATGCCTTTGGCCTGCGCGATTTCCAGACGCTGGACGAGGCCATAGCCGACATGGAATCCGGGGCCACGATCAACACGCTGATCGCCGGGGCCGAGGTGCTGGTGGCGGCGGGCGCCTATGACGAAGTGCCCGATCTCGGATCGATGCAGCCGGTGGCGCTCGACGTGCTGTTGGCCGCGAAAGCCTTGCGAAAATAAGACCGTAACTCCCAGAGAAGGACATCAAGAATGAGCATCACGAGCGATACGGTGACCGAGGTTTTCAAGGGCCAGATCGGCCGCACCTACAAGGACTCGACCCCCTGGTGGCCCGAGGTCAAGGGCCCGAAGGCGGACAGCCCGAATATTCTCGTGATCCTCTTTGATGATCTGGGGTTCGGAAGCCTTGGCTGCTATGGCGGCGATGCGGAAACGCCGAATATCGACCGTCTGGCCCAGGGCGGGCTGCGGTACAACAATTTTCACACCACCGCCCTGTGTTCCCCGACCCGGGCCTCCCTGTTAACCGGGCGGGATCACCACGCTGTCGGCATGTCGATCATCGCCAATGCCGACAGCGGTTTTCCCAGCAAACGCGGCGCGATCCGGCACAATGCCGGGACGCTGGCCGACATGCTGGCCCCCGAGGGGTACAATTCCTATGCGGTGGGCAAATGGCATCTTGCCCCGGCTGACCAGATGTCGGCGGTTGGCCCCTTTGACCACTGGCCGCTGGGGCGGGGGTTCAACAAGTTCTACGGTTTCCTTGAGGCGCTGACCGACCAGTTTCGCCCCTCGCTGGTGCGCGACAACCAGCATATCGAGCCGCCCCGCACCCCCGAAGAGGGGTATACCCTGAACGAGGATCTGGCCGACAATGCCTGCAAGTTCCTGACCGACCACGCATCGCTGGCCCCGAACAAGCCGTTCTTCATGTATTACGCCCTGGGGGCCATGCATTCGCCGCATCAGGCGCCGCAGGATTATCTGGACAAGTACAAGGGCCGGTTCGACGAAGGCTGGGACGTGGCGCGCGAACGTCGTCTGGCCCGCCAGATCGAGATGGGCATTGCGCCCGAGGGCACGAAACTGGTGCCGCGCAACGAGGGTGTCGAACCGTGGGACAGCCTGTCGGACGACCAGAAGCGCGTATATTGCAAGTTCGAAGAGGCCTATGCCGCCTTTCTTGACCATTCCGACACAGAGTTGGGCCGGGTGTTCGACCACCTGGATAAGCTGGGCAAGCTGGACAACACGATCATCTTTCTGATGTCCGACAACGGGGCCAGCCAGGAAGGCCAGATCCACGGATCGACCAGCACCACGTTCTATGAAAACATGGACGCCGAGAGCTTTGATTATAACCTCGAACGCATCGACCAGATCGGCACGATGTATGCCAAGAACAACTATCCGATCGGCTGGGCGCAGGTCGAGAACACGCCGCTGCGCCGCTACAAGCAGAACACCCATGCGGGCGGGGTGCAGGATCCGCTGATCGTGCATTGGCCCAGGGGGTTGAAAGAAACCGGCATCCGCAACCAATTCCATCACGTGATGGACATCGTGCCCACCATTCTCGAGGTGATCGACACCGAGGCCCCGGCCCGGATCAAGGGCATCCCGCAGATGAATATTCATGGCACCAGCATGAAGTATTCCTTTGACGATGCCGCCGCGCCGACCCGCAAACACGCCCAGATATTCGAGATGTTCGGGCACCGGGCGATCTGGCATGATGGCTGGAAGGCGGTGGCCTATCACAAGCGCTATTCCGATTATGACGAGGACCAGTGGGAACTCTACCACGTGGCCGAGGATTTCTCTGAAAGCACCGACCTGGCACAGCAGGAGCCCGAGCGCCTGAACAAGCTGGTGGAACTCTGGTGGGCCGAGGCCGGACGATACGATGTGCTGCCGCTGGATGACCGGGGGTTTGCCGAACGCCGCGCCATGTCGCGCCCACGCGAGGAATCGCCGCGGATCCAGCAGGAATTCGTGTTCTACCCCGGCATGACCAACATTCCCGGCGGCGCATCGCCCTTTACCATGGACCGGTCTTATGAGTTGGCCGCCCGGGTTCGGGTGCCCGAGGGTGGTGAAGGGGTGATCGCGGCCTGTGGCGGGCTGTGCGGAGGGTATACGCTCTATGTGAAGGACGGGCGCATCATCCACGAATACAACTATTACCAGAGCATGCACCGGGTCGAAGGCGACGTGCCGCCCGGCGGCGCGTGGATCGACATCCTGTACAAGTTCGACAAGACCGGCATTCGCCAGGGCAAGGGAACCTTGTTCCTGAATGGCCAGCAGGCGGGCGAGATCGCGCTGCCCGAAACCTATCGGTATTTCATGGATTGGGAAGGGTTCAGCCTTGGCCGCGATGCCGGTTCGCCGGTCAGCCCGGTGTATGAGGGGCGGCAGGGCTTTGCCTTTACCGGTGAAATCGACCGGGTTCGTGTGACGCTGGGCAACGATATCGCCGGACCCAATGACTATGAATCCCAGGACTGAGCCAACCCCTGCGCCGCGCGGGTGTTGTATGGCGCCCGCGCCGGTTTCGGCCGCGCTGCACATGCGCCGCCATGGGCGGCGCGCTGCGGCGGGGCAGATCACAATCGACGGTGCGGCCTTGCCGGGGGGCAGGATCATGCTCGGCACTGCCACCCCCCGGATCGCCGGGGATGGTGAGGGGTTGCGCGGACCGGTCGCCCTGGCCCCGTTCGCCATGGCCTGCACGGCAACAACCGTGGCGCAGTTCGCCGCCTTTGCCGATGCAACCGGATATGTGACCGAAGCCGAAAGCGCCGGGCAATCCTTTGTGTTTCACAGCCAGCTTGCGCCGGGTGCGACGGTGCTGGGCGCGCCGTGGGGCACGGAATGGTGGCGGCTGGTGCAGGGGGCCAATTGGCGGCACCCCCATGGCGGCGATACCCCGGCCAGGCCGGACCACCCCGTCGTGCATGTCTCGCAGGCCGACGCCATGGCCTTTGCCACCTGGGCCGGGGGACGTTTGCCCAGCGAGGCGGAATGGGAACATGCGGCGCGGGGCGGGCTGGACGGGGTGACCTTCCCCTGGGGGGACGACGAGCCGCCCGAAGGCGGCGGGGCGTTCTGCAATATCTTTCGCGGCGACTTTCCCACGCCCCGCGCCGATGCGGGCACATGTCCGGCGGGGGCGCTGCGGCCCAACGGGGCCGGGTTGCACAACATGTGCGGCAATGTCTGGGAATGGACCCGCGACGGGTTCAACAACGGCATGGGGGATGATCCCACGCGCGCGCTGCTCAAGGGCGGATCGTTCCTGTGTCACCCAAGCTATTGCCATCGCTACAGAATCGCGGCGCGAATTGGCGTGCCGCCCGGATCGACAACATCGCATCAGGGCTTTCGCATCGCCTTTGATGCCTGACAACTGACGAGGGGCTTCATGGCTCAGGACTTGACAGGAAAAACCATCGCCATCACCGGTGCCGCTTCGGGGATCGGGCTGGAATGCGCCCGGATGGGGCTGGCGGCGGGGGCGCGTGTGGCGCTGGTGGATCGGGCAGAGGACCGTCTGGTGGCGCTCTGCGACGAGCTGGGCGAGGGAGCGGAGCCGATTGTCACCGACCTGCTGGACCCGGCCAGCGTCGATCGGATGTTGCCGCAGATCCTTGACCGGTTCGGGCATCTCGACGTGTTCCACGCCAATGCCGGGGGCTATGTCGGCGGCGATGTCTCCGAAGGCGACCCGGACGCATGGGACCGGATGCTGAACCTCAATATCAACGCGGCGTTTCGATCCGTGCGCGCCGTGTTGCCACATATGAAAGAACGCCAGACCGGCGACATCATCATGACCAGCTCCATCGCCGGTGTCGTGCCGGTGATGTGGGAGCCGATCTATACCGCGTCCAAACACGCGGTTCAGGCCTTTACCCATACGGTCCGCCGCCAGATGGCCCCGCATGGCATCCGCGTCGGCGCGGTTCTGCCCGGCCCGGTGGTGACGGCGCTGCTGGATGACTGGCCCCAGGCCAAGATGGACGAGGCCCTTGCCAATGGCAGCCTGATGCAGCCCGGCGAAGTGGCCGATTGCGTGCAATTCATGCTGACCCGGCCCCGCAATGTCACGATCCGCGACATCGTGATCCTGCCCAACAGTGTCGAGCTCTGAGCCGTCATGACCGGAATGCAGCATACACAGCCGGTGTTTCTCGGGGTCGATGTCGGCACCGGCAGCGCGCGGGCCGGGGTGTTTTCGCCGGATGGCCGGATGCTGGGCACCGGCAAGCGCGACATCCGTATCTGGCGTGATGGTGTCAGGGCCGAGCAATCCTCGGATGACATCTGGTCCGCGGTTTGCGCTGCGGTGCGCGCGGCACTGATTCAGGCCGAGATTCCCGCCGAACGGGTGGCGGGGATCGGCTTTGATGCCACCTGTTCGCTGGTGGCGCTGGCCGCCGACGGTACCCCGCTGAGCGTCAGCGCATCGGGCGAGCCGGCCCGCAACATCATCGTCTGGATGGACCAGCGCGCCGGGGCACAGGCCGCACGGATCAACGCCACCGGTCATCGTGTGCTCGACTATGTCGGAGGCCGGATTTCGCCCGAGATGGAAACGCCCAAGCTGCTCTGGCTCAAGGAAAACCTGCCTGCGCAATATGCCGCCGCCGGGCATTTTCTTGACCTGACCGATTTCCTGACATGGCGGGCCACGGGGGATTTGTCGCGGTCGAGCTGTACCGTGACCTGCAAATGGACCTACCTGGCCCATGCGGGCGGGTATGACGCCAGCTATTTCCACGCGATCGGATTGTCGGATCTGTGCGATGATGGTTTTGCCCGGATCGGGCGCGATGTGGTGACGCCGGGCACCGCGCTCGGGCGCGGGTTGACGCAGGACGCGGCCAGCGCCCTCGGCCTGCCCGCCGGGATCCCGGTAGCCGCCGGTCTGATCGACGCCCATGCGGGCGGGGTCGGCACGGTGGGGGCCCGTGGCGCGCCGGCGCAGACCCGGATGGCCTATGTCTTTGGCACCTCGGCCTGCACCATGACGTCCTCGGCGCGTGAAACCACCGTGCCCGGTGTCTGGGGGCCGTATCACGGGGCGATGCTGCCGGATCTCTGGCTGAACGAGGGCGGGCAATCGGCGGCGGGCGAGGCGATCGCGCACCTGGTGCGGATGCACCCGCATTATCCCGAAACGCAACAAGCGGCGCGCGGGAAGGGGGTGTCGGTCATCGCGTACCTGCTGGCCCGGGCCAGCGAAATGATCGACCGCCCCGAGGATGCCGGGCGTCTGGCCGGTGAAATGATCGTGGTGCCGGATTTCCTGGGCAATCGCGCGCCGCTGGCGGATCCTGCCGCACGCGCGATCATCGCCGGGCTGGACCTGCGCGCGGACCTGGCGTCGCATATCGCGCTCTACATCGCCGGGCTGACCGGGATCGGCTATGGGCTGCGCCAGATCCTCGACGCCCAGGCCGCCTGTGGAATCGCGCCGGACACGGTGGTGGTCAGCGGTGGCGCGGGGGCGAGTGACCTCGTGAAACAGGTGCTGGCGGACGCGGCCGGGATCACCATGGCCCGGCCCGGCGCGGCGGAACCGGTGCTGCTGGGCAGTGCGATGCTCGGCGCGGTGGCGGGCGGGCATTTTGACACGCTGCAAACCGCGATGGCCGACATGTCCAGCCTCGACAGGTTCTATCGCCCGGCCAGCGGCGAGATCCGCGCGCTGCATCTCAACCGTTATCGCCGCTTTACCGCCCTGCAACGCGCCGCGCGGGGAGAGGCGGGATGAGCCGGGATATCCTGATTGGGCTGGATGCGGGCACCTCGGTGATCAAGGCGGTTGCCTTTGATCTGAACGGCCGCCAACTGGGCGTGGCGGGGGTGCGCAATCGCTATCACAGTGCGTCTGACGGCAGGGCGGTGCAGGACATGGCGCAGACCTGGCAGCTTGCGGCGCAGATGCTGTACCAGCTGTCCGAGACCGTCCCCGACCTCGCGCGGCGGGCGCTGGCGATGGGGGTGACGGCGCAGGGGGACGGCACGTGGCTGATCGATGGCGATGGCATGCCGGTGGGCGAGGCAATGCTCTGGCTCGACTCGCGCGCGGTGCAACAGGCGCAGGCGATCACCGGATCGGACCGGTATGACGGCATCTATCGGGCGACGGCAACCGGCGTGAACCTGTGCCAGATGCGGGCCCAGATGCCGTGGTTGCAGCGCCACGCGCCCGAGCGGCTGAACGCGGCGGCCCATGCGCTGCATTGCAAGGAATGGCTGTATCACTGCCTGACCGGCGAGACCGTCGCAGATGTGAGCGAGGCGGTGCTGAATTTCGGCGATACCCGAACGCGCGGCTACAGTGACGAGGTGATCGCGGCCCTTGGCCTTGACGGGTTGCGCCACCTGCTGCCGCCGATCATCGACGGCGGCCGGACGGCCCACGGGCTCACCGCATGTGCCGCCGCCGAAACCGGCCTGCGCGCGGGGCTGCCGATTTGTCTTGGATACATGGATATCGTCACCTCGGGGATTGCCTCGGGCCTGTGCGACCGCGAAAGACAGCCCGGATTGTCGATCTTTGGCTCGACCGGCGTGCATACCCGCCACGCGGCGAGCGCCGATGACATCGTGCTCAACCCGGACCGCACCGGCTATACCGTGGCGCTGGCGGACGGGGCCTTTGGGCAGGTGCAGACCAACATGGCCGCCGCGATCAATATCGACTGGATTGCCGGGCTGGCCCGTGATGTTCTGGCCAATGCCGGGCAGGCGCGCAGCCTGCCGGAGATTGTGGCGGGGTTTGACGGGCTTGTGGCCGATGCCGGTCCGGGACGGGCGATCTATCACCCCTATATTGCCACCACGGGCGAGCGCGGCCCGTTCTCCGACCCCTGTGCCCGGGCGAGCTTTTGCGGGCTCGATCGCACCGTCGGCTGGGGCGAGATGGTGCGCGGGGTCTATGAAGGCCTGGCGATGGCGGCGCGCGATTGCTATGCGGCGATGGGCGAGATCCCCGGCGAGATCCGCATTGCGGGCGGCGCGGCGCGCTCGCGGCAACTCGCCCTGATCCTGGCCTCGACCCTGAACCGGCCGGTTCGCGCGGTGGCACAGGAGGAAACCGGCGCCGCCGGTGCGGCGATGATCGCGGCGGTTCAGGCCGGTGTGTTTCCGTCGCTTGACGCCGCGAACGACACCTGGGTCACGCCGCTCCTGCGCGAGGCGGTGCTGCCGGATGCCGAACTGACCCCGATCTACAACCGCTTGTTCCCGGTGTTTCTGGCCGGGCGACACACCATGCAGCCGCTGTGGCAGAGCCAGGCGCAAATCAGGGATGAATTGTCATGACGACGGAAATTGCGATCATCGGCGACAGGTTCATGTTGTCCGAGACCTTTGAAGAGCACATTCTCGCGGCTTGCGGTGACAGTGTCTCGGTGCGCCGGATGGATTACGACTGGCCCGACGCGCCGCTGGAACAGGGGTATGCCGGCTCGCGGATCGAAGGAATACAGGAATTCCAGGGCGATCCCGACGAGGTGGTGGCACATATCGGCGCGGCCCGGATCGCGGTCCTGCACCACGCGCCGCTCTCGGGGGCGATGATGGAGGCCCTGCCCGATCTCAGGCTCGTGGCGGTCAGCCGGGGCGGGCCGGTCAATATCGACATGGCGGCGGCGCGGGCCCGCGGCATCACCGTGGTGAACACGCCCGGGCGCAATGCCAGCGCCGTGGCCGAATTTACCATAGGCGGCATCATCGCCGAACTGCGCAACCTCGCACGGGGCCATGAATCCCTGCGGGCGGGGGACTATCGCACCGATCTCTATCGCGCCGATGTCACCGGGGACGAGCTGTGCGACATGACCGTGGGCATCATCGGCTATGGCGAGATCGGCAAGCGTGTGGTGACGCTGTTGCGGGCGTTTGGATGCCGGATCATGGTTTATGACCCCTATGTTCAACTGACCGCCGAAGACATGCGGGCGGGGGTCGAGATGGTGTCGTTTGACAGCCTTCTGGCCGAGTCCGACATCGTGTCGCTGCACCCGCGCGTGACGGCGGAAACCACCGGCATGATGAACGCCACGACCTTTGCGGCGATGAAACGGGGCAGCACGCTGATCAACACCGCGCGCGGCCCGCTGGTGGATTACGATGCCCTGATCGCCGCGCTGCAGGACGGGCACCTGCGTGGCGCGATGCTTGAGACCTTTCCGGTCGAGCCGGTGCCGCTGGACTCGCCCCTGTTGACCATGCCGAACGTCACCCTGACCCCGCATATCGCCGGGGCATCGCTGCGTACCGTCCGGGTCGCCGCAAGCAAGGCCGCCGACGAAGTGCGGCGCTGGCTTGCCGGTGAACCTCCCCTGAACCCTTGCTGAGAAAGACAGAGATGAAAGATACCGAAACCTCCCTCCGCCAATCGCTGATCGACGCCTGCCAGAGCCTCGCCGGGCTGGGCCTGACCCAGGGCACCTCCGGCAATGTCTCGGTGCGCTGTGGCGACCGAATGCTGATTTCGCCCTCGGCGACGCCCTACGAAGATCTGACGCCCGAGTTGATCGCGGAAATGCCACTGGATCGGAATGACGGCACATGGTCGGGTCCGTTGAAACCCTCGACCGAGTGGCGTTTTCACCTCGACATGTTGCAGTCCCGCCCCGAGATCAACGCGGTGGTACATGGCCACCCGACCTATTGCACCGCGCTGGCGATCGCGCGCAAATCCATCCCGCGCTGTCACTACATGGTCGCGGCTTTTGGCGGCGATGACGTGCGTTGTGCCGGCTATGCGCGGTTCGGTTCCGAAGAACTGTCCGAGCTGGTCAAGGACGCGATGCGTGATCGCACCGCCTGTCTGATGGCCAATCACGGGGCGCTGGCCCTGGGCGAGGATCTGCGCAAGGCGTTGTGGCGCGCGGTCGAACTCGAGGCGATTGCCCAGCAATATTACCTGTCGCTGTGCATCGGGGGGCCGGTGCTGTTGAGTGAACGCGACATCGCCGAAACGCACGAGGCCTTTGGCGGCTACGGGCTGCAAGATCAGGACTGAGGCCAGGGACAGATTGCAAGAGGGCGCGACAACATGACGGAAACGCAAGAGGTCGATCTGTTCGTGATCGGCGGCGGCATCAATGGCGTGGGCATTGCGCGGGATGCCGCCGGGCGGGGGCTGAGCGTCGCGCTGTGCGAAAAGGACGATCTGGCCGAAGGCACGTCGTCGCGCTCGGGCAAGCTGGTGCATGGCGGGCTGCGCTATCTGGAATATTTCGAGTTCTCGCTGGTACGCAAGGCGCTGATCGAACGCGAGGTGCTGTTGCGCAACGCGCCGCATATCATCTGGCCGATGCGCTTTGTGCTGCCGCATTCGCGAAACGACCGCCCGGCATGGCTGGTGCGGCTGGGGCTGTTTCTCTATGACTACCTCGGCGGGCGTGCCCGGTTGCCCGGCACCCGCGTGCTGGACCTGGGGCGCGCGCCCGAAGGGCAGGCCATTCAGGACATGTACCGCAAGGGGTTCGAATATTCCGATTGCTGGGTCGATGATGCGCGGCTGGTGGTTCTGAACGCGATGGACGCGGCCGAGCGCGGCGCCACCATCCTGACCCGCGCACCCTGTGTTTCGGCGCGGCGCGAACAGGGCAAATGGCATGTGACAACCCGCAACAGCGTGACCGGCGAGATCCGCAATTTTGAGGCGCGGGTGCTTGTCAATGCCGCCGGGCCCTGGGTGCGCGATGTCATCACCAATGTCGCCGCCTCCTCTAGCCGCCGCAACGTGCGGCTGGTCAAGGGCAGCCATATCATCGTGCCCAAGTTCTGGCGTGGCGAACAGGCCTATCTGGTGCAGAACCACGACAAGCGGGTGATCTTTGTCAACCCATACGAGGGCGACAAGGCGCTGATCGGCACCACGGATATCGCCCATGACGGCCCGGCGGATGCGGTGGCGGCGGAGGAGGCCGAGATCACCTATCTGCTGGACGTGGTGAACCGGTATTTCAAGGAACAATTGTCGCGCGACGATGTTCTGGCGGTCTATTCCGGGGTGCGCGCCCTTTTTGATGACGGCAAGGGCAACCCCTCGGCGGTGACGCGCGACTATGTGCTCGACCTGGACGACTCCGACAACGTGCCGTTGCTCAATATATTCGGCGGCAAGATCACCACCTATCGCGAACTGGCCGAAAAGGCGTTGCATCGGCTGGACAAGACCGCGCTGCGGATCGGGGGCGACTGGACCGCCGATGCGCCGCTGCCCGGTGGCGATATGGATGGCGCGGATTTCGACCTGTTCGTCAACCGGGCCAAGGGCGATTTCCCCTGGCTGCCGCGGCCGCTGTTGCTGCATTATGCGCGGCTTTATGGCACGCGGATGCACCGCCTGATTGGCGCGGCCGGCTCGGTTGACGGGCTGGGGCGGCATTTCGGCGGCCTGCTTTACGAGGCCGAGGCGCGTTACCTGCACCGCGAGGAATGGGCGCAGACGGCCGAGGATGTGCTCTGGCGTCGGACCAAGCACCAGCTGCACCTGACCGGGGGCGAGCAGCGGGAATTTGCCCGCTGGTTCGAGGGCATGGCCGGGCGCGCATTGCCTGAACACGCCCGTGCCGGGTCCCCCGACGCGGCCTGAAACCCGTTGCTCAGCGGGGCGGATGACCCCGATGGCGCAGGCCGGGCGTCAATGCCCGGTCAGGCCCGGAAAGGCGATCAACAGGCCAACCGCAAGCACCTGGAGCGCGATGAACGGGGCCATCGAGCGAAAGATGTCGCCTAGCGTGATGTCCGGGGGCGCGACGCTCTTGAGGTAAAAGGCGGCGGGGCCAAAGGGCGGCGACAGAAAGCTGACCTGCATGTTCATCGCAAACACCACCCCGAACCAGACCGGGCTATAGCCCAGTTCGACCACGATTGGCACAAAGATCGGCATGGTCAGCAAGGCGATGCCGACCCAGTCCAGGAACATCCCCAGCACGAACAGGATCAGCATCATGAACAGGATCACCACCAGCGGGGTGTCCGAGATGCCGGTGATCAGGCCCGACACAAAGGCGATGCCGCCCATCAGGTTAAAGACCCCGACCAGCGCGCTGGCACCGATGCCGATCCAGACGATCATGCCGGTGGTACGCAGCGTCTGCATCGCCGCGCCGCGCATCATCCCCCACGAGAATTCGCCGCGCACGATGGTCGACAGCATCACGCCAAAGGCCCCCACCGCCGAGGCTTCGGTGACCGAGGCGATGCCGCCATAGATCGAGCCAAGCACACAGATCACCACGATGATCGGCAGGATAAGCCCCTTGAGCTTGGCCAGCTTTTCGCCCAGCGGCGTGTCGTCGGGTTCGACCGGCGGCGCGACATTGCCGGTATAGGCGCGGATCAGCACGTAGATCACGTAGAACGATGCCAGCATCAGCCCCGGGATCACCGCGGCGGTGAACAGGTCGCCAACCGACACATTGGCGGTCAGCCCGTAGATGATCAGCACGATTGACGGCGGCACCATGGTGCCCAGCGATCCGCCGGCGCAGACCACGCCGATTGCAAGGCTGCGGTCATAGCCAAGCCGCAGCATCTGGGGCAGGGCCAGCAGGCCGAGCAGCACGATTTCACCGCCGATGATCCCCGACATCGCCGCGAGGATCACCGCGACAAAGATGGTTTGCACCGCCACGCCGCCCCGGATGCGACCACCGACCAGCTTCATCGCGTCAAACAGGTCGCGCGCGATGCCGGAACGGTCCAGGATCGCCGCCATCAGCACGAACATCGGCACCGAGACAAAGACAAAGGACGACACAAAGCTGAAGATGCGGCTGGTCACCAGCGGCACCGCCATCGGCCCGAACCATCCAAGCGTAAAGACAAGCGCAACCAGCAGGGTCACAAAGGCCAGCGGCATGCCGGTGATAAGTAGCGCCAGCAGCATGACGAACATCGCCAGCGTGCCATATTCGACGCCAAGCGCAGAAAGATCGAACACGTTACTTCCCCCGAATGCGGTTGATCACGAGCAGCGCGAATTGCAGCGTCATGGCGACCAGCGTGATGAACAGAAAGGCGCGCAGCAGCGTCGGGAATGGCGGATTCCACGCGCTGCCGCTGGTGATCATGCGAAAGGCGCCGGTCGGATCGTAAAAGGATTTCACAACGGTCGGCCACAGCGCATAGCTGAACATCGCGGTGGCCAGCCCGCACACCGCATAGATCGCCGCGTCGACCCAGCGGCGCATGGCGGGGCCGAAATGGTCATACAGCAGCACGATGCGGATATGCCCGTCGCGCGACACGGAATGCAGGCCGCCAAAGACGAAACAGACCGCACAGATGAAAATCGTGGTCTCGTGAACCCAGATGGTCGGGCGGTCAAAGACATAGCGCATCACGACCTCGAAGATCAGGATGCACATGGACACGAGGAAAAGCAGGGCAAAGAAATGCCCCAGCCTGAGAACAATCGCGGCAAGGAAATCGCCGGGCTTGTCGTCCTGGTCCTCCGCGAGCGCGTCGTGAACGATCTGGTCCTGCTGTTCGGTCATGATGTTGCCCTGTCGATCAAGTTGCGTGACGGGCGACCGCACCGCGTGGCGATGCGGTCTTCCCGGCTTACTTCAGCAGACCCTGAGAGGTCATGTAGGCGGTCAGGCTGTCAAAGACCTTTTGCGCATTGGCGCTCTGGCCGGCGATGTCCTTCCACTGTTCCTGCGCGATGGCGCGGAAGCGGGCGCGTTCTTCCTGGCTCCAGTCATGGATCTCAATACCGTTGGCCCGCGCCTCGGCCACCGCTTCGAGGTCTTTCATGAAGAGCTGAGAAGTCATGTCTAGCGCCAGGTGATTGACCGAGAGCTCCAGCAGGTTTTGCAGGTCGGCGGGCATCGAATCCCACATGGTCTTGTTGATCGACACCTCGATCAGCGGCATCGAATGAAAACCGGGATAGACCGGATGGGGGGCCACGTCATGCATCCCCGCCGCATGGTTGGCCGAGAACACCGTATAGTCGGCGGCGTCGATCACCTTTTTGTCGAGCGAGGTAAAGACCTCGGATCCGGGCAGGTTCACCGGCGTCGCGCCGGCGGCGGCAAAGACCTTTTGCACCAGCCCCTCGGGCGCGCGCATCTTGAGCCCCTTGAGATCGTCCACGCCATTCAGCGGAACCTTGGACACAAAGGCCTCAAGCCCGCCCGAGGTCGCGCCGACGAAATGCAATCCATAGGGATTCAGCAATTCGTTCATCAATTCCTTGCCGCCGCCATAGTTGATATACCGCAGCATCTCGTAGGGCGACCCCCAGGCACCCACGGTATTGCCGATCAGCGCAAAGGCCGGATCCTTGCCCGACACATAGCCGGTTGCGGTGATGTGTCCGCCAAGAATGCCCGCGCCGACCGCGTCATGGGTTTCGTTGTACTTGACCACCGAATCGACCGGCAGCATCTCGATATTCAGCCGTCCACCAGAGGCGGCGCTGACTTTTTCCGCCCATTCCTGTTCGATGATGAAGGTCGGATTGCCCGCCGGGTCGCTCGACTGCATCTTGAGATCGAAATCGGCCGCCATGGCCGAAAGCGCGGCGGTGCTGGCGATTGTGGCCGCGACGATGGTGGTGCGTAGGTGTTTCATGAATTCCTCCCTGGATAGTACAGACCGACATGGTCGGCCGCGATGGTCGTGCCGTCAAGTGACCGCCTTGCGCCCTGACCCGTCCGAAAGAGCGGGGATGGCGGCGGAATCGGGCATCGGGTGATACCTGACATGTTCACGTGAACAAATCAATATCGGCTGTTTGCTGCTGTCCTCCACTGGTGTCTGTCACATTTCGGGTTGTTCAAGATCGGCAAGTGTTGCCGCCCAGTGCCGCGCCCGTTCCAGATCCGCGGGGGTCGGGACCAGGGCGGGGGCGCGGTCATGCACCGGCAAACCGGCCTGTTCGGCGAAAATGCGTTTGCCATATGCGATCAGATGCTCCAGCGATTGCATGGCAAAATCGATGGCCGGGGTGGCGGCGGCATAGAGCCGTTGCGCGTCATCGATGCGCCCGGCCTGCCAATGGGCGAGGATGCGCCCCGCGACCGGTGCGATGTCGGGGGCCAGCACGAAACCGGTGGCACCCGCCTGCAAACAGGCAATCAGCTCCTGTCCGCCGCGCCCGCCAAGCACCGCGAGACCGTCACCGGCGGCGACCAGCGGTGCCAGCGTCTCGGCCCCGTCTTCGGCCTTGATCGCCGCGAGGTTGGGACAGCGGCTTCGCAGGCTGGCGATGTCCTGCGCCGACAGGCCACGGCCCAGGTATTGCGGCGCGTTCTGGAGCGCCACGGGCAGGTCGGTGCTCTGGGCGACGCGGGCCAGGAAATCCAGATAGACCTCGGCATCATAGTTGCCGGCAAGCGGCGGTTGCAGGATCAGCCAGTCGGCTCCGTTCGCCGCGGCGATCCGGGCCATCTCGGATTGTTCGGCCACCGAGTTGCCCGCGATCGTGACCGAGTACGGCCGCGCACCGCCAAGTGCCGCGCCGACGATTTCGATCATCTGGCGGCGCTCGGCAAAACTCAGCTTGAGCACTTCGGTCGCCAGACCCAGCACGGTGATGCCGTCACAGCCATGCGCGACGCAATGGGTCACCTGTGCCCGGATGGCCTCGGGGTCGATGCGCTCGTCCTGTTGGAACAACGCATAGAGAACCGCGTGGATACCGTGATACATGGCTACCACTCCGCGACCGAGCCATCCGCGTGCCGCCAGAGCGGCGGTTGCCAGGCATGTCCGGTCTTGGCGCGTTCGCGCACCACCTCTTCCTTGATCTCGATGCCCAGCCCCGGCCCCTGGGGAATGCGCAGGAACCCGTTCTCGATCACAAATGCACCCTCGGTCACATAGTCCAGCAGATCGCCGCCCTGATTGTAGTGGATGCCAAGGCTCTGTTCCTGGATAAAGGCGTTCCAGCAGGTCGCATCGACCTGCAGACAGGCCGCCAGAGCGATCGGGCCCAGCGGGCAATGCGGGGCGAGGGCGACGTCATAGGCCTCGGCCATCGCTCCGATACGCACCATCTCGGAAATGCCGCCGACATGGGCGGTGTCCGGGTTGATCACCCGCGCCGCGCGGGTTTCGAACACGCGCTTGAAATCGTAACGCGAATGCAGCCGCTCGCCGATGGCCAGCGGGATCGTCGTGCCGGCGGCAAGATCGGCCATCGCGTCGATATGGTCCGACGTCACCGCATCCTCGACAAAGAGCGGGCGCAGGGGTTCAAGCTCGCGCAGCAGGATCTTGGCCATCGGATAGTGAACCCGCCCGTGGAAATCGAAGGCAAGATCGAAATCCCAGCCCATCGCGTCGCGCAGATCGCCCAGCTGCCGCAGGATGGCGTCGACCTTTTTCATCGAGTCGACGATTTGCAGCTCGCTGCACATGTTCATCTTGCAGGCATCAAAGCCACGGGCCTGCAGGCTCTGCGCCCCGGCGATCAGGTCGTCGGGACGGTCGCCCCCGATCCAGCAATAGCTGCGCACCTTGTCCCGCACCGGCCCGCCCAGCAGGGCGTGAACCGGTGCGCCGTGATGTTTGCCCTTGATGTCCCAGAGCGCCATGTCGATGCCCGACAGCACGCTCATCATGACCGGGCCGCCACGGTAGCAACCGGTGCGATAGATCGCCTGCCAGGTATCCTCGATATGCAGCGGGTTGCGGCCCAGCAGGAAATCCTCGAGCTGCCTGACCCCGGCGGCGCAGCTGTCGGCGTGCCCCTCGAGAACCGGCTCGCCCCAACCGGAAATCCCCGCGTCGGTCTCGATCTTCAGGAACAGCCACCGGGGCGGCACGGTAAAGGTTTCGATCTTGGTAATCTTCATGACGTGTCCCGGTTCATGGTCTGTCTGGCCCGCGGTTGGCCCGGTTGGCCGCACGCCACCCTAGGAGCGGCGGCGGCCGGATTTCAAGCACGGTGTCATTGTCCCGGATGGCAGCCCGGCTGATGCGGGGCCGGCGTCTTGTAGGTCAGCACGAATTCCGTGTGCCCCAATTGTTCCGAGCAGCTGCGCGCGCCTTGTCCGAGCGCCACGACCCGGTCGCGTATCTCTTGGCCAACCTCGGCGACGCTGGCCTGGCCGCGCAGGATGCGCCCGGCATTGACATCCATATCGGCGCGCATGCGTTCATAGGTATCCGGGTTGGCACAGACCTTGAGCACCGGCGAAATCGCCGACCCGACCACCGAGCCGCGCCCGGTGACAAAGATCACCGCATGGGCCCCGCAGGCGATCAGTTCGATGATCTCGGCGCTGTCATTGATGTTGGGAAAGCCGAACTTGGGCGCGCCGTCCGGTACCACGTCAAGCAGCCACAACCCGCCACCGGAGGGGCGTTCCGCCGGGCGCACGATGCCCTGGATGGCGCTGGACCCGGATTTGGCATAGGCCCCCAGCGATTTTTCCTCGATGCTCGAGAGACCGCCCTCGGCATTGCCATTCGAGAACGACCCATAGCCCATGGCGGCATAGTAATGCGCCGCCTTTTCCACCGTGGCGATGATCTGCGGGCGCAGCTCGGGATGCGCCACGCGCTCGGCCATGATGTGTTCGCAACCGATCAGTTCGCCGGTCTCTTCAAAGATACAGGCCGCGCCCTCGGCCACCAGCCGGTCAAATGCGGCACCCGCAGCCGGGTTGCCGGTAATGCCCGACGTGGCGTCCGAACCGCCACAGATCGTGCCGATCACCAGTTCGGACACGTCCATCGGTACTCGGGGCTGCGCCGCCAGCCCGGCCAGCTGGGCGCGCACCCAATCCTGCCCCGCCGCGATCGAAGGCTGCGAGCCGCCCTCGGACTGGATCGTCACCAGGTTGACGGGCCGCCCCGAGGCTTCGATCACCTCGGCCAGCCGCCGTTTCTTGAAGTTCTCGCAGCCCAGCGACACCAGCTGCACCGCGCCCACGTTCGGGTGGGTGCACAGGGCCTCCATCATCTGCTGGCCGTAATCCGACGGGAAACAGCCGGAAAACCCGATCACCTGCACCTCGGACTCGTCAAAGGGCCGGGCGATGCGGGTGCAGACATGATGGGCGCATTCCACCAGATAGGCCACGACAACGACATTGCGCAGCCCCTTGCGGCCATCCTTGCGCAGCCAGCCTTGCATTGGTGCGGTCATTGCTGGGGCTCCATGATCTCGATGGGGGTGTATCGGCTGGTGAGGTTGTGCAGGTGCACGTGATCGCCCGGCGCGATGTCGCAGGCAGCGAACCCGATGGGCATGCCGTATTTCAGGATATCCTCGTGGGCACCGATGGCGCGGCTGGCGATCTTGTGGCCCATGCCAAGGGTCTGGGCGATTTCGACCTGGGTGCCACCGAGCAGCACGGTTTCGCCGGCGTGGATGGGGGCGCCCAGAACAACGATATTGTCCCTGGCGGTCAGGCGGATAAGGCGCGGGTCATCACCGCTCATTTCGGGTCCTCCGGATTGGCAAGGGCCTCGGCATTGTCGCGGACCCAGCTGATGACGCCATTCAGATGACGCCACATTTCACTCTGCGCGGCCTGCACCGCGCGCTGTTCGATGGCGGCGAGAATCGCGCCATGTTCGCTGCGTAATCCCTGGTAGTCCTGGTCTTCCATGCGCTGCCGCCAGATCCGCGCGCGCACGGTCGGGGCCGACACGATACGCAGCAGCGCCGCATGCACAGGGTTGGCCCCGATGGCGGCAATCCGGTCATGAAACGCCGCGTCCAGCTGCATCAGCCGCTCGGGATCTTCTTCGGTCAGGGTTTGCTGATGAATGTTGCGAAGGTCGGCGAGGTCGGCATCGCTGCGCCGCGCGGCGGCTTCCTGAACGGCGGCGAGTTCGAGAACCTGTCGCAATTCAAGATACCACAGCACCGATTTCGCGTCCGACACATCGACCGCAAAGCTCAGCACCTCCAGCATGGCGGCGGGGTCGAGGTCGGAGACATAGGTGCCATCGCCCTGCCGCGCTTCGAGGATGCGCATGGTCTGCATCGCGCGCACCGCCTCGCGCAGGGAGTTGCGCGACAAATCGAGCCGCGCCGCCAGCCCTGCCTCGTTCGGCAGCTTGTCGCCGGGGCGAAACTCGCCCGCGAGGATCAGGTCTTTCACGAGGCTAATCGCCTGGTCGACTTTCTGACTGCTCATCGGACCCCGCAGAGATTGGATGTTTCATCATGCATAACGCGGATGCGGGGCGAATTTCAAGTCTCCTGTTGACAAAGGTGGGATGAATCAGGCATCAGACATGGGATGATATGACGCATATCGCCAAAGTGACGCGGATTGAGGCACAGCCTCGGCCTTATTCATAGGAGGTTTTCCGGGTCGGGCGCGATGCAGGAGGGGGTTCACGCCATGAAGGCGCTCAGAATAGATGAAATCGGCAAGACCAGCCTGTGCGACGTCGCCGCCCAGCCGCTGGGCGCGGGCGAGGTGCGGGTGCGCCTGAGCCATGTGGGCCTGTGCGGCAGCGATCTGAACACGTTCCGGGGGCGCAACCCGCTGGTCGAGTTTCCACGCATTCCCGGCCACGAGGCGGTCGGCACGATTGTCGAGACCGGCGCGGATGTGGCGATGCAGCTGGGCACGCCGGTGGTTTTGTGGCCCTATTCCGCCTGCGGGCAATGCAGCTCTTGCCGCAAGGGGCGTGGCTATGCCTGTCGCAACAACCAGACACTGGGTGTGCAGCGCGATGGTGCCCTGCGCGAGGATATCGTGCTGCCCGCCAGCGCGGTGATCGCCAATCACAGCCTGCCGCCGCATCGCATGGTGCTGGTCGAGCCGCTGTCGGTGGGGTTCCACGCCGCCGGGCGCGGTTCGGTGGCGGCGGGCGACCGGGTTGTGGTTCTGGGCTGTGGCATGATCGGGCTGGGCGCGGTGATGGCCGCGGCGCAGGCGGGGGCCAGGGTGATCGCGGTCGACCCGATCGCGGAAAAGGAACAGGTCGCGCGCGATTGCGGCGCCGACATGTTCCTGTCGGATACCGGTGACGACCTGCTCGCGGCCGTGCGCGCGCTGACCGATGGCGAGGGTGCCGACCTGGTGATCGAGGCGGTCGGGCTGCCCCAGACCTTTACCGCCGCCATCGACCTCGCGGCGTTCTGCGGGCGGGTGGTCTATGTCGGCTATTCCAAGGCCCCTGTGACCTATGAAACCAAGCTCTTCAATCTCAAGGAACTGGATATTTTCGGCTCGCGCAATGCCACCCGGCAGGATTTCGACGCGGTGATCTCCGCGCTTGAAACCCGAGGCGCGGTGGCGGATCGGCTGGTGACGCGGCAAATCCCGCTGTCAGACGCGGCAACCGCGCTGCCCTATTGGGATGCGAACCCGCAGGATGTCCTGAAACTGGTGGTGGCACTATGACCTTCATGACCATGCAACAGGCCCATTCGCTCGAGGGCCAGACCGCGCTTGTGACCGGCGGCGGCAGCGGCATCGGGCTGGCGATTGCCAAATGTCTCGCCGCGTCCGGGGCGCGGGTGATCATCGCGGGCCGGCGGCGCGAAGTGCTCGACGCCGCGGCGGATCAGATCGGCGCGGAGACCGGTTCCCATGTGCTCGACCTCGCGGATGTCGACGCGATGCCTGCCGCCGCGCAAGAACTTCTGGCAGCTCATGGTGCGATTGACATCCTGGTCAACAACGCGGGGAACACGCTCAAGAAACCGTTTCTTGACAGCGACATGGATGATTTTGACGGGGTGTTTGACGTGCATGTGCGCGGGGCGCTCGAACTGACCCGTGCGGTGGTGCGCCAGCAGACGGCCGAAGGGGGGCGGGGTGGATCGGTGATCTTCACCTCGTCGATGACCGCCTATATCGGGCAGCCCAACGTGCTGGGCTATACGGTGTCCAAGACGGCGATTTCCGGGGTGATCCGGGGGCTTGCCGCCGAGCTTTCGGCGCAGGGCGTGCGGGTCAACGGTGTCGCGCCGGGATGGATCGACACCGATCTCTATCGCAAGGCAACCGATGGCGACCTGCCGCGCCAGCAAAAGATCATGTCGCGCATCCCGATGAATACCCTTGGCCAGCCCGAGGATATCGGCTGGGCCTGTGCATTCCTGGCGTCCAGGGCGGCGCGCTATGTGACCGGCCAGACCATCCTGGTGGATGGCGGCGGCGCAACCGGTTTCTGAAGGAGGAGAAAATGCAAGACGCTGAATTGTTCCGGCGGATCAAGGCCGACCTGTTTACCGCCGTTGTCGGGGACATCCTCGACGAGATGGGCTTTCGGCAGCAATTCCTGCCGCAGGCGATCAAGCCGCTGGATCCGCAAAGCCGCATCGTCGGCCGCGCCATGACGGTTCTGGAATCCGATTACGAAGGTGCCAGTGGGCCGGGTCCGCTGTCGGACAAGCCGTTCGGCGTGATGTTCGAGGCGCTCGACAGCCTGCAGGACGGCGAAATCTATATCGCCAGCGGCTCGTCGCTGTCCTACGCGCTGTGGGGTGGGCTGATGTCGACCCGGGCGCAACATCTCGGGGCGGCGGGCGCGATCCTGAACGGCTATGTCCGGGACACCGCCGAGATCCGCAAGCTGGGCTTCCCGGTTTTCTCGCAAGGCAGCTATGCCCAGGATCAGGGCGTGCGCGGCAAGGTGCTGGATTACCGGGTGCCCCTGACGGTGGGCAATGTGCGGATCCTGCCGGGCGACCTGATCTTTGCCGACGAAGAAGGTGTGCTGGTGATCCCGCGCGCCGCCGAGGCCGAGGCGATCGAGCGGGCCCTGCAAAAGGTCGCGACCGAGAACCAGGTGGCCGAGGCAATCCGCAACGGCATGAGCACCGTCGAAGCCTTTGAAACATTCGGTGTCATGTGACGCCGCAATCCCCGCGCATCCACAGGAGGAGACACATCATGCGCCGTTCAATCAAGACAGCAGCCCTGGGCCTGACACTGGCCGCGGGTCTTGCGGGCACCGCGCTGGCCGAGGTGACGATCAAGGTCGCCTATGAAAACAACCCCGGCGAGCCGGTGGACCTGGTGGTCAACAAATGGGCCGAAACCCTGGCCGAGCGCAGCAATGGCGAGATCACGCTGGAACTGTATCCCAGCTCGCAGCTTGGCTCCAAGCAGGACGTGACCGAGCAGGCGCTCCTGGGGTCGAACGTTGTCACCATCACCGATGTGGGCTTTCTGGCCGATTTCGTGCCGGATCTGGGCATTCTCTTTGGTCCCTATCTGAGCGAGAGCCCCGAGGCGTTGTTCGCAATCTACGAGAGCGACTGGTTCAAGGCGAAAGAGCAGGAACTGGCCGACAAGGGCGTGCATGTGGTGATGACCAACTATCTCTACGGCACGCGGCACCTGATCGCGACCAAGCCGGTGCGCACGCCCGAGGATCTTCAGGGCCTCAAGATCCGCACCCCCAACAACGTGATGCAGATCAAGGCGATCGAGGCGATGGGCGGCACCGCCACGCCGATGCCATTGGGCGAAGCCTATACCGCGCTGTCGCAGGGCATCATCGACGGGGTCGAGAACCCGCTGGCGGTGATCTATGGCGGCCGGTTCCATGAAGAGGCCAAGTATCTCAACATGATCGGCTATTTGCTGAACACGTCGGTCTTTATCGGCGGCGAGGCGTTTTTCGCCAGCCTGAGCGAGGAAGAGCGCGCGCTGATCCATGAAACCGCACATGAGGCCGGTCTCTACAGCCAGCAGCTGGCCGAGCAGAACGACGCCGAGGTGATCGCCAGGATGGAAGAGGCCGGGGTCGAAGTGATCTATCCCGAGGTCGGCCCCTTCCGCGATGCCGCGATGGCCGTCTATGGCGAGTTTCCCGAGTGGAGCGACGGTCTCTACGAAGAGATCCAGTCGCAACTCAGCAACTGAATACCGGGCGAGGGGGCCATGCGGCCTCCTCGCCGCTTGCATGCCAGGTAGGAGGACACCCGGATGATCGGATGGTTGCTGCGCATCGCGCTGTTTGTGCCGGTGGCGTTTCTGGTGCTTGCGACCGGATATGCGGTCGTGCTGCGCTATTGGGCGGGCGCACCGCTGCATTGGATGGAAGAGGCCTCGGGCATCGCGCTGATCTGGATCGTGATGGTTGGCGCCATCGCCGCCGAACGCGATAACGAACAGCTCAGCATCCCGATCTTTGTCGACAAGCTCTCGGGCCGTGGCCAGCTCATCGTGAAAGTCTTGGTTGGCGCGCTGTCGGTGGGGCTGTTGGCGCTGTTGGCCTATTACGGCGTGACCCTGGCGGAAAAGGTCGCCTTCAAGCTGACCGGCGTTCTCAAGATCTCTTGGTACTGGATCGACATTGCCGTGCCGGTCGGGTTCGTCGGCATAATATTGTGTTATATCGCGGCTGCCTGGCGGGTGGCGCGTTCCGCCAAGGAGACCCGAGAATGAGCTGGGCGATCATCCTGCCGATCATGCTGGCGCTGTTCGCGCTGAACATGCGGCTGTATCTGGGCATCCTGGCGGCGGTGGTGCTGTATTTTCTGTTCTTTGCCACCATGCCGCTGGAAATCGCGGTCCAGCGCTTTATCGCCCCGTCCCAGAATGCGTCGCTGCTGGCGATACCGTTCTTCGTGCTGCTGGGCACGCTGTTGTCGCGCTCGGGCATCGCGGAACGGGTGGTCGATCTGGCACTGATCCTGGTCGGACGGATGCGCGGCGGCCTCGCCGTGGGCAATATCCTGGTCAGCACCCTGTTGGGCGGGCTGAGCGCGTCGAACCTCGCGGACAGCGCGATGCTGACGCGGATGATGGTGCCCGAAATGGAAAAGCGCGGCTATGGCCGGGCCTTTTCGGCCGCTGTCACCGCGACCGGGGCGCTGGTCACGCCGATCATTCCGCCGGGCATTGCGTTGATCATCTATGCGCTGATTGCCGATGTTTCGGTGGCGGCGATGTTCATGGCGGGGATCGTGCCCGGCCTGCTATGCGCCCTGTTCCTGATGGGGGTGAGCTATCTCATCTCGGTCAAGCGCGGCTATCGCCCGGCGCGCAGTCAGGCGGCGAGCGGACGTGAAACCATCGGCACCGTGGTCGGGGCCTGGCCGGCGCTGCTGCTGATCGCGATCATCATCGGCGGCATTCGATTTGGCGTCTTTACCGCCACCGAAGCCGGTGCCATCGCGGTGCTGCTGGTGATCGTGGCGGGCGTGCTGATCTATCGGCAGATGGGCGCGCGCGACATCCTCGAAGCGGTGTTCGAAGCCAGCAAATCCACCGCCTCGGTGATGCTGATAATCATGGCCAGCGGGGCGCTCGGCTGGGTGTTCTCGGTCGAAAAGGCCGGGGTGGCGCTGGCCGATTTCATCACCGCGCAGACCTCGAACCCCTATATGTTCTTCCTGATGGTCAATGTCATCCTGCTGTTGCTGGGCATGTTGATCGAAGGCACGGCGCTGCTGATCATCCTGGTGCCCTTGCTCAAGCCGACCCTGGCGACGCTTGGCATCGACCCGGTGCATTTCGGCATCGTGATGATCCTCAACCTGTCGATCGGGACGCTGACGCCGCCGGTGGGGACGGTGATGTTGCTGGTGACCAACCTGTCGAAAACCGGGATCGCCGAATTCAGCCGCGAGGCCCTGCCGTTCTTTGGCGTGCTGTTGCTGGTGCTGGCGCTGGTGGTGCTGTTTCCGGTGCTCGCGATCGGATTGTAGTGGCGGCAAAAAACGCCGTTCGCCGGGGGCGCGCGGCCTTAATCCTCGCTCCAGACCGTACGCAGTGCGTCAAAGGCGGCGACCACGTTGGGATCGTTCTTGCGCGCGGCAAGCGCCACAAAGCGCAGCGAGGTCAGGATTTCCACCTGGTCGGCGATGGCGATGCCGCGCGTCTGCCGTTCATCCAGCGCGATCGATTCCCGGCACAGGCTGAGGCCGACACCGGATCGTACCATGGCGAGCATCGATGGTTCCTGATCGACGAGGCAGACCTGGGTGGGTTCGCATCCGAGGCCGGAATAGATCTTGGTGAGCAGACGTGAATGCACCGAATTCCGCGGCGTTCCGATCCATGGCAGCGCCGCAAGCTGGCTCCAGTCCTTGCCGGTGATCCGTCTTTCCCACCCGGCGGGGGCAATGATTCGATATTTGAACCGGGTCAGTTCCCGCTGGTAAAAGAGCGAACCATGCCCATCCGGGTCGACCGAGGCCGGGGTTTCGAACTCTTCAAGCCCGCCGAGGAAAAAGCCGACATCCACCGTCCGGTCGCGCAGCCAGGTGATGACATCGCCGCTGATGCCATGCACGAGCTTGGTTCGCAGGTCGGGAAACCCCTCTACAAGTGCCGCCAGAAACGTGCCGAGGCGGATGAACTCGGGGTCGACTATCGTCCCCAGCCGCAGCGTGCCGCGCACGTTGCCGTTGATGCGCCGCGCGGTCTGGCCAAACTCGGCAAGGGCGGACTGCACCTTTTCCGCTTTTGAAACAAGGGCTTCGCCATCGCGGGTCAGTTCAAGCCCCTTGGGGCCACGATTGAACAGGGTCAGCCCGGTATCCTCGGACAGGCGTTTCAATTGCAGGCTCACGGCGGGTTGCGTCAGGTTCAGCTTCTTTGCCGCGCGCGACACGTTGCCTTCCTGGGCGACGGCGACAAAGGCGTTCAGTATGCGGATATCGTTGATGGGTCTCATATTAACGACGCTTATATCATGTCTCTTCATTAGTCATTGGATTTTTACGTGGCGTTAACCGAAAACAACGCGAACCCAAAAAGGAGGCATCCATGACAACGACCGAAATCGGCCACTATATTAATGGAGAAGTGTACGCCGGAGCGCGCACCAACACGCAGGACGTGTTCAACCCGGCAACCGGGGAAGTGACCGGCAAGGTCGACCTGGCATCCGCAAGCGACGTGGACAAGGCGGTGGCGGCAGCCAAGGCAGCGTTCCCGGCCTGGTCGAACATGCCGCCGATCCGCCGCGCCCGCCTGATGAACAAATTTCTTAATTTGTTAAACGAAAACAAGGACAATCTGGCCCGCGCGATCACCGCGGAACACGGCAAGGTCTTTACCGACGCGCGTGGCGAAGTCGAGCGCGGCATTGATATTGTAGAATTTGCCTGCGGCATGCCGCAGCTGCTCAAGGGCGATTTCACCGACCAGGTGTCCACCGGGATCGATAACTGGACCCTGCGCCAGCCCCTGGGCGTGGTTGCCGGCGTGACGCCGTTCAACTTCCCGGCGATGGTTCCGATGTGGATGTTCCCGGTCGCGATCGCCGCGGGCAACACCTTTGTGCTCAAGCCGTCGCCGACCGATCCGACCCCGTCGCTGCTATATGCCAAGCTTATGAAAGAAGCCGGCTTCCCCGATGGCGTGTTCAACGTCGTTCAGGGCGACAAGGTGGCCGTCGACGCGATTTTGGAGCACCCCGATGTTCAGGCCGTGTCCTTTGTCGGTTCGACCCCGATCGCCAACTACATCTATGAAACCGGCGCGCGGCACGGCAAGCGGGTTCAGGCGCTTGGCGGTGCCAAGAACCACATGCTGGTCATGCCGGACGCCGACCTGGAAAAGGCCGTCGATGCGCTGATGGGTGCGGCCTACGGTTCCGCCGGCGAGCGTTGCATGGCGATTTCCGTGGCCACGCTGGTGGGCGATGTCGCGGACAAGATCATCCCGATGCTGAAAGACCGCCTGGCCGAGCTCAAGGTCAAGAACGGTGCCGAGCTGGATGCCGAGATGGGGCCGATCGTGACCCGTGCCGCACATGAGCGCATCACCGGTTACATTGCCAAGGGCGTCGAAGAAGGCGCGGACCTGGTTGTCGATGGTCGTGGTCATACGGTCGAAGGCCACGAGGGCGGCTTCTGGATGGGCGGTTCGCTTTTTGACAACGTCACCCCGGACATGACCATCTATCGCGAAGAGATCTTTGGCCCCGTGCTGGCCTGTGTCCGCGTCAAGGACTTTGCCGAGGGCGTGCAGCTGATCAACGATCACGAGTTCGGAAACGGCGTCAGTCTGTTCACCCGCGACGGCAACGCCGCACGTGAATTCGGCCGCAAGATCCAGGTTGGCATGGTCGGCATCAACGTTCCGTTGCCGGTGCCGATGGCGTGGCATGGTTTCGGCGGCTGGAAGAAGAGCCTGTTCGGCGACATGCATGCCTATGGCGAAGAGGGCGTCCGTTTTTACACCAAGCAGAAGTCCATCATGCAGCGCTGGCCCGAGAGCATCTCCAAGGGTGCCGAATTCGCCATGCCGGTGGCGAAGTAAGCCTGAGACAGGGAGGAGGGATCGCTATGCAGAAACCTGAAGACGAAAAACTGGAGGGCGGTCCTCTTTCCGGGATCACCGTGCTTGATTTCTCGCGCGTGCTGGCCGGGCCGTATTGCACCATGGTGCTGGCCGACCTGGGCGCGCGGGTCATCAAGGTGGAAAAATTCGGGACAGGTGACGACACGCGCGCCTTTCCCCCCTTTGTCGACGCCGAGAGCGCATATTTCATGTGCTTCAACCGCGGCAAGGAAAGCATCGTTCTGGATATCAAGTCGCCACGCGATCGCGAGCTTCTGGAACGGTTGCTGGATACGTCCGATGTGCTGGTCGAGAATTTCCGGCCCGGCGTCATGGACCGGCTGGGATACGGGGCCGAACGGCTCGCCAAGACCCATCCGCACCTGATCTATGCCTCGATCTCGGGCTTTGGGCATTCCGGTCCGATGACCGATCTGCCCGGCTATGACATGGTGGTTCAGGCCATGGGCGGGGTGATGAGCCTGACCGGTTGGCCGGGCGAGCGTCCGGCGCGCGTGGGCACCAGCTTTGGCGACCTGGGCGCGGCGCTGTTCGGCGTCATCGGCATCCTGGCGGCACTTTACAAACGCACCAAGAACGCCCAGGGCGAGCGGGTCGATATCGGCATGCTGGATTGCCAGGCGGCGTTGATGGAAACCGCCCTTGCGCGCTATGACGTCGAAGGTGTGGTGCCCACCCGCACCGGCGATTGCCACCCCTCGCTGGCGCCGTTCGAAACCTTCCAGGCGCAGGACGAGCGTTTTGTCATCGCGGCGGGCAACGATCAGCTGTTCCTGCTGATGGCCGATGCGCTCAAGGCACCGGAACTGGCGCTTGACCCGGCCTTTGCAACCAATGACCTGCGCTGCCGCAACCGGCCCAAGATGGTCGAGGCCATCGAAGCCGTGACCACGACCCGGCCGGTGCAGCACTGGCTGGACGCGCTGAACGAGGCCGGCGTGCCCTGTGCGCCGATCAATACGATCGACCGCCTGCTGGATCATCCGCAACTGGTGTCGCGCAACATGATCGTGCAGACCGAAGGGCGCAGTACCAAGCCGTTCCGCACCGCCGGCAATCCGGTCAAGCTGAGCGCTTACAAGGACATGGATCCACAACGGCCACTGGTCTCCCCGGCGCTGAACCAGCACCGCGAGGCGATCCTTGCCGAGGTCATGGCGGGGTCGGAATCCTATCTTCAGAATTCCACGGCCCGCGCCGCCCAGGACAATGAACCCCCGGCAGCGGGAACCTACTGGACCGAACTCGGTCTCAAGAACTGACAGCGTATTCCAGGAGAATCATTATGACGACCAACAAAGCCAAACCGAAACAAGCACCCGAAGCCGAAGCCAAGGCAGAAGCCCCCAAGCCGGTGCGCACCGCGCTCGAGGAAATCATCGTTGAACGCCGCGAAAGCGTCGGCCTGATCACCCTGAACCGCCCCAAGAGCCTGAACGCGCTGAACCTGCAACTGGCCCGTGAGGTCATGCAGACGCTGAAGCAGTTCGACGAGGATGACCGGATCGGTGCGGTGGTGATCACCGGAAGCCCGCGCGCCTTTGCCGCCGGGGCCGATATCGAGGAAATGGCGGAAAAGACCCTGGTCGAGCTGCTGGGCAACGATATTTTCGCCGATTGGGACCAGATGCGGTTCATCAAGAAACCGGTCATCGCGGCGGTCAGCGGCTTTGCCCTGGGCGGCGGATTCGAGCTGGCGATGCTGTGCGATTTCATCATCGCGAGCGAGGATGCGCAGTTCGGCCTGCCCGAAATCAAGCTGGGCATCCTGCCGGGGATCGGCGGTTCGCAGCGTCTGACCAAATCGATCGGCAAGGCGCTGGCGATGGACATGATCCTGACCGGCCGCACCATCGACGTGCACGAAGCCAAGGCCGCCGGGATCGTGGCGCGGATCGTGCCCACCGGGGACCTGCTGCAAACCGCGCTCGAAGCGGCGCACCAGATCGCCGGGCTGAATGCGCCGGCGGTGGCCATGGCCAAGGAATCCGTCAACCGCGCGCTTGAAACGCCGCTGTCCGAAGGTGTGCTGCACGAGCGCCGCCTGTTCCAGGCCGCCTTTGCCACCGAGGGACAAAAGGAAGGCATGGCCGCCTTCATCGCCAAACGGGCACCGGTGTTCCGCAACCGGTAATCACCGGTCTCGCCATCGCGCGCAGGGGAGGAGTGGCGCATGTCTTTTGTTGTATCTGAAATCCAGGGCAAGGCGGGTATTATCGGGCTTGATCGCCCGGCCGCGATGAACGCCCTGACCCTGGACATGATCCGCGATATCGACGCGGCCCTGGACCGGTTCGAGTCGGACCCGTCGGTGCAATGTGTCATTCTGCGCTCGAACCACGAGCGCGCCTTCAGCGCCGGCGGCGACATGCGGCGCATCCGGGAACTGGCCCTCGCGGGCCAGTTCGACGAGGCGGAACAGTTCTTTCGTGAAGAATATGCCCTGATCGAACGCATCGCCGGCCTGGCCAAGCCCTATATCGCCCTGATCGACGGCATATGCATGGGCGGCGGCATGGGGCTGTCGGTGCATGGCCGCTACCGGATCGCCACCGAGCGCGCGGTCTTTGCCATGCCCGAGGCCGCCATCGGCTTTTTCCCGGATGTGGGGGCGAGCCATTTCCTGCCCCGGATGCCGCATCAATCCGGCATGTGGATGGGGCTGACCGGTGCCACGGTGCGCGGGTTCGATGCCCATGGCCTGGGAATTTCCACCCATATGACGGTGGCGGAATCCCTGCCGAAACTGGTGAATGATCTGTGTCATTCCGATCAGGCGATTGACGATATCCTGCGCAGCTGGTGTGCGTCGCTGGGATATCAGCCCAGCGTGCTGATGCTGGCGGGGACGACGCTGTGTTTTGATCAGCCGACCCTGTGCAGCATCGCGGATTGCCTGAAGCGCCAGCAAACCAAACCGACCCAGCGGGCCCTCAGCGACCTTGCAAAAGGATCGCCGCGCAGCCTGCAAGAGACGCTGTCGCTCTTGCGCGAGGGCAAGGATCGTTCGCTTTCGGCCTGTCTCGCGCAGGAATTCGAAGCCATGCAACGTGCCATTCGCCATCCCGATTTTGCGGAAGGTGTCCGTGCCGTGCTGGTCGACAAGGACCACGCCCCGACGTGGCAATCGCGCAATTGCCGTGCGGAAACAGGGCTGACCCCGAATTATAAGAAAGAAAAGGTGAAAAAATGACCCAAAGCGCTGAAAACTTCGATTACATCGTCGTCGGTGGCGGATCGGCCGGTTGCGTTCTGGCCAATCGCTTGTCCGAGAACCCCAGGAACCGCGTGCTGCTGCTCGAGGCGGGGGGCAAGGACAACTATATCTGGATCCATATTCCGGTTGGCTACCTGTATTGCATGGGCAATCCCAGGACCGATTGGGGTTTTCAGACGGACGAGCAACGCGGCTTGAACGGGCGGGCGCTCAACTATCCGCGCGGTCGTGTTCTCGGGGGCTGTTCCTCGATCAATGGCATGATCTATATGCGCGGCCAGGCACAGGATTACGACACCTGGCGTCAGATGAACAATCCCGGCTGGGGCTGGGATGACGTGCTGCCTTATTTCAAGAAATCCGAGGATTTCTATGCCGGTGATGACGAGCTTCACAGTTCGGGCGGCGAATGGCGGGTCGAAGAACAGCGCCTGTCCTGGGAGATCCTGGACGCCTATCGCGACGCCGCCGAGCAGGCGGGCATCGCCAAGGTGGACGATTTCAACCGGGGCGACAACGAAGGTTCGGCCTATTTCCAGGTTAACCAATGCAAAGGGTGGCGCTGGAACACCTCCAAGGGTTTCCTGCGTCCGGCGCTCAACCGGCCCAACCTCAAGGTCGTGACCAATGCCCAGGCGCGCCGCGTGCTGTTCGAAGGCAAACGGGCGGTCGGTGTCGAGGTCGATCAAAAGGGCGGCCGTGTCCAGTACCGCACCAAGGGCGAAGTGATCCTGTCTTCCGGCGCGGTCGGCTCGCCACAGCTGCTGGAACTCTCGGGGATCGGCAACCCCGAGCACCTGCGCGACCACGGGATCGACGTGCTGCATGACAACCCGTCGGTGGGCGAGAACCTGCAAGACCACCTGCAACTGCGCGTCGCCTTCCGGGTGCAGGGGGTCAAGACCCTGAACCAGCGCGCGGGCTCCTTGCTGGGTCGCATGGGGATCGGCCTTGAATACATGCTGAAACGCTCGGGGCCGATGTCGATGGCGCCCAGCCAGCTGGGGATCTTTGCCAAGTCCGGTCCCGAGGTCGAGACCGCTGACCTGGAATTCCACGTCCAGCCGCTGTCGCTGGAGAAATTCGGTGATCCGTTGCACCCGTTCCCGGCCTTTACCGCCAGCGTCGTGCCGCTGCGTCCGAGCAGCCGGGGGTCGATCCACATCAATTCGAACGATCCCAAGGCGCACCCGTCGATCGATCCGAACTATCTGAGCACCGAGATGGACAAGCATGTTGCCGTGCGCGCCATCCGGCTGGCCCGCGAGATTGCCGGACAGGATGTGATGACCAAGTACAACCCGTCCGAGATCAAGCCCGGCAACGCCTATCAATCGGATGCGGATCTGGCCAAGGTGGCGGGCGATATCGCGACGACGATCTTCCACCCGGTGGGCACCTGCCGCATGGGCAATGATGACACGGCTGTCGTGGATTCGCAGCTCAAGGTCCGGGGCGTGGATGGTCTGCGTGTGGTGGACGCGTCGATCATGCCGACGATCACCTCGGGCAACACCAATTCTCCGACCATCATGATCGCGGAGAAGGCGGCGGATTTCATTCTGAACCACTGAGCCAAAGCGGTTGGTGCTCCGCAGGACATGGCAGAACGGCCCGTATGGCAATCGCCTGCGGGCCGTTTCGCGTCACCACCCGTGTCATGGTGCGAGGGCCGCGCGGCCCCCGGCTCAGGCCGCCTGCGCGGCGCGGCGCCAGACCGGGAAGGGATCGGGCAACCCGGCCCAGTCTTGCGGGGCAAAGCCCGGAGTTTCGCCCACCAGCGCCGCATCCAGCGCGGCGGTGATCGCCGCCTTGTCCATCCCGGCCCCGATGAATACCAGCTCCTGTCGCCGGTCGCCGAACGGTTCCTGCCAATGCTGTTCGAGATAGGCCACCGCCTGCGGGTGATCGGGCCAGCGATCGCGCGGCACGGTTGCCCACCACATTCCCATCGGCTTGACACTGCTCAGCGCCCCGGCAAGCGAAAATTCGGCGAGCCAGTCGGGGCGGGTGGCGATCCAGAAATGCCCCTTGGCGCGGATGACGCCGGGCAGGTCGCTGTTCAGCACGTCATGGATTTTTTGCGGATTAAAGGGCCGCCGCGCCCGGTAGACGAAAGACGACACGCCGTATTCCTCGGTTTCGGGCACGTGATCGGCAAAACCGTATAGCTCCTTGGCCCACATCGGATGCAGATGCGCCTTGTCAAAGTCAAAGAGACCGGTATCGAAAATGCGCTCTTGCGGCACCTGGCCGTAATCGGTTTCGACGATCTGCGCGTCGGGGTTCAGCGAGGCGATGATCTTGCGCGCCGCGTCAAGCCGTTGCGGACCGGCATCCGTGACCTTGTTCAGCACCACGATATCCGCGAACTCGATCTGATCGACCAGCAGGTCAACCAGCGTGCGCTCGTCCTCGTCGCCAAGGCTCTCGCCGCGGTCGCGGATGAAATCATGGCTGGAGTAATCCTTGAGCAGGTTCACCGTGTCGACGACGGTCACCATGGTATCCAGCCGCGCCACGTCGGACAGGCTGTTGCCGTCTTCGTCGCGGAAGTCAAAGGTGGCGGCAACGGGCAGGGGTTCGGAAATGCCCGTCGACTCGATCAGCAGATAATCGAACCGCCCCTCGGCAGCGAGGCGGCGCACCTCGTCCAGCAGATCGTCGCGCAGGGTGCAGCAGATACAGCCATTTGACATCTCGACCAGCTTTTCCTCGGTATGGCTCAGATCGGCCCCCCCGTCGCGCACCAGGTCGGCGTCGATATTCACTTCGGACATGTCGTTGACGATCACCGCAACACGGCGGCCGTCACGGTTGTTCAGAACATCGTTCAACAGCGTAGTCTTGCCGGCTCCGAGAAAGCCGGAGAGGACGGTGACGGGCAGGCGGTCGGCTGGCATGGGCATCGGCGTCTTTCACGTTATGTAATAATATTACGATATCTGTAACCCAATGCCGCGCCGGCGGCAATCGCGAAATGACAGGCCCGAAGTGACAGGGCGGCGGATCAGCTGTTGTAAGCCATGAACCAGGCCGGGTCGCGCGCGCGATGGAGACGCTGAACCCGTTGCCGGGCGTGACCGATGGCGTGCGCCCGCGCTTTGGGCTCCCCATCCACTTGCGAATGGAGGTTGCTGCCGTCCCTAGGAAGGGTTGGCGTGGCCGCCCGCCGCCCGCAATACCGCGTGCTGTGCATAGCCCCGATAGAGCGGACGGAACCGGGTTGTGGCGCCGGTCCCGGCCGCGATCTGCCCGAGCGCGGTCTGCAATCCGGTTCTGGGGGTCACGTGGAACCTGTCGAGCCAGCGATAGAGCGCGGTCTTGAACCAGCCGGGCAAGCCGTTCTGGTCGTGGAAATCCACCACGTGCAGCTCGCCTCCGGGGGCCAGATGCGCCGCTGCGGTTTCCAGCGCGCCGTGCCAGTCGGGGATCATCGAGATACCGTATGAAATGAAGATGCGATCGAACTTTGCCCGCCGGAACAAATGCATCCCGTCAAAGGTACAGGCATCTGCCTGGGCAAGATTGGCGCTCTGCCCGAGCGTATCCCGCGCGGTGGTCAGCATTTCGGCAGAGATATCCAGGCCATAAAACGCGGTGTCCGGATAGCGGCGGATCGCCAGTTGCAGGTTGCGCCCGGTGCCGCAGGCGATTTCCAGCACATGCGCGCCGGGTTTCGCATCGAGTTCGGCAATCAGCCTGTCGCGCCCCAGAAGGTAATATTTTCGGGTCAGGTCGTAGAACAGCCGCTGGTGACGATAGGTGCGGTCCATCAGCTCCGCATGGGTGGTTGTGCCAAAGTCGAGCATGGCGTTACCCCGCGAACCGATAGAGATGAAACGCCCCGTAGATCGCCGAGCGGTCGCGCGCGGTTCCCTGTGCCGAAGCCTCTGCGTCATACTGCCAGCGCCCAAGCAGTTCGGGCGCAACCCGTCCCGGCAGGATGTCGGCGCGGCCGCCGGTGCGAAAGATCACCCGCGCGCCGGGGCTGGCGGTTCGGGTGATCTCGCGCCAGAGCGCATTCAGTTGTGCGTCATTCATCCAGTCCTGCGCATCAAGCAGCACATAGCCCTGTTTCGAGCCGTCCGGTTCTTGCGCCAGCAGGTCGGTCAGGGACCGGTTCACGATGCCTCCCCGCCCCGCATGATCGCGCAGCGCCTGATAGTTGCGCTCTTGCAGGTAGGGGGGCAATGCCGCGTCGGGCGCGGGGTCATAGCCGCGCCCGAAAGCCTGCCACGCAAAGTAATTGTCGCGGATCGGGAAATCGCACATCAGCTTGCGCACCCGGTCGCGCAGCACCGGCAGGACATCGCCATCGCCATCGGCGGCGAGCTTGTCATACTGCGCCGGGGGAATGCCCAGACCGAACAGGGCGGCACGAAAGCCCGAGAGTTTGCGCACCAGCCACATGTCAAAGAGCGGCGCGACCCGGCTGTCGAAAAACGCCTGTTGCTCGGCCAGGGACCGCGCGGTCAGCAGCGGCGAGAACTCGACCCGGCCCAGCCGCGCGAGAAGATGCACCGCACCAAGGAAACGCCCGAGCGCGCCATGCCGGTAGACCCCGGAGCGAAACACCGAGATCCGACGGCTGAACAGATGCCGCCCCTCCCAGAACGCGCGCGTTTTCGGATCAAGGGCCGGGCGGATATAGTTGTCATACAGCGCCATGTTGCTGGCCATGTCGGCGCGTCCGAAGAATTGGTAGAATGCCGCATGGTCGGGCAGGCTGCGGGCCGCGGCGAGCTTGAGGCGGCCAAGCGCCACATGTGCCGGCGACAGGTCCACCGCCGTGACCGATGCGGGGCCGGCGGTCAGATAGGACATGAGGTTGCAGCTCCCGGAGGCGATGCAGACGAGATTGTCGCCCGGCGCGATCTTCAGCGCCTGCATGTCGACCACCGGATCCTCCCAGATCTGCGGATAGACCAGCCCGAGGAACAGCCGGGAAAACAGGCGTTCCAGCCAACCTGTCGCGGCGTCGCCATCCTGCAACACGGCGGCGTCCAATTGGATCTGGGCGGACTGACTCATGGGGTGGGCCTCTTATGCGTTTTCAAGTTTCTTGGTTTTGCTGCGCCGGGTCCGCCGAGCGCGGTGGCGTCTTTCGCGGGCCGAGCGTTCCCAGTCGAGCAGGATCAGGCGGCCATCCTCGCGTTCGACAACCGCGGTACAGCTCTCGACCCAGTCGCCGGTATTGACATAGGTGATGCCGTCGATGTCGCGGATCGCGGCACTGTGGATATGGCCACAGATCACCCCGTCATAGCCACCGCGCCTTGCCTCGGCGGAGAGCACATTCTCGTATTCGCTGATGAAATTGACCGCCTGTTTCACCTGGTGCTTGGCCCATTTGGACAAGGACCAGTATTGGCCGCCCCAGAGATGCCGCAGCCGGTTGGCCCAGGTGTTCAGCCAGAGCGTGAATTCATAGGCCCGGTCCCCGAGATGGGCGAGCCATCTGGCGTTGGTCACGACCGCGTCGAACTGATCGCCGTGGGTGACGAGATACCGCCGGCCGTCACGACCGGTGAAATCGGCGGTGCGCAGAACCTCGATGCCGCCGAAATGCGTGCCCAGGTAAGAACGCAGGAATTCGTCGTGGTTGCCGGGGATCAGGAATATCCGCGCGCCGTCATGGGCCTTGGCAAGGATCGCCTGCACCACGTCGTTATGGGCCTGCGGCCACAGGAACCCTTTGCGGCGGATGCGCCAGGCGTCGATGATGTCACCCACAAGGTAATAGCTGTCGGCTTCGTGGCTGTTGAGAAAATCCAGCAACAGCTCGGCCTGGCATCCGGGGGTGCCAAGATGGATGTCGGAAAGAAAGATCGTGCGGTATTTCAACATGCCAATCCGGGGTCGCTCGAGTCGCCGCAGATGTAGCGCGGCGGTTTGACAGATCCGTGACACCGTGCATTCGGGCGGATTTGGGCCCGTCGCGATTTTCTTGCATCCGCGTGGAATAAAATCCGCGCGCCGTACGTTTCTCCTGCAATTGATCTGGATCAAAGACACCCACGCCGGCACCCAAGGGAGGACAAGATGGCGCTTGATGATGACAAGAAACGCTCGGTTCAGGAGTTTTTCGCAAAAGACCCGGAAACCGCGGACAAGGCGTTTTTCGGACGGGTGGCCAACCCGGACCGGCGCGGTTTCCTGAAGCGGACCGGGCTTGCGACGATGGCCGCGATGGTTGGTACGTCGATCCCCTTTCACCGCAACATGCCGATCGGCTTTGTCCCCGCGGCGATGGCGCAAGAGGACGTGCTGGTGGGCAAGGACGGGCTGACGCTGTTGAACGACCGCCCGGTCAACGCCGAAACCCCGCCGGAGTTGCTGGATGATGCGATCACGCCGACCAACCGGCATTTTGTCCGCAATAACGGCATTCCGCCCGAGGACATGGACCCGGCCACCTGGACCCTGACCATCGACGGCTTTGTCGATACGCCGCTGACCCTGAGCATTGCCGATCTGCGCGAACAGTTCGAAGTGGTGACCATGGCGCTGACGCTGGAATGCGGCGGCAACGGGCGCGGCTTCTTTAACCCGCCGGCCAAGGGCAACCAGTGGACCTATGGCGCAATCGGCTGTTCCGAATGGACCGGGGTGCGGCTCAAGGACGTACTAGAGAAGGCCGGGGTTCAGTCCAACGTGGTTTATACCGCGCATTACGGCGCCGACCTGCACCTGTCGGGCAAGGCAGACAAGCTGCCGATCTCGCGCGGGATGCCGATCGGCAAGGCGCTGACCGACAATATCCTGATTGCCTTTGAAATGAACGGCGCTGCGCTGCACCCGATGAATGGTGCGCCGCTGCGTCTGGTGGTGCCGGGCTGGCCGGCCTCGACGGCGCAGAAATGGCTGACCCGGATCGAGCTGCGCGACCAGGTGCATGACGGCCCCAAGATGACCGGCACTTCGTATCGCGTGCCCGGCTATCCGGTGGCCCCGGGCCAGGACGTGCCGAAAGAGGATTTTGTCATCATCGAACGCATGCCGGTGAAATCGCTGGTGACCTTCCCGGCCAATGGGGCGGATACCGGCATGAGCACAGAGGTGCGCGGCCATGCCTGGTCCGGCGACCGGTCGATCACGATGGTGGAAATCTCGTCCGACTTCGGCGCGACCTGGATCACCGCCGAGCTTGACGACGCGGTGAATGACGGTGCCTGGCAAAACTGGCGCGCCGAAGTGACCTTTCCCAAGGCGGGGTATTACGAGATCTGGGCCCGCGCCACGGATAGCGAGGGTGTGATGCAGCCCTTTGCCATCGACTGGAACCCCAAAGGCTATCTGAACAATACGATGCACCGGGTTGGCGTGCGCGCCAGCTGAGTGTTCGGGGTGGCGCGGGACGTCACCCCATCCAAGCCCTGCTAGAAATGGAGACCCCCATGGCATTCGCAAACCTGCGAACCCTGACCGTTGCGGCCATCACCCTGGCCGCCGCCCCGCCCGCACTTGCCGATATTGACGCCGCGCTGGCCGCCGCCGACCCCGCAAAGGGCGAGCGTGTGTTCAAGAAATGCGCCGCCTGCCACACGGTCGAGCAGGGCGGCAAGTCCAAGGTCGGCCCCAACCTCTATGGTGTCGTTGGCGGACCGGTTGCCGCCGTTGACGGATTTTCGTTCTCATCGGCCCTGACCGACCATGGCGGCGACTGGAGCGTCGAGCGGCTGGACGCCTTTCTGGCCAAGCCGCGCGACGCGGTCAAAGGCACCAAGATGACCTTTGCCGGTCTCAGGAAGGAACAGGATCGGGCGAACCTGATCGCCTATCTCAACGGCTTTTCCGACGCGCCGCTGACGTTCGGCGCCACCGAGGCCGCGGCCCCGGCAGAAGAGGCTGCGGAAGAGTATGACTTCGGCGTGCTGTTCGATGCGCCGGGGGTCGAGACGACCTATTATGCCTGCACCGCCTGCCATTCCGAGATGATCGTGGCGCAACAGGGGCTGACCCGTGATGAGTGGGACGAGATGTTCGAATGGATGGTCGACGAACAGGGCATGGACGAGCTCGAAGAGCCCGACCGCGGCGAGATCCTCGATTACCTGGCGGCGCATTACAACACCGATCGCCCGAACTTTCCCGGTACGCTGAACTAGGGTGTTTCGCGTGCGTTAAAGAGTTTGACCGGTTACTGACGACAGGGCAGGGTCACCATGCCCCGAAACCGGCGCGGACCATCTGGCAGGGCCAGCGGTCTGTCGCCGGTTTTTGCGTTCCGACAGCGGGTTGATGGTCAGCCGAGGCAGGGGCGGCGATGCAATTGCGCGTCGGCCATCACTTGGTTGCTGCCTTGCGGGCCGGTCACATGTCTGAGATAGAGCGCAATCGCTTCGAACCGCGCCTGATCCATTCCGCTGGCAACAATCAGGTGCCGCAGATTGTCATCGCCGGTCCATTCCTCGACCTGATAGGTGGCGGGCCGGTCCGCGTTGTCCAGGGCAAAGCTTCCCCTGAAATAGGACAGGCGGCAACCGTTCCGGCCGGTGTAATGCGTGACCTGCCCGGCATCCAGCGTCCGCTGGGATACCGGCGTCAGGTTGGCCATGGACAGGTCCGGCGCCCGCGCGGGCATATCCGAACCGGCCAGCCGGATTGCGTCGCCCTGGGCCGAAAACGATTGTTCGCCAAATGCCGCGTGGATGTCCCGGGCCGTGGGCGCGCCGCTCTTGCCGATGCCGATCACAACCGCCAGTGCAATCGCCACCGCAACCGCGCCGCCCGCCAGCCACCGGCGCGGTGTCCGGTTGCTGTTCGCAGCTGCTGGCGGTGCCCCTCCGGGCGTGCGGGCGATGTCGGGGCGCAGCGCGGCAAGGCTGGCAGAGACACCCGCCACATCGCGCAGCGCGCTGGCCAGCGCGGGTTCCGAAACCAGTCGCAGGTCGACCCTGCGCCGGTCGGTCTCGCTCAGCTCATCGTCGTGATAGGCATTGAGCAGTTCCCAGTCCTTGTCGTTCAGCTCGCTCATTTCCCACGTTTCTCTGCAACACCGCGCGTGTCCGCACCGTTCACCAGTCCGAGCAGCGCCTTGCGCGCCCGGCTGACCCGGCTCATCACTGTTCCATTGGCGACATTCATCACAACCGCCGCTTCCGCATATTTCAGACCCATAATGTCCACAAGGCAGAGGACTTCGCGCATATCCGGCGACAGCTTGTCAAAGGCAAGCCGTACCAGGATGTCCCGCGCCGCGTCGCTTGACCCTGCTTCATCGGATAGACGTCTCTCGGCGGCCAAATATTCCCGGCGCACCCGCCTTTTGCGCAGTTCATCATAGTGCAGGTTGCGAATGACCCGGAACATCCAGGGGCGCAGCTCATCGATCCGGGTTGGCCGGTTGTCAGAGCGCAGCGCCCGTTCGATGGCATCCTGTATCAGGTCTTCGGCATCGCTCGCCGACGCGCAGATGGCGGTCGCGTAGGCCCGGAATTCGGGGAGCAGAATTTCAATGTCTGAGCGCGTCGCCATGACCCGACACTGACGCCGGGCCGGGCGCAAGTCAAACCGTGTAAAGACCGGCGCGCGGCGCGGGCATGGCGGAAAGGCCAGGAATTCGGCACGTGTATTCATCGGCTTATGCAGGCTTCTGAAAATTCTTGACAGGGCGCGTGAACCATTTCCTAATTGGTTCACGCTTCAGGAGGCTCGAATCGGATGCGGCAGACCCGATTGCAGGACGATGAACCATTGTTGCAGATACGGGATTTCAGGCTGCGTTTTCGCGGCCATGGCGCGCCGGTGGTTTCCGGCGTGAACCTGAGCGTCAGCGCCGGTGAAACCCTGTGCATCGTCGGCGAATCCGGTTGCGGCAAGAGCGTGACCTCGATGGCGATCATGGGGTTGCTGCCCCGGGGCGCGGCGCGGATCGAAAGCGGACAGATGCGATTTGACGGGCAGGGCTATGACCTGCGCCGCGACATCCTGCCGCCCTCGGCGCGGGGCAATCGCATGGCGATGATCTTTCAGGAACCGATGACCTCGCTGAACCCGGCCTTCCGCATCGGAGACCAGATCGCCGAGGCGGTGCTGTGCCACGATGACGTGAGCCGGGCCAGGGCGTTGGACCGTGCCGCCGAGATGCTGGCACGGGTCGGCATCCCGTCACCGCGCGCCCGGCTGCGGGATTATCCGCACCAATTGTCCGGCGGGATGCGCCAGCGGGTGATGATCGCGATGGCGCTGGTCAACAACCCCGCCCTGCTGATCGCGGACGAGCCGACCACCGCGCTGGACGTGACCATCCAGGCGCAGATTCTCGACCTGATCCGCGATCTTCAGGATCAGTCGCAGATGGGCACCATCATGATCACCCATGATCTGGGGGTGGTCGCCGAAATCGCCACGTCGGTCGCGGTGATGTATGGTGGCCAGATCGTCGAACGCGGCCCCGTGGCGCGAATTTTCGATGATCCACAGCATCCCTATACCATCGGGCTGATGGCTTCGATGCCTGCGCTGACCGGCGCGCGGGGGCGCCTGGCGACGGTGCCCGGAACGGTGCCGGGTATCAATGCCATGCCCTCGGGGTGCCGTTTTCGCACGCGCTGCCCCTTTGCCGCCGGCAGCTGCGCAGAGACTCCCGCGATGCATGATCTGGGCGCGGGGCATGGCGCGGCCTGCCATTTCGTGCCGCTCGATCAACATCTGGCGGTAAGCGCATGAGCGACACGATCCTTGAGGCCCGCAACCTGGTCAAACATTTCCTGGTCAACGCGGGGGTCCTGCGGCCGGGCGGCACGGTCCATGCTGTAGATGGCGTTTCGCTTGAGATTCGTCGGGGCGAGACCTTTGCCATCGTGGGCGAATCCGGTTGCGGCAAGTCCACGCTGGCGCGGCTGCTGATGCGGCTTTTGACCCCCACATCGGGCGAGGTACGCTTTGACGGCACCCCGATCAGCGGCATTCGCGGCAGCGACCTGCGCCAGTTGCGGCGCGATCTGCAATTCATCTTTCAGGACCCGTTCTCATCGTTGAACCCGCGCCTGACCGTGGGCAAGCTGATCGCGGAACCGCTGGAGCTGCACGCGCCCGAGTTGTCGGCGGCGCAGCGGCGTGGCCGCGTGGCCGATCTGCTGGCCAAGGTCGGGCTGATGCCGGACCATGCCGACCGCTATCCGCACGAGTTTTCCGGTGGCCAGCGGCAGCGTATCGGCATCGCCCGTGCGCTGGCTTCGGGGCCACGGCTGATCATCGGAGATGAACCGGTTTCGGCGCTGGACGTGTCGGTTCAGGCGCAGGTGATCAACCTGTTGGGGGATCTGGGCCGCGATCTGGACCTGACGCTGGTCATTATCGCCCATGACCTTGCCGTGATCCGCCACATGAGCGACCGGGTCGCGGTGATGTATCTGGGCCAGGTGGTCGAGACCGGCCCGACCGATGCGGTCTATGACACCGCGCGCCACCCCTATACCCGGCTGTTGCTTGAATCGATCCCGGTGGCCGAACATGGGGCGACCCGCAGGGCGAAACCGGTAACGGGTGAAACGCCCAGTCCGCTGAACCCGCCTTCGGGATGCCGGTTCCACCCCCGCTGCCTCCATGCGCAGGATCGTTGCAAGAGCGAAGCGCCGGTTCTGAACGATGGCGCGCACGGCGTGGCCTGCCATTTCTGGCGCGAGATTGCCGAAACCTCGCCCCGCGCCGTCCCCAAACCCCGCAGCAGCGGGGCGCAAACGCGGTTCGATCTCTACCGCGCCGCCACTGAAGGCGAAACGATCATCACAAGAAACCAACAGGGAAGCTCCGAATGACACATCTGAAAACCACCCTACTTGCCAGCCTGCTGGGCGCGACGGCCCTTGGGCTGGCGGCTCCGGCGATGGCGGCCGATCTGCGCATCGCGCTGCAATCGGATGCCGACGTGCTCGACCCGGACCAGTCGCGCACCTTTGTCGGGCGGATCGTTTATACCGCGCTGTGTGACAAGCTGGTCGATATCACGCCCGATCTGGAATTTGTGCCGCAACTGGCCACCGAATGGTCATGGTCTGACGATGGCACCGCCCTGACCATGAAGCTGCGCGAGGGCGTGACATTTCACGACGGCACAGCCTTTGATGCGCAGGCCGTGGCCGACAACATCACCCGCAGCCAGACAATGGAAGAAAGCCGCCGCAAATCCGAGCTGAAATCCATCACCAGCACCGAAGTTCTGGGCAGCCACGAGATCAAGTTCAATCTGGCCGGTCCCGATGCGACCCTGCTGGCGCAATTTGCTGACCGCGCAGGCATGATGGTTTCGCCCACCGCCGCGGCCGAGGCCGGTGCCGATTTCGGCCTGAACCCGGTTTGCTCGGGCCCGTTTGCATTTGGTGAACGTGTGGCACAGGACCGGATCGTGCTGAACAAATTCGCCGATTACTGGAACGCGGACGAGATCAGTTTCGACAGCGTGACCTATCTGCCGATCCCCGATACCACCGTGCGTCTGGCCAACCTGCAATCGGGCGATATCGACATGCTGGAACGTCTGGCGGCGACCGATCTGGCACAGGCGCAATCGAACGCCGAGATCCAGGTCGAAAGCGCAGTGTCGCTTGGCTATCAGGGTATCACGTTCAACATCAACAATGGCGACAAGGGCGACAACCCGTGGGGCAATGACAAACGTTTGCGCCAGGCGCTGAGCTATGCGATTGACCGCGAGGCGATCAACCAGGTGGTGTTCGAAGGGGCCTTTGCCGCCGGCAACCAGCCGGTGCCGCCGAATTCGCCCTGGTATAACAGCAACCATCCGGTGCCTGCGCGTGATCTTGAGAAAGCCAAGGCCTTGCTGGCCGAGGCGGGATATGCCGACGGGATCGACCTTGAAGTACAGGTGCCCAACACCACTGTGCCGCTTCAGCTGATGCAGGTGGTACAGGCGATGGCATCCGAGGCCGGGATCAACATCACGATCACGTCCAAGGAATTTGCCACCCTGTTGTCGGATCAATCGGCCGGTGACTATCAGGCCAGCCAGATCGGATGGTCGGGCCGTGTCGATCCCGATGGCAACAACCACCAGTTCGTGACCACGGGCGGCGGCATCAATGACAGCAAGTATTCCAACGCAGAGGTCGACCGCCTGATGAACGCTGCCCGCACCAGCAACGACCCCGCCGAACGCAAGGCCAGCTATGATGCCGCGCGTGACATCCTGAACGAGGATCTGCCGCGGATGGTGATGTACCACCAGACCTGGATCTGGGCGCTGGATGACTCGATCTCGGGCTTTACGCCCTATCCGGACGGGATGATCCGTCTCGAAGGCATGTCCAAGGCCGAATAATCTCTCTTGGCCCGCGCGCCCTGTGCGCGGGCCATCGCTCTGAAAGTTGCCCTTCATGTTGTCCTTTATCCTGCGCCGCATCGTCATTGCGATTCCGACGATCATATTGATCTCGATTTTCGTTTTTGCCCTGCAAAAGCTGCTGCCCGGCGATCCGGTGCTGGCCATGGCCGGTGAGGAACGCGATCCCGAAGTGCTGGAATTCCTGCGCGAGAAATACCGCCTGAATGATCCCATTCCCGTGCAATACCTGACCTGGGTCGGGAATGCGTTGTCGGGCGATCTGGGTATTTCGTTGCGCACCAACCAGCCGGTGACCGAATTGATCGCGCAAAAACTGCCGGTCACGATCCAGCTGGCGGTGATGGCGATTGCCTTTGCCCTGCTGATCGGCATTCCGGCGGGCATCCTGTCGGCGGTGAAAAAGGGCACGCTTACCGATTACATCGCCAATGTGGTGGCCCTGTCGGGGCTGTCGATCCCGAATTTCTGGCTGGGGATCATGCTGATTTTGCTGGTTTCGGTCAAATGGCAGTTGCTGCCGGCTTCGGGCTATGTCCCCCTGTCCGAAGACCCGCTGAAATCCATCACCACGATGATCATGCCCGCCTTTGTTCTGGGCACGGCACTGGCCGCGACGCTGATGCGCCACACGCGCTCGGCAATGCTCGAGGTGTTGACCGCCGATTATATCCGCACCGCGCGGGCCAAGGGGGTTCTGGAAAAGCGCGTGGTCCTGAAACACGCCTTCCGCAACGCGCTGACCCCGATTGTGACCCTGACGGCCTTGCTGTTTGGCGAATTGATCGCGGGGGCGGTGCTGACCGAACAGATTTTCACCATTCCCGGATTTGGCAAGATGGTGGTCGATGCGGTGTTCAACCGGGATTACGCCGTGGTGCAGGGCATCGTGCTGGTCACGGCGATCGGTTTTATCGTGATGAACCTGCTGGCGGATGTTCTTTACGTCCTGCTGAACCCGCGCCTGAGGGGGCAATGACATGACCGCGCAAGCCGATCCGGTACTGGCCGCCAAACCGCAAAACCGCGTGTGGAAGAAATTCCGCAGCCACCGCAGCGCGATGTTGGGCGGCATATTGGTTACGTTTTTCATTCTGATCGCACTGGCGGCCCCGATCCTGCCGCTCCCCGATCCGGCGGCGACCGACTGGGGCGCGGTGCGCAAGGCGCCAAGTGCCGCGCATTGGCTGGGCACTGACGAGATTGGCCGCGACGTGCTGGCCCGCATGGTCTGGGGTGCGCAGGCGTCATTGCTGGCGGGGGTGGTGTCGGTGGGCATTGCACTGATGCTGGGCGTGCCGCTGGGGATATTGGCGGGGTATTTCGGCGGTTGGACGGATGCGATCATTTCGCGCTGTACCGAGGCGCTGCTGGCGGCCCCCTTCCTGATCCTTGCGATTGCGCTGGCGGCGTTTCTGGGGCCGTCGCTGACCAATGCGATGATCGCCATCGGCATTTCCGCCATGCCGATTTTCGTGCGTCTGACGCGCGGGCAGGTTCTGAACATCAAGACGGCGGATTACGTGGAATCCGCCCATGCCATCGGCCTGCCCAGCTACCGCATCCTGTCGCGCTATATCTTTCCCAACGTGCTGCCGCCGATCCTCGTACAGGCCACGCTCACCATCGCCACCGCCATCATCGCCGAGGCGTCGCTGTCGTTTCTGGGCCTTGGCCAGCAACCCCCCGCACCCAGCTGGGGCTCGATGCTGAACACCGCCAAGAACTTCCTCAATCAGGCCCCGTGGATGGCCATGTGGCCGGGGATCGCCATTTTTCTTGTGGTGCTGGGTTTCAACCTTTTGGGCGACGGGCTGCGCGATGCGCTGGACCCGCGCGAACACTGACTATCGGAGAATTCATGTCTGACTTTACCACCCGCCCGGAAATTCGCGGCACCTTCGGGGTTGTCACCTCGACCCATTGGCTGGCCTCTTCTGTCGGGTTCGGCATCCTGGAAAAGGGCGGCAACGCCTTTGATGCCGCCGTGGCCACCGCCTTTGTGCTGCAAATCGTCGAGCCGCACCTGAACGGGCCGGCGGGCGACATGCCGGCGATCCTGCATTCGGCCGAAACCGGCGAAACCACTGTGCTGTGCGCGCAAGGCGTCAGCCCGGCGGCGGCAACCATCGCGGCATATATCGAGCAGGGGCTGACGCTGGTTCCCGGATCGGGCCTGTTGGCGACGGTGGTGCCCGGCGCATTTGACGGCTGGCTGATGATGCTGCGCGACCATGGCACGATGAGCCTGCGCGAGGTGCTGCAACCGGCCATCGATTATGCCCGCGATGGTCATCCGGTCCTGCCGCGGGTTGCCGCCACGATTGCGGATCTGCGCGAGTTCTTTGAAGCCGAATGGCCCACATCCGCCGCCGTCTGGGCACCGGGCGGAGAGGCGCCTGAACCCAACGCGTTGTTCAAGAACCCTGATCTTGCCCGCACCTACGACAAGCTGGCGAGTGTTGCAGAGACGGCCGAGGGTGACCGCATCGCACAGATCGATGCGGCGCGTGCCGAATGGCGTGAGGGGTTCGTGGCAGAGGCGATCTTTGACTATCTGAAAGACGCAAACGTGATGGATGTGTCAGAGGAAAAACACAGCGCCATTCTGGCCCCGTCAGACATGGCCGCCTGGCGCGCGACCTATGAAGAAACCCTGACGCTTAACTATCACGGATGGACCGTTCACAAGACCCACGCCTGGAGCCAGGGGCCGGTGATGTTGCAGGCGCTGTCGATCCTCAAGAATATCGACCTGGGTGCGATGGATCCGAACGGTGCGGATTTCGTGCATACGGTGATCGAGGCGATGAAGCTGGCCTATGCCGACCGCGAGGCCTATTACGGCGATCCGGATTTCAGCGAGATCCCGATGGATCACCTGCTGTCCGATGCCTATGGGGCCGAACGGGCCAGGATGATTGGCGACTCCGCATCGACAGAGCAGCGCCCGGGGCGCGTTCCAGGGTTTGAACATCTGGCGGATGCCTATGTCGCACGCTCGAAACAGGATTTCGGCGTCTCGGGTGTTGCGGCGCAGGAACCCACCATGGCGCATCTGACCGAGAAGCGCGGCGATACCGTGCATCTGGACGTGATCGACCGCTGGGGCAACATGGTGGCCGCCACCCCTTCGGGGGGCTGGCTGCAAAGCAACCCGGTCATTCCCGGCCTTGGCTTTCCGCTGAATTCGCGGGCCCAGATGTTCTGGCTGATCGACGGTTTGCCCAGTTCACTGGCCCCCAAACGCCGCCCGCGCACCACGCTGACCCCATCCTTTGCCGAAAAGGACGGCGCAAGGCTGGCTTTTGGCACCCCCGGCGGCGACCAGCAGGATCAGTGGAACCTGATCTGGTTCCTGCGGTTCGTGCATCACGGGCTGGGCCTGCAACAGGGGATGGATGCGCCGCTGTTTCATACCATGCATTTCCAAGGGTCGTTCTTCCCGCGCGAGGTAAAACCGGGCGAGATGATGATGGAACCGGCCTTTGGCGATGATGTCATCGACGCCCTGCGCGCCCGCGGCCATGTCGTCACCGTGTCCGAACCCTGGGCGGTGGGGCGCATGACCGCTGCGTTGCGCGAGGCGGACGGGATGCTGCGCGCCGCCGCCACCCCGCGCCTGATGCAGGCCTATGCGGTGGGCCGATGACCTGGTCGATCATCGCCCGTGATCCGGCGGACGGGGCCATCGGCATCGCCGTGGCCAGCCGGTTCTTTGCCTGCGGGGCGATGGTGCCCTATGTGGGCAGCAGATCGGCAGTGGCGAGCCAGGCGTTCTGCAACCCGGTCTGGGGCACCGAGGGGCGCGACCGGTTGCAGGCCGGGGAATGCGCCGGCGCGGTGCTGGCCGATTTCGTCAAACGCGACGCCGGGCAGGCGATCCGCCAATGCCACATGATGGATGCAGAGGGCCATTTCGTCGCCCATACCGGCGATGATTGCACCGGCTGGGCCGGGCACCTGATCGGTGACGGGTTTTCGGTGGCGGGCAACATGCTGGCCGGACCGCAGGTGATCAAAGCCACCGCCCAGGCGATGCGCCGACACGCGGACCGACCTCTGCCGCAACGGCTTCTGGCGGCGATGCGGGCGGGCGAAGAAGCGGGCGGCGACAAGCGCGGCAAACAGGCGGCCGGGCTGGTTGTTCATCATGGCGAGGCGCATCCGTGGCTGGATTTGCGCGTCGATGACCATGGCGACCCGCTGACCGAGCTGGAGCGGCTTCTGGATGTTGCGGGCGAACGCTATCTTTTTGTCGCTGATGAAATGCCCGGCGCGCGGCGGTTCTCGGGTTTGCCGACGCGCGCGGCGCTGGACGCGCGTATCGAGGCCGAGTACGATCGGCGGCTACGTGCTGGCCAAGTCAGCCGCTCCCTGGCAACCGACCCCTGATTTACACAGATGAACACGCCCCGGCAAACCGACCCCGACCAGCATGCAAAATCGCAGATCCTGTCGCTGTTATCTTCTGGCAAGCTGGGGGACAGCGGCCGCCTGCCCAGCGAGCGGGCGCTGTCAGAGCGGTTCCGCATCGGGCGGCGGCGGGTGCGCGAGGCGCTGGCGCAGCTTGAGGCCGAGGGGCTGATCTGGCGCAAGCAGGGCTCGGGCACCTATGCGGGAAAACCCGCCGACCCGACCGGCGAACTCGCCGCGCGTATCGCCGGGGAAACCAATGCGATCCAGGTCATGGAAGCCCGCCTGTGCATCGAGCCGGAGCTTGCCGCGCTGTGCGCCCGGCGGATCGCCCCAGAGGCGGTCGCGCAATTGCGTGCCCTCGCGGCGCGGATGGTGCCTTCGCTGCCCAACAGCGAGAACGAAATCTGGGATGGCGCGCTGCACCGGATGATCGCCGAAGAAGCCCGCAACAAGCCGCTCTTGACCTGTTTCGCCATGCTGGATGAAATCCGGATCAGCGCCGATTGGCTGGCCTTTCGCGCCCGGGCCCGCCCGCCCGGTTCCTTTGAGCGGACGCTGCGCCAGCACGACCGCATCATCGACGCCATCGCCGCCGGTGATGCCCAGGCCGCGCGCGCCGCCATGCATGCGCATCTGGATGAACGCTTTACCGCCCTGCGCGCCGAGGTCACCGACCTCTGAGCCGGCCGGTCAGGTCACGCGCGGCACGCCGCCCGCCGCCGGGAACCGCGCCCGTGTGCGATTGGCGAATGCCACCAGCGACAGCATCACGGGCACCTCGACCAGCACGCCCACCACGGTGGCGAGTGCCGCCCCCGAATGCAGGCCGAACAGGCTGATTGCAACGGCGACCGCGAGTTCGAAGAAGTTCGAGGTGCCGATCATCGCGCAGGGGGCCGCGATATTATGCGGAACCCGCATCAGGTAGGCCGCGCCATAGGCCAGCGCAAAGATGCCATAGCTCTGGATCAGGATCGGCACCGCGATCAGCAGGATAATGCCCGGTTGTCCGAGGATCGTCTGCCCCTGGAGGCCGAACAGGATCGCCACGGTCACGATCAGGCCCAGCATCGACACCGGCTTGATCCGCGCGGTGAACCCCTCGATGGCCGCCGCCGATCCCAACAGCCGGCGGGTGAACAGCCCTGCGAGCAACGGCAGCAGCACGTAGAGCAGGGTGGCCAGCACCAAGGTCTGCCAGGGCACGACGATTTCGGTCACCCCGAGAAGCACGGCGACGATGGGCGCAAAGGCCACGACCATGATCAGGTCATTCACCGAAACCTGCACCAGCGTATAGGTCGCATCCCCACGGGTCAGCTGGCTCCAGACAAAGACCATCGCGGTACAGGGAGCAGCGCCCAGCAGGATCAGCCCGGCAATGTACTGGGCCGCGTCATCCGGGGAAATCCACGATGCAAACACGTGGTCAAAGAACAGCACCGCCAGCAGCGCCATGGTAAAGGGCTTGATCAGCCAGTTCACCACCAGCGTCAGCAGCAGGCCGCGAGGTTGCCGGGCGACACCGGCAACCGCCGCCAGATCGACATTGACCATCATCGGGTAGACCATCGCCCAGATCAGCACCGCCACCACCAGGTTGATCGACGCGATTTCCGCAGCTGCGATAGCGGTGATCAGGCCGGGTGCAAACGCGCCGATGGCCAGCCCGGCGATCATGGCAAGCGCGACCCAAAGGGTCAGCAAACGTTCGAATATGCCCATCGGGGCGGCGGTCGTTTCGGACATCGGGGTCTCCGGGCGGGTTTGCGTTATGAATTCGTCATTTCGCGCATTCACGAATTGACTGGTGTTTGGCGGAGAAGTCCATGCTTGTCAATATCCGTCATTTCGCGTAATTCCGAATTATGGACCAACCCGACGCCATCGATGCCTTTGCCGCGCTTGCGCATGACACCCGGCTCGCGATTTTTCGCCTGTTGGTCCAGCGCGGCCCCGACGGCACACCGGCAATGGAGGTGGGCCGGTTGCTGGGGCTCAAGCCTTCGACCCTGTCCGGCCACCTGGCCAGCCTCAAACGGGCCGGGCTGGTGACCGGTGAACGCAACCACCGCGAGATACTCTATGCGCCGAACCTCGAAGCGGTGAACGGGTTGGTGCGGTTTCTACTGCGCGATTGCTGTGGCGGGGACGATGCGGCCTGCGCGGGGGTGTCGCTGCCGGACTGTGTGCCGTGACCTTGCCCGGATGGGTCCGGGTGCCGGGGCCGGCTGGCACGTTGCCCGGCCCAGACCGAGGCCAGCACGATCACCGCGCCGATTATCTGGAGCAGGGTCAGCGACTGGTCCAGCCATAGCCAGCCCAGCGTCACCGCCGTCACCGGGCTCATCATGCCGAGCATCGACACCGCGCCCGGCTCCAGCCGCGCAACGCCGCGAAACCAGATCGCATAGGTCGCCGCCGCCCCGATCAGGCCAAGCCACAGCAACCCGGCGAGATTGCCCGGCGAGAGCGGCGGCAGGCGCGGTTCGAGGATCAGCGCGAGGGGCAACAGGATCACACCCCCGGCGGTAAGCTGCCACGCGGTAAAGCTCAGCGCCGAGACCGGCGGCTGCCATTTGCGGCTCAGCACGGTGCCCGCCGCCATCGACGCGGCACCGCCAAGCCCCGCCAGAATGCCGATCGGGTCAAGCCGGGCGTCGGGGCCAATCAGCAGCAGGGCCACGCCAAGAATGCCGGTGGCCGCGGCAATCACCGCCCCGGCCCGGATCGGCGTGCCCAGCCAGCCGCGCGCCATGACGATCACGATCATCGCCTGTATCGAGCCAAGCGTGGCGGCAACCCCCCCGGGCAATCGATAGGCGGCCACGAACAACAGCACCCAGAACAGCGCAAAGTTGAAGCTCCCGAGCAGGACCACCCGGCCCAGCCAGGCACGTGGTGGCCAGCATCGCGTGATCGCCAGCAACAGCAGCCCCGCAGGCAGCGCCCGCAGCGCCGCGAGCGTCACGGGATAGCCGTCGGGCAGGGCCTCGGTGGTGACGAGATAGGTGCTGCCCCACACGGCCGGGGCCAGGGCGGTCAGCAGAATATCGGCAGAGCGTGGCATGGGCCTCTCCTTGTGGGCATGGCGATCCGGGCGGGGTCTGGCGGCGCGGCACGGCCGGCCGCGACGGGGTGACGACCTGTCAGCCGGGGCATCAGGCGGCACGCTCTTGCACCGGGGCGGCGGCAAGACGTGCGGCAATCCCGGCCACATGCGCGCCCTGGAAACGCGCGCCCGACAGTTCGGTGGCATTGGGCAGGCGCGATCCGTCGGCCCCGGCGATGGTCCCGGCCCCATAGGGCGCGCCGCCAACGATTTCACCGGCGGTTTTCTGGCCGGCAAAGGTATAGGGCATGCCCACGATCAGCATTCCGAAATGCTGCAACGGGACCTGCGTGGTCAGCAGCGTCGCCTCATGGCCCCCGTGTTGCGACCCGGTCGAGGCAAAGACCGCCGCCACCTTGCCAACCAGCGCGTTGCGCGCCCAGAGCCCGCCCGCCTGGTCCAGGAACGATTTCATCTGGCCCGCCATCATGCCGAACAGGGTCGGGGTGCCAAGGATGATCGCGTCGTACCGTTCGAGATCGGCCGGTGTTGCCACCGGCGTGTCATCGGCAAGGAACCCGGCCCTGGCCCGGATGTCGTCGGGCACGGTTTCGGGAACACGCCGCAGATCGACCTGGGTTCCGGCAACGCTGCGCGCGCCTTCGGCCTCGGCCTGCGCCAGGGCGCGCACGTGGCCATAGCTGGAATAGTAGAGAACAAGAATTCGGGTCATGGCAACCTCTCGGGCTATGGGTTTCATTGCCCGGGAACATGGCGCGGACCGCGCGGCGGAATAACCGCCGGGGTGTCACTTCACTCTTTACGCCGGTTGAAGAATGTCAGGCCGCGAGCGCCCGGCGCAGCGCGGTCAGAAAGGCCGTGACCTTGGCATCCATACCCAGCCGCGAGGCCGTCAGGGCGAAAATCTCGGGGGCGGGCAATTCCCAGTCGGGCAGCACCCGGACCAGATCGCCGCGCGCCACCGGGGAGTCCGAAACGAATCCGGGCAAGGTGCCGATGCCCATTCCCGAGATCAGCAGATCGCGCAGCACGAGGCTGTTGCCGACACGGATCGGCGGGTCGAGATCGAGGGACACGCTGTCGGTACCATTGCGCAGCGACCAGGTGGCGAGGTGATCGGCAAGCAGGAAACCGATCACCCGGTGCGGTGCGATATCGGCCGGGGTCTCGGGCGTGCCGGCGCGGTCCAGATAGGCGGGCGCGGCATAGATACGTTGCCGCATCGTGCCCAGCTTGCGCGCCAGCAACGCCGAATCCGGCATCGCCGCCCGAATGCGGATCGACACATCGAACCCGCCCTCGACCATATCGACCACCCGGTCATCCAGCGACAGGCTGAGCCGGATATCCGGATGGGTTTCAAGAAACGCCGGCAGCATCGGGGCAATGACCGTTTGGCCGAAAGAGCTGGATGCGTTGACCTTGAGATGCCCGCGCACCGCGCCCGCGCCGGCGCGAATCCGGGTCTCGACGCCGTTTACCGCGTCCAGGATACCGGCGGCCTCGTCGTAATAGACCCGCCCGGCATCGGTCAGCGACATGGCGCGCGTGGTCCGGATCAGCAGGGTGCTGCCGAGGCTCTCTTCCAGCAGCTTGATCTCGCGGCTGAGCAGCGCCGGTGACACCCCCAGGTCTTCGGCGGCGCGGGTAAAGCTGCCGCGGTCTACGATGCGACGAAACGCCTGCATGACGGATAGCTTGTCCATGCGCCCGGATCCCGTTCAAGCCGTGGTTCTCGGCGCGGCCACACCGCGCCCCTGACCGCATAACATCAAATTGCCCCCCACGGGAACGCTTGGCGGCCCCGTCAGCATGCACCACGGTAATTTTGTTGTGGGGTAGGTTCGCCCCTGCTATGTTACCCCACAGGAAAATTATTGTGGGGTAGGTCTCATGCAAAACCTCAGCGCGGTGGCCCGCAGCGCCTGGATCGACCTGTTGCGCAACCTCAAGGACGGCGCGGTCTCGGGCTTGATCGGCACGCCCAAACGCAAACAGGTTGGTGCCAGAACATATTGGTACGATCACTACCGCCTTGGGAGCCAGACCATCGACCGCTATATCGGCGAGGACAGCCCCGAGTTGCGCCACCGCCTGCAACGCCACAGGGACCTTGCCGGGCAGGACCGCGCGCGCGAAAAGGAACGCGCCCGGCTGATGCGGATCCTGCGCGCCGAAGGGGTGCGCACGGCGGATATCAATACCGGTCAGATCGTCTCGGCCATGGCCCGCACCGGGGTGTTCCGGCTGGGCGGTACGCTGGTGGGGACAAATGCCTTTCTGTGCTACGAGGGCGAATTGGGGGTCAGGATCGGTTTCGATGCGGCGGCCCAGACCGACGACATCGACATCGCGAGCTTCGAACGCCTGTCGCTCGTGATTGATGACCGCGTCGAGACACCGCTGGGCGAGGTGTTCGGCGATCTCAAATTCGAACCCGTTCCGGCGCTCGACCGGCGGCATGTCTGGCGGTGGCGGCAGACCGACCGGCAAACGATGGTCGAATTCCTGACGCCCTCGTTCGACGATCAGGAAGGGCTGCGCGAATTGCCCGCCCTGGGTGTCAGTGCGCAGAGCCTGCATCACCTGAACTACCTGATCGCCGAGCCGTTGCAGGTTCCGTTTCTCTATCGCTACGGCGCGCTCGTACAGGTGCCGCGCCCGGAGCGGTTCGCGATTCACAAGCTGATCGTGGCGGATCGCCGGCGCGACGGGCCGGATTCGGCGAAATCGGGCAAGGACCGGGCACAGGCTGCCTTTCTGATCGATGCGCTGGCGCGGGAGCGACCGGTCGAGCTGGCCGATGCCTATGACGAAGCGCGCGAAAAGGGCCCCGCCTGGCGCAAGCGCATCGCGGCCAGCCTTGCCCGGATGCCAGGGGCCCGCGCGACGCTCGACACACTTTGAATCGCCGCCGAACCGAGCGCGCCCCTCGCCACGGCCGGGGCGGAAAACCCGCGCCTGAGACATCTGGTCGCTCTGAATGGGCTTGTAGCGCGCGGCCGGTTTGTATACTGCGGTATACAAACGAGGCGAACCGAGTCCCCGATTCATCGGGCAAGATCGGTATTCGCATTTCAGTATTCATCTGCGCCTAGGAGAAACCCCATGGACCTCTATACCGAATACCGCACCGAGATCGAAACACGCAAGGCGCAGGGCCTGAGCCCCAAGCCCATCGACGACGCGGCGCTGACCGCCGATATCATCTCGATCATCCGGACCGCCGATCACCCGCATCGCGACGAGGCGCTGAATTTCTTCATCTACAACACGCTGCCGGGCACCACCAGTGCCGCGGGCGTCAAGGCGGCGTTCCTCAAGGAAATCGTTCTGGGCGAGGCGCAGGTTGACGAGATCACGCCCGGCTTTGCGCTGGAACTGCTGTCGCATATGAAGGGCGGGCCGTCGGTCGAGGTTCTGCTGGACCTTGCCCTGGGTGACGATGCCGCGATTGCCGGGCAGGCCGCCGAGGTCCTGAAGACACAGGTGTTCCTCTACGAGGCCGACACCGACCGCCTGAAGGCCGCATATGAAGGTGGCAGCGTCATCGCCCGCGACATCCTGCAAAGCTATGCCAAGGCCGAGTTCTTTACCACGCTGCCCGAAGTGGACGAAGAGATCGAGGTCGTGACCTTTATCGCCGCTGAAGGCGACATTTCGACCGACCTGCTGTCGCCCGGCAACCAGGCGCATTCGCGATCCGACCGCGAACTGCATGGCAAATGCATGATCGACGAGGCGGCGCAGAAACATATCGAAGAGCTCAAGCTGCAACATCCCGGCAAGCGGGTGATGCTGATCGCCGAAAAAGGCACGATGGGCGTGGGGTCTAGCCGCATGTCGGGCGTGAACAACGTGGCGCTGTGGACCGGCAAACAGGCATCGCCCTATGTGCCCTTTGTCAACATCGCGCCGGTTGTCGCGGGCACCAACGGGATTTCCCCGATCTTCCTGACCACCGTGGGCGTCACCGGCGGGATCGGTGTCGATCTCAGGAACTGGGTCAAGAAGCTTGACGAAGACGGCAAGCCGATCCTGAACAATGATGGCAACCCGATCCTGGAACAGAGATACTCGGTCGAAACCGGCACGGTTCTCAAGATCAACACCAAGCAAAAGAAACTCTACAGCGAGACCGGCGAAGAGCTGGTTGACATGTCGGCGTCCTTCACACCGCAAAAGATGGAGTTCATGAAGGCCGGTGGCTCTTATGCCATTGTCTTTGGCAAAAAGCTGCAAACCGTTGCCGCCGGGATCCTCGGGGTCGAACCCACGCCGGTCTTTGCACCCTCCAAGGAAGTATCGCATGACGATCAGGGCCTGACCGCGGTTGAAAAGATCTTTAACGCCAATGCCCTGGGTGCGACACCGGGCAAGGTGTTGCACGCCGGATCGGACGTGCGGGTCAAGGTCAACATCGTCGGTTCGCAGGACACCACCGGTCCGATGACCGCGCAGGAACTCGAGGCCATGGCCGCCACCATCCTGTCGCCCGTGGTTGACGGCGCGTATCAGTCGGGCTGTCACACCGCTTCGGTCTGGGACGCCAAGGCACAGGCCAACACGCCCAAGCTGATGGCGTTCATGAACAAGTTCGGCCTTGTCACCGGGCGCGACCCAAAGGGCCAGTACCACGCGATGACCGACGTGATCCACAAGGTGCTGAACGACATCACCGTGGACGACCGCGCCATCATCATCGGCGGCGACAGCCATACGCGGATGTCCAAGGGCGTGGCCTTTGGCGCCGACTCGGGCACCGTTGCGCTGGCGCTGGCCACCGGCGAAGCGTCGATGCCGATCCCCGAATCCGTCAAGGTGACGTTCAAGGGAAAAATGGCCGATCACATGGACTTCCGGGACGTTGTTCATGCAACACAACAACAGATGTTGCAGCAGCATGGCGACAACGTGTTCCAGGGCCGGATCATCGAAGTGCATATCGGTACGTTGCTGGCGGACCAGGCGTTCACCTTTACCGACTGGACGGCCGAGATGAAGGCCAAGGCCTCGATCTGCATCTCGAACGACGAAACGCTGGTCAAGTCTCTGGAGCTGGCCAAGCACCGGATCCAGATCATGATCGACAAGGGCATGGAGCATGAAAACGGCATGCTCGCCAAGCTGATCGGCATCGCGGATGCGCGCATTTCCGAGATCAAATCGGGCGAGAAACCGGCGCTGACACCGGATGACAACGCCAGGTATTTCGCCGAGGTGGTGGTCGACCTGGATGCCATCGTCGAGCCGATGATCGCCGACCCGGACGTCAAGAACGCCGATGTGTCCAAGCGTTATACCCACGACACCATCCGGCCGATTTCGTACTATAACGCGGAAAAGAAAGTGGACCTGGGCTTTGTCGGCTCGTGCATGGTGCACAAGGGCGACGTGAAGATCGTCGCGCAGATGCTGCGCAACCTGGAAGCGGCCGGCGAAAAGATTGAGTTCAAGGCCCCGCTGGTGGTTGCGGCCCCGACCTACAACATCATCGACGAGCTCAAGGAAGAGGGCGACTGGGAGGTGCTGCAGAAATACTCGGGCTTTGAGTTCGACGACAGCGCCCCCAAGGTCACCGCGCGTACCGAGTACGAGAACATCCTCTATCTCGAACGTCCCGGCTGCAACCTCTGCATGGGCAACCAGGAAAAGGCGGCCAAGGGCGATACGGTGCTCGCCACGTCCACTCGCCTGTTCAAGGGCCGGGTTGTCGAGGATGCCGCCGACAAGGCAGGGGAATCCCTGCTGGCTTCGACGCCGGTGGTTGTTCTGTCCGCGATCCTGGGCCGCACGCCCACGCTGGATGAGTACAAGACCGCCGTGCAGGGCATCGACCTGACCAAGTTTGCCCCCCCGGTGCAAAAGCCGTTCGACACCCTGTCGGTGCATTTCTAAGGCGGCTCGGCATCATCCACCGCCCGGATGATGCCGGCCCCGCATGTCGCAAGTGTCGCACAAGCCGCGGATGCGGTTGAAGCCCCGCGCCAGCCATGTACTGTGCGCGGGCTTTCCCTGTCTGACCGGACCCCTGCCATGATCCGCCATATCGTGTTCTTCACCCTGCGCCATGACGGCGACCTTGAAACCGTCCGCGAGGGCCTGGGCATTCTGACCGGGATTCCCCATTCAGACCGGCTTGAAATCGGGGTCAATCGCAAGTCCGACCCGAGCAGCAAGGAGGTGGATGTGGTGGTCTATGGCGAATTCGCCGACGACGCGGCGCTGGCGGCTTACAAGGCGCATGACCTGTATGCCGAATCGATCCGCCGGGTAAAACCGCTGCGCGAGATCAGGCTGGCCGCCGATTTCGACGCCGCGTCGGCCCTGTGCGGGGCGCGTGACTAGTCCACGGGCGAAGATCGGCCCCGGCGCAGGGCGCGTGCGATGGTCGGGGCCAGCATGGCGAGGATCACAACCAGCGTCGCCAGCGCCAGCGCGCCACTGACCGGGCGCAGGAAGAACGGTTCAAGCGAGCCTTCCGACAGGATCAGCCCGCGCCGCAGGCTCTTGTCGAGAATATCCCCGAGCACGAGACCGAGCACCAGCGGGGCCATGGGATAGTCCATCTGCCTGAGCACCAGCCCGACAACCCCAAACAGCAGCATCACCAGCACGTCAAAGGGCCGCGCCGCGATGGCAAAGGCACCGACGACGCAGAGCACGAAGATCGCCGGCAGCAGCCGTTCGCGCGGGATGCGCAGCACCAGCAGCAGGGGCTTGGTCAGCAACACGCCATAGGCGGTGATGGCAAGCGCGGAAAACACAATCGCGGCGACCACGCCATACACGATATCCGCACTCTGGATCATGATCAGCGGGCCGGGTCTGACCCCGTGAATGATGATCGCCGCCAACAGAACCGCCGACGGGGCCGAACCGGGAATGCCGAGGGTCAGAACCGGGATGATCGCCCCCGGCACGGCGGCCGAATTGCCGGTTTCGGCGGCGAGCAGACCATCCTTGGAGCCCTTGCCGAACAGGTGTTTCTCGCGGCTGAACCGCTTGGCGATGGCATAGGACACCCAGGCGCCGATATCTTCTCCGACACCGGGGATCAGGCCCATCAGCGTTCCGGCAATGCCCGAGCGCGCCATGGTGGGCGAATAGCGTTTCATGTCGGCCAGACCGGGCAGCACCCGGCCGCTGGTTTCCGAGAGCTTTGGCGTCGCCCGGCTGGAGATATTCGACAATATCTCGACCAGCCCAAAGGCACCGACCATGGCGGGGATCAGGCTGATGCCGCCGGTGAGATCCTGGATGCCAAAGGAATAGCGGGCATAGGCAAAAACCTGTTCCTGCCCGATCATGGCGATGATCAGGCCGAGGCACCCGGCGATCCACCCCTTGAGCGGATCCGCTGCCGCCGTCAGCCGCCCGGAAATGACCACCCCGAACAGCGCGAGCCAGAAATATTCGTAAGACCCGAATTTCAGCGCATAGCTGGCCAGAACCGGTGCCGTCAGCGCCAGCAGCAGCACCCCCAGCAGCGTGCCCACCATCGAGCCCACGGTTGCCAGCCCCAAAGCCTCGCTGGCGCGCGATTGCCGGGCCAGCGGATGACCGTCCAGCGTGGTTGCCGCGCTGGCGGGTGTGCCCGGCATGTTGAGAATGATCGCCGTGCGGCTGCCGCCATAGATCGATCCGACATACATGCCCAACAGCGCGGTGATCGCCGGGCCGCTCTCCATCTGAAAGGTCAGGGTGGTCAACAGCGCCAGCCCCATGGTCGCGGTCAGGCCCGGCATCATGCCGATCACCACCCCCAGAAGCGTCGCCCAGAGGGTGATGAACAGGTATTGCGGCGACAGCGCGGATTGGAACGCGTCAAGCAGTACGGGCAGGTTGGTCACGGGGCCCTCACGGTAGTTGAACCAGGAAAATCCTGACAAAGACCCAATGGATCGCAAGGCTGAACCCCACCGCGATCAAGGCGGCAATGGCCAGCACGCGCCAGGTGGGTTGCCGGTCGTCGATATCCGTTGGCGGCAGAAGGCGTTCGAAGGTCAGGATGAACAGGAACAGGAAGATCGTGGTCGCCACAGCAAACGGCACCCGCCCGAACAGGCCCGCCCCATAGCCCAGCGTCAGGCCAAGCGCGGCGAGGCAGCGGCGGCGGTTTGCCGGATTGCCGGCAATTGCATCCCAATAGCCGCTCCGCGCCTGAGCCTCGGCCCCCCGGCGCAACGCCAGAACCAGCCCGCACAGGGCAAGAAACAGGCCCAGCACGCCGGGCGTCAGCCCCGGAGCCTCGAAAATCGACGCGCCCCGATCGTGAAAACGGGGCATCCGCCATGCGCCCCAGCTTACCAGCAGGCCAAGCACGACGAAGACCCAGCCGCTGATCCGGTCAAGTTTGCGATCGCTCACGCCACGTTACTCCATCCCCTGCGTTGCAAGGGGTGGCCACGGCATCGCCATGGCCACCCGGCTGACATGCGTCAGGGACGCGCGATGCCAAGGGTTTCGGGGCTGACCGCCGATTGACCGCTGTCATGCAACAGCCAGGCATTTGCCTGGATCGACGGGCGCACCCGGTCCTGCGCATCGGCCCCGGAATGAACCGTCATCAACGACCCGCGCCCCTCGGTATATTCCGCGAGCGCGGCCGAACCGGCGATTGCATCGCTCCAGGCCGCCTGCATCTTGTCCTTGACCTCTTGCGGCACGTCGGCGGGCATGAAGATCCCGAAATAGATCGGTGCGACGGGCAGGTCGGGCAGCGCGCCCGAGATACTCGGGATGGTGCCGACGCCGGGCACCTCGACATCCGCCTCGGCGATGATCGCGATGGGTTTGAGCTGACCCGCGCGCAGCATGTCGATCTGCTCCGAGATCAGCTGGGTCGTGGCGTCGGTTTCACCCGACACCGTCGACAGCACCGCCGCCGCGCCCCCGTCATAAGACGCATGAACATACGAGCCGCCAACCGCACCCGCGAGGCTCTCGATGGTCGAGTGGCCTGCCGAGTTCACGCCCGATGTGCCAACCCGCATCCCGCCCGCCTTGAGCGCCGCGACAAATCCGTCGATGTCATCGACCTCGGAATTCGCCGGCACGCTGATGACGCTGGCCAGCGCCGAGTTGAGGTAGAGATCCCAGTTTTCGATGGCGGTATCCATCTTGCCGGTCACCGCATATGTGCCCAGATCCTTGGCCGCCCCGGCGGTCCAGGTATAGCCGTCATGGGGCGCGTCCCACGCCGCCTGCGACCCGATGGAACCGGATGCGCCGGGCTGGTTGACCACGACGACATTCTGCCCCAGCGGCCCCTTGAGCTCTTCGGCGACGACCCGTGTCACCTGGTCGGTTGCCCCGCCAGCCCCCCAGGGCACGATCAGCTGGATGGGTTTCTCGGGCCATTCAGCCAAGGCCGGTGTGGCCAGCACAAGGGCCGCCGCCGCTCCGGTCAGTACATTGGAAATTTTCATGATGTCCTCCCCTTTATGAAGTCGTAAAAATGCAGTTGTCGTCACCCGCCACGGGCCAGCCGCCCCCGGCGTTCGGCCATGGCCTGTGCATCCATCGCAAGGCGCATCACCATGATTGTATGGGCCTGGGAACAGGCCGTTTCGGTCCGGTTGCAAATGTCGTCGGCAAGCCGGTGAAAATAGGGTGTCCCCGCATCCGCCGCGTCAAAACGCTGGTAATCCGAGCCATTCACCAGGAACACGTGATCGGTGCCCGGCTGGCCGCAGACATCGAAATACTTGCGCAGCTCGATATAGCCCTCGGTGCCCAATATGGTCAGCCGCCCATCGCCCCAGTTCGGCGCGGCGTCCGGCGTGTACCAATCCAGCCGGGCATAGCCCTGCACCTCGCCCGCCACCAGGTTGATTTCGCCGAAATCCTCAAAGCCCGGATGGTCGGGCGTGTTGAAATTGCCCACTGCCGCATGGGCGATACGCGCATCCCTGGCCCCGCTGAAATGCAGGAACTGGTCGATCTGGTGGGTGCCAATGTCGCCGATGATCCCACCATAGGTCTCGGGCGTCCAGAACCAGCCGGGCCGCATATGCGCGTTCAGCCGATGGGGGGCCATGCTCAGGGTTTGTACAACCTTGCCGATGCGCCCCTCGGCAAGCAGCCGGTCGGCGACGGTCACGGCGGGCACTTCGAAGCGTTCAGAGAAATTGACGCTCCAGATCCGGCCAGTCAGCGCAATGGTTGTTTCGATCTCGGTCAGTTCCGCATGGGTCAGGCATCCGGGCTTGTCCAGCATCACGTCCTTGCCATGCTGCATTGCCGATATCGCCAGCCGGGCGCGATCGGCGGGCGGGGCGGCGATCAGGACCAGATCGATGCTCTGGTCTTCCAGCACCTCTGCAAGCGCATCCGCGCGCGGCACATCGGGAAAGCGTTTTTTGAACCCCGCCATGGGCTGTGGCGCGCCCTCGGTCCAGAAACGGGCAAATTCGCCACCGGCCTCGATCATCCCCGCCGCCATGCCAAAGATGTGACGGTGATCGAGCCCGAGGGCCGCGAACCTGATCGGCGGCCTGTTCATGACCGCACCTCGATCTTGCGACCCTGGCGGGCCGAGGTTTCAATCGCCGCGATCAGCTTGTGCACCGCCAGCGCCTCGTGACCGGTGATGCGGGGCGGCCGGTTCTGGCGAATGCTGTCCGCGAAATCGGCGATCAGGTCGCGGTGCCAGTCACAGGGGAAATCCATCGGATCGCTGCCGCCGCCGGTCGAGGACAGTTCGCCAACGGTTTCCCGCGTGCCATCGCGCCAATGCACCACCAGTTCTCCGGCGGTCAGCACGGCGGATCCGTTCGCCGCATCCAGCGCCAGCGATTCCCGGCTGCCCGGATAGGCGGCGGTGGTGGCGACGACGGACCCAAGCGCGCCGGTGTCAAACACCAGCCCGGCCGTGGCGAAATCCTCGGCCTCCATCTCGTGAAACGCAGTGGTCCCGCACAGCGCCTGAACCTCGCGCACCGGACCGGTCAGGCTCAGCATCAGGTCGAGCACGTGAATGGCCTGCGTCAGCAGCACGCCGCCGCCATCCTGTTCATAGCTGCCCCGGCCCGGCGCGTCGTAATAGGATTGATCGCGCCACCATGGCAACGCCATCCGCACCGCCCGGATCGGACCCAGACGGCCCGAGCGAACCAGATCGCTCAGCGCCTGGCTGCCCGCCCGGAACCGGTGTTGCAGCACCATGCCCAGCGACACGCCCGCCGCATCGCAGATCGTGACCAGCTCTTGCGCGCGGGCAAGGTCGCGCTCAACCGGCTTTTCCATCAGGATATGCTTGCCCGCCCGCGCCAGCGGTTCGACCAACGCCTTGCGCGCATTGGGCGGTGTGATGATGATCACCCCGTCCACGGTATCGTCGTCACAAATCTCCTGCACGCTGTCATAGGTCGGCCATCCGGTCGCGGCGGCATGGTCGGCCAATCGTTCGGGATTGCGCGTGAACAGGCCGGCGATACGCACCCCGCCCTGCAGTTGCCGCAAGGCCGCAAGGTGGGGCTTGGAGGCCATGCCAAGGCCGATGACAGCCAGTGAAACAACAGGGTCAGACATGGTTCGACGCCTCCAGTCCGGCGATCACGCCATTGAGTTCCGCCAGCCCCTTGAGCCGGCCAATGGCCGGATAACCCGGTTGGGTGCCGCGCCCGAGATCATCGAGAATGTCCTGCCCGTGATCCGGGCGGAACGGGATCGCGGCATCCTCGCGCCCCTCTGCCCGGCGGCGGGCCTCTTCGGCCAGAACCGCCGCCACAAGTGCTGGCATGTCGGTGTCACCGCCCAGATGCTCTGCTTCGTGGAAACTGCCCAGTTTGTCTTCGCGCGTGACGTTGCGCAGATGCAGGAAATGCACCTTTGGCCCCAGTTCCCGCATCATCTGCACAAGATCATTGTCGCCCCGTGCGCCCAATGAGCCGGAACACAGGGTCACGCCATTCGCCGGGCTGTCGACCGCGTCGGTCAGCTGTGTGTAATCCGCGAGGGTCGACACCACGCGCGGCAAGCCCAGAAGCGGCCATGGCGGATCATCGGGATGACAGCACAGCCGCATTCCCAGCCGTTCGGCGGTGGGCACGACTTCGGCGAGGAAGTTTGCGAGGTTCCGGCGCAATTGCGCATCCGGCACCGCATCATAGCGCGACAGGTGCCCGCGCATTTCCTCCAGCGTCATCCCCGGCTGACCACCGGGAAGTCCCTTGACCAGATTGCGCGCCAGGCGATCGCGATCCGCTTGGGTCATGTCCGCAAACCGCCGGGTTGCCGCCTCTTGCAACGGTTCGGGCGTGTCCTCTTTCGCCGCCGGCCGGTTCAGCACGTACATGTCAAAGGCGGCGAAATCGGCGGCGTCAAACCGCATCGCCGTGCCGCCATGCGACAGGCGGTATCCCAGGTCGGTGCGCGTCCAGTCCAGCACCGGCATGAAATTATAGCAAACCACCCGCAGCCCCGCATCGGCCAGCGCCACGAGGCTGGCTTTCCACGCCTCGATATGCGCCCGCCAATCGCCGGTTGCGGTCTTGATATCCTCGGAGACGGGCAGGCTCTCGACCACCTCCCATTTCAGCCCGGACGGGCTGCCATCGCTCTTGTGGGCTACGTCGTGCTGGCGTCTGGCGATCTCCGCCGCGCTCCACACGGTGCCCGGCGGGATGTGGTGCAGGGCGGTGACAACCCCCCGCGCGCCCGCCTGAATCATCCAGTCGATGGAAACCACGTCGACCGGCCCGAACCAACGCCATGTCGCCCTCATGTTCTGCCCTCCAGCAATGCCCGCGCCGCCAGCCCGCTGGCCCGACCGGCCCGCAGGGATTTTGCGGCGGGATCGTCCGGAACCCGCCCTGCGGCAAATTCCTGATCCAGCCAGCTTTCCCATTCGCGCAGCGCACGGGCGCAGGCCGGGCTGTCGGCCCGCTCATCCATCGTACCCAGGATACGGATCGGCAGCTTGAGCGATCCATCCATCGCGATCTGTGCCAGCGAATGCGCCAGATGCGGATTTTCGAACCGGCGCAGCAACGCATCCGCATAGGCCGGTGCATCGCCGCGCACCGCGTCGGGCAGGGTTTCGGCAGCCTCGTCCATCACCGCCCGCGCCAGGCCGCGCAGATCGGAATCCGCCACCGCCTCGTGTACATAGGTCAGCCCCTTGTTCAGCCCGGCATAGGCCAGCGTTGAATGCGCGCCGTTCAGCATCCGCAGCTTGCGCAGTTCGAACGGGGCCACGTCCTGCACGATCTGCGCCGAGGCCGCGGCCAGGTCGGGCATCGGCCCGGCGAAATCATCCTCGATGACCCATTCGGTAAAGGCTTCGGTGGCAACCGGGGCATGGGCCGGGGCGCCGGCGGCGGTAACACGTTTGCGCAGGTCGTCGTCAACCGCCGGCGTGATCCGGTCAACCATGGTCGATGGGAAACGATGCCGCGTCACCCGGTCCGGATCGATCCCGGCCTCACCGGCCAGCGCGAGCAGGGCGGCGCGCAGTTTCCGGCCATTGGCCGGCAGGTTGTCACAGCTCATGACCGTCAGGGGCGCTTCGCGTTTCGCCAATCCCGCCAGCAGATGGCCGGGCATTGTCGCCGGCGCGGTTCCGGCCCGCAGCGCGGCCACATCATCCGCCATCGCGGCCAAATCCAACGTTCCGTCAGGGCGCAGATGATAACCCTTTTCGGTCACCGTAAGCGTGACCAGCGCGGTTTCAGGGCGCGCGATCAGGGCGGCGACGGTGGCAGGTGCTTCGGTGGCGACGGTGATGCCATCAATCACGTCGAGGGTTTCGATCCGCCGTCCCGAGGCATCCGCGATTTCAAGCGCATAGACATAGTCATCCGCCGCCATCGCATCGCGCACCCCGGCCGAGCGCAGCGACACCCCGTCAATACGCCATCCGCCCGCCCGGGCCACGTACCAGGCCTGATGCGCGCGGTGGAACGCGCCGGTGCCGATATGGACGATCCGGTTCATAGGCGATACCCCGCGCGTGCCGCACCGACGGCCAGCCATTCGGCGACCTGTTCGGCGTCCTGCATCCCGAATGCCCCGGCGGCGACCTGATCTTCAAGATGTGCCGCCACCGCGCGCCGCCACATGTCGTGCCGCGCCGGGATCGACATCAGCGCACGGGTATCGTCATTAAAGCCCGCGAGGTTCCAGTATCCCGCCGTTTCGACCACCGCATCCAGATACCGCCTGATGCCGTTCGGGCTGTCGTGAAACCACCAGGGCGGGCCGATGCGCAGAGCGGGCCAGTGCCCGGCCATCGGGGCCAGTTCGCGGCTATAAACACTCTCATCCAGCGTGAAGGCGATGATCGCGGCGGCAGGGTTGTTGCCCACCCGGTTGAGCAAGGCATCCGCCCCGCGCACCCAATCCTGCGCCAGCGGAATATCCGCGCCCTTGTCGGGGCCGAACCGTTCGGTCAGCGGGCGATTGGTGCCCCGCATCGATCCCGCGTGAAGCTGCATGACCAGCCCGTCTTCGACCGACATCTGCGCCATTTCGATCAGCATATGATTGTAAAGGCGTCGTTTTTCGGCCTCGTCCGCGCGCCCGGACAGGCAGGCATCCAACAGACCCTGCGCAGTGGTGTCGCCAAGCCATTCGGTCTCGAGCCGCTCGATGGCATGGTCGGTCGCGGTGGCGCCATGCGCGATGAAATGCGCCCGGCGTGCCGCCAGCGCCGCGCGCCAGCCGGACAATGTGGTGCAATCCTCGCCGGTGATCTCGCCCAGCCGTGCCATCGACGTCCCCCAACCGGCGGCACGCGGATCAAGCACCGCGTCGGGGCGGAAGGTGGGCACAAGCCGCGTGCCATGCCCACCAGCGGCAAATGCGGCATGAGGCACAAGGTCATCCAGCGCGGCGTCCGTGGTGGCCAGGACCTCAATCCCGAACCGTTCGAGCAACGCCACCGGCCGGAATTCGGGCCGTGCCAGCGCCGCGTCGATCCGGTCATAGATCGCATCCGCCGTGTCCAGCCCCAGCGGGTCGTCAATCCCGAACACCTCGCGCAACGTATGTTCAAGCCAGCCGCGTGACGGGGTGCCCAGGAACAGGTGCCAGCGCGCGGCCAGATGCCGAAAGATCGCGCGCGGATCGCGATGCGCCGGATCGACACCGATGCCAAGGTCTTCGAGCGGCACGCCCTGGGAATACAACATCCGGAACACGTAATGATCCGGCACGATCAACAGCTCGGCCGGGTCTTCGAAGCGGCGATTTTCTGAGAACCATTCGGGCACCGTATGGCCGTGCGGCGACACGATGGGCAGGGTTCGGATTTTCTCGTAGAGCATGGTCAGTATCCCAACAGGCGCGGCAGTCCGAGACTGATCGCCGGTACAAAGGTGGTCAGCATCAGGGCGACGAATATCGCCAGGTAGAACGGCCAGATGGTGCCGATAACGCTCTCGATGCGCACCTTGGCAATCGAGCAGCCGACAAACAGGCACGGCCCGACCGGCGGCGTCGTCAGCCCCAGGCCGAGATTCATCATCAGGATCATCCCGAACTGTGTCGCATCGACCCCGAGCGCCTTGGCCACGGGCAGAAAGATCGGGGTACAGATCAGGATCAGCGCCCCCATATCCATGAACATGCCCAGCACCAGCAAGGACAGGTTGATGAGCAGCAACAGGACGATCCGGTTTTCCGACAGCGCCTGCATCCCGGCCAGGATCGCCGATGGCACCTGGTACAGGGTGATGAAATAGCTGAACGCCTGTGCGGTGCCGACAAGAATCATCACCATGGCCGTGGTGCGGATGGCCTGGGTCACGCTGTCGCGAAAGCTCTCCCAGGTCAGCGAACGATAGAACACCGCCGTCACCATCAGCGCATAGATCACCCCGATGGCGGCGCTTTCGGTCACGGTGAACACCCCCGACACCACGCCGCCGATGATGATCACCGCCGTCAGGAAACCGGGCAGGGCGGCCCCCATCGCAAACACCACCGCCCGCCAGCCGGGAAAGCGCCCGGTGGGGTATCCGCGCCGCGCGGCGATGACATAGGCGGCCACCGACAGGCACAGGCACAGCAGGATGCCGGGCACCACGCCGGCGATGAACAGCGACGTGATCGAGATACCGCCGCCCGCGGCCAGCGCATAGAGGATCATGTTGTGGCTGGGCGGGATCAGCACTCCCGCGATGGACGACGTCACCGTGACATTGACGGTGTAATCGTCGTCATAGCCACGCTCGCGCATCATCGGGATCATCACCGACCCAAGCGCCGAGGTATCGGCCACGGCGGATCCCGAGATGCCGCCAAACAGCATGGAGGTCAGCACGTTGACAACGCCCAGCCCGCCCTTGACCTGCCCGACAAGCGACTCGGCGGCGCGCACCAGCCGGATGGCAATGCCCCCGCGCATCATGATTTCGCCCGCGAAAATGAAAAACGGGATGGCCAGCAGCGAAAACACGTTGATCCCCGCGACCATGCGCTGAAACACGATCAGCTCGGGAATACCCTGGTAGATCGCGGCGGCCAGTGCGGAGATGCCAAGGGCAAAGGCAATCGGAATGCCCGCGACGACGCAGACGGCAAACACCAAGAGCAGCAAGGTCAGCCCCATGTCAGAGTCCTCCCGCCCCGGTGCCGCCCGGCGACGCGTCAGGGTCGATGCCCCTGGCCAGGAACCAGATCCGTTCGGCCATGAACAGGGTGATCAACGCCCCGGTCAGGATCAGCGGCGCGTATTGCAGCCCCTGCGGCAGGCCCAGGAGCGGGATGTCGCGCCCCCAGGTGCCCACCACAAGCGGCCAGGAACCGACCATCATGGCGACACCAAACCCGCCCAGCACCAGCGCATTGGCGATACCCAGAGCGCGGCGTGATCGGTGCGACAACAGGTCGGACACATAGCCGATCCCCAGGTGGAAATTCTCGCGCAGGCCAATCGCCGCCATCGGCAGGGCAACGATCAGGATCAACAGCAGCGCCGCCTTTTCCGTCCATGTGGGCGTGTCGTTCAACACGTAACGCCCCCAGACCTGCCACCCGGTCAGGGCAACCAGCAGGACCAACGCCACCGAGCTGAAGGCGATGACGAACCGTGCCAGATGATCGAGTGCTTTCCAGCGCATGAGGGGCTTTCCGGATGTGAACAGGAGAGGGCCGGTTTCGCGGCCCTCCGGGATCGGATCAGTCGGTTTCCTGAATCCGCTTCAACAGGTCCGCGACAACCGGATCGCTGGCGAATTGCTCGTAGACCGGCCCCATCTTGTCGGCAAAGGTGGTGGTGTCGATGCCTTCGACAATGGTTGAACCGCCGGCCTCGACGATTTCGCGCGACTTGGCTTCCCGCTCGGCCCAGAGCTCGCGTTGATACAGCGCGGCTTCCTGCGCGGCCTCGCGGATGATCGCCTGATCGCCTTCGGAAATCCTGTCCCACGTGGATTTGGCAAAGATGATGCCCTCGGGAACGATGGTGTGATTGTCGATGATGTAGTAGGGCGCGACCTCGAAATGGCCGGTCGATTCATAGCTGGGCCAGTTGTTCTCGGCCCCGTCCACCACGCCGGACTGGATCGAGGTATAGACCTCTCCAAATGGCAGCGGTGTTGCATTGGCCCCGAGCGCCTCGACCATGGCGACGTTGATGTCGCTGTTCTGCACGCGGAATTTCTTGCCGGCAATGTCCTCGACCGAATTGAGCGGCGCGTTGGCGTAGAAGCTGCGCGATCCCGAGGCGAACCACGACAGCGGCACCATGTTGGCCTCGGCCATGGCGGCGGCGATATCGGCACCGATCGGGCCTTCCATCACGCGGTACTGATGCTCGGGATCCTTGAACACATAGGGCAGGGACGTCACGCCCAGCTCCTTGACGGTATTGACCATGGGCGCCGTGGAAAAGACGCCGTAATCCAGCGCCCCGAATTGCAGCTGCTCTGTGGCGAACTCGCCCTCGCCAAGGGTCGCGCCGTGATAGTTCTGCATCTGCACCCGGCCCTCGGTGCGCTCTTCCACCAGCTCGACAAACCGGTCGAGCGCGATCGACACCGGGTAATCCGGCACATGGGTGTTCCAGCCGCGCAGCTCTTGCGCATGGGCCGTTCCCGCCAGCACGATCGCCGCGAGACCCAGTTGGATCTTTCTGTTCATTCTTCGTCCTCCCTTGGGCGGTCATGCCGGTCACGCCGGTTTGCCCATCCTCCTCGACCCGACAAATAGGTCCGACCAGTTACGGGGGGCCAAGGGCGGGTTTTCGTATATTTGCCATGCCGATTCTTTACATGACATCGAAACTTCGCCAATTTGGTCCGTCCGATTACGATTGATGGTCCATCCAATTCCATTTGGCAAGACCAATTTGTCCGGACCGGCTTTTCCCCTGCCGCGCGTTCTGTTAGCAAGGCAGAACACCCGCGACAGGAGGGCGGCAATGGGACGAGAGGAAACCGGGCCGGGCATGCGCCTGTACCGCCAGGTGGCGGACCGGGTGGCGCGGATGATCGTCGAGGAATCCCTGGCACCCGGAACCCGCCTGCCGCCGGAACGGGAATTGGCCGCGCGCCTGAACGTGGCGCGTTCGACCCTGCGCGAGGCGATGATCGCGCTGGAAATCGCCGGCCAGGTGACGATCCGCACCGGGTCGGGCATCTATGTGACCCAGGCCGATACCCGGGCCGAGGGCGACCTGGGGCCAAGCCCGTTGGAACTGCTGGATGCGCGCGAGCTGATCGAGAGCGAAATCGCCGCGCGGGCCGCCGTATCGATCGATGCCAACCGCCTGATGGCGCTCGAGGCCAGCATCGAGGCGATGGCCAAGGCCCATGGACGCGAGACCCATCGCGAGGCGGACCGGGCGTTTCACATCGGGCTGGCCGAGGCGACCCGGATCAATCCTCTGGTCAGTATCGTCGACAACCTCTGGTCACAGATGTTCTCGCCGATATTCGAGCGTATGGGCGCGTTGACCGGGCTGTTCGGCGATCCGGATGACACCGCACTCAACCATCACAAGATGATCCTGGACGCGCTCGCCGCGCGCGATGCCGAACTCTGCCGGGCACGGATGCAGGCGCATCTGATCGATGTGCGCCGGGTCCTGCTGCGCGCCAGCCTGTTTTCGGCCGACACGCCGCCGGGGCCATGATCGCGGGCTGGCTCAGCCATCGGCGTGCAGCCGCCGGAAGTGATCGGCCAGATGATGCGTGCCAAACCGCTGGCCCACCATCTCCAGCCCCATCGCCGTCAGAAAGAACTGCGCGGGTCCGGCAATTCGGGCGGGCGCGACGCGGGGCAGGATGCGAATGGCCGCGCGGCGCAGCATGTCAGGCAGGCGGGTGATGCGCGCGGGCTTGCCCACGGTGTCAAAACACAGCCGCGCAAGTTCGTTCTGGGTGAACACGTCCGGCCCCCCGGCATCCAGCCATGCCACGCCGCCATCAACCGCATCGGCCGTCGCCTTGGCAAGATCGGCCCCGTGGATCGGGTTCAACCGCGCCTCGCCCCGCCCAAACAGCCAGACCCGGCCACCGCGCGCCATCGACAGGAAGTCAGTCATGTCCGAGAAATATCCCGATGGCGCAATGACCGTGGATCGGATCGGCGCTTCCTGCAAGGCGCGCACAAATGCGGATTTGGCGGCAACCAGCGGCACCCCGGCCATACGGTCGGCGTTCAGCACGTGAATATAGGCAAATTGCGGCACGCGGTCCTGTATCGCCCGGGTCAAGAGGTTCAGATTGGCCTGGTAATCCACATCCCGATAGCTGAGCCCGTCCCGCTGGCGGGTGATGCCAAGGGCCGAGACAACGAGATCGGCCCCCGACATGGCCCCGGCTAGGGTTTCGGGCCGGGTCGCCTGTGCCTCGACCATCCTGTCCGCGGCCAGTTCCCCGGCGCGCCCCGCATCGCGGACCAACGCCACAACTGTCCAGCCTCGCGCCTGATATTCCGCACAGAGATACCGGCCCAGATAGCCGGTCGCACCCGCGACCAAGACGGTTTTCATGGCCTGCCCCCCGTTGTGTTTCACACCGAGAGGTGGCCGGCCTGGCCCGGCGCAAGCGTGCCACCGGCGACCACCTCGGCATAGATGCCCATATCCATATGCCCCAGCTCCTTGCGCAGCAGGTAGGGCAGTTTCAGGTCACGCTCCGCCGTTTTGGGGTTCACCTCGGTTGCGGCACAGCGCTTGGTGCGCGACAGGATGCGCAGGCTCACATCGCCCAGATGCAGCGTTGCTCCGACCGCGTCCAGCTCTGCAAAGGGCGGCAATCCGTCTATTTCCAGGTTGGCGCGGAACCGGGCGGGATCGATCTCGGCCTCCAACCGCTCACCCAGGGCGCGCACCGAGGCGAGGTTCAGCACCGAAATCGCGTTCATCATCTGTGGCGAGACCACCGATACATCGGTAAAGCGATGCGGGGCCGATGACACGAATACCGGCGGTTCGGGGTCGCTCAGCGCGAGCGTGTCATGCAGATACCGCGCGGCGGCGACGCGCCCGTCGGCGGTGCCCATGTCAAATTGCCGTGCCTGGCCAGTACCGATTTCCAGAACCCCGCCCTGCGGGTCGAACCGGGTCTTCAACCCGGCCAGCGCCGCCTGGTTCAACAGCACCACAAAGCGATCCTTGGGCAAGGGTTGCGGGTTTTGCGGATCGAAACCGGAATTGTACCGGGCAAAGCCAAAGAGCCGGTCGCCGGGGATGCCCTGGCCCGTACCAAGCGTGACCGACGCAAGCGGTTCGGCGCTCAGCCCCTTGATCGGGAACCGGTTGAGCCGGGTCAGGGTCAGTTGCCTATCTGCCATCGTGACAGTCCTGTTCTGGGGGCACGACCGGTCAACCGGCCGGACCAAAGGTTTCAAAATGGATATGATCGGGCTGTACCCCGAGCGTCTCCAACCCGTCGCGCAACTCTGCCAGAAAGCGACCGGGTCCACACAGCATGTAGCGCGTTTCCGCCTCGGGCTGCAATCGCACGAGGTCGCGCGCCGTCATGCGCCCGGATACGACATCCCCCCGCCCTGTCAGATCGCCCGCCTCGGGGCGGCTATAGAACAGCCGCTGGCGCAGATGGGCATGGTGTCCGACCAGTTCGCTCACCTCGTCGCGCAGGGCATGGCCCCGCCCGTTGCGGGCGCCATGTACAAACCATGCGGGCCGCTGCCCCCTGGCCAATTCATGCAGCATTGCCACCATCGGGGTCAGCCCGACACCGGCGCTTGCCAGCACCACCGGGCCGCCCCCCTCGGGGATCACGAATTCGCCGGACGGGTCCCGTGCCTCGATCATCTGTCCGACGCGCAGGTTGTCATGCAGGTAGCGCGACACCAGCCCATGTTCCTCGCGTTTGACGCTAAGCCGGTACTGCCCTGCCTGATCGGGCGCGCCGGACAGGGAGTAGCTGCGCGTGGATTGCCCGGCCTGACCGGGAATCTGCACCGTGACTGGCAGGTGCTGGCCGGCGTGGAAGGGATCGAGCGGCCGCCCGTCGGCTGGCGACAGGTAGAACGACGTGACGCCTTCGGTCTCTGCGACGCGCCGGGCCAGCCGCAGCTTGCGCAGGCCCTGATCCTGCCGCGACCAGCGCAGCGCGGTTGCACCGGGGCGCTCGATGACGCGCTCGATCTGAACGTCGATCATGCGCCAGGCGTCGGGATCATGCGAGTCACGCGGCGACCATTCGACCGTCGCCCGCCCGCTGATATGCAGCAGGCCGCCAGTCTCGAAGTCGACAAACAACAGCCCCACGCGCGGATCGGACATGATATTGCCGATGGTGTTGAAGAAGTTGTTCCCGGCGTAATCCGGTATCCGCAGATGCCGGTCGCCCACCACGTGAACAAAACCCGGCGCGCCACCGCGATGCGAGGCGTCATAGCCATTGGCGGGGCCGGCACCATCGGCATATTGGCCGGACCCGATGAACAACGTATCGGCGGCACGGATGCGGGCGGACTGGCCCTCGCTCAGCCGGTCGGACCGGATCGCACGCCCACCGCCCGGATGGGCCACACGGCGCAGGGCACGTTCGTGGATATATTGCGGGCAATTGCCAAAGGTCTGGTGCATGTCGATGGCATAGCCATCTTCCGTTGGCGTGATATGCCCGCTGAACCGGTTGCGGCGGCGGGTGGCCAGCTCGATCCCCACCACGCCGATATCGCCGCCGCTGGCAAACCGCCCGGCCATCGGATCGCTGGCGGGCAGCGCGGTCTGCATCGTCAGGCGGCGCGGGTCCGGGGACCGGATAAAGCCGTCTTCTCCCTGTACCAGCGTGACCCAGGTTTGCCCCGCCTCATCCCCCCCGGCCACCACCAGAAAGGGCAGGGAGGTGTGAAAGGCGCGGTGCTGTTCGGGCAGGTAATCGCGCACGAATCCGCCCGCCCATTGCGAGACATCGCCCACGCCCGCACGCCTCTGTGCCGCGCGCTCGCCGGAATGGAATGGATTTGCGGAGGTCATGCCGGTCTCCTCTTGTGTCAGGATACGGCCGGGGTCAGGCCCCGGCGCGATGTGGTCAGGCCAGTTCGGGAATCGGAGAGGTCGCCATGCCGACAAAACCCGGCTGCGCCTCGATCCGCGACAGCCAGGCGCGGATGCCCGGATATGGCCCAAGATCGACACCGCCCTCGGGGGCATGGGCGATATAGCTGTACCCGGCCACATCCGCGATGGTCATGGCCTCGGTCGCCAGCCAGTCGCGACCCTGAAGATGGGCATCCATCACCTTGAACAGGTCATGCGCCTTTTGCACCGACGCCGGATGATCCAGCGGAACGCCAAACACCTTGACCAGACGCGCGGCACAGGGGCCGGAATAGATATTGTCGGCGGCCACGGTCAGCCAGCGCTGAACCTCGGCGGCATCCCTCGGGGCGGCGGGCAACCAATGCGATCCCGCTGCATAGGTCTGGACCAGGTAGACCAGGATCGCATTGCTGTCAGCCAGCGTATAGCCGCCATCGTCGATCGCAGGCACCAGGCCGAACGGGCTGATCGCCAGGAAGTCCGGGGCCTTGTGCGCGCCATTGGCCATGTCGAGATCGATGGTTTCATAGGGCAGCCGCAGCAGGGCCAGCATCAATTCAACCCGATGACAATGGCCGGATTTGGGATTGCGGTAGAGCTTGATCGGGGTGGTCATGGGGCAGGTCCTTCTGCGTTGCTGATCGGGGTTGGGGCCGGTGAGATGACCCGAAATCGTGCCGTGCCAATCCTTGTATTGGCCATGACCCGGAACATAATTTGCCTCGTTGATTATATTAATATAGCTAATGCAAAGGATACTATTTCACCTAATGATGGTAATGAGCCGCCCAATGGACCGTTTGCAGAGCCTTGAAGTCTTTATCGCCGTGGCCGAGGCCGAGAGCTTTGTCGGCGGCGCGCGGCGTATCGGGCTGAGCGCGCCATCGGTGACACGCGGGGTCAACGCGCTCGAGGAACGGCTGGGCGCGCGGCTGTTCACCCGCACCACAAGGCGGGTGCGTCTGACCGATGTGGGGCGGGCCTATCTCGAAGATGCGCGTCACGTCCTGGCCCAGCTTCAGGCGGCGGATGACACAGCCGCCGGGGCGGCGACCAACCCGGTTGGCGAATTGCGCCTGACCTGTTCAAACGAGTTTGGGCGCATCTACGTGACCCCGATCCTGACCGAGTTCCTGAACACATATCCGGATGTCTCGGCGGATGTGGTGATGGTGGATCGGGTGGTGAACATGGTCGAAGAGGGGTTCGATGTGGCCGTGCGCATCGGTCCGTTGCCGTCTTCGGGGCTGATCGCGGTGCGGGTGGGCAGCGTGCGCCGCATCATCTGTGGCGCGCCGGACTATTTCGCGCGGCATGGCACGCCCCGGACACCGGCGGATCTGGCCCATCATCAGGTGGTTGCCGCCGCCCCGGTCAGCCCGGCAACCGAGTGGCGGTTTGGTGCGGATCTCGCAACGGTGATCCGGCTGAAACCCCGCCTGCGGCTAAGCAGCGTGGCCGCGTCGATTGCCGTGGCGCGACAGGGCTGGGGGCTGACGCGGGTGCTGTCCTATCAGGTCGGCCCCGACTTGCTGGACGGCAGCTTGCAGACGGTGCTGGAGCCATTCGAACCCGAGCCGCTGCCCATCCATCTGGTGCATGCCGAAGCCCGTCGCGCGCCGGAAAAAGTGCGCAGCTTCATCGATTTCGCCAAGGATAGGTTACGCGCGATCCCGGTCCTGAACTGAGCGCGCGCGGCGGGCACGATTCGCCAGATATACCGGTGACAAGCGGTGACTCCTTGCGTGTATTGAGCGAATACGTGCCATGAGAATCCCGCATGAGGCAGCATGAAATTGACCTGGCGCACGGGACATGCTGTTAAATCTTTAGGTCATGTTAACCATTTATCAATCTGATTATCCTTAATATTCCTCCGCCGCAACGGCACGGATGCGCCGGTTCTGCGCGTCAATCTCCCCAGCCCTCACTGCGCCATGTTGACGCGTGGGCAAATTGCGTCATATTCATCCTACCAATATGGTTGAAACGCAGGCTTTGGAGGAGGGGCTGTGGCAATTCCAGATGACACCCGTTGGAAATCCGGCTCTGAACAGGTAGCCGAACGCATCGGCAGCGCCATCGTCAACGGCGCCTATTCCGAGGGCGCAAAGCTGCCGCTCGAAGCCGAACTGGCCCAGCAGCACGGGGCTTCGCGCAACACGGTACGCGAAGCGATGCGCCTGCTGGCGGCCAAGAACCTGATCGAGATCGCCCCCCGGCGCGGCACGGTCGTGCGGCCCCGCGAGGTCTGGAACATCCTGGATCGCGACGTGCTTGCCTGGTCGGCATCGCAGTTTCGCGAAGACCCGAATTTCATGGAAGAACTGGTGCGGATGCGATTGGCCATTGAACCCGCCGCCGCCCGCGAAGCGGCGCGGCTGGCCAGCGACGACGAAATCGCGGCGATCCGGGCCAGCTATGAAACCATGGCCGCCCTGGTCGATCATCCCGGCAGCCTTGAGGCCGACCTGGCGTTTCACGTCGCCGTGGCGGATGCGACCCATAACCGGTTTCTCAGATCCGTGGCCCATTCGATCATCCACGCGATGCGGCTGAATTTCCAGCGGCTCTTTGAAGTGCCCAACAACTATGCCGGCAACCTGGAAAACCACCGGCTGGTGATGGAGGCCATCGCCGCGCGCAACCCGCAGGACGCCTATGCCGCGAGCCTGCGGTTGCTCGAACGCAGCCACGACGACACCCGGCGGCTGTTTGACGCGCCATTGGAACCGGACACGCACACACCCAGCGATATGAATAACGAGGAGACCCAACCATGAAAAAGACCGCATTGCTTCCTGTCATCGCCGCGCTTGCGGCGCTTGCCGGCCCCGCTCTGGCAGAGTTCCCCGAGCGCCCGATCACGCTGATCGTGCCGTGGTCGGCGGGGGGTGGCACCGATGCCGTGGGCCGGATGATCGCCGAAGGTCTGAGCGACGAACTGGGCACCCCGGTCAACGTGGTGAACCGCACCGGTGCCGGCGGAATCGTCGGCCATACCGCGATGATCGAGGCCGACCCCGATGGCTATACGCTGGGTCTGGCCACCGCCGAGATCACCACCTATGCCGCCATTGGCACCTCGGATATTTCCGCCACCGACATGACGGCGATCGGGCTGGTGAATTTCGACGCCTCGGCCTTCAACGTGCGCGCCGACAGCGCCTGGACCGACGCCAAGGCGGCGCTGGCGGACATCGCGGCCAATCCGGGCAAGTTCAAGGCGTCGGGCTTTCCGGTCGGTGCGGCCTATCACCTGGCCTTTGCCGGTTTCCTGAACCAGAACGGCATCGACCCGACCGCCGTTACCGTCGTGCCCAGCCAGGGGGCCGCGCCCGGGTTCCAGGAACTGGTTGCGGATGGCGTGGCAATCGTGCCGTCCTCGCTGCCCGAGGCGTCATCGATGCGGGATGCGGGGCTGGTCAAGACGCTGGCGGTGCTCTCGGCCGACCGCCTTGACGCCTATCCGGACGTGCCCACCGCCCAGGAGGCCGTCGGCACCGCGTCGGTGGGCGGCACCTGGCGCGGCGTGGTCGGACCGGCGGGCCTGCCGGACGATCTGACCGCGACATTGGGGACGGCGCTCGCCAAGGTCTATGAAAGCGACGCCTTCCAGGATTTCATGGCCAATCGCGGCTTTGGCGTGAGCTGGCTGCCCGCCGCCGAGTTCGAAGCTTTCATGGCCGACGCCACCGCCAGCAATGCCGACGTCATCGGCAAACTTGGCCTGAACCAGTAACCCCGGGGGAGGTCCGCAGTTGAAGCTGAATGATGCCATCCTTGGAACGGTGTTTGTTCTGATCGCTCTGCTGGTGCTGTACCAGGTGCGGACCTTTCCGACCCTTCCCAACCAACCCTATGGGCCCGGCACATTCCCGGGCATTATCGCCATCGTCATGCTGCTTGGGGGTGGCGGCCTGATCGTGAACGGGATCATGACCCGGGCTCCGGTGCTCGTGCTGGCCGGCTGGATCCGCACGCCGGGCGCGATGGGGCGCATGGCGGCGATGATCGGATTTGTCTTGCTCTACATCTTTCTCAGCAAGCCGGTGGGCTTTCCGTTGCTGGTGCCGGTGCTGCTGACCGGGCTGCTCTGCGTCATGCAGGTGCGGGTGTTCCACGCGGTGCCGATTGCGCTGCTGAGCACGGGCGCGATCTGGCTGCTGTTTGCCAAGGCGCTGCTGGTGCCGCTGCCGCTCGGCCTGTTGACCGAGGTGATCTACTGATGGACGCTTCCCTGCTGGCCGGATTTGCCCAGGCGCTGCAACCCGGTGTTTTCCTGATCATCCTGGGGGCGGCGACCTATGGGCTGCTGATCGGCTCGATCCCCGGCCTGACCGCGACAATGGGCACCGCGCTGCTGGTGCCGCTGACCTTTTTTCTCGATCCGATCCCGGCGATTGGCGCGATCGTGGCGGCCACCACCACGGCGATCTTTGCCGGTGACATCCCCGGCGCGCTGTTGCGCATTCCCGGCACCCCGGCCTCTGCCGCCTATACGGACGAGGCATACCGGATGCGCCAGAATGGCCAGGTCGAGCTGGCCCTGGGCGTCAACCTGTTATGTTCGACCATCGGCGGGCTGGTCGGTGTTGCCATCCTGATCATCGCCGCGCCGCAGATTGCGCGGTTTTCGCTGGGATTTTCCAGCTACGAGTATTTCTTTCTCGCACTTCTGGGCCTGTCCTGCGCGATTCTGGTCAGCAACGGGCCGCGCATCAAGGGGGTTCTGTCGCTCTGTGCCGGGCTGATGCTGTCGACCATCGGCATCGACGTGGTGATGGGGGTGCGCCGCTTTACCTTTGGCGATACCGAGCTGATCGGCGGCGTGTCGATCATCCCCGTGCTGATCGGCATGTTCGCCATCACCGAGATCCTGCGCAAGGCGGCGGCCCCCGCCGATCTGCCCCCGACACCGCCCCTGCGGTTGCGGGCCGCCGTTTCCGGGGTGGTGGGGACGGTGTGGAAATACAAGGGCGGCGCGGCGCGGTCATCCCTGATGGGCAGCGCCATCGGCGCCCTGCCCGGAGCCGGGGCCGACATCGCCTCGTGGATCGCCTTTGCGCTGGCCAAGAAATTCTCGCGCGAGCCCGAAAAATTCGGCACCGGCCATCCCGAAGGCATTGTCAGCGCCTCCAGCGCCAACAACGCCGCCCTGTCCGGAGCCTATGTGCCCAGCCTGGTGTTCGGCATCCCCGGCGACACCATCACCGCCATCCTGATCGGCGTCCTGCTGATGAAGGGGATCACGCCGGGGCCGATGGTCTTTGTCATGGATACCGGACTCGTGAACGCGATTTTCGCGGTGTTCATCATGGTCAACCTGCTGATGCTGCCGCTGGGGCTCGGGGCGATCACCGTGTCGCGATACCTGCTGTCGGTGCGTCAGAAGATCCTGTTTCCGATCATCCTGCTGTTCTGCGTGATCGGGGCCTTTGCGGCGAACAACACGCTGTTTGATGTCTGGGTCCTGCTGGTCCTGGGGCTTGTGGCCTTTGTGCTCGAGGAAAACGAATTTCCGCTTGCGCCGATGATCCTCGCGCTGATCCTGGGGCCGCTGATCGAAGAGAATTTCATGAAATCGGTGATCAAGGCCGAGGGCGACCTGCTGGAATTCTTCACCCGTCCGATTGCCGGAACGCTGGGGCTCATCACATTCGCGATCTGGGGGCTGATGCTGATCTTTGCCATTCGCCGCCATTTCAAGACAACCAGACAAGGAACCACAGCAACATGACACGCAATGTGATCGTCATCGGCGGCACCAGCGGCATTGGCCGCGCTATCGCGCAAGGGTTTCTTGACGCGGGCGACGCGGTAACCGTGACTGGCCATGCCTTGGCCGATGACCTGCCGGGCGCCATGACACAGGCGGTTCTGGACGTGCGCGACACCGATGCGGTGCGCGATTTCCTTGCGCCGGTTTCGCGGCTGGATGTGCTGGTCAATTGTGCCGGGGTGATCCGGCGGGGCGGGGCCGAGTTCACCGCCGAGGGGTTCGCCGATGTGATCGACATCAACCTCAACGGCTCGCAACGCTGTTGCGCGGCGGCGCATCCGGCGCTGAAATCCGCATCCGGATGCGTGATCAACACCGCCTCGATGCTGACCTGGTTCGGGTCCGCAGTGTCACCGGGCTATGCCGCCTCCAAGGGGGGCATCGGTCAACTGACCCGGTCGCTGGCGATGGCATGGGCTGGCGATGGCATCCGCGTCAATGCTCTGGCGCCGGGATGGATCGCCACGCCGCTGACACAGGCCCTGGGCGACGATCCGGAACGCTCGGGCGTGATCCTGGGGCGCACGCCGATGAAGCGGTGGGGCCAGCCCGAGGACCTGGTGGGACCGGCGCTGTTTCTCGCCTCGGCCGCCGCGGGGTTCGTGACCGGCGCGATCCTGCCGGTGGATGGCGGCTATTCCGCCGCGTGAAACACAAGATATGAAGCAAGGAGGCCACATGTCACAGAATGATGATGAACAGCGCATGCCCTATCAGCTGGACATGCCCAACGAGGCGGGCGTCGATATCGTGGTGCCCGACGCAATCCCGCGGGATGAGCGGGTCTGGGTGCCGCAGGCGGATAACGTGTTCTTTCGCCCACTCTGCCTGAACGCGTCGCAGGGTTATTGGGTGAACGTGCTCAAGGTGACCAAGGGCGGCGTGCTGAGCCGGCACCGGCATCCGCAACCGGTGCATGGCTATGTGCTCAAGGGGCGCTGGCGGTATCTTGAGCATGACTGGGTCGCCGAAGAGGGCGGCTATGTCTACGAGCCGCCGGGCGAGACCCATACGCTGGTGGTGCCCGACGATGTCGCGGAAATGATGACCATGTTCCAGGTCAATGGCGTGATGTGTTATGTCGATCCCTGGGGCAAACAGACCGGCTATGAGGACGTGTTCACCAAGATCGACATGTGCCGCGCCCATTACGAGGCCGTGGGCCTTGGCGCGGATTACGTGGATCAGTTCATTCGCTGATGACCGCGAGAGACGCGCGCGTTACCGCGTCTCTCGCCCGGTTCTCCTCCGGTGCCGTCAGCGCCGGTTCCCCGAGATCATCCGCATTGCCGCGACCATGACGATGCCATAGACAACATGCCCCGCCAGCGCGACCCAGGTGATCCCGGAAAAGTTCAGGAAAAACGGCAGGCCGGCAATTGCGGTGATCCCGCCGATGGCAAAGACCCAGAGCCCGAACCCATAGGCCGCCGCGGACAGCAACCAGCGCCCCCGGCCAAACACGCGCCGCCAGAGTGGCGCGAAGATGAACAGCCAGCCAACCGGATACCCGATCAGCCCCACCAGGTAGAAATGCACGAAATACCCGGCGAAATCCCCGTTGGGGAGGCCGAACGTACCCAGCAGGCTGCGCGCCAGCCCATGTGGCGACAGGGTCGCAAAGCCGAGCGCGGGGCTGATCAGCTGACCCCAGAGATCGAAGGCCATGGTGGCCAGCGCACCGGATATGAACATGAGGCCAAGCGTCTGGACGCTGAGCGTGGGAAAACTGCGGGTGTCTGACATGGGATGCGCCCTTTGCATTGCGTGATGCCCGCCAGATAGGGGCTTGGCCCCGGCAACAACACAAGATGTCAGACTTCTCGCGGCATGGTGACGTGACGCGCATTTCTGTAACAATCTGCCCGGTCTCAGGCGAATCCGTCCAGAACCGCGCGGGAATAGGGGCGCAGGGCGGTTCCCGTTTGCAGGCGCTCGACCAGGTCGGCATTTGCCAGAAACGCCTTGCCGAATGCGGCGAGCTCGAACGCCCCGGACGCCACGCCCGAGGCGGCGAATTCAGGCGAATAGCCACCGTTGCCAATCAGCGTGCCAGCCCAATGGCGGCGCAGGAACTCGGTCGACGTGCCCGAGAGATAGCCGATGTGGCCATCCTCGACGACACCGGTATGTACATAGGCAAGCCCCTGGCCGCGAAGGGCCGTCAGGATATCCACCAGCGCCTCGTTGTCGGTATCGCTGTGGCGCATCTCGGAGAAATAAGCCGCCGGCGACAGGCGCAGGCCAACCCGCTCGGCCCCGACCGCATCGGCACAGGCTGCGACGACCTCGATGGCAAAGCGCGCCCGCTTGGCCGGGGTTCCGCCCCATGCGTCGTTGCGCCGGTTGGTGTGGGCCCGCCAGAACTGTTCCGGCAGGTATCCATTGGCGCCGTGGATCTCGACCCCGTCAAACCCCGCACGCAGGGCGCGGCGGGCACAATCCGCATAGGCCGCGATCACCCCGGCGATTTCATCCGCGCTCAGCGGTTCGGGCTTCTCGTTATAGAGCTCGACCCCGCCCGCCTGCCGCCGCCGGGCCGGGTCCAGAACATCAGAGGCCGACCGGGGGGTCGCCTTGGCGAAATGGGAATGCGTCATGCGCCCGGGGTGCCAGAGTTGCAGGAAAATCCGCCCGCCCCGGGCATGCACCCCATCCGCAACCCGCGCCCATGCGCGCTCGTGGCTATCGAGGAAGAGGCCCGGCGTATCGAGATACCCCTGTATCCCCGGCAGGATCAGCACCGCTTCGGTGATCAGCAACCCCGCCTGTGCGCGATCCGCGTAGTGAGCCACCGCGCCCGGAGTCGGCGACAGGTCGCGGGTGGCCCGGTTGCGCGTGCAGGGGGCGAGCACGATCCGGTTGGCAAGTGTCAGGCGCGAGGTCAGCGCATAGGGTTGGAACAGGGGGTCAAGCGTCATTGGATCAATCCGGTCAATCGGGGCAGAAACAGCGTCAGCGCTGGAACATAGGCGATGCACAGCAGCACCACGATCTCGGCCGCAAGAAACGGCACCACCGCGCGCGCCACCGTCATCAGCCGGGTATTGGCGATAGGCGCCACCATGAACAGGCAGAGGCCCAGGGGCGGCGTCAACAGGCCCAGCAACAGCCCGATCATCAGCCAGATGCCGAACTGGAACGGATGCATGCCCAGCCCGTCCACCATCACCGGCATCAGCAGCGGGCCAAGTATGATCATGTTGGCCAGCGCATCCATGAACGCCCCCACCAGCAACAGCAGCGCGGTCATTATCAGGATAAGGATCACCGGGTTTTCCGAGATCGTGAGCAGGAAAGACAGCAATTCCTGCGGCACCCGCTGAAAGGTGAGGATGCGCGAAAAGATGAACGCCGTCGCCACGATGAACAGCGCCGAGGCCGAGATCCGCACCGTTTCCGCCAGCGCCGCGCCAAGCACCCGGATGGTCAGCTTGCGATAGACCAGACCCAGCAGCATGGCATAGACCGCCACCGCCGCACCGGCCTCGGTCGGGGTGAACGCGCCCATCACGATACCACAGATCAGGAACACCGGGATCGACAGCACCGGCAGCGCGCTCAGCAGCGCCTTGCCGATCTCGCCCGCGCCGGAAGGGTGATAGATTTCGCCATAGCCGTGGCGCAGGCTGGCGACATAGGCCACCGCCATCAGCGCCGCCCCGATCAGCAGCCCCGGCACGATACCCGCCGCAAACAGGCCGCCGATCGAGATGCCCAGATGTGCCCCGATGATGATCATCACGGTCGAGGGAGGGATGATCGCGCCGATCAGGGCGCTTGCGGCGGTAATCGCCGCCGCGAATCCGGGGGGATAGCGTTCGCGGATCATCGACGGGATCATGATCGAGCCAACCGAGGCAAGATCGCCAAAGATCGACCCGGAAATTCCGGCGAACAACATGCTGGCGGTGACATTGACATGGGCCAGCCCGCCACGCATCCAGCCCACTATGATCCGCGCCATCGCGATCAGCCGCCCGGTCAGTTCGAACCGGTTCAGCAGTTCGCCGGTCAAGACGAACATCGGCAGCGCCAGCAGCGCGAATTTCGCCACCGAGTCATACATTTCCGACACGATGAGCAGTGGCGGCAGGCGGGTGCCCGAGAACAGCAGGAAGATCGCCGAAGACAGGCCAAGGGCAATGGCAACCGACGCGTTCATCAGCAACAGCAGCAGGAACGGCAGGAACAGGTAGAGGCTGACGGTATCCAATGGCCTATTCCCCGCCGCGTGTGGCCGGGTGATCCCGCAGCCGCCGGATATCGGCAACGAGGTGGCGCAGCGTGAACAGGACCATGAAGCCGCCGCCAAGGGGCAGGGCCATCTTGGCCCAGATCGTCGACAGGCCCAGCACGTGGTTGAACTGGTGCGTCGAGCGGTTCAGCCATCCCAGCCCGATATAGAGAAACACGCCGACAAAGATCAGCGTCGCCAGCCGCGTCCCGATCGCCAGGACCGCACGCAACCGCGGCGGCAGCAGATCGACCACGGTGCTGATCGAAACCTGTTGATCCCGCGCCATCAGCTCGGCCGCCCCCAGGAAAACCAGCCAGACCAGCCCGAAGACCGCCAGCGTCTCGGACCAGCGCAGCGGCGCGTTCAGCAGGTAGCGCCAGATCACCTGAGCGGACATCGCGCAGATGATGACAAGCAGCGCGAGGATCGAAAGGGCCAGAACGGCCCTTTCGGCGAATCGCATCAATCGGGCGAGGACGGCCATGGGCCGGGCTAGCCGTTGATCCGGGCGATCAGATCGGGATCGATCCCGGATTCGGCCCATGTGGCCAGGGCGGGTGCGCGCCACTCCGCGATTTCGTCCGCTGTGGGCTCATAGATCGCCATCCCGTCCTGCCCGAGCTTGTCGATGAATTGCTGCTCGACCTTGCGATCCAGCGCGCTGCCCTCGTCGGCGGCAATCTGCGCGGCCTGCATGAACGGGTCCTTGATGTCATGGGGCATCTCGGCCCAGGTCGCGGCATTCATCACCTGCAATTGCCCGACCCAGTTGGACGGCACCCGCGTGCCATGGGGCAGGATCTCGGCAAAACCGGCAATCGAGGTCCAGATCGGCTGAACGAACATGCCGTCGATGACCCCCTGCTGGATCCCCGAATAACTCTCGCCCCAGGGCAGGGGCGTGGGCACCGCCCCCCAGGACGACAGCGTGTTCATGTCGATCACCGCCCCGCCAAAGGACGAGCGCATCTTGACATTTTGCATGTCGGCAGGGGTCTTGGCCTGGTGCAGGCGGTTGCTGAGCAGGCGATAGCCGCCGCCGCCAACGATGGGCAGCATCTTGAGCGGCATGTCCGCCTCGGCCTTGGCATAGCGCTCCATCATCAGGTCCGAGGTGACGGATCTCAGCGCCTCGTCCCAGGTCGGGTAAAGGAACGGCAGGTCCATGTAATGAAACGCATCGGTGAACCCGGCGAATGACGCGGTCGAGTTCGACGCGATATCGAACAGCCCGTTCTGCACGCCCTCAAGCTGGCCGATATCGCTGGCCAGCTGCGACGAGGGGTAGATCTCGATGACAATATCGATGTCGAACTGCTCGGCGAGGATCTCGGGGATGCGCCGGATCGAAATGTCGGTGGGATCACCCTCGCGCCCGTTCAACCCGGCGATGATCGGCCGGTCCCAGCCGCGCCGACCCTGTGCGCGCAGGATCGACGGGCTGGCCAAAGCGGCCGTGCCAAGCGCCGTTGCACCGGCCAGAAACGTTCTGCGGGACGGTTTCATAAGTCTGGTCATGGTCCTTGCTCCCTGTTGTCATGTCGGATTTGGTGCGTAATGCGTCTCCAGCCGCAGCGCCTCGATGCCGGGCTGGGTGTCAATCGATTGCAACGCGTCAAACAGCCGCCGCGCCGGGGCCTGACCCAGCCCGCCCCACTCGGCGCAGCCCGCGAATTTCTGCCACAGCTGGTGCGCGGGCAGCGGCGCGTCCGCATGACCGGTGGCACGGTGGATCCGGGGGCTTGTCCGCTGGCTGCCGTCGCGAAATCCCACGGTGATCCAGTCTTCGGGCGCGGCGTTGGGATAGCCCGGGTCATAGGCGTCCACCGCATCGATCCGGACCAGCCCCATCAGCCGGCGCAGTTCGGGATCGTCGAGCGCCGGCTGGCTGACCTCGGCCAGACCCACCCGGCTAAACCGCAGTGCGGCAGCGCAGGCGAACTGGGCGCTGAACTTGGCCTCGGCAGGGATCCGGGGGGTGGAAAAGGGCATCACCGCCGCGAATTTGCGGCTGATCCGCACGTCGATCGTCTCGACCTCGGCAAGCTCGACCGGGGCCTGGGCCACCATCGCCAGGGTGGCGTCGATCACCCGTTGCGAGGCGCCGACCGTGGGGTATTTCTTGATGTTCAGCCCGGCCTCGGCCGCGCGCCAGCGCGTTCCAAAGGCCGCCGGCGTCTCCAGGTCCAGGTTGCCGGCGGGGCTGAGCGCCGCCATCAACCCGCAGGGATGTTCCAGCACGTCGTCCTTGCCGGTGAACCCCGCGCGGGCCAGCAGGGCGGCACGCACACCGGATTCCGCGGCGCGACCAGCGTGATAGGGTTTGGCCATCGAGCCGAAATTGCCCATCAGCCCGCCCGCATGCGAGGCCGCAAGCGCCAGCGCGCTGCTGGCCTGATCCGCGGTCAGGCCAAGCACATGCGCCGCTGCCGCCGCCGCGCCGACCGGGCCCAGAACGGCGGTCGGATGCCAGCCCTTGCTGTGCAGGTGGTCTTGTTCCCGCAACATCAGGTCGCCCCAGATTTCATAGCCCACCACATAGGCGCTGGTCATCCGCGCCCCGTCGCAATCGGCCAGCGGGGCACAGGCCATGATCACCGGAACAAGAACCGCGCTCGGATGGTTCGAGAACATGTAGTCATCGTAATCCAGCGCATGTGCCGAGGTGGCATCGATCAGCGCCGCCAATTCCGCCGGCGCACGCCCGGCCCCCATCAGGAAGCGCGAGGCCCCGGAGCCGCCGGCCAAAGTCTCGACATGCCCGCGAATGATCCCGGTCACCGGCTCGTTGATCCCGGCCAGCAGGCAGGCCACCGTGTCGGTGAACCCGGTGCGTGCGGTTTGCAGCGCCGCCGCGGGCATGTCGCGGATCGTGGCTTGGGCGGCAAACTGGCCCGCCGACCGGGTCAGCGGCGCAGTCATTGCTGGCCCTTCCAGTGATCGAGAATCTGCTGCCCCGTCGCGCACCATGTGTCGCCCCTGGACTGGATATGATCAAGCACCTGTTCCAGCGAGGAAATGCGATGCGGTGCCCCGATCAGGCGCGGATGCAGCGGCAGCGCCAGCAACCGCCCGCCCGCGCGACCCGCCTCGTCATGCAGGTATTCAAACGCGTCGATTACCTGTTCGGCATAGTCCCAGGCGGGGCGCTTGTATTCTTCGATCAGCCGCTGGTCCGAGAGTTCAAACCCCAGGGGCATGGCATGCATCCCCTGGGCGTCGCCGGTCATCGGCACCGGCAGTTCGTCGCTGACCCAGTCGCAGGTATAGGCAAACCCGGCCTCGGCCACCAGGCGCGAGGTGTTCCGCGACAGCGCCCCGGCAGGCGCATACCAGCCCCCCGGTGCGGCCCCCAGCACCGTCGCCAGCGCATCGCGCGCCCCGGTGATCAGCGCGCGCTCTTCGGTTTCTGACAGGTGATCCCCATGCAGGTGGCCCATGTCGCGCCCATGTGCCGCGATCTCGAACCCCGCCGCCTGACAATCCCTGATCACGGTCGGGCAAAGCTCGGCCAGCCGCGCCGAGACCGCCGTTGTTGCCGTCATGCCCCGTTCACGGATCGCGCGTATCAGGCGGTACATGCCAACCCGGATGCCGTAATCCGCCAGCGTATAGTTCCAATAGTCGGGATACAGCCGCGCCAGACCGCCCGGCGGCATCAGCGGTTCGGGCTTTGGGTCCATATTGAAGGGAAAGAACTCGAGGATCGGCACCAGCCAGATCGCCACCCGCGCCCCGTTCGGCCATGTCACCGGCGGGCGGTCGGGCAGATAGGAAGGAGCGTAAAGATCGTGATCCTGTCCGCGCTTGCGGTTCGGGTATTGCATGTATGAGCGGTCAAGCGTCATGCGTTGATCTCCTGCAGGCGGGCCAGATCGCGGTCATAATAGTGATCGATGTAATGCGCCGCGATTTCCCGCGCCGTGGCGTGCCAGACCCCCTCGTGCCCCAGCACGTATTCGATCGCGTCGGCCAGCGGCCCATAGCGATGCGGATAGCCGATCATCCACGGATGCAGGGGCAGGCACATCACGGTGCCCGACTCGGCCCCCTCCTGGTACAGCCGGTCGAACTGGGCCTTGATCATCCGGGCATAATCGCGCGGCGATCCCGCCCCGGTATGCAGCGCCGTCCAGTCGTTGACCTGCAGGGAATAGGGCAGGCTGATCAGCTTGCCGGCATCGGTGAGGACGGGCTGGGGCTGGTCGTCATGAAACAGGTCCAGCGTATATTGCACGCCCTCGCGCGCCAGCACGTTCATCGTTTCCGGCGAGTTCGACAATGCCGGAGACAGCCAGCCCGACAGCTCCTGGCCGGCGTGTTTGCGGATGGAATCGCGCACATCGCGCACCAGTTCGGTTTCTTGCTCCGGATCCATGCCGTACATGTAGCGGGTGTTGTAGACGCCATGGGAAAACAGCTCCCACCCCCGGTCCGCCATCGCCTTGCCGATTTCCGGGAAATGGTCGAGCACCGCCACGTTCAGCGAAATCGACGCCGTCACCCCGAGCCGGTCGAACATCTCGGCCATGCGCCAGAAGCCAACGCGGTTGCCATAGTCGCGAATGCCGTAATGCAACACGTCCGGGTTGGGGCGAAACCAGCTGTGCCTCGCCGGATTGCGCGGCGGGTCGATCTCGTAGAACTCGACATTCGGGGCGACCCAGAACGCCAGCCGCTTGCCATCCGGCCATTCGATCCTGGGCCGGTCACGCCAGGGGTTGAAATGGTACAATCCGGGCGTTTCCACCTTGTCCTTGTCAGGAATGGGCCATGTCATCGGGATGTCTCCAAAAGCTCTGCGGCCTGTTCGGCGGCCTGTCGGCGGGCATCAAGGAACCCGGCGGCAAATGTGCGGACACGCTCGACCAGTTCGGGGGCCGCCGTCGCGGGCGAACCCGCGTCAAACAACGGCTGCGGGTCATATTCGATCATCAGCTGGATCAGTTCGGCCTGTTCGCGGCCCTGCAATTCGGCAACCAGCGCCAGCGCCCCGTCGATCCCGGCAGAGACCCCCGCCGTGGTCAGCACCTGCCCGTCACGCACCACGCGCCCGGCCACTGGCACGGTTCCGAAAATCTCGAGCAGCGGCAGGGACAGCCAGTGACAGGCCGCCCGGCGCCCATGCAGCAGCCCCGCCGCCGCCAGCACCAGCGACCCGGTGCAGACCGACATGACCCATTGCGCCGAGCGCGCCTGCCGGCGCAGGAAATCCAGCACAACCGCATCATCCATCAGGTCATTCTGCCCCGGCCCGCCGGGCACCACGATCACGTCGAAGGCCGGGGCCGTGGCCAGGGCGAGGGTTGGCTGGAGGGCAAAGCCGGTATCCGAGGCAACGGGTTCGGTGGTCTTCCAGACAAGATCGACCCGCGTGTCGGGCATCCGGCTGAACACTTCATACGGCCCGGTCAGGTCAAGCTGCGTGACGCCGGGAAAGGTGAGAATGCCGATATTCATGGCCGCGACCTCACAGGATTCCGTCCTTTTCCAATCCATCGAGATCCTCCTGCGTCAGGCCGATACTGGCGTAAACCTCGGCATTGTGCTGGCCGGGATGCTCGGCCCCCAGCCATTCGATATCTCCGGGTGTTTCCGTCAGCTTGGGCGCGATTCCCGGCACCGCCAGGTCGCCAAACCGGGGATCGTCGATGCGCCGGATCATCTCGCGCGCCTGAAAATGCGGGTCTTTCACGATGTCGGCGATGGAATAGATTGGCCCGTAAACCACCCCGTGCCGGTCCAGCCGCGCCGCGAGCTCTTCCGAGGACAGGGTGCGGGTCCAGTCGGCGATCAGCCCGTCAAGCTCTTCCGCGTGTTCGCCGCGCTTCAGATGGGTGACATAGCGCGGGTCATCCGCAAGCTCGGGGCGCTCCATCGCCGCGCAGAGGCGGCGGAACATCGGGTCGAGATTGGCGGCAATCACGGTCCAGCCACCATCAGCGGTGGGAAAGCTGTTTGACGGCGAGACATTCTTGAGCCCGGTCCCCGACGGCTCGCGCACGACACCGCATTTGTCATATTCGGCAACCGCGCTTTCCAGCATCGAGAAACAGCTGTCGACGATCGAGGCATCCACCACCTGGCCCTTGCCACCGCCCTGCGCGTCGCGCCAATACAACGCCATCATCAGCCCCTCAAAGGCAAACAATGCCGTCAGTGTATCGCCAAGCGACAGGCCGAACCGGGGCGAGGGCTGATCCGGGAAGCCGTTGACATAGCGGATTCCGCCCATCGCCTCGCCAACCGATGCAAAGCCCGGACGGCTGGAATAGGGGCCGGTCTGGCCGAACCCCGACACCCGCACGATGACCAGCCGCGGGTTGATCCGATGCAGTTCTTCGGGGCTCAGGCCCCATTTCTCCAGAGTTCCGGGCTTGAAATTCTCGATCAGCGCATCCGCCTCGGCAAGCAGCTTGCGCACCAGCTCCTGACCCCGCGCCTCGCGCAGGTTGACGGTGATCGATTTCTTGTTCCGCGCCAGAATCGGCCACCACAGCCCGTGCCCGTTATGACGGTTGTGCCCCCAGTTGCGCATCGGGTCGCCGCTGCCCGGCGTTTCGACCTTGATGACCTCGGCCCCGAAATCGGCGCAACGGGTTCCGACAAAGGGCCCCGCCAGAAGCTGGCCCATTTCGACGACGCGCAACCCCGCAAGGGGGCCGGTGTGCTTACTCATTGTCTTCCACCTCTTTCAGAAAGGACATGACCGCCTCCGAGAACTTGCCGCGCATCTCCTTGCCCGCGACCACATGCGCCGCCCCCTCCATCACATGGCCGCGCGCGCCGGGGATCGCCCGCTCGATGGGCACCGTCAGGCGCGGACCGTTCACCGTGTCCAGAGGGCAGTGGATGATCAGCGATGGCGCCGTGATCCGGGCGAGCCGGTCGGTCGTGTCATGGCCCAAACAGGCCTCGATCAGCCGGGCATGGGCCTCGTAACGGCCGTTCAACTCGCGCCACGGGCCCTCGGGTCCCAGCAGGCGCGCGTGGTTCTGCAAATAGAAATTCTCTTCAAAGGACCACAGGCAGACCAGCTTCTGAAACGCTTCCCAGCCCATGACCCTGTGGCAATCGCGGAACATCTCCAGCTGGTGCCGCAACAGCGCATCCGGCTTGGCCCAGGTGTTCATGTTGACCATCGAACGTACGAGATCCGGCCGGTTGATCGCCATCTCCTGCGCGATGCAGGCGCCCATCCCGACCAGCCCCACCACATGCACCCGGTCGAACCCCAAATGATCCAGAAGCCCCGCCGCGTCCTCGGCATAGAGCCGCATCGAAGGTGTCACCGACAGGTCGTCATCCGAGTCGCCCAACCCGCGATGATCGAAAATGATCGCCGAATATCGCCCGGTCATGCCCCGCGCCAGGTGATGCTGGCCACCGTGGCAATAGGTGCCCCAGCCCCCCATGCACAGCACCGGCGGACCGGCCCCGTGAACCTCGTAATACATGGTGTGACCGTTGATGTTGACGCTGGGCATCTGGCTCTCCGCCGCATGGGCCTTGCGGGCGGAAACCGGCCGCCGCGCCAAGGTCTGAACTGTCCGTTTGACCAGAAGGATCGAATACAATTTGTTCAAAGTCAAGCTTGGGTTTCGAATTTTCAGGTCATGTCTGAAACACGGAATAAGGGCATACGCTCTCCAAAAACTTCGATTATCACCTGATATTTATAGCTATTTCCACCAATTCGGCGTATCAGACACCTGTTCACCCGCCATGCCAGAGCACAACCGACACCAAAAGATTGTATACAACCATGAAAGCGGTTAGGCTTTCTTCGAATCAGAAAATCCACGCATGAAAGGGGCCCAGATGACCACGCAGCAAGATGCACAAGCCGTGTTCCAGACCGTATCCGACGGCGGGGTCGCGGTATTCGGGGTCGATGTGGGCTATGCCATTGTCGGGCATTCCGAAGATGCCATCGGGCGCATTTTCTCGATCAAGCGGCGCAGCTTTGGCAAACCCTGCGGCTGCTTTGGCAATTGGGAGATGTTCGAACAGATCATCGACGCCGATGAGAGCGCGCGCAGGTTCGTGTCGGCAGTCATTCATGACAACGACCTGCCGCTGTCGATTGTCGGGCGGTACCGGCCCGAGCACCCGATCCTGGCCAACGCGCCGGCATTCACCCGCAAACACGCGACCAAGGGCGACACGATGGATCTGCTGATGAATGCCGGGCCGCGCCATGACGCGCTGGCCGATCTCGCGCTCGCGGCGGGCAGGGGGGTGTTCGGCTCATCCGCCAACATGTCGCTGGGCGGCAGCAAATACGCGTTCGACGCGGTCGAGGCAGAGCTGCGCACCGGCGCGGACCTGGCGCTGGATTGCGGGGCGACGCGCTATTCCCATCCCGGTGGGCTTGGCTCGACGATCATCGACCTTGACACCATGCGCCCGTTTCGGATTGGTATTGCTTTTGATCACATTCGACAGATCGCTGCGGATACCTGTGGAATCGAGATCCCGGACGAGGTGATTGCATAGATGAGCGGCAAGAAGGCAGGCGGCAAGACAACGGTGCGCAAGACCGCCTCGGAGCGGGCCTATCAATTTGCCAAAAGCGCCATCCTGTCGCTTGAATACCAGCCCGGAAGCCGACTCCCCGAAGAGTTGATCGCATCCGAACTCGGGGTCTCGCGCACCCCGGTGCGCGATGCGCTGCGGCGGCTGGAATCCGAGGGGCTGGTCGATTTCGCCCCCAATACCGGCGCGCGGGTTGCGTCCTGGGGCATGTCCGAACTGTCCGAGATGGCACAGATGCGCAGCCTGCTCGAAGGCTATGCCGCCACGCTGGCCGCCACAAAGATCAACGACGAACAGCTTGCCCGGCTGGAGCAGGCCACGGTCGAGATGGAGACCGCGGCCCAGCACCCCCAAACCCCGGATCTTGCCGCGATCAGCGAGGCCAACCTGCGGTTTCACAGCCTGATCGCCGAGGCCGCGAACAACACGCACCTGACCGCCGCCATCAAGCCGCTGTGGCATTTTCCGCTGGTGTTCCGCAAATTCGCCCTGTTCAAGCCCGAGCGACTTGAGCTGAGCGTGCGCCATCACCGCGAAATCATCGCCGCCCTCGCGGCGCGCGATCCCGACTGGGCCAGCGCCATCATGCGCGCGCATATCCACTCGGCCCAGTCCTTTGATCACCAGCTGGCGGTGATGGGCACCCAAGAGACCGGCGAAAGCTGATTGCACATTCCTGACAGGAGGACACCGATGGGAGAGCTGACCCGGAGTATTGCCGATTTCCTGTGCTCGATGCCCGACCGGCCGCTGCCCGACGGGGCTGCCGAGGTGGTGGGCATCGGGTTCTGCGACGCCATCGGCGTGATGATCGCGGGCTGCGGAGAGCCGGTGCATATCGCCGCCCTGACCGCCATGCGCGCCCGCCAGAGCCGTCCCGAGTCCCGCATCGCCCTTGGCCCGGAGCGCTGCATCGCGCCGGATGCGGCGATGGTCGGGGCGGTGGCGGCCCATGCGCTGGATTATGATGACTATGCCTATTCCAACCACGTAAGCGCGATCCTCGTGCCGGCGATCCTGGCCGAGGCCGAGCATCTGGGCGCGGATGGCGACGCGATGCTGCGCGCCTATGTTGCGGGTTACGAGGTCTGGCGCACCCTGATGAAGCGTGAACCCGATGATTTCTATGAACGCGGCTGGCACCCCACGGCGGTGCTTGGCGGCTTTGGCGTGGTGGCCGCGATGTCGGTGCTGCACCGGCTGACCCGCGACCAGATCGTCAATGCGCTCGGGCTGGCCGTGGCGCATGGCGGCGGGGTCATGGGCAATTTCGGCTCGATGGCCAAGCCGTTCCAGGGCGGCCATGCGGCGCAGGGCGGCATGTCGTCGGTGCGGCTTGCGCTGGCGGGGATGGATGCGGGGCCGGACGCGCTGGACGGGGCCAACGGGTTCCTGCGGGCCCTGTCGCCGCATCAGCGCATCGACACCGCCACCCCCGCCGATATGCTGGGGCACGACTGGGGCATCATTGACGAGCGCCTGAATATCAAACGCTATCCCACGGTCGGATCGTCGCAACGCAGCGCCGATTGCGCCACGCGGCTGCATCATGACCACGCGCCCGATATCGACGCCATCGAACGGGTCTGCGCGCATATCAGCGAGAAACATATCCGCGTGATGCCGATCCATGCTCCGCGCACCGCGCTCGAGGCCAAGTTCAGCCTTGAATTCGTGGTCGCCGCCGGGCTGATTTCGGGCGAGGTCGGCTTTGACCAGCTGACCGACGCCTATGTACAGCGCCCCGATGTGCAGCGCCTGATCGCCAGGGTCGAGCCGGTGGTCGGACCCGACGATGACCCGGAATTCTTGGCGGGCGCGCGCGCCGACATCATCCACCTGCACATGCGCGACGGTTCGGTCCTCTCAAGCCCCGAGGTTACGCGCTGGCGCGGCCATGCGCGCAACCCCATGACAACCGGCGAGCTGAAGGCCAAGTTCATGGATTGCAGCGCCCGGCGCATCGGCGAAACCGAGGCCAGCGCCCTGTTCGACAGGCTGCAAAATATCCGCGGCCTGCGCACGGTCGCGGACCTGCCGGTGATTGCCCCGGCCTGACATTCAGGCGGGGCGCGCGGCTCAGCCCTGAACGATCACCGGCGATATCGCCTCGGCCACCGCCAGCAGCTCGGCATCATGCAGGCGGGGCGCGACGATCTGCACGCCGACGGGCATGTCATTGTCACCCCGCGCGCTCGGGATGGTGATGCAGGGGCCATGCATGGCGGTCCACATCCGGTTGAAAATCGCCTCTCCGGTTGACAGCAACCCCTCGGGTGCCTCGCCGATCACCGACGGGGTCAGCCAGGCGTCAAAACCGGCAAACGCCGCGTCAAACGCCAGGGTGGCCCGCGCGATCAGGTTCTCGGCCTCGCGCACATCGGCGCGGCTGCGGCCCTTGGCATTCTCCACCTCGTCACGGAATTTCGGGTTCAGATCGTCATACCGGCCCAGATATTCGGCCCGGTAGGCTCCGCGCCCCTCCCAATGCATGATGACATCCTGCGCATCGGTGAGGTTGGCGAACACCTCGGGGCTGTCGACATCGGCCACCTGCGCCCCCGCCCGGGTCAGGTGCCGCGCCGCTTCCTCGAGCGCCGCAAGGGTTTCCGCACCGGCCCGGTCCCAATGCGGCCCGCGAAACAACCCGATCTTCAATGCCCCCGGCGCGGGTGGTGCCACGCGCGCATCCACCACCCCCATCGCGCCGGCCGCCAGCGACAGGTCCTGGGCCGAACGGCCAAAGATCCCGATGGTGTCGAGCGATTGCGCATAGACCTTGATGCCCTCGGTCGAGATCAGCCCATAGCTGGGCTTGATCGCATAGGCCCCGCAAAAGGACGCGGGCCGGATCACCGACCCGCCGGTCTGGGTGCCAAGGGCAAGGGGCACATGGCGATCCCCCACCGCCGCGCCCGATCCGCTCGACGAACCGCCCGGCGTGCGCCGGGTGTCATGGGGGTTGCCAGTGGCGGCGGTGCGGCCCAGCGAAGCAAACTCGACCGTATCCACCTTGCCCATGATGACCGCCCCGGAACTGCGCAGCACCGAAACACAGGCCGCATCCCGCGCCGGACGAAACCCGGCATAAAGCGGCGAGTTGTATTGCGTCGGCATGTCGCCGGTATCGATCATGTCCTTGATCGCCACCGGCACGCCATGCAGCGGCCCGCTGGCCGGGCGGGCATCGCAGGCACGCGCCTGGGCAATGGCCAGCGCCGGATCGAGGAACGCCCAGGCCCGCACCGCCGGTTCGCGCGCCGCGATATGGTCGAGACAGGATCGCACAAGGCGCTCGCTGCTCAGGGTGCCGTCGGCGATCTGCCGGGCCGCCTCGGCGGCGGTGAGTTCGAATGGGTCGCTCATCCTGTTGCTCCTTGGCTGGGTGCGGGCATCATGCCCGGACGAATTCGATGATGGCTCCGCCGGTTTCGGCAGGGTCGAGCCACAGGCGCCCGGCCTCTCTCCGTGCCGGGATGCCGGAAGCGGCAAAATAGGCGGCGGTTGCCTCCAAATCGTCGCTGGCAACCGTGAACCCGGCAAACCACGGCGACCCGGGCAGGGCAACGCCGGGATAGCGCGCGGCCATCTCTTCGGGTCCAAGCGCCAGCAACCGGGCATTGGCAAAGCTGCCGGCCCATCCTCCGGGCATCTCGGCGGCGCGCGCGCGGGAAACCCCGGCAAACCGCCCCGCCGTCCGCGCCGGATCGTCCGACAGCAAGGTTATCGCCCTGAGATCGCGCGCGCCATTGGGATGGGTGTTCAGCGCCGCATTGAACACGAGCCCGGCATCCAGATGCTGAACCATGCACAGGAACGCGTCGGGAAACTCGGCCTCGGGAATCCGGAACCACTTGAACCGGGCGGTTCCGCTGGCGTCGGGATAGGCCACGTGCCGCGCGGCGCGGGCGACATCGGGGGCAAGGCTTCCGGCACGGGCCAGCGCCTGTTGGTCGGCCTCGGCATCGGCGCTGCGCATCACGATGATATGCAGCCCCCAATAGCGCGAGACCGCCCGCTCAAGGTGATGGCCCGCGATTTCGCCCTCGACCGCGGTGAGTTCGACATAGGTATCCCCGAATATCAGGTGACTGTTGGACTGGCCCATCGGGGTCGTCCCGCCCTGGGCATCCACCGACAGCAGTTCACAGCGCGGCGCCACGCGAAAGCCAAGCCGCGCATAGGTCGCCTCAAGCGCGGCCAGATGCGGCCCGACGAGTCCGATATGATCCAGGGATAAGCTCACGACAACACTCCGTTTTGCGACTGGTTGTATACGATATTGAGACAGAAAATGCCTGCCACTTCTGCCAATCCTGCCCGTGACACCCAATGTTTGCAATAAATTTGTTCACTTTTGCGCGGAAACCCGTCTTTTCGGTGAGTTTGTCTTGACGGATAAATTGTATACTGTGATGTTGAAGGTGGAAATCCGGCTTCGGGCACCATCCGCCCGAATGACAACAGCGCAAAGCAGCCGGAAAACAACATTGCATAGGGAGCGATCATGACACGTATTGGGGAAAGGATACTGGCCGCCTGCAGCGCTGCGGCCCTGTTGTTCGGATCGGCACAGGCCGCCGAATATGAATGGAAAATGGCGACCATCGCGCCAGAGAACAGCTTTGTCTTCGACATCTTCGTCAAGGGCTTTACCGACCGGGTGCGCGACTATTCCGGTGGCCGGATCGAGATCACGCCCTATGGCGCGGGAATTCTCGCGCATCCGTTCAAGGTGTATGACGCGGTGCAGGAAGGCACCGTCGATATCGGCTGGAGCAGCGCCGGTTTCCTGGTGAACGCGGATCCCACCAACGCGATGTTTTCCGGCTTTCCCGGCGGCATGGGGCCCGAGCCGTTCATGCATTGGTACTATAATGGCGGCGGCCAGCAGATGTATGAACAGCTCCGCCGCGACGACATGGGACTGCAGGGGTTCTACTCGGGGCAGGGCACAACCGAGATCTTTGCCCATTCCCACAAACCCGTCCGCACCGCCGAGGATTTGAAGGGTTACAAGCACCGCACCTCGGGCGCATGGGCCGCCATTCTCAAGGACAGCTTCGGCGGCGCGCCCACCGTGACCGAGTTCGGCGAGATCTATGGCATGTTGCAGCGCAAGGCGATCGACGGCGTGGAATATGCCGGTCCGGGCGGCAACCTTGCCCTGGGCTATCACGAGGTGGCCAAGTACATCATCCTGCCCGGCGTGCACCAGCCCGGCACGATGACCGAGATCTTCATGGACGCCGACACGTTCGACGCGCTGCCGCAGGATTTGCAGCACATCATGAAGGAAGCGGCCAAGATGACCGTGATGAACACCTACCTGGCGCTTGGCAACCAGGACCAGGAGGCGATGGAGGTCTATCGCGGCGGCAAGAACGAGATCGTGATGATGGAACCCGCGCTGGTCGATCAGATCAAGTCCGCCGGTCGCGGCTGGATCGCGGCAAATGCCGAGACCCGCGCCGCCGGGGGCGATGCCCGGATGAGCGATATCTGGGAATCCTACCGGGCCTACCAGGACAATTGGGCCAGGAACGCGTTCACCCGCACCTGGGACATGGAATGACGCAGACCCGCGCGCCCCGGAACCGGGGCGCGACCAACCGCCGCGCGACCGCAAAGGAATGACGTGATGCTGAACAAGGCGGCCGCATTGGCCGATACCCTGTCGCTCTGGGTCGGCCGGATCGGCATGGCTTTGATCCTGGTGCTGGTCTTTGTGGTGTTCTACGAGGTGCTCGCCCGCTACGTCCTGGGTGCGCCGACCGAATGGGCCTATGACCTGACCTACATGACCAACGGCACCATCTACCTGCTGGGGGCGGGGCTGGCCCTGTCCAAGAACCTGCATGTGCGCATCGACTTCCTGTCGGCGCGGATGCCCCGGCGGGTGCAGCACGGGGTGAACCTGGCCTTCAACCTGCTGTTGCTGCTGCCCTTGCTGATCATCCTGTCCCGGCAATCGGTGCGCAATACATACAAGGCCCTTCTCACCGGCGAGCTTGACCCGGTCAGCCCCTGGGCACCGGTGATCTGGCCCTTCTATCTCGGGATCGCGCTCGGGCTGTGCTGCCTGTTGCTGCAATTATTCGCCGAAACGCTGCGCCACGGGGTCGGCATTGCCGATCCGACCGCGGTGCGCGGGCCGGATGAAACCGAAGAACACTGAAACCAAAGGACAAATGCAATGAGCGGTGGCATTCTCGCGGCCCTGATGTTTCCGGCGCTGTTTGCGCTGATCTTCCTGGGAATCCCGGTTTCCTTCAGCCTGGCAGGTGTGGCCTTTGTTTTTGGGCTGAGCGTGTTCGGCGACGTGATCGGGCCGGTCTTCTATGATCGCATCCTCGGGGTATCCACCTCTTCGACGATGGCGGCGGTGCCGCTGTTCATCCTGATGGGTTCGGTGCTGGAACGGTCGGCCATCGCCGAACGGCTGTTCCGGGTGATGCAGCTGTGGTTCGGCTTCCTGCCCGGCGGGCTTGGCGTGGCGGCGATCACCATGAGCGCGGTCTTTGCCGCCGCCACCGGCATCATCGGCGCGGTCGAAGCGGTCATCGGCATGATGGCGATACCCGCGATGATGAAGCTGAACTATGACAAGGGGCTGATCGCCGGGACAATCTGTGCCGGCGGCTCGCTGGGAACGATCATTCCGCCCTCGATCGTGGTGATCATCTATGCCTCGCTGGCCGAGCTTTCGATCGGCAAGCTGTTTGCTGGAATCATGATCCCCGGCGGGCTGATGGTGGCGCTGTTCATCCTCTATATCGCCGGCCGCGCCTGGCTGCGGCCCGGCGACGGGCCGCCGGCACCGCCCGAGGTCTATAACATCCCGCTGGCCGAAAAGCTGAAGCTGACGGCACAGGGCCTGTTGCCCGCGCTGCTGCTGGTGCTGGCGGTGCTTGGCGCGATCCTTGGCGGCATCGCCTCGCCAACGGAATCCGCCTCGGTCGGTGCGGTGGGGGCGATCCTGCTGACGATCTTTTACCGCGAATTCAATCTCAGGGTGCTGCGCGAAAGCTTGGCCAAGACCCTGACCGTCACCGCCATGGTGATGATGATCGTCGTCGGGGGCACGATGTTTTCGAGCGTGTTTCTGGTGATCGGCGGCGGCACGCTGATCTCCGATACGGTGGCGGCGCTCGATCTTGGCACTGGCGGCATGATCCTGCTGTTCCTGTTCATCGTGTTCCTGCTGGGCTTTGTGCTCGACTGGATCACCGTGGTGCTGATCTGCCTGCCGATCTTTCTGCCGCTGCTGCGCAGTGCCGGTGTCGACCAGATCTGGTTCGCGGTGATGATGACCGTGGTGATCCAGACCGCCTATCTGACGCCGCCGATGGCCCCGGCGGTGTTCTACCTGCGCACCGTGGCGCCGCCCGAGATCACCTATCGGGACATGTATTGGGGCGTTGCGCCCTTTGTGGTGATCGAGTTCATCGTGCTGGCCATCGTCGCGCTGTTCCCGGCGACGGCGACCTATCTGCCCTCGGTGCTGGTCGGCTTTTGATGAAACCGGAGAACATGCGATGAGCGTCACCGAGATCTATCCCGCCGACCGGGTCATGCTGCGCGAGGTCGGCCTGCGCGACGGGTTGCAAATGGTGCGCACCCACCCCTCGACCCGCGCCAAGATCAACTGGCTTGCCCGCGAGGCCGCCGCCGGGATGCCGTGCTTTGAAACCGGCTCCTTCCTGCCCGCCCATAGTTTCCCGCAATTCGCCGATGTCCAAGAGATCGTTGACGCGGCGCACCGGGCGGGGGTGCATGGTGTCGGTCTCGTGCTCAACGAACGCGGGGCCGAAACCGGCATTCGCAGCGGCGTGGCCGAACTGGCCTGCGTGGTCTCGGCCACCGAGACCCACAGCCAGGCCAATGTGCGCCGCACCGTGGCCGATTCCATCGCCGTGGTCGCCCATGCCTGCGCCCTGCGCGATGCCTCGCCCCACAAGCCGCTGGTCTCGGCCACCATCGGGATGAGCCTTGGGTGTTCGATGACCGGCCCGGTGCCGCTGTCGTCGGTGCTGTCGATTGCCGAACGGCTGTTCGAGGCCGGAATCGACGTTCTGAACCTTGCGGACACGGTTGGTTATGCCGGCCCCGCGCAGGTGTCCGGGATGGTGCGCGCGGTGCGCAATCTGGGTGCCGGCCGCCCCCTTGCGGTGCATCTGCACGACACGCGCGGGCTGGGCCTTGCCAATGCGGCGGCGGCACTTGACCAAGGCGTGTGCATTCTGGATGCCTCGCTCGGCGGGCTGGGCGGTTGTCCCTTTGCCCCCAGGGCCACCGGAAACATCGTGATGGAGGACCTGGTGTTTCTCTGCGAGAAGATGGGGTTTGCCACCGGCATCGATCTTGCGGCGCTCTGCGCCGTGCGCGACATCCTGAAACAGGAAATGCCCGACGAGCCGCTCTATGGCGGATTTGCCCGCTCGGGCGCGCCACTGGGCTTTGCACCAACACCCCTGCCGGGGTGACTGGCGCGGTTTGATGCGCATTGGAAACAGAAATTTCCCGCAAAGCGTGAATATCCGCGCCGTTTGCTGTATGGTCGGAGCACCGCAGAATCTCCCGGACGGGTCCGGGGGGTCGGTATGTTCAATTTCGACAGAAAGGGAAACCCGACATGCAAGCGATCAAGACAGCCGAATATGCCCGCGCGCTGTACCAGGCGCATGGTGATGCCGCCGAGGCGGAAGCCGCCCGCAAGGCGCGGGAATGCGATGACGCCGGCAAACCGCGCGAGGCGCAGGACTGGACCGCCGTGCGCCGCTCGATCCGCCAGTTGCGGGGCGCCAACCAGAGCTGACCACCCAGCCCGGCACCCGTGCAGGCGCGCGGATCAGAATTCCGGGAACACCGCGGTTTCCTTGACGGTGTTGTAGCAGATGCTTGAGTCGATCGACGCGATACCGCCGATCGCGTGCAGTTGGTTGCGGATGAAATCGTCATATCCATCCAGGTCCCTGACCACGACCTGCAACAGGTAATCCTGCCCGCCGGTCAACAGGTAGCAGCCGAGAATTTCGTCTATCCGTTTGACGCGGCGCTCGAACCGGTCGACGTTTTCCCTGGTATGGCTGTCCAGCCGCACCGAGATGAAGGCGAGCAGCGACAGGCCGTATTTCTTCTGATCGATATTGGCGCTGTAGCCACGGATGACCCCCGACTCCTCAAGAATGCGCAGCCGCCGCAGACAGGGGGAGGGCGACAGGTTCACCGCCTCGGCGAGATCGCTGTTGGTGACGCGCCCGTCCCGTTGCAGCGCGCGGATGATCTGCCGGTCCTTGGCGTCCAGCCCTGTTGCCATGTCCTGCTCCTCATGCCCGACGCAGCGCGCCCCGCCATTCGCGCCCGGCGACTCGGGATCTGCCACCGCGCCATGCAACATTGGCATAAATCACCCACTTTTCCTATACCATTGGCATATTTCGCCAGAATTCCCCATAATATGTCGTGCATTCGCTACAAAATGCCAATCCATAGGGCATAAGCACAGCATAGGGAGGAACGACACTCGTTCTCGGGGAACTCATCAAATGGGACTTGCATATGCCTCGGCGCACAAGCCGCTGCACACCCGTCGCCAGCGGCTTGGCTATCTGGCGGCCACCGTCACTGTCCTGATCTGGGCGGGGTTTGCGCTTTCGATCCGGGGAATCGGCCAGTCGCCGCTGCTGCCGGCGGATGTGGCGCTGCTGCGGTTCGGCGTGCCGGCGTTGCTCTTGCTGCCGTTCCTGCCGTCGCGGCTCGGGCAGCTCAGACGGCTCAACTCAACCGCCGCGGCCTTCATCCTGATCGGTGCCGGGCTGCCGTTCTTCTTCCTCGCCACGCTGGGCGGGCTGCGCAGCTCTTCTGCCCATGTGGGCGCGCTGATCGCGGGGACGGTGCCGGTGTCGGTGGCGGTACTGGGGCTGCTCCTGCTTGGACATCGCATCGGAAAGCGCACCCTCCCGGCGCTGGCGATGATCGTGCTGGGTGTGGTGGCGCTGACATGGGCCGCGCCTGCGGGCGACCGCGGCAACCTGCAACAGGGAGTGCTGCTCCTGCTATGTGCCAGCCTGCTCTGGGCGGTTTACACGCTTGGCCTGCGTACCGCCGCGCTGGACCCGATCGCCTGTGCGCTGCTGTTGTCGATCCCGTCCTTCCTGGTGCTGGCGCTGCTTTGTGCCACCGGCCTGATGCAGACCACGCTGCTGGCGCAACCCCTGCAGGAAATCGCGCCCTTTGCGGTGATCCAGGGGCTGGGCGTCGGGGTGATCGCCAGCCTGGCCTATGCCTTTGCGATCCAGAGCATCGGTGCACAGCAGACCGCGATTTTCGGCTCGTTGGCACCGGCGCTGACCACGGCCCTGGCGGTGCCACTCTTTGGCGAGACCATCACCCCGACCCTGGGGCTGGGCGTATCCGCGATCACCTGCGGCGTTCTGCTGAACGCCATGATGACCCCGAAAGGACGCTGAGATGCTCGCGAACCTGCCAGCGGCAACCGCCGATCCGCTTTTTGGCCTCGTTTCGCGGTTCCACGCCGATCCGCGCCCCGACAAGATCGATATGGTGATCGGCGTCTATCGCGACGAAACGGGACAGACACCGGTGCTGCCCTCGGTCCAGCGGGCCGAGCAGGAAATGGCACAGGCCGCCACCACCAAAACCTATCGCACACCACGGGGCAACGATGACTTCAACGCGCATATGGCCGAGCTGCTGCTGGGGCAGGGGGCCGAGCTGAACCGTCAGGCGACCATCCAGACCGTGGGCGGGACCGGGGCCTTGCGCCTGCTGGCCGAGCTGATCAGCGTGGCCAACCCGTCGGCCACCGTCTGGTCCACCACGCCGGGCTATGTGAACCACGAACCCCTGATGCGCGCCGCCGGGTTGAATTTCGCCACCTATCGCTGGACGATGGTGGCGGGCGCGCTGGACATGCAGGCGGTGTTTGATGATCTCGCCGCCGCGCAGCAAGGTGACGTGGTGATCATCCATGGCTGCTGCCACAACCCGACGGGGATCGACCTGCCGCTGGCGGCGTGGCAAGAGCTATCCGAGTTCTGCCTGCGGCGGGGGATCGTGCCACTGATCGACATGGCATATCAGGGCTTTGGTCGCGGGCTTGGGCAAGACGCCGAGGGGCTGCGCATGATGGCCCGGGCGCATCCCGACCTGCTGGTCGCGGCGAGCTGTTCCAAGAACATGAGCCTCTATCGTGAACGCACGGGGGCCGCCATGGTGCTCGCCGAAACATCCGGGGATCTGGCCAAAGCCCGCAACTGCCTGGAGCACAAGGCGCGGGCCAGCTATTCGATGCCGCCGGAACATGGCGCGGCCATTGCGGCGCGGTTGCTGGCCGCGCCGGAACCGTGGATCGCCGAGGTCGACCGGATGCGCGACCGGGTCCGCAACCTGCGCCAATCGCTATGTGACGGGTTTGCCAGCAAGGGTTTGCCCCCCGGGTTTCAGAACATGCGCAACCAGTTGGGGATGTTCTCGCTGTTGCCGCTGTCGGCGGCACAGATGGAGCGGCTGCGCGCCGAATTCGGCGTCTACGGGCTGGACAACGGACGGATCAATATCGCCGGGCTACAGGATCGCCATGTCGCCTATCTTGCCGAGGCGGTCGCGGCGGTTGTGACCTGACACCGGGGCGCGCGGCGCTCTACAGCTGTGGATAACTGCATGCCGGGGCTGGCGCGATCCGGGGGCGCGGTTTATGTCTTTGGTCCCGCCATACAGGAGCCTCTCTTGGACCAGACCGCCGATCGGATCGCCCGCACAATCGCAACCGAAATCGCCGCCAGCCCGCGACAGGTGGCCGCCGCCACGGCCTTGCTGGATGAAGGTGCGACGGTGCCGTTCATCGCCCGTTACCGCAAGGAAGTGACTGGCGGGCTGGATGACAGCCAGTTGCGCAGCCTGAACGAACGGCTGGATTACCTGCGCGAGATGGAGGCCCGGCGCGCGACCATCCTTGATACCATTCGCGGGCAGGGCAAACTGACCGACGAGCTGGCGCGCAAGATCGCGCAGGCCGACAGCAAGGCAACCCTCGAAGACATTTACCTGCCGTACAAACCCAAGCGCCGCACCAAGGCGATGATCGCCCGCGAAAACGGGCTGTACCCACTGTTGCGCGCCATCATGGACCAACGCAACGCCAGGCCCGAGGATCTGGCGCAGGGCTATCTGGGCGACAAGGTCGAAACGGTCAAGGCCGCGCTGGACGGCGCGCGGGATATCCTGGCCGAAGAGCTGGCCGAGAATGCCGACCTGCTGGGGCGGCTGCGGGAATTCATGCAGGCCGAGGCGCTGGTCATCGCCCGTGTGCAGGCCGGCAAGGAAACCGAAGGGGCCAAGTTCTCGGACTATTTCGATCACAGCGAGAAATGGGCGGACATCCCCGCACACCGGGCGCTGGCGATCCTGCGCGCGTCCAAAGAGGGCATCCTGACGCTGACGATCGAGCCGGAACCCGAAACCGGGGCCGTGCGCGCGGCGGGCATCGTGGCCCGGGCCATTGGCATTCCGGGCACCGGGGCAGGCGATGAATGGCTGCGGACGGCGGCGGGCTGGACATGGCGCGTCAAGCTCAGCCTGACGATGTTCCTGGACCTGCTGGGCGATCTGCGCCGCCGCGCCCATGACGAGGCGATCCGGGTGTTTTCGCGCAATCTCAAGGACTTGCTGCTTGCGGCACCCGCCGGGGCCAAGACCACGCTGGGGCTTGATCCGGGCATTCGCACCGGGGTCAAGGCGGCGGTGGTCGATGCCACCGGCAAGCTGTTGCAGACCGCAACGCTCTATCCCTTTCCGCCGAAACGCGATCTGCGTGGCTCCGAGGAACAGCTGCTGCACATGATCCGCAGTCATAATGTCGAGCTGATCGCCATCGGCAACGGCACCGCCAGCCGCGAGACCGAAAAATTCGTCGGCGATACGCTCAGGATGCTGCCGTCGGGGCCAAAGCCCACGCGCGTGGTGGTGTCCGAGGCGGGGGCGTCGGTCTATTCCGCGTCGGAACTGGCCTCGCGCGAATTTCCCGAGCTTGACGTGTCGCTGCGCGGCGCGGTGTCGATTGCCCGCCGCTTGCAGGATCCGCTGGCCGAACTGGTCAAGATCGCCCCCGAGAGCATCGGCGTCGGCCAGTACCAGCATGATGTCGACCAACGCCAGCTGGGTCGCGCGCTCGAAGCGGTGGTCGAGGATGCGGTGAACGCCGTGGGGGTTGATCTCAACACCGCCTCCGCGCCGCTGCTGGCGCATGTGGCCGGGTTGGGGCCGCGGCTGGCCCAGGCGATTGTCGCATATCGCGACGAACTGGGGGCGTTTCCCTCGCGCAAGGCGCTTTTGAAAGTGCCGGGTGTCGGGCCGAAAGCCTTTGAGCAGAGCGCCGGGTTCCTGCGCATTCGCGACAGCGAGGAACCGCTGGATGCCTCGTCGGTCCACCCCGAAGCCTATGACGTGGCGCGCCGGATCGTCAAAGCCTGTGGCCGCGATATCCGGCAGATCATGGGACAAGAACAGATCCTTGGCGCGCTGCGTCCCGAAGAGTTTGTCGATGCCAGCTTTGGCCTGCCCACGGTGCAGGATATCATTGCCGAGCTGCAGAAGCCCGGCCGCGACCCGCGCCCCACCTTCAAGACCGCCAGCTTTGCCGAAGGAGTCGAGGCGATCTCGGACCTGAAGCCCGGCATGTCGCTGGAGGGGACGGTCACCAATGTCGCCGCCTTTGGCGCGTTTGTCGATGTCGGCGTGCATCAGGACGGGCTGGTGCATGTGAGCCAGCTGGCCGACCGGTTCGTCAAGGACCCGCATGAGGTGGTCAAGGCCGGCGACGTGGTGCGCGTGCGGGTGACCGAGGTGGACGTAGCGCGCAAACGTATCGGGCTGAGCATGCGCAAACAGGGCGGAGGAACGGGCAAGCCGCAAGCCCCGCGCGATGCCAAGCCGGCAAAGCGCCAGGGCGGCGCGCGCGCGCCAAAGGGCAAACCCGCAACCAACAGCAACCCCGGCGCGCTTGGATCGGCCTTGCTGGACGCGATGAAAAAACGCTGATCCGGCCGATCGCAAGGGAATCGCCCCCTTGCGATCACACCCCGCAACCGCGCTCCGGACTCTGCCGCAAACATGGGCGTCTTTTTCACCCGGCGGCAAATGCGGTTCCGGCTGGCCATTCATTTCTTGACCAATTGGCAAAATTTGATGCTTCATGCACAAATCCAACACCGGGGGTACAGGTAATGAAAAAATCAACACATGTTTCGCGGCGACATTTCCTCGCAACAACCGCTGTCGCATCGCTGATGGCGGGCACGGTCGGGGCGACCCGCGGCTTTGCCGCCGAGCCGATCAAGACGGCGGGCGTCTACACGGTTCCGATCGAACAGCAATGGGTCAGCCGCATCCACAAGGCGGCGCTGACCGCGCAGGAACGTGGCGACATTGCCTATGAATTCTCGGAAAATGTCAGCAATACCGACTATGCCCGCGTGCTGCGGGAATATGCCGAGGCCGGCAACACGCTGATCATCGGCGAGGTTTTCGGGGCCGAACAAGAGGCCCGCGAAGTCGCCGCCGATTACCCGGACGTGGCGTTCCTGATGGGGTCGAGCTTCAAGGAAGACCCGTCATTGCCGAATTTCGCAGTCTTTGACAACTACATCCAGGACGGCTCGTATCTATCTGGAATCATTGCGGGTTCCATGACAAAATCGGGCAATATCGGCATGGTTGGCGGATTCCCGATCCCCGAGGTCAACCGGCTGATGCATGCGTTCATGGCGGGCGCGGCCGAGGTCAATCCCGACATCAAGTTCCAGGTCAGCTTTATCGGCAGCTGGTTCGACCCGCCCAAGGCCAAGGAAACCGCTTTTGCCATGATCGAGAACGGCGCCGATGTGCTCTATGCCGAGCGGTTCGGTGTTTCGGACGCAGCCAAGGAAAAGGGCATTCTGGCCATCGGCAACGTGATCGACACCCAGGGGGATTACCCCGATACCGTGGTTGCCTCGGCGCTCTGGCATTTCGAACCGACACTGGACACAGCCATCGCCCGGGTGCAGGCGGGCAGCTTTGCCGCCGCGGATTATGGCATCTATTCCTTCATGAACCAGGGCGGAACGTCGCTTGCGCCATTGGGTACGTTCGAGGGCAAGGTTCCGCAGGCGGCGCTGGATCTCGTGGGCAAGCGCGAGGCCGAGATCAAGTCGGGGGCCTTTACGGTCGAGATCAACGACGACGAACCGAAATCCTCCTGATCCGCCATGACGCAAGGCACCGCCGAGGCCCTGCGCCTCAGCAACATTACCAAGCGCTTTGGCGAACTGACCGCGAATGACGCGGTCAGTTTCTCGGTGGGCGCGGGCGAGGTTGTCGCCCTGCTCGGGGAAAACGGGGCGGGCAAGACCACGCTGATGAACATCCTGTTCGGGCAATACACGCCCGACAGCGGGTCGGTCGAGGTGTTTGGCCAGCCCCTGCCACCCGGCAATTCCCGTGCGGCGCTGGATGCGGGCGTCGGCATGGTGCACCAGCATTTCACCCTGGCCGACAACATGACGGTACAGGAAAACATCACGTTGGGGGTACGTCCGCTGCTGGGTCTCGGGCTTGACCGCGCGGCGGCGCGCAGGCGGATCGTGGACCTGTCAGAGCGGTTTCAGCTTGCCGTATCGCCCGAGGCGCGGGTCGGTGGCCTGAGCGTGGGCGAGCGGCAACGGGTCGAGATCCTCAAGGCGCTCTATCGCGATGTGCGCGTCCTGATCCTCGATGAACCCACCGCCGTGCTGACCCCGCAAGAGACCGATGACCTGTTTGCGACGCTGAAACAGGCCATCGCCAACGGGCTGTCGGTGATCTTCATTTCGCACAAGCTACACGAGGTCATGGCGATTGCCGACCGCGTGGTTGTGCTGCGCCACGGCAAGGTGGTTGGCGGCGCGCGCACCGCCGAGACCGACACCCGCGCGCTGGCGGCGATGATGATGGGCACCCAGACGGAACCGCCCGAAATCGCGCCGGGCAGGGCGGGCGCGGCCCGGTTTGAACTGCGTGGGGTTTCGACCCCCGGGATCGGCAATGCGCCGGGGTTGAAATCCGTCGACCTGACCCTGCGCGCGGGGCAGATCTGTGGCCTTGCCGGCGTGTCGGGCAACGGGCAGGCGGCGCTGGCCGACCTGGTCGGGGGCATGCAAGCGGCGGCACGGGGCGAAGTCATTCTGGATGGCGAACCCCTGCGCGGCTGGTCGCCCCGGCAGGCGGTGCATCGCGGCATCGCCCGCATCCCGGAAGACCGCCACAAAACCGGAACGATCGCCGATTTCGACCTGACCGAGAACGCGATACTGGAACGCTATGACGGTGCCCCATTCAGCCGCCGGGGCTGGCTCGACTGGCACCGCGCGCGCCGTTTTGCCGGCGAGATCATCGACAAGTTCGACGTGCGATGCCCGGGGCCCGAAACCCGCATTCGCCTGTTGTCGGGGGGCAATATGCAAAAGCTCATCCTGGGGCGCGTGCTCGAGGCCCAACCCCGGATCATCCTTGCCAACCAGCCGGTGCGCGGCCTTGACATCGGCGCGGTGAATTACGTGCATGGCCAGCTGCTCGACGCGCGGGATCGCGGCGCGGCGGTGTTGCTGATATCCGAGGATCTCGACGAGATCATGGCCCTGTCCGACGTCATCCACGTGATTGCCGATGGCCGGCTGTCCCCGGCATTCGGGCGCGGCGAAATGACCCCCGCCGAACTGGGAATCTGGATGGCGGGCGAAGGGTTTGCAGCGCGAGGGCAACATGCGACTTGAACCGATCCAGAACCCCGGCCTCGCACGCAGGGCGGTGCCGATTGCCCTGGCGCTGGCGGCCACCATCGCCATCGCTTCGCTGCTGGCCAGCATCGCCGGGGCCAACCCGTTCTCGGTGCTGGGCCTGATCCTGAAAGGCGCGTTCGGGTCGAAATTCGCGATTGTCGAAACTTTCAACCGGGCCACGCCGCTGATTTTCACCGGGCTGGCCGCCGCCGTCGCGTTTCGCGCGAAATTCTGGAATATCGGGGCCGAGGCCCAGCTCTATGCCGGGGCGCTGATGACGGTGGCGCTTGGAACCGGGCTGCTGGCCTGGTCCTCATTTGCGTTGCTGCCGCTGCTGGCCCTTGCCGCGATCCTTGCGGGGGCGTTGCTGCTGCTGGTGCCCGCGGTGCTGAAGACCCGGTTTGGGGTGGACGAAGTGGTGACCACGCTGCTCTTCAACTTCATTTTCCTGCTGTTCATATCCATGCTGCTGGAAGGTCCGCTCAAGGATCCGATGGGCATGGGCTGGCCGAAATCCGCGCGGGTTCTGGCCGAGGCGCGACTGCCGCGCATCGTAGAAGGGCTGCGGGTGCATTGGGGCTTTGCCCTGGCCCTCATCGCGGCCCTGTCGGTCTGGCTCATCCAGACGCGCAGCACGCTGGGGTTTGAAATGCGGGCGGTGGGCCTGAACAGGGACGCGGCGGCCTTTGCCGGCATTCCGGTCAACCGGGTACTGGTCAAGACCGCGCTGCTCTCTGGCGGGCTGGCGGCACTGGGCGGGTTTTCCGAGGTCGCGGGGCTCAAGGGCAGCCTGACGCTCGATCTGTCGCCGGGCTATGGCTATACCGGGATCATCGTCGCGATGCTGGCAATGTTGAACCCGCTCGGTGTGATCGTTGCCGCGCTGTTCGTGGCCGGGGTCTTTGTCGGTGCCGACAGCATGAGCCGCGCCGCCGATGTGCCGACCTACCTGGCCGATATCATGCTGGCCACGGCGCTGTTGCTGGTGGTTCTGGCCATCATGCTGACCCGGTTTCGCGTGGTGAGGGACTAGCCATGGACATCATCGAAATCCTGTTCACCGCCAGTTTCTGGGCCGCGGCGATCCGCATAGCCACGCCGCTGATCTTTGCGACATTGGGCGAATTGATCTGCGAACGCGCCGGGGTTCTGAACCTCGGGATCGAGGGGATCATGGTTGCCGGGGCCTTTGCCGGGTGGATGGCGGTCTATTCCGGCACCGGCCTGTGGGTCGGGGTGGGCGTGGCGATGGGGGTCGGCATGGTGTTCGGCCTTGTCCACGCGGTGCTGACCGTGCCCTTTGGGCTGTCGCAGCACGTGGTGGGGCTGGGTGTCACGTTGCTGGCAACCTCATCGACCTACTATGCCTATCGGCTTGCCTTGCCCCAAGTGACCAACCCGCCCAAGATCGCCGCGTTTCAGCCCTATGAAATCCCGCTCCTGTCCGACATACCACTGCTTGGCCCGGCGCTGTTCGCGCAAACGCCCTTTACCTATCTGGCCTTTGCGCTGGTGGCGGTGGTGGCGATGGTGCTCTATCGCACCCCGGTCGGGCTGGCGGTACGGGCGGTGGGCGAAAACCCGTCCGCCGTGGCCGCACAGGGCCTGTCGGTCACCGCGATCCGCATGGGCGCGGTGATTGTCGGCAGCGGCTTCATGGCGATGGGCGGCGCGTTCCTGACGATGTCGGCCTTTGACAGTTTCTTTTTCGAAATGGTGAATGGCCGGGGCTGGATCTGTATCGCGCTTGTCGTGTTCGGCTCGTGGCGTCCGGGCAAGGCACTGCTTGGGGCAATCCTGTTTGCCGCCTTTGACGCCCTGCAAATCCGGGTTCAGCAAACCAGCTTCGGAGCGGCATTTCCCTATCAGATCTTCCTGATGATGCCCTATTTTCTATCCATTCTCGCGCTGGTGGCGATGTCGCGCCGGGCCGAGGTTCCGGCGGCGCTTATGGTGCCGTTCAACAAGGGGGAACGCTGATGTTCGATCTGATTGTCCGGGGCGGAACGCTGGCCGATGGGCGGGTTTGCGATATTGGCATACGCGGCGACCGGATTGCCGCGATCGGGAACCTTGGCGATGCCACCGCCGGTCAGGAGATCGACGCCACCGGCGATCTGGTCAGCCCGCCCTTTGTCGACCCGCATTTCCACATGGACGCGACCCTGTCCTATGGGCTGCCTCGTATCAATGCGTCGGGCACGCTGCTCGAAGGGATCGGACTCTGGGGCGAGCTCAAACAGGTGATGAGCCAGGACGACGTGATCGCCCGCGCCCTGCAATATTGCGACTGGGCGGCGAGCATGGGGCTGCTCGCCATCCGCAGCCACGTGGACACCTGCGACGACCGGCTCTTGGGGGTCGAGGCGCTGCTGCATGTGCGCGCGCAGGTAAAGGACTACATCGACCTGCAGCTGGTCGCCTTCCCGCAGGACGGCTTTTATCGCGACCCCACCGCGCGCGCCAATACCATCCGCGCGCTGGACATGGGCGTGGATGTGGTCGGGGGCATTCCGCATTTTGAACGCACCATGGCGGATGGTGCGGCCTCGGTCACGGAACTCTGCGAGATCGCGGCCGCGCGCGGGCTGATGGTGGATATGCATTGCGACGAAACCGACGACCCCCTGTCGCGCCATATCGAAACCCTGGCCTATGAAACCCGGCGGCTGAACCTTCAGGGGCGGGTGGCCGGATCGCACCTGACCTCGATGCATTCGATGGACAATTACTATGTGTCCAAGCTGTTGCCCCTGATCGCCGAAGCCGAAATCAACGCCATTCCCAACCCGCTCATCAACATCGTGCTGCAAGGCCGCCATGACAGCTTTCCCAAACGGCGCGGGCTGACGCGGGTCAGGGAAATGCTGGCGATAGGGATCAATGTCGGCTGGGGGCAGGATTGCGTACTGGACCCGTGGTATTCGCTGGGCACCGCCGACATGCTGGACGTGGCCTTCATGGGCCTGCATGTCGCGCAGATGACTAGCCCCCAAGACATGCGCACCTGTTATGACATGGTTACAGTGAACAACGCCCGCACGCTTGGACTGGCGGATTACGGCCTGCATGTGGGGGCCAGGGCATCGCTGGTCGTGCTGGATGCCGGCGATCCGGTTGAGGCGCTCAGGCTGCGGGCCAGCCGGCTGTTCGTGATCGCCAACGGCAAGGTGATCGCCAAGACGCCGCGCGCCGATGCCGCGCTGGCGATACCCGCGCGCCCCGCATCGGTGCGCAGGCGACACAAGGTGGGCTAGAGCGGTTCGCGGGCAAATATCCGGTCAAACTCCTCGGGCATCTCGGCTTGCAACGCCGCGAGATTTCGCTCAAGCGAGGCGGCCCGCGCCGTGCCCAACAGGACCGACGCGGCCAGAGGGTGGCGCACCGCGAAATGCAGCGCCGCCGTGGCGAGCGGCACACCCATTGCCTGAGCTTTGGAGTGCAAGTCCTTGACCCTCCGCATTATATCCGGACCGGCCTCCTGATAATCATAGGTCGCACCGTCCACCGGCCCGGTGGCGAGGATGCCCGAATTGAACACCCCTCCGAGCACGAGGCTGGTGCCCTGCGCACGGCACATGGCGGTCAGCTCTTCTTCGGCGCTGCGATCCAGAAGCGTCAGACGCCCGGCGAGCAGGATCACGTCGATGGCACCGTGCCGCATCACGTCCAGGCAAACCCCGTTCTCGTTCACACCCAGCCCAAAGGCCCGGATCCGTCCCCGCTCCCTGAGACGCACAAGCCGTTCGTATCCCGACCCCAGAAACGCCTCCATATGGGCGGCATTGTCCGGCCCGTGGGTATAGGTGCCGATGTCATGCACATAGAGGATGTCGATATGGGAGGTTTGCAAGAGATCGAGGCTATGCTCCAGCGACGCCTCAAGACCATCGCCGGAATAGTCGTATCGCACCGCGTTGGGCAGCGGATCGACAAAGCCATCCGCCGCGTGCAAGGGCGCGCCGGGCGACAGGACCCGGCCCGCCTTGGTCGACAGGACATAGGCTTCGCGCGGGTATTGCGACAGGAACCGGCCCAGCCGCTGCTCGGATCGGCCCCGTCCGTAATGTGGCGCCGTATCAAAATACCGGATGCCCGCATCCCACGCCCGATGCAGCACCGCACGCGCTTGGTCATCGCTTACCGCGCGATAGAGATTGCCGATACTTGCACAGCCAAAAGACAGCGCACTCACCTGTACATCGGTCCCGCCGATCCGGTTCAATTGCATCCTGTCGCCCTCCGTTTCCCGCCGCGTCCCTGCTTCATTAGTCAAATTAATTAATTGGTATATATTGTTGATTTTATATCATAATTCTGCAACTACGCCTTTAGTCAACATGGAACACCTCCTGCATCATCGCCCATTGCTCGCCCTCTGCACGGCTGACCAAGGGCGATTGACAGGGATCCGTATGTGTCCACCAGTCGCGCGTTACTGGATCGGCCGCCATGCGCGCCATGTCAGCGGCAAAATCGGTCCCATGATACTCCCAATATCCGAAGAGCAAGTTCTCCGGTTCGCGCAGGAAAATCGAATAGTTGCGAATGTTGCTCTGCGCGATCTGCGCCAGAACATCGGGCCAGACAGCGGCGTGCAGGCGCTTGTACTCCGCGATCATCTCGGGCTTGATCCCGATCACCATCCCCATACGTTGCATCAACTTCCCTCCGTAACAATCTCGGAAAACAAGGATTTTTCCGAAATCCCCGCACTATCCCAATGGATGCCCAGACCCGGCGCGTTCGACGGCACGGCATAGCCATCCTCGATCCGCATCGGTTCGGTGGTGATGCTTTCAAGCTGCGGGATGTATTCGAGCCATTTGGCATTCGGCACCGCGCAGACCAGCGACAGGTGCAGTTCCATCAGGAAATGCGGGCACACCATGACGTTGAATGCCTCGGCCATATGCGCCACCTTGAGCCAGGGCGTGATGCCACCGATCCGCGCCACATCGACCTGCACGATCGAGGCCGCGCCCGATTGCAGATAATCCTTGAACTGGCTGACCGAATAGAGGCTCTCGCCAACGGCGATGGGCACCGTGCAGTGGCGCGACAGCTCCACATGCGCGCCCACGTCATCGCCGGGCAATGGCTCTTCGAACCAGCCGACGCCATGCTCTTGCAACAGCTGCGCTCGGCGGATGGCCTCGGACAGGGTGAACCCCTGGTTGGCGTCGGTCATGATTTCATAACCATCCCCAACCGCCGCCCGCACCGCCGCGAGCCGGGCGGCATCCTCGCTGATATGGTCGCAGCCGATCTTGATCTTGGAACCGCGAAAACCGCGCGCCTGCATCTCGACCGCGTCATCGACCAGCGCCGCCGTCTCGAGATGCAGCCAGCCGCCCTCGGTGGTGTAAAGCGGCACATGCGCGCGCGACCCGCCCGCCGCCTTCCACAGGGGCAGCCCCGCCTTGCGGCACCGCATGTCCCACAGCGCCGTATCGATTGCCGCAAGCGCCAGCGAGGTGATCGCGCCAACCGCGGTGGCATGGGTCATGAACAACAGGTCGCGCCAGATGCCTTCGATCCGGTCCGGATCCCGCCCGATCAGCGCCGGGGCCAAGCTGTGTCGCAACAGCGCCATCACCGACGGGCCGCCCGTGCCGATGGTATAGCTATAGCCGCGACCCACCGCGCCATCGCTGTCATAAATGGTGACAAAGGGGGTTTCCTGGCTGACAAAGGACTGGATCGCATCGACCCGTTTGACCTTGGGGATCAGGTCGACCATTTGCAGCTCTACGCGGGTGATTGTGGCCATGGCCTAGCTCCGGATTGCTTGTGAACTGGCGGCATCGAACAGGTGGCACTTGTCCAGCATCAGGTGAAACTTCAACGTCTCGCCCGGGCGCACGGGCCGCGGATTGAGCATCTTGGCCTGCACCTCGGTGCCCGCGACATCAGTGAACAACAAGGTTTCCGTGCCCAGCGGCTCGGTCAACGTGACGGTCAGCTCCAGCTCTGCCATCTCGCCGTCTTCCTGCACCGAATGTCCGGCGGGCATCAGGTTATCCGCGCGAAACCCGAACTGTACCTCTTGTCCCGCCCGCACCAGGCCGCGGGCGTTGGCAGGAACCGGAATGACCAACCCGCCAGCCAGGCGGATCATACCCTCATCGGTGACGGTGCCGTCGATCAGGTTCATCGGGGGCGACCCGATGAAGGTTGCGACAAAGGTGCTGACCGGCGCGTTGAACAGATCAAGCGGAGTGCCGACTTGTACGATATGCCCGTCGCGCATCAACACGATCCGATCCGCCAGCGTCATCGCCTCGACCTGATCGTGTGTCACGTAAACAATCGTGTTTCCAACGCGTTGGTGGAGTTTCTTAATCTCAACCCGCATCTGTGTGCGCAGCTTGGCGTCAAGGTTTGACAGCGGCTCGTCAAACAGGAACACATCCGGGTGGCGCACGATGGCGCGGCCCATGGCGACGCGCTGTCGCTGCCCTCCGGAAAGTTCGGCGGGCTTGCGCTCCATCAGTGCGTTCAGCCCGAGGATCTCGGCGGCCTCGCTGACGGCGGCTTCGATCGCTGCGGTCTCGGCCTTGGCGATCTTGAGCGAAAACCCGAGATTTTCCCGCACCGTCATATGCGGATAGAGCGCATAATTCTGAAACACCATCGAGATGTTGCGCTCGCGCGGGGGCAGGTCGTTGACCAACCGCCCGCCGATGGTGATTTCCCCGCCGGAAATGCTCTCAAGCCCGGCGATCATCCGCAGCGTGGTGGATTTTCCACAGCCCGAGGGGCCGACCAGCACCACGAACTCGCCATCCCGGATCCCCAGGTCGATACCATGCACGGCGCGGAACCTGCCGTAATCCTTGGTGACATTCGCAAGCTTGACTTCGGTCATGGGACTATCCTTTGACACCGCCGAAAGTAAGGCCGGCAATCAGATGTTTTTGCACGATAAATGTAAGAACCAGGGCCGGCACGATCATCAGCACCGCCAACGCGCACATGCCGCCCCAGTTGATGGTGAATTCGGCGGTGAAATCGAGCAGCCCCACCGGCATGGTCTTTGAGCCGACCGACCGGGTGAGCTGTGACGCCAGCGCGAATTCGTTCCAAGAAGTCAGAAAGGCAAAGATCGCGGCCGAGGCGACGCCCGAGCGGGCGACCGGGAATTCCACCTTCCAGAACGCCTGCCAGCGGGTGCATCCGTCGATCTCGGCGGCCTCGTGCAATTCCCTGGGGATCTGGCGAAAGAACCCGTCGGTCAGCCAGATGGTAAAGGGCACGTTCATCGCCACATAGGCGAGGATCAGCCCGAAATGGGTGTCGATGATCCCCACACGGGCAAAGACGATGAACAATGGCAATGACAGCGCCACACCCGGCACCGCGCGAAACAGCATCAGGCCGACGAAATACCCCGACTTGCCCCTGAACCGATAACGCGCAAAGGCATAACCGCCCGACATGCCGATCAGGATCGCGATCACCGTGGAAGTCACGGAAACAATGAGAGAATTTCGGAAGTAGGCAAAGACCGGCACACCGCCTTCGCCGGCACCGCCGAACATCGCCCGGTAATGTTCGAGCGTAAAGGTCGGCGTCCAGACCGGCGGCTTGGCCATGATCTCGACCGTGGGCCGGAACGAGTTCAGAACGATCCACAGACCGGGGATGCAGATCACCGCCATGGTCAGGAACAGCGCAAGAAAATGCAGCACCCGCAGCAGGCGCTTGCGGTTCCGGTGGGTGCGGTTGCGATCCATCGGCCTTACCCCGCCATTCCGAGCTCGGCGCGCGCGGCGCTGAGTTTGCGAAAGAAATAAATGGTGAAGAGGATCGACAGGATGATCGAGACATAGCCCATCGCATTGGCCAGTCCCATGCGGGCATCCACGTAACCGGTGCGGCTCATCAGCGTCCACAACAGTTCGGTACGCCGGGCCGGGCCGCCGCCGGTCATGATCTGAACGATGTCATAGGCGCGGGCCACGTCAAGGCTGCGAATGGTCATCGCGATGTAGATAAAGGGCATCAGGAAAGGCAGGGTGATGTGGCGAAAGGTCTGCCAGGGGGTACAGCCATCGACCTTGGCCGCTTCGAGCGGATCGCGCGGCATGGCAAACAGCCCGGCCAGGATCAGGATGGCAAAGACCGAGGTGCTCATCCAGATCTCGGCGAACATGATCGAGAACATCGCCAGCTTGCCATCGACCAGCCAGGGCAGGGCCGCGTCAGAGCCCAGCGATTGCAATACGTTGTTCACCAGGCCGATATTGTCGTTGAAGATGAACTTGAACTGAAACCCCACGAGGATCGGCGAGAACATCATCGGAAACATCAGGATGGTGCGCAGGGTCCGCTGGCCCCATGTCACCCGGTTCATCAACAGCGCGATGCCAAGCCCCAGCAGCAACTCCAGGTTCAGAACGATGGTCAGGAACAGAACCGTGCGGCCAAAAGCGGCCCAGAATTTCGCATCCGTCAGGATCTTTTCATAATTGAACGTCCCGACCCATCGCCACAGCGTCGACGGGCGCGTCAGCTTGTAGGGCGTAAAGCTCGAATAGAGCGAAAAGATCAGCGGAATGAGCACAACTGCGGCGATCACGATGATTGCGGGCAACAGAAGGACAAACCACTCGGGCAGGCGGCGGCGGGTCATGACGATCCTATCGATGCGGTGGTCGCGGCGTTCCGGGGGGCGGCACAAACCCGCCCCCCGCGCGGTTCGGGTGCTAGTAGTAGCCTGACTCGCGCATCAGTTCGTCAACCCCTTCGGCGGCATCGTCCAACGCCTGCTGAACGGTCTTGTCGCCAACGATGGCCGCCTGCAATTCGGGAAAGACGATATTGGTGGTCTCGCCCCATTCCGGGATCGGCGGAATCGCGAACGCATATTCGGCCCCGGCAGCAAAGGCGGCCAGCGCCTCGGCGCGATAGGGGTCGTCACCGCTCTGCGCCGCCTCGACATTGGCGTTCCACACCGCGCTGCGCGTCGGCAGCGAGCCGCCCGAGCTCTCGGCAAGCTGGCTGTCCTCGCTGGTCAGGAAATTCACCAGCGACACGGCGGCCTCCTTGTTCGGGCAATCGCTTGTCACCGAAAAGCCGTGATGCCCGGACCAGCCAGTACGCGTGACCGACCCCATCGGCTGAATCGCCACCCCGACATTGCCCGCCGCCTTGGACGATTCCGGATCGTTGAAGAACCCGGCCCAGCCCGGCCAATCGAGGTTCAGCGCCACGGTGCCGCTGGCAAACCCCTGACCCAGATCGTCCCACACATAAGACGTGGTGCCCGCCGGAACCGCCTTGGCGGCGTATAGATCGACAAACCATTGCAAGGCCCGCTGGCCAGCCTCGGAGTTGAAGATCGGCTTCTTGTCCTCATCCAGGTAATTGCCACCCTCGGCGACCACCATTTCATAGAACCGTCCGACAATCGCCTCGTCCTTGCCGGCATATTGCGTGCCGTAGAAATTCGGCGGGTCGGCAAAGAAGATCGCCTGGTCCTTGACCTGCTCCCAGGTCTCGGGGACCGCCAGATCATACCCGTATTCGGCCTTGAAGGCGGCAGCCTTGTCCGCGTCTTCGTAATTCGATCTGAGATAATACAGCACCGACACGTCGAATTGCGCGCGGGGCAGCATCAGCAACGCGCCATCCACCGTCGAGGCCTTGATGTTGCCCGGCACGAATTCGGCGATGGTCTCTTGCGGCACCATCCCGTTCAGGTCGATATACAGGCCCTCGTATTGCGGCGCGAACGACGAATGGTTGGACCCGACGCACCATCCGGTGGTGCCCGCCGCCATGTCCGACTTGATTTCCTTGTCGATCTCGAAATGGCTTTTCTTGGAAATGATATCGACCGTGGCACCGGTTGCGGCCTCCCATTCCGCGATGCGCCCGTACAATGCCTCGTATTGCTGCCCGCCGATCAGCTTGGCCTCGACCGTGACGCCCTCAAAGCTGCCCCAGTCCGATGCGAGGGCCGGTCCAACCAGCCCGACCGATGCCGTTCCCGCCAGCAAGGCGCTGGCCACATTGAATTTTCCCATCTTCTCCTCCCAGATCATGCGATGGTGCATAGGCTATTCATTTGCATGTAAATCATCTATTCATAAATAAATCAACCTTGACTTGCATCACCTTGTGCCCGACACTGGATTGCGCTTGGGTTCAGGGATGGGAATGGACGACAGCACCGACAAATACCGCGCCCCGGCGCTTGAGAAGGGTCTCGACATCATCGAGCTTCTGGCCGGTCATGGCGAAGGACTGACGCAGGGCGAGGTGGCCAAGGCGCTCGACCGCTCGCCCTCCGAAATCTACCGGATGCTGTCGACGCTGGTGCGGCGCGGCTATGTCATCCGGTCGCCTTCGGGGGATCGCTATTCGCTAAGCCTCAAGATGTTCGCCCTCTCGCAGCGCCATCCGCCCATCGGACGGGTGATCGAGAACAGCCTGCCGCGCATGCGGGCGCTGGCGCGCAAGAGCTGGCAATCCTGCCACATGGCCGTTGAGAGCAATGGCGACATCGTGATCGTCGCCTCGGCGGAATCACCGGGCAACTGGGGGCTGGCGCTCAAGACCGGCACGGTGATCGGCCTGTGGAATACCGGGTCGGGCTGTGTGCTGGCGGCATTTCGCAGCGATGACGAGATCGAGGAACTCGTGACACAACATCGGCCCGCCGTCGGGGAACCCACCTATGACCGCGAGGCGTTCTTTGGGCATATTCACCGCATTCGCAAGCTGGGCCATGAAATGATCGCCTCGACCACGGCGTTCGGCGTCACCAACATCGCCTTTCCGATTTTCGGCCCCGGCGGGCGGGCGGCGGCGGTGCTGAGCTGTCCGTATCTTGAACGGGTGGATGATCTCACGGTCCCGTCGCTGGACGAGGTGGTGGCGATGCATGGCGAACTGGCCCGGGAAATGACCGAAATCTATGGCGGCGAGACCGGCACCGCGCCGTGACGCCCAACAGGGAGGCAACCGCGATGCTCATCGATACACATCAGCATTTCTGGAAACTCGAGCGCGGGGATTACGGGTGGCTGACACCGGACCTGGCACCGCTTTACCGCGACTTCATGCCCGAGGATCTGAAACCGCTGCTCGACGCGGCGGGGGTCAGCGGGACCATCGCGGTGCAGGCCGCCGATACCGAGGCGGAAACCGAATTCCTGTTGTCGCTCGCCGATACACATGACTGGATCCGCGGGGTGGTCGGCTGGGTGGATCTGGCCGCCGCAACCGCCCCGGCCTCGATTGCCCGGCTCGCCGCGCATCCCCGGCTGGTGGGGCTGCGCCCGATGATCCAGGACATTCCCGATGACACATGGATGTTGCGCCCCGAACTGGCCGGGGGCATCGCCGCCATGGAGCGCCATGACCTGACATTCGACGCGCTGGTGATGCCGCGCCACCTGCCGCATCTGCGAGCGTTCCTGGCGGCCTATCCCGAGCTGCGGGTGGTGGTCGATCACTGTGCCAAGCCGGAAATCCGCAATGCCGGGTTCACGGGCTGGGCCGAAACCCTGCAAGAGATCGCGGCGGATACACGCGTGTTCTGCAAGCTTTCGGGCCTTGCGACCGAAGCGGCAACCGCGTGGTCAGAAGCCGACCTTGCCCCATATATCCGCCACGTCATCGAGGTTTTTCCCGAAAGCCGCCTGCTGTTTGGCAGCGACTGGCCGGTGCTGAACCTTGCCTCGGACTACCAGGCGTGGATCGACATCGCCGCCCGCGGCCACGCCACGGCCGGGCGCGCCGCCATCCCGGACAATGCCAGCGCCGCCTATCCCCGCCTGCGCGGCTGACGCCCCCTTTGCAGGTCAGAGCGAGATACGGAACCGTGCAAATCCGTCCGGACCATCGCCGGCCTCTGCGATAGGCGCGTCCACCTGATCGAGATAGGCCCGCGCCGCCGGGCCGGTATCAAACAACACCGTGGTGCCTTCGAGCGGCGCAAAGGACCAGTTGCCATCGGCCTTCGGGCTGATCGTGCCCTTTTCGACGATATAGCGCACGATGACATCGCGGTTGGTGTCGGGGCCTTCGAAAACCGTGGTTTCCGATGACGCCCCCGGGAACGCACCGCCGCCGCTGGCGCGGTAATTGTTGGTGGCGATAATGAATTCCGCATCCAGATCAATGGGTTTTCCATCAAAGGTCAAGTTGACGATGCGGTTGGCATTCGCGTTCAGCAATGCGCCCTTGGTGTCATATTTCGAAGGTTGCGACAGGTCGATCTGATACTCGACCCCGTCGATCACGTCGAAATTGTAACTCGGGAAATCCGGATTGAGCAGCACCACGTCCTGCGCGCCGGGCGTCACCTGGTTGAACATCCCCGCCGAGCGTTCCAGCCAGTCCTTGACCTGCTGACCGGTCACCCGCACCGCGCGGGCAGTGTTCGGATAGAGATATAGGTCAGAGACGTTCTTGATCGCCACATCACCCTTGGGCACGTCGGTAAAATATTCCGGACCGCCCCGGCCACCGGCCTTGAAGGGGGCCGCGGCGGACAGGATCGGCAGCCCCTCATGCGGCGTGCCCTTCATCATCTGTTCGATGTACCAGAGCTGGGCGATCGACACGATCTGGACCGAGGGATCATCTGCGACCAGCGCGAAATAGCTGTGCAACGGCGCATCGGTCTTGCCCACGGGGCGGCGTACATAGCTCAGCGTTTCGTCATGTTCGGCCTGCACCGAGGCAAGCACCTCGGGATCGCTCTCGACCAGCGCCGTGACCGAGCGGTCCTCGTTGCGTTTCGAGATCGGGCGCGCCTCGGTTTCGGCGGATACGACCCGCCATTCATTACCGTCCCGTTCCAGCAACAGATCGATCAGCCCCATATGGCTGCCCCAGAACCCGCCCATCGTGGCCGGGGTTCCCATCAGCGTGCCCGCATCCACATCGGCCCCGGCAAAATCCGCATAGCCCGGCGAGGGGAATACGAGATGGCTGTGCCCGGTCAGGATCGCGTCAACCCCGTCCAGCCCCGCCAGCGGCACCGCGGCGTTTTCCATGCCATCGGTGGCATCGGCGGCCCCGATGCCGGAATGCGACAACACGACGATGATATCCGCGCCCTGTTCCTTCATCTGCGGGATATAGGCGCGGGCGGTTTCAAGGATGTCGCGCGCCTGCACCTTGCCTTCAAGGTGGCGGCGGTCCCAGTTCATGATCTGCGGCGGCACAAACCCGATCAGCCCGACACGGATCGGATGTTCGGCCCCGTCGCCATCCGTGACCTTGTGATCGAGAATCACATAGGGCGGGATCAGCGTCTTGTCGCGGGTCGGATCCGAACCCGTTTCGAGCGCGACATTGGCGCTCACCACCGGGAAATTCGCCCCCGCCAGCGATTTCATCAGGAAATCCAGCCCATAGTTGAACTCGTGATTGCCGAGGGTCGAGGCATCAAAGCCAAGCGCGTTCATCGCCTGGATCACCGGATGCGTGTCACCCTCTTTCATGCCCCGCTCATAGGCGATGTAATCGCCCATCGGGTTGCCCTGCAGAAAATCGCCATTGTCGATCAACAGCGAATTGGCCGCCTCGTTGCGGATGCCCTGAATCAGCGACGCGGTGCGCGCAAGGCCAACCGTATCGCGCGGCTTGTCGGCATAATAATCATAGGGGAACACGTGCACATGCAGGTCGGTGGTCTCCATGATGCGCAAATGCGCCTGGTTGGTGGCGGCGCGGGCCGAGAAAGGATGCAGCGCGATCAGGCCGGCGGTGCCGGCAAGAAAGCTGCGACGATCGAGCACGATGGACATTGATTTGTACCCCAGGGTTTGAATTCGGCATCGGATGCCACGCGATTGTATCGTCTTGACGACATGCCGCAAGCCGCGTGCCGCTTGCCCCGTGGTCACGCGCGGGAGTCAGGGCAGGGGGATCTCGGTCACGAATTTCGGCACCTGATAGCCGCGCTGCACGGCGGGGCGTTCGGCAATCCGCAGATACCAGTCCCGCACATGCGGAAAATCGCCAAGGTCGATCTCTTGATACTCAAACCGCGAGGCCCAGGGCCAGCAGGCCATGTCGGCGACCGAATAGGCCCCTGTATCGTCACCGGCAATATAGTCGCGCCCCGCCAGACGGGTGTTCAGCACCTTGTAAAGGCGCGCCGCCTCTGTGCGGTAACGCTGTTCGCTATATTCGGATATGCCCTTGTTATACTTTAGAAAATGATGCGCCTGCCCAAGCATCGGACCAAAGCCGCCCATCTGCCACATCAGCCATTCCATCATCCGCCAATATTCGGCACCACGGCACAGGAACCGCTCGTGCTTGTCCGCGAGATAGAGCATGATCGCCCCGGTCTCCATCAGCGTCTGGCCGGTTTCGCGGTCGACGATCGCCGGAATGCGGTTGTTGGGCGCGATCCTGAGAAAATCCGGGGCGAATTGCTCGTCCCTGGTGATGTCGACCGGATGCACCGCATAGGGCACGCCAAGTTCTTCGAGCAGGATGGACACCTTGCGCCCGTTCGGCGTGGTCCAGGTATACAGGTCGATCATGTGCCGGTCCTCTCTCGGGGCGGATGGGTTCGGCCGGAATGTGACCGCTCGCGCCCGCATCCGCAAGCCCGTCGAACGTCCCGGCGGCGCATTCGCCCTACTCACGCTGGGTGCGTCGTTGTATCAACGGTCAGGACCGGGATCGGCAAAGCTTCCTTTGCAATACCCCCGCGCACAGGTCGTCCGCGCGATTCACCCGACGGAGAACATGACGATGAAAATGCAAAACATCCTCTGCGCCTATAACGGCAATGACAGGGCAGTGGCCAGCCTGCGCTATGCCATCCGGATCGCCAGCCATTATGACGGCTGGCTGACCGGCATCGTGCGGCATGGGCGGCCCGTGATCGAATCGCGGTTTTCAAACCAACTGCCCCAGGAAATCCTCGACCGGTTGCAGGACAGCGACGCCGCCAAGATCCGCAAGATCTCGGATGATTTCACCGCCGAAACCAAGGCGCGCGGCCTCGCGGAACGCGCCGAATTCCTTGAAATCACCGATGACAAGGAACTGGTGCTGGCCGAGGTGGCGCGACTTTATGACCTGGTTGTCACCGGTGTTCCCTCCCGCGACATCGCCGATACCCACCTGGCCGCGCACCCTGATCTCGTGGCGCTTCAGAGCGGCCGCCCGGTACTGGTCGTGCCCGATGCCTATGCCCGCGACGGGCTTGCCGATCACGCGATTGTCGCCTGGGATGGCAAACGCTCGGCCGCGCGCGCCCTGGGCGATGCCATGTCGGTGCTCGAGGACAAGGCCAAGGTCACCGTGCTCTGCGTCGGCAAAGAGGCCCCGCGCGGCTCGGAGCGGCTGATCCGCAATTTGCGGCGGCATGGCATCAATGCCGAATTGCTGGTCACACCCGCCCGGGGATCGATTGGCCAGACGGTGCTCGACACCACCCGCGACATCGGCGCACAGCTGATCGTGATGGGAGCCTATGAGCATAGCAAGTTCTCCCATGACCTGTTCGGCGGGCCGACCACCGATGTCATGGAACACGCAACGGTCCCGGTGTTTCTGTCGCACTGAAACCCAAGGACCGGTCCGCCCTGGCACACGGTCGTCTTTTTTCAGGAACTTGCAATCCGAACTTCACATTCCACGCTCGGATATCGTATCACCGTAGGTCCCGGCGGCCCATGGGCCGGACCCGTGTCGCCAGTCGGGCGGGACACCCCGCAACCAGGCGCCAGCGGCTCTGCCCCGGTGCGACGGGGCTGCGCCGCTCGCCTTGTCATATGAGAAATAAATTGACAAAAGTAAAAACTATGGGAATAGTAGGGCGGGATAGGGAACCTGTTGACCAGGCTCTGTGGTCTGCCACGAGGGAGGACAAGATGGCAAACTCGAAAACCAGCTATGTTTCACGCCGCACGCTGCTGCAGGGCGGGGCCGCGATGGGGGCGGCGCTGGCGGCTCCGACATTCTTTGTCGGCAAGGCGCACGCGGCCACCGAAAAGCTGAGCGTCGGAATCATTCCGGCCTATTCCTTTGGTATCTACTGGCTTGTCCAGGACCAGGGGTTCGCGCCGGGCGTCGAGATGGATTTCAGCGTATTCCCCTCGGGCCCCCCGGCCATCGAGGCGATGGTTGGCGGCTCGGTCGATGCGATCACCGTCGGGTCGGTGCCGCCGCTGGCGGCGATGGCGCGCAACGTCGCCGATTTCCGCGAGATTTCGGTCTGTGGCGATGCCTCGGGCCTGTTCACCATCGTCGGCAAGCCCGGCATGCAGGGGCTGGCCGATCTGGAAGGCAAGCGGATCGCCGTCACCTCGGGCTCGAATTTCGATTTCTTCCTGGGCGTCGCGCTCGAACAGGCCGGGCTTGCCGAGATGCCGCTGACCCGGATCAACATGGAGCCGATCGACGCGCAGGCGGCGCTGATTGCCGGGGCGGTGGATGCCACGGTGCCGTTGGCCACGTCGCGCCAGCTGATCTTTGAAAAACTGCCCGGTGCCAGCATGTTGGCCGAAGGGGCGGCGATGCCGATCGACAAGCGCCCCTCGATCATGGACGTGTTCATGACAACCCAACAGACGGTTGACGCCAAGCAGGACGCCCTGACCGAAGTGGTCCGCGCCTTCCATGAACAGGGCGTCGCGATGCTGCGCGAGGACAATGCCGAGGTGGTACAACGGATGATCGCATGGCAAAGCGGCATCGGTCGCGCCGGCGTCACCGCGGAAGAGGTCGAACCGCTGTTGAACGGGTATTTCTATTTCGACGTCCCCGAGATCAAGGCGGTCTATGCCGATGGCATCCTGCAAAACGCGTTGCGCGTGCAGTCGGAATTCCTGGTCGAGAATGACCGCATTCGCAACATGCCCGACCTTGATGCATTGGTCTCTGACCAGATCGTCGCGCAGCTCTGATCGCCATGGACCTGTTGCAAACCCTGAAATCAAGGCGCCTTTGGTTGGGTGCCTTGTCGATCGCCACCGTGTTCGCGATCTATATCTGGATCACGAACCAGCCCGACAACAACCCGGCGCTGTTGCCGCCGATTTCCGACATCCTCACGTCGTTTCACACCAACCTCACCAGCGGCAGCCTGCTGACCGCGTTGGGGGCCAGCCTGTTCCGCATCGCGATGGGATTTTTCATCGGAACCACCCTGGCGCTGGTGATTGGCTGCCTGATCGGCTGGTACAAGATCGTTGAATACCTGTTCGACCCGCTGATCGAGGCGCTGCGCCCGATCCCGCCACTGGCCTATATCCCGATCATCATCATCTGGTTCGGCATCGGCGAGTTCAGCCGCGTCCTGATCATCACCATCGCCTGTTTCATGGTCTGCGTGGTCAACGTGATCGCCGGCATGAAGAACGTGCCGCAGGTCTATGTGGACGCGGCCTCGACCATGGGGGCCAACCGCTTCCAGGTGTTCCGCACCGTTGCGGTGCCGGCGGCGACCCCGTTCATCATCACCGGCTATCGGATCGCGCTGGCGGCGGCATGGACCACGCTTGTGGCCTCGGAGCTGCTGGCGGCACAGAACGGGCTGGGCTTCCTGTTGCAGGAAGGGCGGCGGTATTTCCTGACCGACCAGGTCATGATGATCATCGTCATCATCGGCGGTTGTGCCTTCATCATGGATCGCATCTTCCGCAAAATCCAAGCTTACCTCATGCAATGGTCGGAGGCCCGCGAGTAATGCCCCAGATCGACGTCGACAACCTGACACATACCTTCGGCAAGGGCGGACCCAACGCCCTGACCGTTCTCGACAAAATCAACCTGACCTTTGAATCCGGGTCTTTCAACTCGATCATCGGCACCTCGGGCTGTGGGAAATCCACGCTGCTCAAGATGATGGCCGGGCTGTTCGCCCCGTCCGACGGCAAGATGACGCTGGATGGCGAGGTGATCGAAGGCACCGACCGCCGCCGCGGCATGGTGTTTCAGCAGGACGCGGTGTTCCCCTGGATGACCGTGGCCAAGAACATCTCATACGGGCCGCGCCTGCGCGGGGCCTCGGCCCGCGAGCAATCGCAGATCGAAGCCAAATGGACCGAGATGGTCGGCCTCAAGGGGTTCGAAAACCGCTGGCCGCGCGAGCTGTCAGGAGGGATGCGCAAACGGGTCGATATCGGCCGTGTCTATGCCAACGATCCCGATGTGCTGCTGATGGACGAGCCCTTTGGCGCGCTGGACGCCCAGACCAAGGAACGGATGCAATCCGACCTGCTGGCGACCTGGCAGAAATCGAAAAAGACCGTGGTTTTCGTGACCCACGACATCGAAGAAGCGATCTTTCTGTCCGACAAGATCATCGTGCTGTCCTCGCGCCCGGGCCGGGTACACCACATCGAAGAGGTCAGCCTGCCGCGTCCGCGCACCGACGAGATGCGCCTGACCGATGAGTTCCTCGAGATCAAGCGTCGCCTGTGGGGGATGCTCGACCACTAACCTCCCTGACCCCTCGCGGGGCACCTGAAGCGCGTCGATCCCTATGACCGGCGCGCTTTTTTACGTGCACACCCCAATTTACTCCATGTCGCCCGAAAGGACGTGATACCGCGCCAACCGGCGCGTTTACCCCTAGGCCGGAACCGGCCTTGCCCGCGGCGCTGCTGGGCAATCGCCGGAGGTCGAACCGCGTTTGCGCATCAGTCTTGGCTTGCCCGACGCAAGGCAGGGTACCCGACCTTTCCGAGGAACCGCCAAACATCGAAGACACGAAAAAACGCCCCGCTGTCGCGGGGCGCTCTGGTCTTGCTGCGTGAGTGGTTGGTTTACAGGGCCTCTGCCTTGACCAGCGAGTGCACGTCGTCCACCCGGGCCTCGGCCAGGTCGGCTTCGCTGATGCCGAATTTCTGGCCCATCAGGTCTTCGATCCCGCCGACCAGCGCCAGCGCGTCCAGACCGTAATAGCGCATCAGATAGGCGCGCGATCCGCCATGGGCATAGGTGTCTTTCAACCCCAGCCGCACCAGCCGCTTGCCGACACCCGCATCGGCCATGGTTTCGGCCACAAGGCTGCCGATACCGCCTTCGGTAACGTGGTTTTCCAGCGTCACAACCCCGTGTTTCACCGACCCGATATGGTCCAGCAACTGCTTGTGATCAAAGGGTTTGATCGTATGCAGGTGGATGTGGCGGATGGACAGCCCGGCATTGGCCAGCGCCGAGCGGGCGCGCATTGCCTCTTCGGTGCTGATGCCCGAGGTCACGACCAGGATGTCATCGCCTTCGGACAGTACCCGCATCTCGCCGACCTTGATCGGCGTGTCGAACAGGCGCGGCACCGATCCGCGCAGCACCCGGCACCAGACCGGCCCGTCGATGCTGTCGGCGGCTTCGCAGATGCTCTCGACCTCGGTGGCGTCGCCGGTTTCCAGGATGGTCATGTTGGGGATCGACCGCATGACCGAGATATCCTCGATCGACTGGTGGGTCATGCCGCCCGGCGTGGTCACGCCCGGCAGGAACCCCATCAGCCGCACCTTGCGGCGGGGATAGGCGATCGAGGCCATCAGCTGGTCATAGGGGCGGCGATACATGAACACGCCGAACGTGTGAATGAACGGGCGATACCCGGCAAGGCCAAGGCCGCCGGCAAAGCTCAGCATGTTCTGTTCCGCCATGCCCAGCGACAGGAACTGGTCCGGGTGCCGGTCGCGGAACCCGTCGATCTCGCAGGACGAGGTCAGGTCGGCGGACAGGCAGAGGATGTCGGGATTGCCGGCGGCGAATTTCTCAAAGGCCGACGCGTAGGGGCGGGATACCATTTCAACCATGTGCAGGTCTCCTTAATGCGCGTAATCGATGGGGTCGACGCCCAGGTCGGCGGCAATCGACGTGTTGAACCGGGCGCGTTCATCCTCGGATTTAAAGCGTACATAGTGCAGCCGCGGAAAACGTTCCTCGAGGATCGGCATCGTCTGATAGGGCGATGTCCGCGCGAGGATGATCAGCGGCCGGCCATCATGCGGTTCGTTCTTGGCGTCGCGCATGGCCTGCACGTCATGGCCGTCGATCTCGACACAGGCGGCCCCGAATTCGATGAACTTGCGGCGGATGTCGCCGACTTCCATCACGCTGTCCATGGCACCGTCGCATTGCTGGTCGTTGACGTCCATGATGGCGCACAGGTTGTCGATCCCGTGGAAGCGCGCGGCCTGCACCGCCTCCCAGGTCTGGCCTTCCTGCACTTCGCCATCCGACATGAACACCCATGTGCGCCCCGGCTCGCCGCGCAGCTTGCGACCATAGGCCAGCCCCGCGCCGGTGGACAACCCGATGCCGAGCGTGCCGTTATGCACCTCCATGCCGGGCGAATGTTCCGCCCCGATCATCTCGACCGACGAGCCGTCCTGGTTGAACATCTCGAGCCCTTCGGGGGCCATGCGGCCAACCTCGATCAGCGTGGCATAGGCAACCAGAGCGTAATGTGCGGGCGCGATGAACAGCCGGTCGAATTCCGGGGCGGCGGGGCCATTATACCCGGCACCGGTGTGATAGTCAGGGTTGGACGGCGACGGCACGCCCTCAAACGGCTTGGGGATCATCGGCAGGGTCGGATTGCCCAGCGTGAGCTCTTCGTTATAGAGCCATGCCAATTGCTCGGCGGCAGAGCACGCCTGGCTCAGATAGCCACCATTGTTGCGAATCGTGTGCTCAAAGACGCGACGCCGGATCCCGAGCGCGATGTCTTCCGTGGTTCTTTCATTCTGCATGGCTTCCTCTGAGCTTCCTCTGATTTGACGCTTTACAAATGTTACTAGATCGATCATATGTAAAAGTCAAGCATCACGGGAAAGTCACGGGGCAGCGGGCGGAAAGGGCGACAGATGAAGTACACCGCAGCACATTGGGGAGCCTATCGGATCGAGGGCGATGAATTGCGGCCGGTCGAGGACGATCCGCGCCCGTCGCGCATCGGGCGCGGCTGGCTGTCGGCGGCACGCGATCCCGCCAGCCGTGTCCATGCGCCGATGGTGCGCGAAGGCTGGCTTGACGGTGACAACGGGGCAGGGCGCGGGCGCGACGGTTATCGTGAACTGACCTGGGACGAGGCCACCGCGCTGGTCGCGCGCGAAATCCGCTGCGTTCGCAAATCCCATGGCAACCAGGCGATCTTTGGCGGCTCTTACGGCTGGGCCAGCGCCGGGCGGTTCCACCATGCCCAGAGCCAGCTGCGGCGGTTCCTGAACCTTGTCGGCGGCTATGTCGGCGCGCACGAGACCTATTCCCATGCCGGGGCCGAGGTGCTGTTTCCGCATGTTCTCGGGCTAACCAATCGCGGCATGTTCGACGCGATGACCAGCCTCAGCCTGGTGGGCAAACATTGCGATCTGTTGCTGGCCTTTGGCGGCATTTCCGAACGCACCGCCCAGATTTCATCCTCCGGCGTCACCCGGCACGATATCGGCGCACCGCTGGACCGGATGCGCGAACGCGGCGGGCGGATCGTGAACGTGTCGCCCCGCGGCAGCGACCTGCCCGGCGCCGAATGGCTGTCGATCCGGCCCGGCACCGACGCGGCCCTGCTGCTGGCGCTGGCGCATGAGCTGGTCGTCACCGGCCGGGCGGACGAGGATTTTCTTGCCACCCGCACCAGCGGCTGGCCCGAATGGCGCGCCTACCTGCTGGGCGAGACCGATGGCGCGGCGAAAACCGCCGACTGGGCCGCGCCGCTGTGCGACATTCCCGCCGATGACATCCGCGCCCTGGCCCGCGCCCTGAGCGAGAGCCGCAGCATGGTCACGGTAAACTGGGGCCTGCAACGCAGCGATCACGGGGAACAGGTGATCTGGGCGGCGCTCGGGCTGGCCTGTATTCTCGGACAGATCGGCAAGCCGGGCACCGGGTTCGGGTTCGGCTATGGCTCGACAACCCCTGTGGGGCGGCCGATGCGCTGGATCGGCTGGCCCTCGGTGTCGCAGGGCCGGAACCCGATCCGCGACGCGATCCCGGTCGCACGCATTGCCGACATGCTGCTGAACCCCGGAGCGCCCTATCGGTTCAACGGCGAAAACCGGCGCTATCCGGACATTCGGCTGGTCTATTGGTGTGGCGGCAACCCGTTCCACCACCATCAGGACCTGAACCGGCTGCGCAAGGCGTGGACACGGCCCGATACGGTGATCGTACAGGATCATTCCTGGACCGCGACGGCGCGGCACGCGGATATCGTGCTGCCGGCAACCACTCCGTTCGAGCGCGACGACCTGATGATCAACCGGCGCGATCCCAGCCTGATCTATATGTCCAAGATGCATGAACCGATGGGCCAGGCGCTGGACGATCACGAGATCTTTCGCCGCCTGTCGCGGCATTTCGGGGTCGAAGAAGCATTCACCGAAGGGCGCGATCCCGAAAGCTGGCTGCGTCATCTCTGGGCGCGGGCGCAGGGCGTGGCGCAGGAGAACGGCTTTGCCTTGCCCGAATATGACAGCTTCCGCGAGAGCGGCCGGTTCGACGTGCCGGACGCCTTCGAGGAAAAGGTCGCCCTTGATCATTTCGTGGCCGACCCCGAGGCGCATCCGCTCGCGACCGAAAGCGGGCGGATCACCCTGACCAACCAGACCATTGCCGGTCTCGACCTGCCCGATTGTCCCGGCCAGCCCCGCTGGCTGATGCCCGCCGAAACCCTGTTGCAGGCGCAAGCGGACGAGCTGCATCTTGTCTCCGGCCAGCCCGACACCCGGCTGCATTCCCAGAACGACCGCGGCAGCGAGGCACAGTCCGACAAGATCGCGGGCCGGGAAGCCGCCAGCCTGCACCCAGAGACGGCGGCGCGGTTCGGCCTGGCCCAGGGCGATGTCATGCGGTTGTGGAACGCGCGGGGGGCCTGTCTGGCCGGGGTGCGGCTCGAACCGCTGCTGCGGCGCGATTGTGTTGCCCTGCCAACCGGCGCGTGGTTCGATCCGCAAGTGGTGAATGGCGCTCAGCTCGAGGTGCATGGCAACCCGAACGTGCTGACGCTGGACAAGGGCTGTTCCGAACTCAGCCAGGGCAATTGCGCCCATACGGCGCTGGTCAGGATCGAGAAATGGACCGCCCCCGTGCCGCCGCTGAGCGTTGATCGCCCGCCGCGCATCCATTCGGGACACAGCTCGTGAAGGAGGAGGCCATGACAAAACTCTGGTTGGGACTGGATGTCGGCACCACCGCCGTCAAGGCCGCCGCCTATACGCCGGATGGCCGGCAGGTTGCCCTGTCCGAAGCACCAAGCAAGGTGACACAGGTGCCCGGCGGCGGCAATGAACAGGACATGGCGCAGGTCTGGCAGACCGTGACCGGGGTGCTGTCGGACCTGGTGGCGCAATGTGACGGGGCCGTGTTTCAATCGCTGGGCATTGCCGCGCAGGGCGACGGGTTGTGGTGTGTGACCGCCGATGGCGCGCCTGCCGGGCCGGCGATGCTGTGGAACGACACGCGCACCGCGGATGACCTTGATACACTGGACGCCAGCGGCGCGGCGGCGGTGATCGGGCGTGGCTGCAACACCTCGCTCTGGTCGGGCACATCCGGCATGTTGTGGCGATGGGTGCGCGCGAACCGGCCCGAGATGGCGGCAAGCACCGCCCATGTGATGACCTGTGTCGACTGGATCGGGCTGAACCTGACCGGGGCACTGGCCACCGATTTTTCCGACGCCACCATCCCGTTTCTCGACATTGCCAGCCGCAGCTATGCCCGCGCACAGCTTGACGCGCTGGATTGCGCCGATCTGGCCGACAAGCTGATCGAACCGCGCAGCGCCGACAGCGTGCTGGGCCAGGTCACCGAGGCCGCGGCACAGGCCACCGGGCTGCCCGCCGGGCTGATGGTTTCGGTCGGCACGCTCGATCTGTCGGCGATGCTGGTGGGCATGGGGCTGCACCGTGCGGGCGAGACCATGATGATCATGGGCACAACGGCGGTGGTCAACATCCTGACCGACCGGATCGAGCCCGCCAACGCGCCGGTGGGGGCGAGCTGTCTGCATCCGACCGCCCCGGTCACCATCCGCGTGCTGGCCCCGACCACCGGGGCGGCGGCCTTTGACTGGTTCGCGGCGTTGCATCCCCAGAGCCTTGGCGGCGCATCGGCGGGCGAGGTCGCGGCGCGGATGAACGCGCTGGTCAGGGATGTGCCGCCCGGTGCCAATGGCGTGACGTTCCTGCCCTATCTGAATGGCGAACGCGCGCCCTTTGTCGCGCCCAACCTGCGTGGCGCGTTTCACGGCCTGTCCTCGGCCAGCACCACCGGGGACATGGGCCGCGCCGTGATGGAGGGCGCGGCGCTCAGCCTGCGGCATTGCTTTGAAGAGGAAACCGGCCTGCCCACGACGCCGGTACAGCTCACCGGGGGCGGGTCGAAAAACCCGGTCTGGTGCCAGATCATCGCCGATGTGGTGGGCCAGCCGGTTCTGGTCAGCGCCGCATCGGATCACGGGCTCTGGGGGGCGGCGGCGCTTGGCGCGTCGGCCTCCGGCCTGGGCGAGGCGGTGGCGCTGGCCAGCCGCGACGAGGACTTGCAGAGCTACACCCCCCAGAACCACGCCGCCTATGGCCCGGTATATGCGCGCTACGCCATGATTTCGCGTTCGCACCGCGCCTTGCAGGCCGAACTCAACACCTTGCGGGAGACCACGACATGACCAACATGATGACCACCGCCGTTCAATATGCGATTGACGACATTCGCATCGAAGACCGGCCCGTCCCCGAGATCGGGCCGGGGGAATTGCTGCTCAAGACCCTGGCCTGTGGCCTGTGCGGCGGCGAAACCATGGCCTGGTACAAGACCGAGCCCAAGGTCCTGGGCCACGAGCCGGTGGGCGAGGTGGTCGAGGTCGGGGCCGGTGTCACCGATTACAAGATCGGCGACCGGCTGTTTGTCAATCACCATGTGGGGCGGGTCAATTCGCACCTGTCGCGGCGCGGCCACTTTACCCGCGATCCGTTCTACAAGTCGATGAAGCTCGATCCCGGCGGGGTCTGTGATTACTACCGCGTGACCGCGCAACACCTGGCGATGGACACGCACAAGCTGCCCGAGTCGATTTCCACCGAGGCCGCCGTCACCATCGAGCCGTGGTCCTGCGTGTTGTCGGGGCTCAAGGTCTGCAACATCCAGCCCGGCGATACCGTGGCCGTGGTCGGGGCCGGTTTCATGGGGCAGGGCTTTGTCCATCTCGCGCCGCTGTTTGGCGCGGGCAAGGTCGTGGCGCTGGACTTCTCGGACTGGCGGCTGGCCAAGGCGCGCGAATTCGGCGCGACCCATACGATCAACCCGAAAACCGAAGACGCGGTCGAGGCGATGCGCGCGCTCAACAACGGACGGCTGGCGGATACGGTCATCGTCATCGCACCCTTTGCCGCCGCCTGGGAACAGGCGCTGGCGCTGACCGAGGTGGGGGGCTGCCTGCATCTGGGCGCGCCGATGCCGCCGGGCGAGCAATGGGCGCGCGACGGCAATGCCGCCTATTTCGACCAGATCACCGTGACCTCGCGCTATTCCTCGGATCACACCGATACCTACAGCTATATCCGGCTGCTGGAAGCGGGGCGGATCAATGCCGAGGCGGCGATCTCGCATCGCTTTGACATCGCCGACACGCCCGAGGCGTTCCGGATGCTGGTCGAGGCCGAAAAGAGCCTCAAGATCGTCGTCTATCCCCATGGCATTCCCTCAGAAAAGCAGGAGGCCGCATAATGCTCGAAGCGCTGAAAGAGGAAGTCTGCGAACAGAATCACGAGCTGCCCCGCAACGGGCTGGTAGTGGGCTCGGGCGGCAACGTGTCGGGGCGCGACCCGGAAACCGGGCTGGTGGTGATCAAGCCATCGGGCGTGAAATTCGCCAAGTTGACACCCGACACCATGGTGGTCGTCGATCTCGACGGCAACGTGATCGAGGGCGAGATGAAACCGTCGGTGGATACCGGCATTCACCTCTATATCTATCGCCACCGCGATGACGTGCGCGGCATGTGCCACACCCATTCCCCCTATGCGTCGAGCTTTGCCGCGCGGGGCGAGCGGATCCCGGCGGTGCTGACCCCGATCACCCATATGCTGGGCCGTGACGTGCCCTGTTCGCGCTATGCCACGCCCGGCGAGGTCGATACCGGCAAGGCGATCCTCGAGGCGGCGGATGGCGGCATGGCGGCGCTGGTCAAGGCGCATGGGGTGTTTACCATGGGTAAATCCGCGACCGAGGCCACGTCGATCGCCATGTATCTCGAAGAGGCGGCGATGACGACCCACCTGGCGATGCTGCGCGGGCCGGTCGAGGAATTGCCGCAGGAAGAGATCGACCGGTGTTACGCATGGTTCCGTCAGAACTATGGCCAAGCGGGGGCAAAGCGGGTAAATGCTTGAGCATGAACAAAACAACCGCTCCGCAACGCAGTTCGGGTGAAAAGGAAGCGCTGCTGTCAAACGTGGCGCTGCTCTACTATGGCGAGGGGCTGACCCAGGGCGAAATCGCCAAGCGCATGAAGGTCAGCCGCGCCACCATCGTCAACATGCTGCGCGAAAGCCGCGAGCTGGGCGTGGTGGAAATCCGGGTGGACGGTCAGTTCCTCACCGGGTCGAGCCTGGCGCGGGAACTGCGCGAGAAATACGCGCTCGAAGATGTCTACGTGGCGCAACCGGCCTCGGAAAGCGTGAAGATGTCACGCGCCGAGAGCCTTGACCAACTCGCCCGCGTGGCGGCGATGGCGGTGCTTGACGTGGTGGAACCCGGCGACCGGCTTGGGGTGGCTTGGGGGGAAACCATCATGGCGGTGGCCGATGCCATGCCGCGCAATGCGGTGGCGGATATCGAGGTCTGCCAGCTGATCGGGTCGATGATCTCGGACCGGGTGCCGGCGTCGGAAAACTGTACCATCCAGATCGCCAACAAGCTGGGCGCGCGGTGTTATACGCTGCACGCGCCGGGCCTGATTTCCAGCGCCGAACTGGCGCGGCAGATATGTGCGGAACCCACCATCCAGATGCAGATGGAGCGGCTGCAATCGCTCGACCTGGCGATCTATGCCGTGGGCAACGTGACCGCGCAGACCCATCTGGTGGCCGCCGGCATGACATCGGAGGCGGCGCTGGCCGATGCGGTTGACGCCGGGGCGGTGGGTATCCTGTGTTGCCGCTACCTGTCCGAAGAGGGGGCACAGATTGACCTGCCGCCGCATGACCGGCTGATCGCGGCCAATGTCGCCGACCTCAGAAGTGCGCGCAAGAAGCTGCTGGTGGTCTGCGGCACCGACCGGGCCGAGGCGACGCTTGCCTGCATTCGCGGCGGGCTGGCCACGCATCTCGTGGTGGACAAACCGCTGGCGCTGGCGCTGCTCGATGGCTGAACCGGGCGAGGCACCGACCAAGGCGGGGTGCTGTACCCCCGCCGCCGGGCGCGACGCGCTGCCCGCCGCCGCGCCGGTTGCACAGGGGGGCGGGGCGCGGCCGCCATCGGTCGAAATTCCCGGCGGCAAGGCGCTGGTGGGAACGGATGAGCCGATGCTGATCGAGGATGCAGAGGGACCGCTGCGCCGCCGTCCCATCGCACCGTTCCGGATCGGCGTCACCACGATCACCAATGCCGAGTTTGCCGAATTCATCACCGCCACCGGCTATGTCACCGAAGCCGAGCGCTATGGCTGGTCCTTCGTGTTCTGGGCGCAGGTGCCCGATCATGTCGGCCCGACCCGTGGCGTTGTCGATGTCGAATGGTGGCGGCGGATCGACGGCGCCACCTGGCGCGACATCAATGGCCCCGGCACCGCCGACGCGGCCTGGCACCCGGATCATCCGGTGGTGCAGGTCAGCTGGAATGACGCGCGTGCCTATGCCGAATGGGTGGGGGGCCGCCTGCCGACCGAGGCCGAATGGGAACATGCCGCGCGCGGCGGGCTGGGCGATGTGCGCTTTCCCTGGGGCGATCAAGAACCTGACGACACCGAACATTTCCCCTGCAACATCTGGCAGGGTCGCTTTCCGGAAACCAACCTTGGCCGCGACGGGTATGTCACAACCGCGCCGGCCCGGTCCTATGCGCCCAATGGCTATGGCCTTTACAGCCTCGTGGGCAATGTCTGGGAATGGACCGCCGAGCCGTTCCGCATCCGCTCGCTGAAACGCGGGGCCAAGGCGCGGCAGGCGGCGATGAAGGGCTTCAAGCTGGCCAAGGGCGGCTCGTTCCTGTGCCACAAGAGCTATTGCTATCGCTACCGCATTGCCGCGCGCACCGGCAATTCGCCGGACAGCACCACGACCCATACGGGATTCCGCGTCGTCTGGGACGTGTGAGCGCGCCCCGCCGCCCCCGCATCAGGCGGGAACGGGGTCTTTCAGGCCAAGGCGGTCATATTGCTCGGGCGGACAGCCTTCGTCTTCCATCAGCGCGCGCACAAGGTCGAGCATCCGGGCGCGTTCCTCCGGGGCCGCGTCCCACAGGTTTTTCGCCTGTTGCGGATCCTGCGCCCGGTTGTAAAGCAGGTTCTCTTCGGTGCGCGGGTCGATCTTGATCGGGATCTGCCACATGGGCAGGTCCACCGAAGGATCGAAGTAACCCTGGTCAACCGGCTTGTTCGGTGCCTTGGCCAGACGCCCGTCAACCGGGTTGTCCACGATCAGCGGACGGAAGATCGCGGTCGAATACAGAAATAGCGGCTTGTCCGGGTCGGGGGCCTTCATGATGGTCCAGGTCCCGTCGGTGGCACAGATCCCTTGTCCGAACGTGCCGTACAGCACCGCGTCGCGCGGCGAGGGCGCATCATCAACGATCATCGGCAGCAGCGAGCGGCTGTGCCGGTTCGCCTCGGTCACGTCGACCCCCGCCGCATCGATGATCGTGGCAAACAGGTCGACGGTCTGGGTCAGCCCGGCCATGCGCTTGCCATTGCCGGGGTTTTGCGGGTGCCAGACCATCAGCGGGATATTCGCGTGGCTGTCGTAATGCGGGTGCTGCTTGCCAAAGGCGCGGCGTTCCCCCATGTCATGCCCGTGATCGGTGGTCAGGATCACCATCGTGTCCTCCCACAGGCCCTGTTCATCCAGCTTGTCGAGCAGGGTGCCGAACCACTTGTCCATCATGGTGACCTTGCCCATGAATTGCGAGCGCAGGAATTTCAGCTCCTCGGGCGAGGTCTGGTCCATGAAATTCTCAAGATCCTTGTAGACCTGGTAGGGCGGCCACACGTTGAACTCGTTCTTGGTCGCGCCCTCGGCATACATGCTCTCGTAGGGTTCGGGGATGTGGAACGGCTCATGCACGTCAAAGGTTTCGACATGCAGAAAGAACTTGCCCTTGTCGCCATTGCGATCCAGCCAGTCACAGGCGCTGCCAAAGGTCTTGGCCGAGAAATAATCCTCTTCGCCGTCGAAATCCTTGGTATTGGCGTAATACTGGCCGATATGCTCGGGGGCGCGGAACTTCTCGACATTCCTGACCCAGGCGGGCTTGTCCTCGGTCGGATCCTGGGCCTGCCAGCGATCGACCTCATAGCCGCGGATCATCTCGGTGGTGTCATAGCTCTGGATATAGCCGTTCGCCTCTTCTTCCCAGTAATGGTAGTGGTCGGTGACGACATGGGTGTGATAACCGCCCTTGCGTACTTCAGACGGCAGGCGTGGGTCGAATACTTCGAGCGACCCCCAGGGGCGCCACATGAATTCCTTGCGCCCGGCGATCAATTCGCGCCGCGCGGGCATGCAGGGCAGGCTGCCGACGAAATGGTTGTCAAAGATCGCCGCGCGTTTGGCAAAGCGGTCGATATTGGGGGTCTCACAGGGGCTGGACGGATCATAGGCCCGCAGGCAGTTGCGCGTCAGGCTGTCGACCAGCACGAGAATGATATTCATAGCAGCACCCCATCCGAGATTGTTCGGCGGCAGTATACGGGGGTTCAGCGCCCCTTACAAGTGTCAAAAAATATGTCAGATGTAATGCTTCGTCTACCCGCGGGTCACGCCGGCTGCCGTTCCTCCATGCGCGCGGCGACGGCCACGATACGGTGCATGTCGCGCAGCACCGGCTTTTCGATCAGCTTGCCGTCAATCACCACCAGCCCGGTATCGGCGGCCTCGAACTCGGCAATGATGCGACGGGCGCGGGCGATCTGCTCGGGGGTCGGCGAGAACACCGCGTTCAGCGCCGCGATCTGTTTCGGGTGAACCGCGCCCTTGCCGGAAAAGCCAAGATCGCGTGCCTGTTCGGCGGCCACGCGCATACCGTCAGGGTCTTGCAGATCGAGATAGGGCACGTCGATCACGTCGAGCCCGGCACTGGCGGCCGCATGTACCACCCGCGCGCGGGCATGCAGCAGCGGCTCCCACGCGTTGCGACACCGCAGCTCGGCGGCCATGTCGACGCCGCCAAAGAACATCGCGTCGATCCGGGACGAGCAATGGGCGATGTCATGGGCCGCCTCCAGCCCCGCATTGGTTTCGATGATGACATGCAGGCGGGTGTCGTGCCCGGCCTCGCCCAGCAGCTGGTCGAGCATCACCACCTCGTCCGGGGTGCGCACCTTGGGCATCATCAGGGCCGGCGGCGGGGTCGGGGTGGCCAGCACCGCCTGTATGTCCTCGATCCCGAACCGCTCGCGCATGGAATTGATGCGCAGGATCCGTTCGACACCATCATCGGCCTGCGGCTCGGCGAACAGCGCGAGCGCCTTCTGGCGGGCTTCGGCCTTGTCCTTGGGCGCAATGCCGTCTTCGAGTTCGACACAGACGATATCGGTGCCGCAGGCCAGCGCCTTGGGATACATGTCGGGGCGCAATCCCGGCGTAAAGATAAAGCTGCGGCGCGGGCGCGGTCTGCGGTCGGTCATCGCGGTCTCTCCCTGTCGGCGGGGCTTTGCGCCGCGCCATGTCGTTGTCAGAGCTTGCGCCCCTCGGCGGCCAGTTTCCTGTTCAGGATTTGCCGCACAAAGATGCCGGCCCCGTCCGCGCCCAAGGTCACTTCGAGAAAATCAAGCCCGCGGGGATCGGCCGCGATCTGGGACTGCATGCGTTCGAGCAGGTTCTTGTCCTCGTCAAAGGCGGCGACGATGCTGGCCTTGGTCTTTTCGGCAACATCCTCGGTGATTTCCGGCACGTCAAAGGCGGCCCCCCAGAAATAATGCGTCCGGCCGCGCTGAGCCGGGGTCACGATATGACAGCCCCGCATCACGAAATCCGAGCGCCGCCCGGGTTCGGGGGCGGGGTCATGCACGCACCAGTCCGAGAACGAGATCGCTAGGCTGGGCATCCGGCCCTTTTGCGTGCGCTTGATCGGCTTGTCCTCGGGCAGGCCCATCCCGGCGCAGAACAAGGGCGACAGCGGCGCGAGATCGAACTCCTGCTCATAGCAGACCACCCCATCCTCCATGTAGTGATCGGGCGGGGTGATCCAGTCGTTCTGCTTGAAGGTGTTCTGATGCAGAAAGGCGATATGGGTCAGATCCATGACGTTTTCGCGGATCAGAACCCAGTTCGCCGCCACCTCGTAATAGCCGTCGATAAACGACCAGCCGGGATCGGTCTGATAGCCCACCTCGGGCGGATCGCAATCGATCGCGTCCTGATCGCCCATCCAGATCCAGACAAAGGCCCCGGCCTCGCGCACCGCATAGGAGGGGATCTCGGCGCGTTTGGGCTTCATGTGCTGGGTCGGGGCCTTGGTACAGAGACCCTCGGTGTTGAATTCCATCCCGTGATAGGGGCAGACGATCCTGTCGCCGTCCACATGCCCCTGTGACAGCGGCGCCCAGCGATGCGGGCAACGGTCATACAGTGCCGCCGGCGTGCCATCGGCAAGCCGGTAGAGCACCACCGGGGTTTCCAGGATCCACCGCGCCAGCGGCTTGTCCGTGACCTCGCGGCGATGGGCGGCGACCCACCACATGTTGCGCGGACCATTGTCCTGAAGCATCCCGTTGGGGATGCGCTGACCATTGGCTTGGATTGGCTCATTTCCGTCCATGTCATCCTCCTTTGGCGAGCAGGGCGGCAAGGCGCTCTGCTTCTTGGGGTTTCATCCGGTAGCTGTGTTCGGCGTCGGGAAAGGTTCCGGCCCGCACATCCGCGGCGTAATCGGCAAAGGCCCGCGTCGCGGTTTCGGCGATATTGGCATAGCGCTTGGCGAATTTCGGCTTGAACGTGTCAAAGGCCCCGAGCAGGTCATAGCCGTTCAGGAGCTGGCAGGTACCCGCCGCGCCCGCGCCGATGGAAAAGGTAAAGATCGACACCGCGTCGTCCACCGCCTTGCCGACCTCATAGGGCATCGCCTCGATCTCCAGCCCGATGGCGCCGGCCTCCTGTATGGCGCGGGCATTGTCGATGATGGTCATTGCCTCATCCGCGGTGCGGCCCTGCATCCGGAAGCCGCCAAGCATGTGAACCCGATGCGGCAACAGGCCCACATGGCTCATCACCGGCACGCCCGCATCCGCCACCGCTTTGATGATGTCGAACCCCTCGCGCCCGGTTTGCAGCTTGACCGCATCCGCGCCGCCCTCTTTCATCAGGCGCAGCGCGTTGTGGATGGCGATGTCGGGGGTCGCATATGATCCATAGGGCATCGACACCAGCGACATCGTGTTGGGCGCGCCCCGGCGCACCGCCTTGCAATGGTCGATCATCTGCCCGACCGTCATCGCCAGCGTATTTTCATGCCCGTGCAGCGTCATCCCGAGACTGTCGCCGACCCCGACGATATCGACGCCGGCGCGCTCGGCCCAGGCGGCGGTCAGAACCTCGCCCACCGCCACCATGACCAACCGCTCGCCCGCCGCCTTTTTCGCCGCCAGATCCGGGATCGTCAGGCGTTTGCGCGCGCTGGACATAAGCAATCCTCCCCCAAAGGACGTGCAGGTTTTTTGCTTGCACAACTTGTTCCGATTGGAACAATATGGGCGGGACGCGCCGATCTGGCAAGTCAAATTTCGCAACCGGCAGGGGCACCGAACATGGCACGCGAGCGGAAACCGCGACATACGCGCGATTTCACCGGGTTGTTCGACATGATCGCCTTTCCCGAGGCGTATCGGATAACCTATCTGGCCGGGTCGATCGCCATCCCCGCCTATGCGGATATCAAGCGCGACCTGGGGCTGATCCGGGCCGAGTTCGTTTTGCTCGCCTGCCTGGCGCATTTCCCGGAGATGACGGCGCAGGACGTGGCCCGGGTGTCACAGCGTCCGCGCAACACCGTGTCGCGCGCGGTTCACCGCATGGTTGCCGAAGGTTACATCGAACGCGCCCCGGATGCCGAGGACGGGCGGCAGGCGCGGCTCAGGATCACCGGGGCCGGGCGCGACCTTCAGGCCCGCGCCGCGCGCTATCTGACGGCTCACCAGGATCAGGTTCTGGCACATCTGAACCCGGACGAGCGTCGACACCTGTCGGACCTGCTGCGCAAGGCGGCGCGTGGGGCGGCGGCGATGGGCGCGACGTGAGGCGATCTGTTGGCCCGGCTCAGGCGCCGCTGTCGTCGGATTGCCTGCCGCGCCACAGGATGAACAGGCCCGACGCCACGATCAGCCCCGATCCGATCAGGATCGAGACCCCGAGCGCCTCGCCAAAGACCAGCACGCCAAGCGCCACCCCAAAGAGCAGGCGGGTATAGCGGAACGGGGTGACTGCCGAGACATCTCCTGTGCGCATGGCCTTCATCAGGCAGGTATAGGCCGCAACCCCGCCCAGCACCGCCCCCAGCAGGCAGAGCGCGGTGGGGCCATCCGGAACCACCGGCGGGACGCCCTGCCATACCGAATAGAGTCCCCCGGCGATGACAACCGACAGGAACCCGTAAAGACCCAGAAGAACCGTGCTGATCGTGGCCGGCGCGGCGCGGCTGGCCAGATCGCGCCCGGCAAAGCCCAGCATCCCGATCACCGCCAGCAGCGACAGCGCCGAAAACCCGTCGGACCCCGGCTGAACGATGACGATCACCCCGGCCAGACCCATGAAAATCGCAACCCAGCGACGCCAGCCGACCTGTTCCCCCATGAACAGCGCCGCCCAGGCGACCACCACCAGCGGCGTGGCCTGAAGGATCACCGTCGCCGCCGACAACGGGATCAGCGCCACCGCCAGCACATAGAACAACCGGCCGGTGATCTCGAACAGGATGCGCAGCAGCATCCGCGGCGACAGCACGTCGCGCACGAAAAGCGGCTCGCGATTGGCCAGCGCCAGCGCCGCGAAAACCAGCGCCCCGCCCAGACCGAACAGGATCAGGATCTGTCCCACCGGGATGGTGACCGAGGCCGCCTTGACAAAGGCATCCTCGATGGCAAAGGCCCCCATCGCGGCAAACATCCAGAGGCCGCCTGTCAGGTTGGCGTTTTTACCGGTCCTGATTGCTGTATCCACGGGATGTTCCGTCACTGTTGCGCCGCGCGGTGCCGTCGCAACCCCACCGGGCGAACAGGTGCCGAAAACGCCCGCGACAGTCAAGCCACACCGCGATGTGCCGAGATCAGGACGCGATGGTGCGCGGCTGCCGACCCGACAGCTTGCCCCCAGAGATCATCTTGGCCACTTCGGCCAACAGGATGTCGCGGATCGCCTCGGCCGCCGGGGACAGGGCAAGCTCGGGCAGCCAGCACAGCGAATGAACCCGGGTGATCGTCGGGGAAACGATCTTTTGCGCCACCAGCCGGCCCGCTGCAATCGGGTCGAGCCAGTAGGAGATCGGTTGAATGCCGCTGGCCAGACCGGCACGCACCAGCGCGCCGAGCAGGTTGATGTTCTCGGATTCGTATTTCACGTTCAGCGCGGTGCCGGCGTTGCGCGCCACCTCTTCGATCCGGCGGCGCATGTCATGCCCGACACGGGGCAGGGCAAGCGGGCGATCGCCGATGGCGGAAAAGGCGATGGTCTGGGACGGCGGCGCAAAGCCGGGCGGACCCATCAGAAAGAACTCTTCCTCCAGCAGCGGCAGCGACTGCGCCTTGGGCAGGTCGGTGGCGGCATTGGGCAGGATCGCCAGGTCAACCTCCTGCCGCAACAGCGCCATGCTCACCAGGTCCGAGGGCATGGCCGTGATGTTCAGCTTGATGTCGGGGTAATCCCGGTCGATGCGCTGATAGACATCCACCGCCAAGACCGGGGCAAGCGAGGTGATGATCGCCACCGAAACCTCGCCAGACACATGGGTGCCGCGCCCGTGCAGGTTTTCCCTGAGCGAGTCGATCTTGCGGATGATCTCGGCGGCATCCACCCGCAACAGCGCCCCCGACTCGGTCAGCGTCACGCCACGGGAATGCCGCCGGAACAACTGCACATCCAGCGAATGCTCAAGAAAGGCGATCTGCTTGCTGAGCGCGGGCTGGGCGATATGCAGCTCTTTTGCCGCCGCCGAAACCGAACCGTGCCGGCAAACCGCGAGAAATTGCGCCAGGAGCTTCGGTGTCATTGCCGCCTCCGCCATAACCAAAAGATTATATGAGTGATACTGATATAGTATTTCTGTGTCTACTCCCCCGCTGCTATGTTTGATCATCGCCTGCAATCCGGCGAGCAAGGGAGGATACATGAAACATCTTATGACCGCGGCCGTGATTGCCGCAATGAGCGCTGTTCCCGCCTGGGCCGAATGGACCCCCTCGGGCCCGATCAAGATCGAAATCGGCTTCAAGGCCGGTGGCGGCGCGGATACGCTGGCCCGCCTGATCGCCGAGGACCTGTCGGCGGAATACGGCTGGAACATCATTCCCGAGAACGTCGATGGCGGCGGTGGCTCGGTGATGGCGCGCTCGCTCAAGGACGCCCCGGCAGACGGGCTGACCCTGGGCATGGGGGTGACCGACACCTTTGCCTATGACCGCCTGGCGGCGCGGGATCCGGGCTATGCTCTGGAGGATTTCGACTTTCTGACCACCATCGCCGGAACCCAGATGGGTGTCGTGGCCAAGGCGTCGCGCGGCTGGAGCAACCTGTCGGACGTGATCGCCGCCGCGAAGGGCGGGGAAGAGATTTCCTTTGGCACGATGACCGCACGCCTGGCCGACGGGGCCTATTACATCGGCAAGGTCAATGACGTGAATTTCAACATCGTTTCCGGCTACAAGGGCGGGCGCGGCGTGCTCAATGCGATCAATGCCGATGATGTCGATATCGGCTGGGTGGCCGGGCCGCAGGCCAAGGGCGTTGCCGCCGGCGAACTGGTGAACCTCGCCAATGCCGAGGATCAGCCGCTCAACGTATCGCCCGATTCCGAACCGCTCAAGGACGTGGGCGTCGATTTCTTCTTTGGCGCGACCTTCATCATGATGGCCCCCGCCGGCCTGCCGGACGATGCCAAGACCGCGCTGACCGATGCGATCACCACGGTGATCCAGAAAGACGGCTCCAAGTCCAACGAATTCATCAACCGGGTCTTTGTGCTCAAGATCAATTCCGGCGACGCGGCCGATGCCTATGTGGCACAGGAAAGCAAGGACTCCGAGGCGCTGCTGGAGGCAACCGCAGACTGAGTTCCACAAGTTTCGGCAGTCCCTGGGGAGGTGGCCATGACGAGACCAAACCTAATTCGCGATCTGAGCGTGGCAATCATAGGGGTGGTTCTCAGCCTCATCCTGCTGCTGGTCTGGATCAGGCTGGACATTGAAACCGGCCTGATCGACGAATGGCGGCGCACCATCCGGATCGGTGACGCGCTGCTGCCGACAATCGGGGCGATCGGCGTTCTGGGTTCGGCGCTCTGGATCGGGCTCTCGGCCTATCTGTGGCCCGACAACGAGGCCGGCGCGGAATTCTCGGCACCGCTGCTTGTGCTGGTGCTGGGCATCCAGCTGGTGTCCTTCGTGCTGATGCTCTGGGTTGGTCCGGTCCTGATCGCGCTGTTCGCCGATGAGGGGGTGACCTACCGCCTCAAGCTCGACAGCGTTCCGTGGAAATACACCGGCTTCCTGGCCGGGGGGACGTTCATGATCTTTGCGCTCAAATCGCTGCTTGAACGCTCCTTCACCCTGCGCAGCCTGGGAATCGCCTTTCTCGCAACGGCCGTGATGGCGTTTCTCTACGACGTGCCCTTCGACAACATGCTGCTGCCGCCAAACGGAGATTTCTGATGGGTCCGCTTGAATACGTTCTCGCCGGGATTGCCGAAGCCTTCCTGGCAAACCCCGCCCTGACGATTGGACCGGTGGTGATTTCCTGGGCGGTTCTGATGGTGGTTGCCGGGTTCTTTGCCGGGGTCATCATCGGCGCCACCCCCGGTCTCTCGGGACCGTTCGGCATGGCGATGGCGCTGCCGATCCTGATCTCGGCCTTCGGCTTTACCCCGGACGCGCTGCTGCCGGTGATGGGGTTCCTTGTCGGGATCATGAAAGGCGCCACGCTTGGCGGCGCGGTTCCGGCGATCCTGTTCAACACGCCGGGCACGCCGGATGCCTTCATGACGGCGCTTGACGGGCACCCGATGGCCCGCAACGGGCAGGGGGGCAAGGCGCTGCGCGTGGCCCAGTTCTCGTCGGTGTCGGGCGATACCTTCTCCGATCTCGTCCTGTTCACCTGCGCGCCGTTCCTGGCCATCACCATCGAGAAATTCCTCGGCCTGCCGGAAAAGGCCGCGTTGATGGTGCTGTCGCTGTCCTTTGTGGCCGCCGTCGTGGGCAAGCACCCGGCCAAGGGCATTCTCGCCGCCAGCTTTGGCTTTGTGGTCGCCGCCATCGGCACCGGGGCGGATTCCTATCCGCGTCTGACCCTGGGCATCGACGATTTGGCCAGCGGGTTCCCGACCATCGCGGTGTTTGTCGGCGTGCTGATCATCGGCGAGGTCTTTGCCAGCTTTGATACCCTGTGGCGCAACCGGATCGGCGGCAAGGCTGTGCCCCGCGTGGAACTGGGCGACCGGTCGCTGAGCTGGAAGGAACGCCGGATGCTGATGCCGTTCATCGGCGTGTCGATGGTGATCGGCTCGGTCATCGGTTCGCTGCCGGGCATCGGCTCGACCCTCGCCGCCGCGCTTGGCTATACGGCGGGCCGCAAGATGCACAAGGGTGAGGTGAAATTCGGCGAAGGCGCGCCCCAGGGGATCGCCGCAACCGAGGCCGCCAACTCGGCTGTGTCCGGGTCGAACCTGATCCCGGCGCTGTCGCTTGGCATTCCGGGCAACGTCGCGGCGGTGTTCATCATCCTGGCCGCCGACACGATCGGCGGTTTCAACCCCGGCCCCTCGGTCTTTAAATTCACCACCGACGCGGTGAACAGCGAACTGGTCATCGCCTTTGGCCTGTTCACCCTGATGATGACCGCGAATATCGTGAACTGGTTCACCGGGGCCTCATTCATGCGGTTGCTGGGCGGGTTGATCAGGATCCCCGCGCAGATTCTGCTGCCCACGGTGCTGCTGCTGACGCTGACATCGACCTATGTGCAGGTCGGTTCGATGTTCGGCATCTATGTCACCCTGGGCTTTGGCATCATCGGCTACCTGATGCGGCTGGCGAATGTGCCGATCCTGCCGATGGTGATCGCCTTTATCCTGGCCGCACCGCTGGAAAACGCCGTCCGCAATGCGTTCGAGGCAAGCGGATCGGACCCGTGGTTCATGCTGCAAAGCCCGGTGGGGCTGACCTTCCTGGCCCTGTCAATGGTGATGCTCGCCATGTCGGGACGCCTTCAGGACCGCAAAGACTCAAGCATTTCAGACAAATAAGCAAGGGATCAGATATCGTGACCGGATCGACCGACAGACCGAACATCCTCTTTATCACCTCGGATCAGCAACGCGGGGATTGCTATGGCTTTCGCGGTCGCAAGGTGCAGACTCCGCATCTGGACATCCTCGCCAGCGAAGGCACCAGCCTGGAAACCGTGGTCACGCCCTGTGTGGTCTGCCAGCCGGCGCGCGCCTCGATCCTGACCGGGTTGTTGCCGCGCACCCATGGCGTGCATGACAACGGCATCGACCTTGACCCCGAGCTGGGCGAAAAGGGCTTTGCCGGTTCGCTGTCGGCGGCGGGCTATGATACCGGGATCATCGGCAAGGCGCATTTCTCGACCTATCACGTGTTCGGCGATCACCGCACCCCCGAGAGCATTCCGGGCACCCGTGACATTCCCGAAGGCTGGCGCGGACCCTATATGGGCTTTGATCACGTCGAGCTGACCCATATCGGCCACAACTGGTGGCTGCCCGAGAAGCCGCCCGCGGGGCTGGCCTATGAGGAATGGTATTACGGCGACGGGCGCGGCGATCTCAAGAACAAGCTGCTGTGGGAGAGCAATCGCGACCACAAGGGCGCGCCGCAGACCTGGTCGTCCAAGCTGCCGGTGGCCTGGCACAATTCGACCTGGATCGCCGACCGCACCATCGACTATCTGCGCCAGGAGCGCGACGCGCCGTTCTGCCTGTGGGTGTCGTTTCCCGATCCGCATCACCCGTTCGACGCGCCCGAGCCCTGGGCCTCGCTGCACCGGCCCGAGGACGTGGATCTGCCCGAGCACCGCAAACGGAATTTCGAAGGCCGCCCGTGGTGGCACAAGGCGGCGCTGGAATCCGAGATCCCCGAAGAGCACCGCTCGATCCGCGAGGCCTATTCGCGGATGCCGGAACTGTCGGACGAACACCTGCGCGAGGTGATTGCCAACACCTATGGACAGCTGGCGCTGATCGACCATTCGGTCGGGCGCATCCTGACCGAGCTTGAGGCACAGGGCCTGGCCGACAATACCTATATCGTCTACACCGCCGACCACGGCGACTGGCTGGGCGATCATGGCATGGTTCTGAAGGGGCCGATGCCGTTCGAGGGGCTGCTGAACGTCAAGGCGATCGTCAAGGGGCCGGATGTGCCGGTCGGCAAGACCAGCGACCAGCCGCTGTCGACCCTGGATCTTGGCGCGACCTTCCTGGACTGGGCCGGTGCCGAAAGCCTGATGGACCTGCATGGCGTATCCATGCGTGACGTGATCAGCGACGAAGCCGAGCGCGACGCGGCGTTCAGCGAATGGGAATTGCTGCCCGGTCGTGTCGGTGTCGGGCTCAGCCTGCGCACGGTGCGCACCCGGACCACCAAGCTGACCATGGACCTGAAATCCGGCGCGGGCGAGATGTATGACCTCGCCGCCGACCCCGACGAGCTGACCAACCTGTTTGACGACCCGGACCATGCGGCGATGCGCGAAGAGTTGACCGCGATCCTGATGACCCGCCCCGACGACATGCGTCCGAACGGCGTTCAGGTCGGCATGGCATAGGAGCACGACATGACCACGATCACCTGTGTTGAGGATTTTCGCCAGCTCTATAAACGCCGCGTGCCCAAGATGTTCTGCGACTATGCGGATGCCGGGTCATACTCGGAATCGACCTACCGCGCCAACGAGGCGGATTTCGGCGACCTGCTGATCCGCCAGCGGGTCGGCATCGACATCTCGGACGTGCGGATGAATACCACGCTGTTCGGGCAAAAGGCCAGGCTGCCCGTCTGTTTCGCCCCGGTCGGCATGTTGGGCATCCAGCATGCGGCAGGCGAGATCAAGGTGGCCCGCGCCGCCGAGGCCTATGGGGTGCCATTCACCCTGTCGACCATGTCGATCTGTTCCATCGAGGACGTGGCCGGGGCAACCAACACGCCGTTCTGGTTCCAGCTTTACGTGGTCAAGGATCGCGCATTCAACATCGACCTGATCCGGCGAGCCAAGGCGGCGGGCTGTTCGGCGCTGGTGGTGACGATGGACCTGCCGATGCTGGGCCAGCGCCACAAGGACATCAAGAACGGGCTGTCGATCAAGATCCGCCCGACGCTCGCCAACCTGGTCGATCTCGCAACCAAGCCGGGCTGGGGCCTGCGGATGGCGCGCACGCCTTACAAGTCGTTTGGCAATGTCATCGGCCATGCCAAGGGGGTGGACGATCTGAACAGCCTGCTGACCTGGGCCTCGGAACAGGTTGACCCGTCGCTGACCTGGGCGGATATCGAGACCTTCCGCAAGGAATGGGACGGCCCGCTGATCCTGAAAGGCATCATGGACGTGGAAGACGCCCAGATCGCCGCCGGCCTGGGTGTCGACGGCATCATCGTGTCCAATCACGGTGGCCGCCAGCAGGACGGGGCGTCAAGCTCGATCGCCTACCTGCCGAAAATCGCCGACGCCGTGGGCGACCGGATGGAGCTGGTGATCGACAGCGGCGTGCGCAGCGGCCAGGACATGTTCCGCGCGCTGGCGATGGGGGCCTCGGGCACGATGCTGGGCCGGGCGATGGTCTATGCGCTTGGCGCGATGGGCGAAGACGGCATCACCACGCTGCTGGGCATCCTGGAAAAAGAGCTCAGAACCACCATGGGCCTGGCCGGGCGCACCGACGTGGCAGATGTGACATCGAGCGACGTGTTCCGCCACTGATCCCGCGCCGCGCGGCCTCAGCCCGCATGGCCGTGGAGGTCGCGGATCAGGTCGTTCCATTTGCGCTCGAAAACCCGTTCGAGATCGGGCGGCGCATCCGGTTGCGGCAAGGTGAGCGACCCAAAGGCCATTTCACGAATGGCCTTGGACCATGCCGCGACCGTCATCTCGGGCACCACCCGCGCGCCATGTTGCCGGTGATCCAGCAGCCCGTCGATGGCATTGACCAGCACTGGGCGGCGCGCGCTCAGCGCCTCGATGGCGACCAGCCCGTAGGCTTCCCAGTTCGAGGGCATCACCACCGCATCGACGCTGGCCATGGCGGCGACGGGATCGGGGGCAAACCCCATGAAGCGGATGCGCCCATCGCCATCGGCCAGTTCGCGCAAGAGCGGCTCTTGATCGCCCTGCCCGTAAAAATGCAGTTCGACGGGCAGGCTGGGCATCTGGCGCAGCGCCCGGATGGCCAGGTCGAATCCCTTTTGCCGGTCGAGCCGTCCGATCGCCCCCAGCACGCGCAGCGGCTTGCCGGTTGCCGGAACCGCGCGAAAGCCGGACAGGTCGACGCAGGACTGGATCGTCACTGCCCGGTCGGCCCGCACATGCCCTTGGCGCAACAGCCAGTCGCGTTGGCCGTTGCTGACCGCGACGACGCGGTTGAACAGGGCATAGCTGGTCTTGAGCAGTGTCGCGAACCGGCGTTTGCGCGGCACGTTCAGCGCGACGAACCTCTCGGTATAGCTGTGTTCGACATGGATCAGCGGAGTATAGACATGCCCCATCCGCAGCGCCAGCAGCATCGGCAGCGCCCGCCAGCTGATCGCCAGATGCGACACGATGATGTCGGCGCCGATCCGCCCGGGCAAGGCGCGACCCCGGTCTATCGTCCTGATCTCGTGATCCGCGACCTCGGCGAGGGCGGCGGAAGAGGACAGGAAATCGAGCACGCGCATGACCCCGCCGGCGGTGGTATCGTCGACCAGGTGTACCACACGCGGGCGCATCACGACCGGGCCTCGCGGCGCACAAGCCGCGACCATGCAACGATCGCATCACCCAGAACGCCGCCACCAAACAGCGACAGCACCCCCGCCGCGGCCAGCGTCACGGCTGATTTCGCCGGCTCTTCGATCAGCGGCGCGCGGGATTCGGCGATCCAGGCGCGGCTCAGTTGCAGGGCGCGCGCGGTGTCCAGGTCGCTGATCGCGCGACGCGCCAGATAGCGATACTGGTAGGCGCGGGCGCGCGGGGCGTGGGTGGCGACGAAGCCGGGATGCCCTGTCGCCAGCTTGGTCACCATACGCTCCCAGGATTGCAGCTGTTTGTCCGTTGCCGCCGACAAGCCGCCATTGTTGATGCGATACAGCGTGAGCAGGCCGGGGACGCCCGCAAAAGCCCAACTGGTGTTCAACGCGATGCGCATCCAGCATTCGATGTCTTCGGACTGGCGAAAGGTTTCGTCGAAATACCAGTCACGCCCGGTTTCATGTGCCGGGCGATAGGCGATGTCGTCGAACACCGCGCGGCGGATCACCGGGGCCGAGCCGTTGCCGATCGGATTGCGGGCAAAGACATGCGCGGCGTCCACATCGGCCAGTCGCGGGCGCTGTGCCTGGCCCAGCGAGTTGCTGTCGTCATCGATCAGCGCCGAACCGCTATAGCTGACACCGACATGCGGGTTGGCCGCCAGGTGCGCCACGTGGGCCGCGAGCTTTCTCGGGTCCCACAGGTCGTCGGAATCGCAAAACCCGATCACCTCGCCGCGCGCCGCCGCGATCCCGGTGTTGCGCGCACCCGCCAGACCGCGATTGGCCTGGGTGATGATACGCAGGCGCGGGTCGGTGGCAAATTGCCGGGCGATGTCGAGCGTTCCATCGGTGGAACCGTCATTGACCAGCACGATCTCGAATGCCTGATGGGTCTGCGCCAGCAGCGAAATCAGGGTTTCGGCCAGGGTTTTCTGCACGTTGTAGGCGGGGACGACGATCGAGGCAAAGGTCATGGGATTCGGTTCCTGTATATCAGTACAAACTCGGATCAGCGGGAAAACAACTTGCGCGACACACCCTGAGGGAGAAACGTCGCCGCGAGGCTGCCGGCCAGCGTCAGGCCGCCGCGATGCAGGGGGGTCATGAACCCGGCGGGGCTGTGGGCGAGGCCCGAGAGCGCGTGGCGCAGCGGCGCAATGCGGCCATGTGACAGGCGCAGCGCCCGGCGGGCCAGATACCGGTGATGCACCGCGTGGCTGGCCCGGCTGGGTTCGACACCAAATCGCAGCGCGGTGGCCAGCGCCTGTTCGCGCCCGGCCAGCATCGCGGGCAGGTTGGCGGAAAGGCCGCTGTCGCTGGTGCGATACCAGGTGTGCAGCGCATCGACCCCGACCAGGCGCGCGCCGCCGCCGACCAGGCGGATCAGCCATTCCAAGTCTTCGTTATGCACCATTTCCGTGTCAAACCCTCCGCTGGCCACCACCGCCTCGTGGCGGATCGCGAGGTTTGACATAGTGCAGACCGGGTTCTCGCCCAGCAGCATGTCGATGGTCAGATCCCCGCTGGGCACCGTGGAAAACACCTTGGCATCGCGCGGCGTGTCGCGGAAAAAGCCGATCCGGCCAAACACGCCGTCAATGGCATCATCGGCAAGGGCGACGCGCAGCTGGGCCAGCTTGTCTTTGACCCACAGGTCATCGGCATCGCAAAAGGCGACGATCTCGCCGGATGCCATGGCGATCGCGCCAAGATTGCGCGCCATGCTGGGGCCTTTGCCGGTGTTGCGCACCAGGTGGATGCGACGATCATCGGCGGCGGCTTCGCGCACGATGCGCCGGGTGTCGTCGGACGAACCGTCATCCACACAGATCGCTTCCCAGTCGCTGTCGGTCTGGGCCACGAGGCTCGCCAGCGTTGCGGGCAAGGTGGCGGCGGCGTTGTAACAGGGGATGATGATCGAAAAACGTGGCATGGATCAGACCTTTGCAAGTTTCAGGCCAAAGGCCGGGAGAAAGACGGGAAGCGCGGCACCGACCATCACGATCGCCGCGATGACGGCATATCCGGTGGCCACCGGGACCAGGCCAAACGGGGCGAGCAGGGCGGTATTGGCCATCAGGGCGATGGTCAGAACGATGGTCACCAGCAGTTCGACCTGCGGACGGTTGGTGGCGCGCAGCCACCCCGCCGCCGCCGACCACAGGGTAGAGGGGATCGCCACGAGGCAAAGGATCGACACGATCTGGTGCAGCCCCTCATAGCCCGCGCCGAAAAGCACCGGCACGTAATAGGGTGCCATGATCGCCTGCAGGACCACGGCGGGCGCGATCATCGCCATGGCCACGGTGGCCCCCTGACGCAGGGCGACGCGCTTGTTCTCATGGGCGCAGAGATGCGGGAAAAGCACGGTCGAAAAGGCAACCGAGAATGAGTTCGCGAGGCTGAGGCCAGCGTTGAAGGCCATGAAATACAGCCCGAGCGCCTCGGCCCCCATCATCGCCCCGACAATCAGCTTGTCCGCCTGAAGGCGCAGCGCCTTGACCAGCTCGACCCCCAGCACCGATGCACCATAGCGCAGGAACGGGCGCAGTGGCGCGCGGCCTTGCGACAGGTCGATCTGCCAAGGGTTCAGGCGACGCATCGACACCAGCCAGAACGGCGCGGTCAGCAGCCGCGGCAGGATCAGCGCCAGCGCCGAAGGCCACGCCATGACCAGCGCCACCGACATCAGGTTCGCGCCGACGACCTGGGCCCCGGCGATGGCCGCGGTCTGGTTCAGCTTGCCATTGCGCATGGCCAGCGCCGCCTGCACCAGGCCGGCGGGCATGAACAGGTATTCGCCAGCCAGCAGCAGGATCATCACCAGCAGCAGCAAGCTGCCGCCGGCGGCATAGATGACCAGCCCGATCAGCGATTGCGCCAGGAACAGGCCGACGCACCAGGTCCAGAAAATGCGATGCGCGGTGGCGCAGGTCGCGGCCAGATCGGCCTCGCTGGCCGAGATGATCCGCTGGTTGACGCCGTTTTCAGTGAGCGATTTCAGGATGTCCGCCGCCGCCAGCGCCGCCGCCGCCATGCCGATCTGGTCGAGATCCAGCGTGCGCGCCACGGCAATCACCACAAAGAGACGCGACAGCTTGGCGGCAACTTCCGACGCGCCATAGGCCAATACGTTGCGGGCAAATCCGAAATTCGAGGCGCTGAGGGGCATGGGCCGCTCCGTTGCTTGGGTTGTCCCTGTTCTAAGGCAGGGGCCACCACCTGTCGCGCGCGCCGGCGGACAGTCGATTGGTGCAACCGGACAAGCACATATCCGAACGGATAGTTGCCAGCGCGCAAGGTTTTCTCGACCCGCGCGCGCAAATTGCCTATCAAAAGGAAAACACAGGCAAGATCGAGACAGTCCCGGATGATGCCTTTCAAGAATGGTTCCTGCCTGCTTGCAGTTGTCGCCCTGACAAGCTGTGCCACCTATGACACGCCCGACAACATCGCGGCGATCGGCACCGGCGAGGGGTATCAGGCACAATACCGCACACCCGATGTCAGCCGCGCGAATGCCGGCTTCCTGCGCTCCAGCGAGATCAACGCCTCGCGCTGCAAACCGCCACGCGGCGGCAGCGGCGGCAAGGGAACCGGCGCGGTGGCCTATGCGCTGCGCGGCGAACGCCTGTCGCGCAACGATCTGGTGGATATCCGTATTGGCGATGACGACACGTTTAACGGCAATTACGTGGTGTCCCGTGACGGCACGCTGAAACTGCCATTCCTGTCGCCGGTCCGCGCCCAGGGGCGCTCGACCGACGAGATCGAGAGCGACATAGCCCAAGAGCTTCTGGCCGGTGATTTCTTTGTCGATGCGCCCCGCATCTCGGTGCGGGTTGCCGATTTCGCCTCGGTCCTGGTCGGCGTGTCGGGCGCGGTTTTCGAACCGCACGCGGTTGAAATCGGCGGCATCCAGGGCGATCAGGTCGACAGCCTGCGGCAAGCGGCGCTTGGCGCATCGACCGAAGGGCGCAACCTGTCCGTGGCGCTGCGCGCGGCGGGGGGCGTGCGACCCGATGCCGATCTTTCGGCGGTACAGCTGCGGCGCGGCGGCACCCTGTACGAGGTCGACATGCGCGGCGTGCTTGAGGGGCGCAACGTCACCGATGTCATGCTGATTGCCGGCGATGAGATCGACGTGCCCAGCCGTGGGTGTTTCCAGGAAGACCTGATGCAGCCCAGCCCGATCAGCCCGCCGGGCGTGTCGCTCTACCTGTCCAACCTGACCCAGCCGGCGGCGGGCAACGCCATTGCCGCGGTCGGCCAGGAGGTGCGCCAGGTGCCCTATGGCACACGCTATCTGCAGGCGGTGATCGACACCAACTGTGTCGGCGGCGCGCGCTCGACCAGCGCCGACCGCTCATCGGTGCTGGTGTCACGCGATCCGGTGACCGATGTCTCGATCGTCATCGAACGCAATATCGAAGACCTGCTGCGGCGCGCGGACCGGGACGATTTCGATCCCTACCTGCTGCCCGACGACGCACTGGTCTGTTATGACAGCACGGTCACCAACATTGCCGAGCTGGGCCGGGTTCTCGGCCTCGCGGCGGTGGTGGCGGCGGTGGTCAAGTAAGCGCCGGACGGGTCCGCTCCCACGCCTCTTGCAGGTCGCCGCAACCGTCGATCACGTCGGCCCGGTCCCCGGCCTTGGCGGCGTTTTCCAGGTTCAGCAGGGCGGCGTGAAGCTCCTGGGTGCCCAGCATCGCGGCATTGCCCGCAATCGCATGGGTGCGCTGGCCGATCTCGTCCAGCGGCAGCGTGGCCGCGTCGGCAAGCCAGTCCAGCAGCCCCTGCGCCTCGGTCGCAAAGGAGGTCAGCAACCGGTTGACCGCCTCGGCCCCCAGGGTCTCGCGCAGATCATCGATATAGGACAGGTCCACCGCCCCGGCGTCATCCTGCGGTCCGGGTTCGGCACCGCCCCCGAAAAACGGGCCGACCTGGTCCGAGATCACCCGCAGCATGGTGTCGCGGGACAAGGGCTTGATCAACACGTCATTCATGCCGTCCGCGATGAACGCCTTCTGCTCGCTCTCCATGGCATTGGCGGTCAGGGCCACGATCGGCACCCCGGACGACAGGCCCGCGCCGCCGCGAATGGTTCGCGTGGCGGTGCGCCCGTCCATCACCGGCATGCTGATATCCATCAGGATCAGGTCATAGCGCGACCGCGCCGCCATCTCGACCGCCTGCTGGCCGTCATGCGCCTCTTCGACCGTGTGGCCGCCAGCCGCCAGCATCTCTCCGGCCACGAAACGGTTGATCGCATTGTCCTCGACCAGCAGGATCCGCGCGCCCGTAACACGTTCGGTCTGCGCGGGCTCGACCGGCGTTGCGTCCTCTGGCGGGTCGATGGTCTGTACCGGCAGGCGGATGGTAAACCGGCTGCCTTCGCCCCGGCGGCTGTCAACCTCGATCTCGCCCTTCATCGCGTCGACAAAGCGTTTGGCAATCCCCAGCCCGAGCCCGGTGCCACCCACCGCCCGGTCATACGAGCTGTCGCCGGTGGTGAAATCGTCAAAGATGCGCGCGCGCAGCTCGTCGCTCATGCCGATGCCGGTATCGCGCACCTCGATCCGAAGCTCTGACAGCAGCGGCGCGTTGTCGGCCAGGTGCAGATCGACCCGGACCCTGCCCGCGCGGGTGAACTTGACCGCGTTGCCGATGATATTCATCAGCACGTGCTGGAGACGATCGGAATCGGACACGATCCAATCCTGCGCCGCCCCGTCCCAGCCCCAGCTCAGGTCGGTCCCATTCGCCGCCGCCGCGCCGCCCTGGTTGTCGATGATATCCTGTACAAGCTTGCCCAGGTTCATCGGAGCCAAGTGCAATTGCAGCTTGCCCGCATCGTATTTGGTGATGTCCAGCACGTCCGACACGTGGCGCAGCAGCAATTCGCCCGAGGTGTTCATGTTCTGCACATAGAGCTGCTGGCGCTCGCCCAGGCGGGTTTCTTCCAGCAAGGACAGGTTGCCCAGCAACCCGTTCAGCGGGGTACGGATCTCGTGGCTCATGGTGGCAAGGAACTCGGTCTTGGCCCGTTCGTTCGCCAGCGCCTGATCCCGTGCCGCCACCAGTTCGTTCTCGGCCTCGACCAGCCCGGTGATATCGCGCAGGAAGGCAACAAAAAGCTGTCCGTTGCGGGTTTCGGCGGTCTGGATCGCGAATTCCAGCGGGAACACCTCGCCATTGGCGCGCCGGCCTTCGAGCCGGATGCGCCCCTTGCCGACCACCCGCTTTTCGCCCTTTTCGCGCATCCGCTTCATGCCCGCCACATGCGCGTCGCGGTACTTGTCGGGGATGATCAGCTGCTCCAGGCTGCGGCCGATGGCATAGCCGGCATCATAGCCGAAAATCTGTTCCGCCGCGGCATTGAATTCGAGCACCTGGCCATTGATGTCGCTGACGATCACCGCGTCCAGCGCGGTGTCGATCACGACCTCCATGCGTTGCGATGCCTCTTTGACCTGCCGGCGACGCCGCACATTGGCCCGGTTCAGCGACCCAAGGTTGAGCGCCAGAAAGATCAGCGTCAGCATCAGAACCGCAACCGCCGCTCCGAGCTGCAACAGGGTGCGCGACACGGTTTCGCGCTGTTCATCGGCCCATTCCGCGAAATACTTGAGCCCGCGCGTCGACATTGCCCGCACCAGCACCGGCAGCTCCGCGACCTCGGCCTCAAGCCCCGGCAACGCCCATCGCAGCGTTTCGTCCGACCCGTCGATCAGCGGAATCGTGTCATCCAGGAACCCCCTGACCACCGCCAGATCCCGCGCCAGCATGTCATCCTCGCGCAGGGTGGCATAGATCGACGCGGTCTTGATCGTGTTGATCCGGCTATAGAAAATGTCAAAGGCCCGGCGCAGGTCCTGAAGGTCGGCCCCGGGGTCATCCAGGCTCTTGCCCACCGCCTGCTGATAGCGCAGCGCCTCGACCTCGGCCTGCGACAGGCTCCATTGCACATTGTCCGATTGCGCCGCGTCAAGCAGCCTGAGATCGCGCACCACGTTCAGCGACAGGTACACCGACACCGCCATGCCCAGAACGACCAGCGAAACCATACCGACATACTGGATACGAAGGGGCAGGCGTCTCAGCGGCACTCTCGGGCTCCGGTCTGGCCGGGCAACAGCGGCCCGGATGGTGTCAGGCCCTAACGGCTTTCGATCCGGTCAAGCTGCCAGATGCTGCGAGAATAGATCACCTCGGTCTGATAGTCAGAACTTTTGTCATAGGGATAGATCACCCACAACGGCCCTTTTTCGCGCACCGACATTTCCTTGCCATCAATCCGGTAGGCGATGATCGGGCCACCCTCGGCCGCGTCGCTGAGCGGGATTTCAACGGTGTAATCATTGATCGCGCTGGCAAACAGCGTCTCGCCCTCAAGCCCCAGGCGCTCGACCAGATCGGCCAGTTCGACACCTTCGAAAACCTGCGTGCCCTCTGTCCATATTGTCGATGTTTCAAAACGCGTTACCGGCATTTCTTCAAGCAATTCCAGATCGAATTGCGCGGTGTCGTCAACATTGGAATGCGCCAGCTTGCCCGAGACCGTCAGCACGATGTCACCGGTTGGCACCGGGAGGTCCTCTGCCCAGACCGATCCGGCAATGGCAAGAGAGAACAGAGAGGCGGCAATGGTGGTGATCCGCATGGTTTACCTCGCGATTTGATGATGCCCCGTTCTTGCATGTTTCGGCGGTTGCCTCCACGGCGACGACGGATATGGGCCTATCCGTTCGGATAGGCCCATTCCCGACCAGGCGATTCCCGTGTGAGAGGGAACAAGAGAGAAAAAGAACCGCCCGGTCGTAACTCAATATGCGCCGCGACCCGAAACAACCGCGCGAAAAGTCATCAGGATCAACAAGATATCCATGACCAGGTTGCGGGTGCCGGCATATTCGATATCCATTTCGATCATCCGGTCGAACGGGATGTCGGCACGGCCCGAAACCTGCCAGACACCGGTGATGCCGGGCTTGACGGCGAGCCGGCCAAGGGCGCGCGGCGGATAGGCGGCGACTTCCGAAGGCAGCGCGGGGCGCGGGCCGACGATCGACATTTCACCTTTGAACACGTTGATGATCTGCGGCAGTTCGTCGATGGAAAAACGGCGGATGAACCGACCGACGCGGGTGATACGCGGGTCGTTGCGCGACTTGAAGCAAATGCCCTCGCGATCCGATGTCGACAGCAAGGCGGCGCGGCGGTCCTCGGCGTCGATATGCATCGAACGGAACTTGTATAGCGTGAACAGCCTGCCGTCGCGGCCCACGCGGGTCTGCGCGAACAGCGCGGGGCCACGGCTGTCCAGCCGCACCGCCAGCATGGTCAGCAACAGGACCGGGGCCAGCAGGATCAGCGCGACGCAGGACACGACAAGATCGAGCAGACGTTGTTGCAGGGCCGCCCCCTTGTCGATCGCCACCGCGCGCCATGCCGCGCGGGCCATGAATTCCAGATTGCCCAGCAGATAGCGACGCGCCATCCGGCGCGGCTCCATCGCCAGCCGCCAGCCCCATTCCATCCGCGCCTTGCGCACCAGCCGGGGCGCCCGTGCCACATTGCCCGCCAGGAAATCGAACAGCGCGCCGACCCCCATGGTCAGGCTGGCGGTCAGCCTGTCGGCATTGCGGTGCAGCCACAGTTCCTGTGTCGGAACCCCGAGCGCGACCAGAACGATATCCGCGCCGCTGGCGTTGATCTCGGCAATTGCGGCCTCGGTATTCGCGGCCCCGTCATATCCATCGCGGGTGCCGGCGACACGCAGACCGGGCGTATCGATCAGCAACCGGCGGGCGGCGGCCTCGGCGGTGCCCGGCTTGCCCCCGAACAGGAACACCGATTTGCCCATCTGCGCCGCCCGGATCAGCATACGGGGCACAAAATCCGTACCGTTCAGGTTGCTGCTCAGTTGCTCGCCGCGCATCTTGCCGGCCAGTTCGACACCGATCCCATCGGGCAGCAGCAGGTCGGCCCGGGCCACCGCGCGGTCATATTCGGCATTGCGGTGCTGAATATTGCAGCAATGCGCGTTCATGAAAAACACCCGGCGACGGCCCGGAGCCAGCACCGCCGCGATGGTCTGTTCCGCCGTGTCATCCACCAGGTCGAGACCAAGAGCCGAGATGCGCCGGGTGTTCACACACGCTGCGACGACCGGAGCGGACAGAGCAAATTCGGTTTGGAAATCAGTATGTTTCATGGCGTCGATCCTCGTTTCGGTGACTTGACCAATTGGTGATCGATTGCCGGTTTCATCTCAACGTGGCGGACGGACAGTTGAGGGGGGCGTTGGTCTGGCCAACCATGCGGGCGGACAAGCCCGGCCATCCGGGCGCGCACCGTCCTATCCGTTCGGGATAGGTTCCTGACCAGACGCGCACGGGTTTTTGATGCAATCCCTGCGTGAACTGGCTACCAATGATTCAAAAAAGGGTTTCCGAACATGAAAATACTGATCGCGGATGACCACGATCTGCTGCGTGACACGCTGGTTCTGTTTCTCGAGGGGCAGGGGGGATTCGAAACCGCCACCGCGGCGGATTTCGACGCCGCCTGTGCCCTTATCCAGAGTGATGGCCCCTTTGACCTGGTCCTGCTGGACCTGAACATGCCGGGGATGAACGGGCTATCGGGCCTGTCCCGCGCGCTGGAATTCGAAGGCGGGCAGCGGGTCGCGCTGATGTCCGGAGAGGCCACCAAGGAGATCGCGCAACAGGCACTGGATGCCGGTGCCGCCGGGTTCGTGCCCAAGACCCTGCCGGCAAAATCCATGGTCAACGCCGTCAAGTTCATGGCGATGGGGGAACAATACGCCCCGCTCGATTTCATGACCGCGGAAGAGACCGGGCCGTCGCATCCGCTGGCCGACAAGCTGTCGGAGCGCGAGCTTCAGATGCTCAAGGGGCTGACCGAAGGCAAGTCGAACAAGGAAATCGCCCGCGATTTCGACATCAGCGAACCCACGGTCAAGCTGCATATGAAAACACTGTATCGCAAGATCGACGCCTCAAACCGCACGCAGGCGGCGCTGATCGCGCGCGAGGCCGGGCTTTTCTGATTGCCCTGTCCGAAAGGATAGGCGGATATCCCGGATGCCCGCCGGGCTACCCGCGTGCGGAGGCGAATTGCGCGCGCCCGCCTTGTATGCAGGGGTCAAAGGAGATGCCCGATGACCATGCAAGAGACACTGACCGCCCCCCCGCGCCGCCGGATTTCGCTTGGCCGTATCCTGGTCGGCGGCGCCGTCAGCGACCTGGGCCGGTTCCCGCGCTATGCCGCCTTTGCGCTGCTGGGTGCCACCCTGATCTGGGCGCCCATCGTGGGCTATCTGCGCACCGCGCCGCTCAGCTACAAATCGTCGGTATCGCTCATCCTGCCCGGCTCGGGCGCGTCGGCGTCAATGAACCTGAACGGGATCGGCCAGGCATCTTCCTATGCCAATTCCGCGTTTTCCAGCAACTCGGTCAGCCCCACCGAGACCTATAAGCGCCTGATCGGGGCCGAACGTATCCTGGACGCCGCCGCGACGTCGCTGGACATGACGCTGGCCGATTTCGGCAAGCCGCGCATTGAGCTGGTTGACCAGACCAGCCTGATCCATGTGGAAATGACCGGCGGCACCCCGGAAAACGCCCAGGCGCGGGGCAATGCGTTGCTGGATGCGTTCTTTGCCGAGCTCGATGCCCTGCGCGCCGACGAACAGGACACCCGCGAGGACAGCGGCCTTGCCGCAATCGCCGATTATCGCGAGTCTGTGGCGGTGACACGCAACGACATTGCCGCGCTTCAGGCCGAGACCGGGCTGATGTCGGCGGACCAGTTCGACGCGATGGTCGAGAGCACGCGGCTGCTGGAAAGCCGGGTACGCGACCTGGCGGCGGCGCTCGAAGAGAAACGCCAGAACGTCGCCACCCTGGAGGCCACGCTGGGCATTCCGGCCAGCGCGGCGGCGGCGACGCTCAAACTGTTTGCCGATGCCGAATTCCTGGCGCTGACCGATGAAATCGGCCTGCACGCCGCCGCCCTTGCCGAGGCGCGCGGCCAATATGGCGAGGGGCATCCCAAGGTTCAGGAGGCACGCTCCGCCCATGCGGTGTCGGCCAATGCCGCGCTGGCGCGGGCCGCCCGTGTCACCGGGCTGGCACTGGCACAGCTCGCGGCGCTCGACCTTGCGCCCGAAGGCGCACGCGCCCAGCTTCTGGCCGACCTCGTGCGCATGGATGCCGACCGGGCAGGGGCCGCGCGCCAGTTTGAAACCCTGTCGTCGCGCCTGCAATCGGAACAGGCGGCGCTGCTCGACATTGCCCCGGCGGCGGCCCGGCTCCAGGATTTGCAACGCGATTTCACCGTTGCGGAAGCGGTTTTCGCCAGCGCCATCGCCCGCACCCAATCGACCAAATCCGATGTCTACGCCTCCTACCCGCTGGTGCAGGTGCTTGAGAACCCGTCACTGCCCGACCGCCCGTCATCACCGAACCGCAAGCTGGCGATTGCCGCTGGCGGTGCCGCGACTTTCATGCTGTTGATTGGTCTCGCGCTTGGCTGGATCCGGTCCGCCCTGATCAGCCGCATCGTCGCAAGGCCCAAGACCCCGTCATGACCCCCGAGAACCCCGCGGAACGATGGCTGTACAAGACGCTGATCTGGACCTGGCCGTTCTATTTCCTGGGCGCGCTCTATGTGGTGGGTCCGGTGCTGGCTTGGATCATGGGGGCGATGGCGGCGCTCTCTCTCTATCTCGGCCCCGCCATGCGCGACGATCTGCGCGCCACGGGGCCGGTTCCGCCGCTGGTCTGGGCATGGTTCCTGGGCATGTTCGTCATGCTTGTGACGCTGTGGCTCGGGCATCTTGACTGGGGGCTGGGCCTCAAGAAGACCATCAAATCCTCGATCGGCTGGGCCAAGGGCTGGGCGCTTCTGGCGCTCTTTCCGCTGGTCGGGGCGGTGCTGCCGATCCGCCGCTCGGTCCTGATCCGGGGGCAATGCGTGGTGGGCGCCTGGACCCTGGCGCTGGCCCCGATCCTGCTGGCCGCACCCTATATCGGCCTGCCGGAACGCATTTTCACCTCGCCGCTCAAGGCCGTGGGCGGGCCGGGTCCGGAATATTTCACCGTCTATTTCTTTACCTTCGACCCCGCCAGCTGGACCCCACGCTGGCAGTTCTATGCCCCGTGGTCGCCCTTTGCCGCGCTGCTGGGCGTGATCATGGTGCTGTTCGCGCTCGAGGAAAAGGACAACAAATGGAAAGCGGCGGGCATCGGCGCGGGTATCCTGATGATCTTCGCGTCGAAGTCCCGCATGGGGCTGGTGGGGCTGGTGGCCTGCACCATCGGGCCGCGCATGTTGCCGCTTATCCTGCGCGGATGGGCCTGGTACATGGTCGCGGCGCTGACCGCGTCGCTCGCGGTGATCGGCACGGCGGTGGTGACCTTTCTGGGCGATGCGGTCTCCACCTTTAAAAACGCCCGCGCCGACAGCACGCGGGTGCGCGAAACCCTGCAACGCATCGCCTGGGAACGCTGGCAGAACGAAGCCGTCTGGTTTGGTCATGGCACCGTGCATCCGGGGTCGCACGCGGTCGAATACATGCCCATCGGCAGCCATCACACGTGGTACGGGCTGTTGTTCGTCAAGGGGTTGGTGGGATTCCTGGCGCTGCTTGTGCCATTGCTGTGGCATATCGGGGTGGTCATGGTCGATGCCGCGCGCCATCCGCGTGGCCGGCTGCCGCTCGGCATCCTGATGACCTTTGTCCTCTTGTCCTTTGGCGAGAACCTGGAAATCGAGGCCTACATGCTCTGGCCCTGCCTTGTCCTGCTGGGCATCCACCTGCGGGAAATGGCCGACGCGCGCGAACGGATCGCGGCGCCACGGCCCTGATCCCGATATTGGGGGCCGGATGGGGCGAGCAGGCCCGATTCGAACAGGCCCCGCCAAGCCCGGCTTCACCCGGCCCCGCAATGCGGGTGCGCGCGCCGGCCCGGTGAAATCGCCCTGATACCGCTATCATCCTGACACCTTGCGGCGCTGTCTCTCAGGGTCCGGTGACGATTTTTCCCTTGACCGAGTCGCCAAATTGGGAAATGTTCACGTGAACACATGAGATTTGGAGGATAGAGTGACCGGCTCAATCAGCGACATTACCGCACGCCGGGTCTGGGACAGCCGCGGCAATCCGACCGTCGAGGTCGAGATCGCAACCGCCGGCGGTGCCCGTGGCCGGGCCATTGCACCGGCCGGTGCCTCGCGCGGCACCCGAGAAGCCATCGACCTGCGCGATGGCGGTGACAAACTGTCCGGAATGGATGTGCAGCACGCGGTGGCGAATGTGCGCGAACTCATTGCCCCGGCGCTCGTGGGTCTCGACGCCACCGACCAGACCGCCGCCGACCGGGCGATCCTGGCGCTGGATGACAGCGCGCTCAAGGACCGGCTTGGCGGCAACGCCACGGTCGCCGCCTCGCTGGCGGTGATGCATGCCGGGGCTGCCGCCAAATCGGTGCCGCTCTGGCGGCATTGCGCCGATCTTGCCGGCGCAGAGCCGAGCCTGCCCTTGCCCGAGATCCAGATTTTCGGCGGTGGTGCCCATGCGGGGCGGCGGGTCGACATCCAGGATTTCATGGTGATGGTGCCCGGCGCGACCAGCTTTGACGAGGTGATGGAAATCACCTCGGAAGTCTATCGCGCCGCCGGCAGCCTGATGGGGCAGAAGGGCAATCTTGCCGGGGTGGCGGACGAGGGGGGCTGGTGGCCGATCTTCGACCACAACGAAGAGGCGCTTGAAACCCTGGTCAGGGCGATTGAACTAGCCGGTGAAACACCGGGCGACCGGGTGGTGATCTCGCTCGACGTGGCGGCATCGGAATTCGGCAGCCAGGGCCGCTATCGCCTTGCCCTGGAAGATCGCGAACTGGGTCGTGACGAGCTGATCCGCCTTTTGGGCCGCTGGCTCGACGATTACCCGATCATGAGCATCGAGGACCCGCTTGCCGAGGATGACCGCGACGGGATGCAGGCCTTTACCCGCGAATTCGGCAACCGCGTGCAGATCATCGGCGACGATTACCTGGTGACCAACGCGACCCTGCTCGAAGAGGCGGTGGCGGACCGGGCCTGCAACGCGGTGCTGATCAAGGTGAACCAGGCGGGCACGGTGACGGAATCGCTCGACTGCCTGCGGGCGGCCAAATCCGCGGGCTATGGCACCATCGTGTCCGCCCGCTCGGGCGAGACCGAGGATGTCTCGATCAGCCACATGGCGGTCGGGTTCGGGGCGGCACAGCTCAAGGTCGGGTCTTTCACCCGCTCGGAACGAATGGCGAAATGGAATGAATGCCTGCGCATCGGCGACATGTTGGGGGCCGGCAGCTTTGTCGCCGGACAACCGCTCGCCACCACCACGTGGGCACATAAGGCAAAAGGAGCAGCCTGAAATGAAACTCATGCGATTGGGCGACCGCTATGGGCAGAAAACCCCCTGTGTCGTCGCGACCGACGGCACGCTGCGCGACGCCTCTTCGGTGGTGGCGGATTTCAACCCCGAAACCCTGGGCGACGGAGCGCTGGCGCGGCTGGCATCGGCGGATATCGCCGCCTTGCCCGAGATCAGCACCCAGGGACGGCGCGTGGCCCCGCCGGTGGCGCAGCCGCGCAATATCTGGTGTATCGGGCTGAACTATTCCGATCATGCCGCCGAGGCGGGCATGGCGATCCCTGACGAGCCGATCCTGTTCAACAAATCCTCGGCCACCTATTGCGGCCCGGATGACGACATTCTCTATTCGCCGCAGATGACCAAGCTGGACTGGGAGGTCGAGCTGGGCATCGTGATCGGCAAGCGCACGCTGGGCATCACCCGCGACGCGGCGCTCGATCATGTGGCGGGTTTCACGCTGGTCAACGATGTCTCGGAACGCGCCTGGCAACTTGAGCGCGGCGGCCAGTGGGTCAAGGGCAAGAGCTATCCCAATTTCTGCCCGACCGGCCCGGTGCTGGTCACGCCCGACGAGGTGGCGGATGTGCAGGCGCTTGGCATGTGGCTGGACGTGAACGGCAAGCGGATGCAGACCGGCACCACCGCCAAGATGATCTTCGACGTCGCAACCATCGTGTCCTACATGAGCGAATTCTGCCAGCTTGAGCCGGGCGACCTGATCTGTACCGGCACGCCGCCGGGCGTCGGGGCCGGGATGACGCCGCCGGTCTGGCTGGGTGTCGGTGACGTGGTCACGCTGGGCATCGACGGGCTGGGCGAGCAGCGGCAAACCGTGGTCAAGACCGGGGGTGCCGCATGAACAGCTATGATTACAACGGGCGCGTCGCGGCAATCACCGGCGGCGCCAACGGGATCGGTGCCGCCATCGCCGAGCGCATCGTCGCCTCGGGCGGGCGCGTGGCGATCTGGGACATGGACATATCCGCCCCCGAAAGCCGGGTGGCCAGCCTGTCGGACGCGGTCTGCGTGATGGTGCAGACCGATGTCAGCGACCTCGCCAGTGTCGAGGCCGCGCTTGCCGCGACCAAGGCCGCGTTTGGCCAGGTGGATGTGCTGGTCAACAGCGCCGGGATCGCCGGGCCTACATCCACGGTGGCGGATTATCCCGCCGACATGTGGCGCAAGGTTCAGCAGGTCAATCTTGACGGCACGTTTCATTGCTGCCGCGCCGTGGTGCCGGGCATGGTCGCGCGCGATTACGGCCGGATCGTCAACGTGGCGTCGATCGCCGGCAAGGAGGGCAACCCCAACGCCTCGGCCTATTCCGCGTCCAAGGCGGCGGTGATCGCGCTGACCAAATCGCTGGGCAAGGAACTCGCCAAGAGCGACATCGCGGTCAACTGCATCACCCCGGCCACCGCCCAGACGCGGATTCTCGAACAGGTCAGCCAGGAGTTCATCGACTACATGCGCTCCAAGATCCCGCGCGAACGCTTTGTCACGGTCGAAGAGATCGCCAGCATGGTGCTGTGGATGGCCTCGGCCGAAAATTCCTTTACCACCGGCGCGGCCTTTGACCTGTCGGGCGGAAGGGCGACCTATTGAGCGGCGGACGGCTGGCGGGGCAGGTGGCCTGTGTCACTGCCGCCGGACAGGGGATCGGGCGCGCCATCGCCGAGCGGCTGATCGCTGACGGGGCCACGGTACACGCGTCGGATATCGACGGCGGCTTGATCGGCGACCTGCCCGCCGCCAGCCGCCATGCGGTGGATGCAACCGACCCCGAGGCGGTCGCCGGCTGGATCGCGGGTATCGGGCGGATCGACACGGTTGCCCACGCGGTCGGCTTTGTGCATCACGGCACGGTGGAACATTGCAGCAACGCCGACTGGCGCAAGACGCAATCCATCTGCCTGGACAGCGCGTTTCACGTCATCCGGGCCGCCGTGCCGCAGATGAAGCAACGGGGCGGTTCGGTGACGCTGATCGCGTCGCTGGCCTCGTCGCTCAAGGGCTATCCGTTCCGCGCCGCCTACGGGGCGGCAAAGGGCGGTGTGATCGGGCTGATGAAGGCCTGCGCCGCCGATTACCTCGATCACGGTATCCGCTTCAACGCGATCTGCCCCGGCGTGGTCGACACGCCATCGCTGCGCGCGCGGATCGCCAGCCTTGCCGAGGAAATGGGCAGCCTGAGCGCCGCCGAGAACTGGTTTCTCGACCGCCAGCCCGCCGGGCGTTTCGCAACCCCGGACGAGATCGCCGGCACCTGTGCCTGGCTGGCCTCGGGCGACGGTGCATTCGTGACAGGACAGACAATCAACGTCGATGGGGGCATATCGATCTGACGCCTTGCCCGCCAGCAGGAACGACCATGTGCAGAGGAGGAGACTTACATGGCACGGAAATTCATCGCATTGACCACCGGGGCCCCGATTTTCGCCGTAGCCCTGGGCCACGCGGCGCTTGCGGAACCCAAGACCAACATGATGCACCAATGGGCGCAGGGCTCGGAAGCGGCGGCCATTGCCAAGCTGGGCGAGATGTACGAGGCCGCCGGCGGCACATGGGAACAGACGGCGATCTCGGGCCATACCTCGAACACGCTGGCCAAGCTGCGTTCGGACGTGGTGGCGGGCAACGCGCCCGCGGCGGTACAGCTCAAGGGACCGGAAATCGCCGAATGGAACGCCACCGGAACCACCGCCAGCCTTGATGACGTGGCGGCGGCAGAAGGCTGGGACGACGTGGTTGCCCCCGAGCTGGTCGCGGTGATGAAACCCACCGGCAGCTGGGTCGCCGCCCCGATGAACATCCACCGGGTCAACTGGCTCTATTCCTCGCCCAAGATCCTTGGCGAACTGGGGCTTGAGGTGCCCAAGACATGGGAGGAGTTCAACGCCGCCTGTGACAAGATCATCGCCGCCGGGCATACCTGCATCGCCCATGGCGCGGCGGACTGGTCCGACACCACCACCTTTGACAGCGTGGTCTATGGCATGGATGTCGACCTGTATCGCAAGGCGTTTCAAGAGGCCGATATCGACGCGCTGCGCAGCCAGGGCATGATCGACGCCTTTGCCCAGCTGCGCAAGATGGTCGGCTATATGGATGATGGCATCAACGGGCGCTCGTGGGAACAATCGATGACCATGACGATGACCGGCGAGGCGGCGTTTTTCCTGATGGGAGACTGGACCGTGGCCTCGGCCAATCTCGCCGGGTTCAAGGAGGGAGAGGATTACCTCTGTGACCAGACCCCGGTGAACTGGGGTGGCAACGGCTTCATCCTGAATGCGGATTCGGTGGTGTTCTTCAACCAGAACGATCCGGATTATGTCGAGGGCCAGAAACTGCTGGCCAGCACCATCATGTCGCCCGAATTCCAGGTCACCTTCAACGTCGCCAAGGGCTCGATCCCCGCGCGCACCGATGTCGATCTGTCGGTCGGCGGCTTTACCGGATGCCAGCAACAGGGGCTCGAAGATCTCAAGGCATCGGTCGAAGAGGGCACGCTGGTGCGGTCGATGGCACATAACATGACGGTGCTGCAAAAATTCCGGGGCGCGATGATGGAAGTCATCACCGAGTTCGTCGCCGATGACTCGATCTCGCCGGAAGAGGCCGCCAACCAGCTGGCCGACGCGGTCGAGCTGCAAAGCTGAGCCATGCCAGCCGCCCCGCGCCGCGAACCGGGCGCGGGGCATCGTGACCGTCTATGGAAAGGCCGCTCATGACATCCCCGCCCCGTCCGACCCTGATGGCCCGGCTGACCGGGTTGACGCCCCAGATCGTCCTGTTGCCGACCCTGGCCGCCGCCTTTGTCTATGTCATCGTGTTCTCGCTCTGGACCCTGTGGATCTCGGTCTCGCAATCCACGTTGCTGCCCAACATGGCTTATGGCGGCTTTGGCGAATACGCCAAGCTGTGGCAGAGCAAACGCTGGATCGTGTCTTATCAGAACCTGTTCCTGTTCGGCGCGCTCTATGTGCTGGGCTCGCTTGTGGTGGGCACGGTGCTGGCCATCCTGATCGACCAGAGGGTGCGGTTCGAGTCGGTGTGGCGCACCATCTTTCTCTATCCGCTGGCGATCTCCTTTATCGTGACGGGCACGGTCTGGCGCTGGATTTTCCACCCCCAGACCGGTGTGGAAAAGGCGCTGAGCGATCTTGGCTGGCTGGCCGCGAAATTCGACTGGATCACCGATCGCGACATGGCGCTCTACGTGGTGATCTTTACCGGCATCTGGCACGCCTCGGGCTTTGCCATGGCGCTGAGCCTCGCGGGGCTGCGCTCGGTTGACAGCGACCTGATCAAGGCGGCCCAGATCGACGGGGCGTCGATGCCGCGCATCTACCGGCGGGTGGTGCTGCCGACGATCTGGCCGATCTTTGTCGCCGTGACGGTGGTTCTGCTGCAATTCGCGATCAAGACCTATGACCTTGTTGTCGCGCTGACCCAGGGCGGGCCGGGGGTCGCCACGACGGTGCCGGCGGTGGTGGTCTATGACCTGATGTTCCAGCGCGGCCAGATCGCCCAGGGGGCCGCCGCCGCGGTGATGATCCTGCTGGCGCTGGCGATTGTGCTGGTGCCCTATCTGCTCTGGAGCAACTGGCGCAACCGCAGGGAGGGATCGTCGCATGGCTGAGACCACACATCAGGAATTCGACCCGCTCGCCACCGGCAGCCGGTCGCGCCAGTTCCGCGCGCGGATGATCGTCTATGGGCTGCTTGCATTCTTTGCGCTGCTCTACCTGTCGCCGCTGCTCATCATCCTGATGAACACCTTTCGCCCGCTCGACGAGATCGTGCGGCAGGGGTTCATCTCGGTGCCCGAGATGATGTCGGTGACATATTGGGGCGAGGCGTGGAGCAGTTTTTGCATCGGCGGCACCTGCGAAGGCGTGTCGCGCTATTTCGGCAATACGCTGCTGATGACCGTGCCCGCCACCATCCTGTCCACGGCCTTTGGCGTGGTGAACGGCTATGCGCTGTCCAAATGGCGGTTCCGGGGGGATGCCTGGGTGTTCGGACTGATCACGCTGGGGGTGTTCCTGCCGGCGCAGATGACATTGCTGCCCTGGGCCTTCGTGCTGGGCAAGATCGGGCTGTCGAACACGATCGGCGGGCTGGTTTTGGTGCATACCGTGCAAGGGATCAGCTTTACCACATTGTTCTGCCGCAATTATTTCGTCGCCGTCCCGGATGACCTCATCAAGGCGGCGCGGATCGACGGGGCCGGGTTCTGGCGGATTTTCTGGCGCATCATGCTGCCATTGTCGCCGCCGATCCTGATTGTTTGCGTGATCTGGCAATTCACCGGGATCTGGAACGAATTCCTGTTCGGCACGGTGTTCACCTCGGGCTCGAACCAGCCGATCACCTCCGCCATCGTGGCGTTTTCCGGCTCGGGCACGGGCGAGCGGCATTACAATATCGAGGCGGCCTCGGTGATCTTTGCCGCCCTGCCGCCGCTCTTCATCTATGTCATCGGCGGCAAATATTTCGTGCGGGGTCTGACCTCGGGCGCGGTCAAGTAAGGAGATCGGGCAATGTCTTCACTGCAAATCCGGAACCTGCGCAAGAGCTATGGCGCGGTCGAAGTCCTCAAGGACATCAACCTCCAGGCCGAATCCGGCGAGTTCGTCGCGCTGGTGGGGCCATCGGGCTGTGGCAAGTCAACGCTGCTGTCGATCATCGCCGGGCTCGAAAGCGTCACCTCGGGCGAGGTTCTGATCGGGGACCGCGTGGTCAATCACGAGGCCCCCAAGGACCGCGACATCGCCATGGTGTTCCAATCCTACGCGCTCTATCCGACGATGACCGTGCGCCAGAACATGACCTTTGGCATGGAGTGCCGCAATATCGACAAGGCCACCCAGGACGCGACCATCGCGCGGGTTGCCGCCCTGTTGCAGATCGAGCCGCTGCTGAACCGCAAGCCCGGCCAGCTTTCGGGCGGTCAACGGCAACGGGTGGCGATGGGGCGGGCGCTGGTGCGCGATCCCAAGCTGTTCCTGTTCGACGAGCCGCTATCCAATCTCGACGCCAAGCTGCGCGTGGAAATGCGGAGCGAAATCAAGAAACTGCACCAGAATGTCGGGCGCACCACTGTCTATGTCACCCATGACCAGATCGAAGCCATGACCCTGGCAACCCGCATCGCGGTGATGCACCAGGGGGTATTGCAGCAATATGATACGCCCAAGGCGATCTATGAAACCCCGGCCAATACCTTTGTCGCCGGCTTCATGGGGTCGCCAAACATGAATTTCTTTTCCGGGCAGGTCACGGCCAGTGGCGCCGGGTTGGGCGTGGTTCTGGATGGCGGCGGGCCGCATGTGCTGCCGCTGTCGACCGGCCACCAAACGGCGCTGAGCGATGGGCAGCCGGTGACGCTCGGGGTGCGGCCCGAACATTTCAGCCCGGCCCATGCGCAACGCGCGGCCCGCAAGGGGCACGCATCGGTGCGGCTTCCGGTCAGCATCGAGATGGACGAACCCACCGGCGCCGAAACCATCCTGATGTGCCGCATCGCCGGGCAGGAGGCGATCACGGTCTGCGAGCCCGACGAGGCCCCCAAACCGGGCGAGACCGTAGAGTTCGAGATCGACATGGGCAAGATCAGCCTGTTCGATCCGAAAACCGAGGCGCGGCTGTGACCGCCGCGGCGGGGCTGGCGACCGGTCTTGCGGGCCGGCATGTGCTGATCACCGGCGGGGCAACCGGGATCGGCGCGGCGATTGTCCGGGCCTTTGCGGGGCAGGGCGCGCGCGTCACGTTCCTTGACATCAATGCCGATGCCGGTGCGGCGTTGGCGGATGAGCTGGGCGCGGCGGTGCGGTTTCGCCCGCTTGACCTGACGGACCTGGCGGCGGTACAGGATCTGCTGGCCGCGATCAGCCGCGACGAGGGCATCGACGTGCTGGTCAATTCGGCGGCCAATGACACCCGCCACCAGAGCGCCGATGTCACCCCCGAAAGCTGGCGTGCCACGCTGGCGGTCAACCTTGATCACCAGTTCTTCTGCGCGCAGGCGGTACTTGCGGGAATGCGGGCGCGGGGCCACGGGGTCATCCTGAATTTCAGCTCGATCGCGTGGCGCGAGGGGCTGGCGGATGCGGTCGGCTATGTTACCGCCAAGGCCGGGATCGAAGGGTTGACCCATGCGCTTGCCCGCGAGGCGGGACCGGATGGCATCCGGGTCAATTGTGTGCTGCCGGGCTTTGTCAAAACCGAACGGCAGGTCGAGAAATGGCTGACCCCCGAGCTGCATGCGCAGGTGATGGAACGCCAGTGCCTCAAGCGGTTCACCCAGCCCGAGGATATCGCCGATGTGGTGGTGTTCCTGTGTTCGGACGCGGCACGGGCAATCACCAATCAGGCGGTTGTGGTGGACGGCGGCTGGAGCTGATCCAGCCGCGCGCGCACCCGGCCGACCAGCTCCGCGAGCCGCGTCTCGGGGGTTTGCAACAGGTCGATCGCCATGTCGCGCACGATCGCGCGGCTGGCCTCTGACAGGTATTCCACCGGCGATTTGCCATCGATCCTTGCCAGCATGAGCGCCGGGAGCAGCCGGGCGATCCGCGCCTCGACCGCCGCACCGCTTGCCGCGTCCAGGTGCCGGGCAAAGGCCGCGCGGAATGTTTCGACCGACCCGAGCAGCCGGTCGCGCGAGGCAGGCAGATGCACCGCCTTGAGCACCAGGTGGTTGAGACAAAAGGCCGGATCAAAGCTCGCATCCCCCATCGTCGCGCATTCGGCATCCAGAAACACCGGACCGGACCCGCGCAGCAGGATGTTCTTGGGGCTGACATCGCCATGCACCAGCACCGCATCCGCCGCATAGAGCATCTCCGCCAGCCCGTTCAGGACCGGGGCCAGATCCGGATGCACCGTCGCGGTAAAGGTCAGGTAGGGCTCGATGCGCAGAGCGCGGAAATCATCGCGGTTGTGAAAGGCGGCGGTCTCGAAACCGGGCGCGGCGGACGCGGCCTGCAACCGGCCCAGCAGATCACCAACCGCCGTCACCTCGTCCCGGTCCGGCGCTTGCCGCAACAGCGCGTCCTTCCACAGATAGACATCGGCACCGGCAATGAACTCCATGGCAAACCCGTGCTGTTCGGGCGAGCGGCCGAACAGCGCCACCGCACCGGCCGGATTGACATTCGCGGCAAATTGCAGCCAAGCATATTCCGCCGCGTTTCGGTGCACAGGTGCGTGCCAGTCTTCGGCGACCTTGAGTTTGGGCAGGGCGAATTTCGCGCAGATCGTCTTGCCCGCCAGATCAAACCGGGCAATGTCCGAGGCAACCCCGCCGGTCAGCGGTGTCACGTTGCGGACCTGTTCGGGCTGGCCCAATTCAAGATCGCGGACCAAGGCCCGGCACCTGGTTTCGATATCGCTGGTCATTTGCGCGACTCCGTGGCAATGTTCACGTGAACACATGCACATCGGGCGATGAATTGTCAAGACAGTGCAACCTGTCGGCGGCAGCCGCCCGGCGTCGCCAACCCTGGGAGAGAGGCCATGTCCAAACGCGTCACGATCAAATCCATCGCCGAGGATCTCGGGATTTCGCACATGACGGTGTCGCGGGCCCTGTCGGGCAATCCCAACGTGCTCAAGGCGACGCGGGACACGGTGATCCGGCGCGCCCAGGAACTGGGTTATGTGCGCAGCGCCGCCGCCAGCGCCATGCGCGGCGATCTGAGCCCGATTGTCGGCCTGCTGATCCCCAACATCACCAATGATTTCTACGCGCGGTTTGCCAATTCGCTCGCTGAATCCTGCGAGGCCCACGGGTTGCAGCTGATCATTCACCTGACCAAGGACGATTTCGATACCGAACGGCTGGCGATGACCCGCCTGCGCGAGGTTCAGGCACGGGCCGTGGTCACGGTGCCCGCGCCGCTGCCCGATGCCAATGCCGTGCCCGCCGAGATCGCCGATCACGGGATCGACATGGTGCAGCTGATCCGCCGGCGCGACCATGACGGGGTGCTGGGCGCGGTGCTGGTGGATGATGCCGGGGCCCTGCAAGACGCGGTGCTGCACCTGCATCGGCAGGGGCATGGCCGCATTGCCTATCTCGGGGCGCCCGATACCCTGTCGTCCGGACGGGAACGCTTCGCCGCCTACCGGGCCGGCCTGCGCGCCGCCGGCATTGCCGAAGACCCCGCACTCTGCCTGCTCGAGCCGCCCTCGCTGGAAATGGGCGACCGGCTGGCCCGGCATATCCTCGATCAGACCGACGCCACCGCGATCCTCTGCGCCGGGTTCGAAATCTCCAATGGCGCGCTCAAGGCGCTGATCCAACGCGATGCCCTGGGCGCGCGGCTGGCTTTCGTGGGATATGGCGATCCGGAGTTCTATTCCTGGATCCGGGGCGGGCTGACCACGATCCGGGTGCCGGTGGACGAGCTCGCCGATTGCACGGTCGACATGATCACCGGGCAGGAACCCGAGGCGCGTGGCCGCGATCACGGCTTTGCCGCAACGCTGCTGCTGCGCGGTTAGGGCATTGCGCGCGGCTTGGCCCGAGGCCGCTCAATAGGCCATGTAGACCGTGCGCTTTTGCAGGTAACCCTCGATCCCATGGCTCCCGTCTTCTCCGCCCAGCCCGCTGAGCTTGTGGCCGTTGTGATAGCCCTGGACATAGCCGGTGATGCCGGTATTCAAAAAGATCGTCCCGGTTTCCAACCGTTGGATCGCATCCATGTAGACCGATGGATCGCGGGTCCAGAGATAGGCCGACAACCCGTCCGGTCGGGCATTGGCGATGGCAAGCGCCGCTTCGTAATCGGCAACCCGCACGATGGGCAGCACCGGCCCGAAAATCTCTTCGCGCACCGCCGTGCTGTCCGGGGTCGCGTTCACCAGCACCGTCGGTTCAAACCAGTTGCCCCGCGCAAATGCCGCGCCCTCGGGCCGTCCGCCGCCCAGGGCGACAGTGGCACCCTCGGCCACGCTGTCGGCGACGATCCGCTCGACCCGGCGCAGGGCCTCCGGCGTGGTGATCGGCCCCATGCCCGCGTTGGTGGCCGGATCGCCGGGGCGGATCCTGGCCGCGTGGTACAGCAACCGTTCGGTGAACGCATCGGCAACCGCCTCTTCCACCAGCACGGTTTCATTGCAGATACAGACCTGGCCCGCATTGGCAAACCGCGCGACCACCGCCGCCTCTGCCGCCCGGTCGATATCCGCATCCCTGAGCACGATGAACGGCGCGCTGCCCCCCAGTTCGAGCGAGAGCGCGGTGATGTTGCGCGCCGATGCCTCGGCGATCCTCTGACCGGCGCGGATCGAACCGGTCAGGGTGATCATCCGCACCACCGGGCTTTGCGTCAGCGGCGCGCCCACGGCCTGGCCGGTGCCGGTCAGCATGTTGATGACCCCCGGCGGCAGCCCGACCTCCTGGACGATGCGGCAGAACACCGACGCCGTCACCGGCGTCGCCTCGTGCGGCTTGAGGATCATCGTGTTGCCGGTCACCAGCGCCGGGCCGATCTTGCGACCGATCAGGGCCAGCGGATAGTTATAGGCACACAGGCCCAGCGTGACGCCGTAGGGCACCTTGTAGATGAACAGCTGCTCGCGCGGGTTGTCCGATGGCAGGATGTCACCGCGCAGCCGACGGGCCGCCTCGGCGGAATAGGTCAGATAGCGGATCGTGTCGGTCACTTCGCCCGCGGCCTCGGCGCGGGTCTTGCCCTGCTCGCGCACGAGCAGGTCTTCGAACAGGTCGCGTTCGCGCGCGATACCATCGGCAATCGCGGTGATATGCCCGGCCCGTTCGACCGGCGGCAGCAGCGCCCAACCGGGCTGGGCCAGCCGCGAACTCTCCAGCGCCCGCGCCACGTCATCCGGGGTACAGGCCGGCACCTCGGCCCAGGTCTCGCCCGTGGCCGGGTTGACCACATCCATCTTTGCGCCGTCCGAGGCCTCGATCCATTGGTTATCGATAAAGCATTTGTAGAACATGACGATTCTCCGCTGTCTGTCGCGATATGCCGGGCGGCTATGCGCCCTCTCCGGCCAACAGGATCTTGCCATAGGCCTGTCCCGACGACATCAGCTCCAGCGCCTCGCCCGCGCGGGCGAGCGGAAAGATCTGCGCCGTCAACACGTCGAAATCGATGGCCCCGGATTCGATCAGCCCGACGGCCTCTTCGAACTCGCGGTTGAACTGGAACGAACCGACGATTTCGATTTCCTTGAGCATGATGAGATGCAGCATCACCTCGGCGGCCCGCATCTGGATATTGCTCAGGATCGACACCCGCCCCTTGCGACGCACCGCCTTGAGCGCCGCGTTGAACGCGGGAATGGCACCGCTGGCCTCGACCACCACGTCAAACCGGCCGGCGATGTCGGAATCGTCGAATTGCCCGGCCACAAGCCCGGTTGCCGCGCCAGCCTTGCGGGCCACCTCGACCGCCTGTGGCCGCAGGTCCAGCGCCGTCACCCGCGCCCCGCGCGCCGCGGCCCCGGCAATCGCCAGCAACCCCATCGGCCCGCACCCCGTGACCAGCACGTCCTGCCCCTCGGCAACGCCCCCCTTGTTCAGGGCATGCAGGGCACAGGCGAGCGGCTCGGCAAAGGTCAGGTGCCGTGGATCGACGTCATCGCCCACCGGCCGGCAGCACCGCGCCGGATGGTCGATGATGTCGCGAAAGAACCCGTCCAGATGCGGAACCGTGGTGGCCGAGCCGGGAAATTTCTTGGCGGTGCAGAGGTTTTCCTCGCCCCGCTCGCAGGCCTCGCAAACCTGGCAGTTCATGATCGGGTTCAACGCAACGAGCTGACCCGGACGCAGGCCGGAACCATTGGCGTCGATCACACGGGCACAGGCTTCGTGGCCCAGTGTCACCGGGTTCTGCAACAGGAACCCGGCATTGGCGAAATGGGCGTAATAGTGCAGATCGGTGCCGCAGAGGCTCGCCATGGCGAGCCTGAGACGCACATGCCCCCCGGCAATCGGTCCCTCGGCGGTCTGGGCGGCGCTGGCGACCTCTTTGGCGGCGGTCAGACTGGTCTGGATCGGTGACATGGGGTGGCTCCTTCAGAACCCGATGGCATAGCCGCCGTCGACCGGCAGGTTGACGCCGTTGACATAGGCCGCCTGATCGGAGGCGAGATAAAAGATGGCATTGGCGACATCTTCGGGCGTGCCGAAGCGGTGTCCGGGGATGCGCCCCTCGATCTTGTCGCGGCGGGCCGGGTCCTTTGCCAGGATCGCCCGCGTCATGTCGGTATCGATGAACCCGGGGCTGACCGCGTTGCAGCGGATCCCGAACGGCGCCGCATCCACCGCAACCGACCGGGTCAGCCCCACCACCGCCGTCTTGGCGGTGACATAGGCGGCGGCAGAGGGCAGCGCCATGAGCCCGCCCATCGACGCGATATTGACGATCGCGCCCCCGGTGTCACGATGCAGCGCGACATAGCGGCCACAGGCGGCGAACATGGCGCGCAGGTTGACATCCAGCACCTTGTCCAGCTCGTCCGGGGCGACGTCCCAGACCGGTTTCTTGAGATGCACCCCGGCATTGTTCACCAGCGCGGCAATCGGGCCATGCGCCGCGTGGAGCTCTGCCAGCCAGGTGGCCTCGCGATCCGCCGCAACATCGCATTCGATGAACCGCGCGCCCTTGCCAAGCGCATCGGTCTCGCCCCGGCTGCGGGCCACCACGAACACGTCGTACCCGGCGGCCAGAAACCGTTTCGACTGGCTCAGGCCCAATCCCTTGTTGCCCCCGGTGATGATGGCGTTTGGCATGGTCAGCTCCTGTTGAGGTGGTCGCGATACAGCACGTTCATCCGGTCAAGAAAGCTGTCGACCGGTATGTTCTTGCGAAAAAAATCCGGCATGATTTCACACATGTCATCGACAAAGCCGAGGAACCACGGATCGCGCGGACGGGTCCAGGCATTGTCGATGGTGTGAAAGCCGCCCCGGAAAAAGCCGGCAACGTCGGGGCTGGCGGCCTGGGCGATCCAGGCGTGGCGGTTGGCCGGCTGGCCGTTATTGCCGAGGTAAAGCCCGGCCTGCACCTCTGCCGAGGTGATCCAGCGCGCAAAGGCGATGGCGGCATCCGGCGCGCGGGTCTGCGCCGACACGCCGATACCCGCCCCGCCCAGGATCCCGCGCGGCCGGTCATGCCCGGCACAGAGCGGCAGGTCGAAATATTCCAGCGGATGCGGGCGGAATCCGGGGCGCGCATAGTTGACATAGCCAAAGAGGCAGGGCGAGCAGGCAAACTCGTCCTCGCCCGACAGGGTTTCGAGCACCGCGATCGGGTTCATCTCGACCTGCGCATCCGGGCCAAGGTGATATAGCGCCCGCAGCACCCCGAGCGCATAGGCCCCGTTGCGATCGGACAGGAACCGTTCCGGGTTGGCGGCCAAGCGCTCTTCCCCGCGACCGGCCACGAGTGTCATCAGCATGTCAAAGGCATCCACCGGCAAGAGCGGCGTCAGGGCCCGGTATTTCGCGGCATCGCGCGCCATGAGGTCTTCCCATGTCACCGGGACCGGCACCCCCAGATCCGGACGGTGCACCGCCATCTGGCAGGCCGCGTCCAGCGCATAGGCCCAGCATTGACCGCCCCAGACATAGCTCTCCGCCGATCCGCCCAGCGATGCGCCAGGGTCAAGATCGCCGGGCAGGGCGAGCAGCGCCCCGGTCTCGGCGATCTGCCCCACATGCGGGTGATCCAGCACGATGAAATCATACGCCGCCGCCAGTTCGGCAATCGGGGCGTCGGCAAAAGCCTGAAGCGAGCGCTTGTCCCAGTGGATTTCGACACCGGTGTCTTGCGCATATTGCCGCGACGCCGCCACAACCGGGTCATAGCCCCTCGGGTGATCCCAGGTCATTCCCCTCAACTGCATTTGCGTGCTCCTCCCTGCCGGTGGGGGAGGTTGTCACATGATCCGTTGTCATTTTGCAAGTATAAAAATTACTTTCAAATTAGAAAGCGGCGTGCTATGCCACCCTCGTCAACCGGTGCGGCCACTTCCGCATCGTCCGCCGCGGCGCAATCCGGGGCATATCAACACGGAGGAGAAAAACATGTCGTTCACCCTTGGCCTTGCTGGCCGTTCCATTGCTGCCGCCGCGGCGCTCGCCATCCTGCCGCTGGCCGCAACGGCCCAGGATTACACCTTTCGGCTGGCGCATGTGACGTCGGACAAGGAGCCGCTGCAGAACGCGATGGAAGAGTTCGTCAAGAACGTGCAAGAGCGCACCGACGGCCGGGTCGCGATCCAGATCTTCGCCAATGCCCAGCTGGGCTCCAACCCCGAGGTGTTTGAACAGGTCCGCGCCGGCGCGCCGATCATCACCATTTCGGACCCCGGCTATCTGAGCGATTTCGTGGCCGATTTCGGCGTGCTGGGCGGCCCCTACCTGATGGAGGACCCGCGCGATTTCCAGAAAATCGTCGACTCCGACCTCTATGCCGGCATGAAGGACCGGCTGCGCAGTGAATCCGGTCTTGAGCTGCTGTCGCTGAACTGGCTCTTCGGGTCGCGGCACATGCTGTCGGACAAGCCGATCAGTTCGCCGGACGACACCGCCGGCATGACCTTCCGCACGCCGCCGAACATCATGTGGGTGGAAACCTTCAACGCGATGGGCGCGCGCCCGACCCAGGTTGCCTGGGGCGAGGTGTATTCGGCGCTGTCCTCGGGTGTCGTCGATGGCGCGGAAGCACCGCTGCCCTCGATCTACGGGGCCAAGCTGCATGAAACCAAAAAGGTGATTTCCCTCACCGGGCATTTCAAGGGCTTTACCGGCCTGATGATGAATGCCGACCAGTTCGCCAACCTGCCCGAGGATATCCGCACCATCATGCTCGAAGAGGCCGACCAGACCGGGGCCTTCATGACCGACCTGATGCTGAACAGCCAGGAGGAATGGATCGCCAAACTCGAGGCCGAGGGGGTCACTTTCAACCGCGATGTGGATGTTGCCGCGTTCCAGGCCGCAACCGCCGATGTCTATACCAAGTTCCCCGACTGGTCGGACGGGCTCTATGCGCAGGTGCGCGCGATCCTCGACAACTGACCGCAACAGGTGACTGGCCGCGCGATTGCCGCGGCCACTCGCGCAGCATGGGAGGACAACGCAATGAAACCGCTGGGCAAGATCATTCGCCGGCTTGAGGATGCCATATCCTTTTCGGCCCTGACACTTCTGGTCCTGTCGGTGCTGTGGGGCGTCATGACCCGCTATGTCACCGAAAAACCCGCCGTGTGGACCACCGAACTGTCGGGCATCCTGTTCACCTGGGTGGTGTTCATCGGAGCGATGACCGCGCTGCGCGACGGGCGTCATATCCGGGTAACCCTGCTGATCGATCTGCTGCCGCGCGGCTGGCGCACCCGTGCGCTTCAGGTCGGCGATCTGCTGGTGCTCGGCTTTTTCGTCTATGTCGCCTATCTGAGCGTCGTGATGATGGGCAAGGGGGCCTCGCGGCCATCGCCGGTGCTCAATATCCCGTTCAGCTATGTCTATCTGGCGACCACGATCTGTTTCGCGGGCATGTCGGTGACTTCCCTGCTGCGGCTTGTCGGGTTGATCGAACGGCCGGGCTTTGATGGCGGGGAGGAAATCCTGTGACCCTTGCGCCGATCCTCATCCTGCTGCTGGGCATCGCGATCGGCATTCCGGTGGCCTTTGCCATCGGCATGGCGGCGCTGTCATTCTTCCTGTTCTCCGGGGCCATGCCGCCCGAGATCTTCGTCCAGCGCATCGTCGCAGTGACCCATTCCTTTCCGCTGCTGGCGGTGCCGCTCTTCGTGATGACCGGCGTGGTGATGAACTATGCCGGGATCACCTCGCGCATGATGGCCTTTGCCGAGGCCATGACCGGCCACTGGAAAGGCGGGCTGGCCCAGGTCAACGTGCTGTTGTCGACCTTGCTGGGGGGCGTGTCGGGTTCGGCCAATGCCGACGCGGCGATGCAATCCAAGATCCTGGTGCCGGAAATGACGCGCCGTGACTATGACCCCGCGTTCTCCACCGCCGTGACCGCGTCTTCGTCGATCATCTCGGTGATCATCCCGCCGGGGATCGGGCTGATCCTGTTCGGGTTCATGGGCGACGTATCGATCGGCCAGCTGTTTCTCGCGGGGATCGTGCCCGGCGTGGCGATCTGTATCGCGATGATGCTGGCGGTGGCGGTGCAGTCGCGCAAGCTCGGGTTGAAGCCGGCCTTTGACGCGCCGCTGTCATGGGCCGACCGGGGCCGGGCGTTTTCCGGTGCCTTTCTCGCGCTGCTGGTGCCGGTCGGCATCGTTCTGGGCATCCGGCTGGGATATTTCACCCCGACCGAAGCCGGGGCGATGGCGGTGCTGTTCGCGGCGATTGTCGGGCTGATCTATGGCGAACTCAAGCTCGCCCATCTGCAACCCATTCTGGAACAGACCATGCAGGCCACCGCGGTGATCCTGCTGGTGATCTGCACGGCCAGCGCCTTTGGCTTTTACATGACCTGGGAAATGATCCCGGCGACCCTGGCCAAGGCGATGCTCGCGCTGACCGAAAACCCCTACCTGTTGCTGCTGCTGATCAACCTGCTGCTGATCCTTGCGGGCATGTTCATCGAAGGCTCGGCGGCGCTGATCCTGCTGACCCCGATCCTGGTGCCGGTGATCACCAAGGTGGGGATCGACCCGGTGCATTTCGGGATCGTGATGGTGTTCAACCTGACGGTTGCCGGGGTGACGCCGCCGCTGGGCACGCTGATGTTCACCACCTGCTCGATCACCGGCGTGCCGATCGCCCGGTTCATCCGCGCCGCCGTGCCGTTCTACGTGGTGCTGTTCGGCATGTTGCTGGTGCTGACCTTCGTGCCGCAGCTGTCGCTCTGGCTGCCCAACCTGACCTTCAACTGAGGAGCCCGCAGATGACCGATCCGAATGGCACCGTCCGTTTCGAACACCAGGGCAACCTGGCCGAGATCATCCTAGACCGCCCGGACAAGCACAACGCGCTGACGCCGCAGATGTATCGCCAGATCGCCGATTGCTGCGCCCGCGCCAATGCCAGCCAGAACGTTCACGCGGTGATCTTTCGCGGTGCCGGCACGCGGGCCTTTTGCGCCGGTTCCGACATCAAGGCGCTGGACGGTTACGAAGATTTCTGGGCCTGGCGCAACCGGCTTGACTATATCCCGCCGATCCTCGGGCTGCGCAAACCCTCGATCGCCGCGGTCAAGGGCTGGGCACTTGGTGGCGGGCTCGAAATCGCGCTGGCCTGCGACCTGCGCGTGGTTGCGCGCTCGGCGGTGTTTGCCGCCCCCGAGGTCGCGCTTGGCTGGACCGGGGCGGGCGGGGCAGCGCAACACCTGACCCGCATGTGCGGCTATGGGCAGGCGATGAAGATCCTGCTGTCGGGCGACCGCTTTGACGCCGCCGAGGCGGACCGCATCGGGATGATCGAATGGCTGGTCGACGAGGGCGAGGAAGTCACCGCCGCCCGCGAGATCGCGGCCAGGATCGCCGGTCATTCCACGGTGGCCACGCAGGCGGTGAAATCCGCCGTGCGCAGCGCCATCGACCTGCCCGTGCAACAGGGGCTGCGCAACGAGAACGAATTGATGTCTCTCTGTTTCGCCAAGGTGGAACTTGCTAAGCTGCGCGCCTCAAATGAAGGCAAGGAACCCTGACAATGCCAAGCGAGCCCACCGCAGCCAGCGAAAAAAAGAGCAAATCCGCCGTTCCCGCGGTTGAAAAGGCGCTGGATGTTCTGGAACTTCTGGCCGGCGTGCCCGCCGGTCTGACGATGAACGAGATCGTCGACGCCCTCGGGCGCACCATGGGCGAAATCTACCGGGTCGTGGTCTATCTGGCCGAGCGCGATTATCTCAGCCAGGACAGCGATACCGGGCGCTATGCCCTGACGCTCAGGCTGTTTGAACTGTCCCATCGTCACGACCCGACCGAACGCCTGATCCAGGCGGCTTTGCCCCTGCTGGAACGCAGCGCCGCGCATACCCGGCAATCCTGTCACCTCGGGGTGCTCAACCGCACCAACGTGCTGGTTCTCGCCTCGGTGCACAGCCCGCTGCCCGCCGGTTACGCGGTGCGCACCGGCTCGCTGTTCCCGGTCGAACAGACCAGTTCCGGGCATGTGATCCTGGCCTATTCCCCCGCCGACATCCAGCAACGCTATCTCGCCCGGCGCCCCGCCAACGAGCGCGAAGCGATCCGCGCGCGCCTGTCACAGATCGCCGGGGCCGGGTTCGAAGACACGCCCAGCATGATGATCCAGGGGGTGCGCAACCTCTGTGTTCCGGTCTTTGATGCCCGTGGCATCGTCGCCGCCATCACCTCGGGCTTTATCAACCAGGTCGAAAGTGACTCATCCGCCCAGGACACGCTGGACAGCCTGCGCGGGATAGCCGCCGAACTGTCGCAGAACCTTGGATACCGGCCCGACGGCGACCCGCAAGACCCCGTTTCCACCCAATGACCCAAAGGAGTTGACCATGCCCGACACCGCGACCGACCTGCCGCTTGCCGGCCTGCGCGTTCTGGATTTCGCGCAGTTTCTCGCCGGACCCGTGGCCGCGTTGCGGCTGTCGGACCTGGGGGCCGAGGTCATCAAGATCGAACGCCCCGATGGCGGCGATCTGTGCCGTGCCATGGTGGTCAACGACCAGCGGCTCGAAGATGACAGCCTGGTGTTTCACACCTTCAATCGCGGCAAGAAAAGCGTCGCCGCCAACCTCAAGGAGCCGGGCGACCTGGAAATGGTGCGCCGCCTGATCGGGACGGCGGATGTGATGATCCACAATTTCCGCCCCGGCGTGATGGAGCGGATCGGGCTGGGCTATGAACAGGTCCGCGCGCTGAACCCGGCGCTGGTCTACGGGGCGGTGTCGGGCTATGGCACCGATGGCCCCTGGGTGGGCAAACCGGGTCAGGACCTGCTGGTGCAATCGCTCTCGGGGATCGCCTGGCTGAATGGCAACGCGGCGGACGGGCCGGTGCCCACCGGCTTTGCGATGCTGGACGTGGCCACCGCCGGAAACCTCGTGCAGGGGATATTGGCCTGCCTGCTGCGCCGGGGCCGGACCGGGGCCGGGGGGCTGGTCGAGGTCGATCTGCTGACCACGGCGATTGACCTGACATTCGAACAATTCACCTGTTTTCTCAATGACAACCGGCAAACGCCGCGCCGCCATGACAGCGGCAATGCCAACCCCTATCAACCCGCGCCTTATGGGCTGTATCGCACGGCGGACGGGTTTCTGGCGCTGGCGATGACACCGCTGTTGCGGCTTGCCGAGCTGCTGGGGGATGCGCGCATCGCCGGGTTTTCGCAGCACGAGGCGTTTTCCCGGCTGAACGAGATCAAGGCGATCATCGGCGAAACCATCGCCGCGCACCCCACCGGCCATTGGCTGGACCGGCTCGAACCCGCGGGTGTCTGGTGTGCCCCGGTGCAGGACTGGGCCGGTTTTGTCGCCTCTGACGGGTTCAGGGCGGCGGACCTGGTCCAGACCATCGTGACACCTGCCGGGGCCACCGCCGAAACCACCCGTTGCCCGCTGCGCATTGACGGGCGCGCGCCGGGTGCAACGCGCGCCGCGCCGCGCCTTGGTGCCGACACCGCCCGGCTTCGGGCCACTCTTGCAACGCCGGCAGCCACGTGACCCTGCCGCTGGCGGGCATCGTGATCGCCGATTTCAGCCAGTTCCTCGCCGGCCCGTTCGCGGCCCTGCGGTTACAGGATCTCGGGGCACGGGTGATCAAGGTCGAGAACCCGCGCGGCGGCGACCTGTGCCGACGGCTCTACCTGACCGAGACCCTGCTGGATGACGGCGATTCAACCCTGTTTCACGCCATCAACCGCGGCAAGGAAAGCATCACCCTTGACCTCAAGACGCCCCGCGGGATCGCCGCCGCCCGGCAGCTTGCGGCGCGGGCCGACATCGTCATCCAGAACTTTCGCCCCGGTGTGATCGAACGGCTGGGGCTGGATCATGACACCATCCGCGCGCGCAATCCCGGTGTGGTCTATGGCTCGATCTCCGGCTATGGGCGCGACGGTCCGTGGCGCGACCTGCCCGGCCAGGACCTGCTGGCGCAGGCGCGCTCCGGGCTGATGTGGCTGAGCGGCAACCGCGCATCGGGGCCGGTGCCGGTCGGGCTGCCGCTCGCGGATATGCTCGCCGGGGCGACGCTGGCCCAGGGGTTGCTGGCCGCGCTCTTCAGGAAAGCCACGCAAGGCATTGGCGCATATGTGGAAACCAGCCTGCTGGAATGCCTCGCGGATGCCCAGTTCGAGTTTCTCACCACCTATCTGAACAGCAATCACGCGCCCCCGGAACGTGCCGCGCAGGGGTCGGCGCATGTCTATTTGGGCGCGCCTTACGGGGTCTATGACACCGCCGACGGACAGCTCGCCCTGGCCATGACCCCGCTCGACACGCTGGCCGAGTTGTTGCAGATGCCGGAGCTGGCGACCATCTCGGAACGGCCCGGCGCGGGCTTTGCCGCGCGCGAACGGATCAGGGCAATGATCGCCGAACGATTGCGCCATCACGACGCGCGCCATTGGGAACGGCATCTGGGAGCCAGGGGCGTCTGGTGCGCCCGGGTCCTGACCTGGGACGAGCTGATGCGGTCCGAGACCTTTCGCGCGCTGGACATGGTGGCGACCTATTCCGGCGAGGGCGGATCACCGGTGCATTTCCTCAGGCCGCCCTTGTCCATCGACCACCAGCGGCCGGAAATCCGCCCCTATGGCCCCCGGTTGAACGCGCAGGGCGACGCGATCGCCACGGAATTCGCCCTGGGCACAGCCGGGTGAGCGGGCAGGGCAGGCATGTGCGAAAGTTACTTGCACATATCAAAATTCCTTGCTTAACTGGAACCGGGTGCGATCCCGGCCCACATGCTTGGAGGAGAGCGAGAAATGAGGAAATTCCTGGGGGCCATCGCCACCGCTGCCATGATCTGGTCCGGCCCGGCGCTGGCCAGTGACATCACCATCGGCCTGTCGGTGGACCAGCTGTTCGAAAGCCGGGTGGCGGTGAATGACGGGATCAAGGCCGGGGCGGCGGATCGCGGCTATGACGTGATCGAAGTGGTCGCCGACGGCGACGCGCAACAACAGAACGCCCAGATCCAATCGCTGATCTCGCAAGGTGTCGATGCGATCCTGGTCTGCGCCGTGGATCAGAACACCATCGAGCGGGCGCTGGTCGCCGCCAAACGCGCCAATATCCCGGTTGTTGCCTATGACCGCGACCTGCCCGACAGCCGTGTCGTCATGGCCTTTGTCGGACCGGATTCGCTGATCGACGGGCGGCTGGCGGGGGAATACACCGCCAAGGCGCTGGCCGGGCGCGACGGTCCTGTGACCATTGTCGAATTGATCGGCGCGCTGAACGACCAGAACGGGATCGACCGTTCCAAGGGCTTTCGCGAGGGGCTGGCATCGCTGGGCGAGGTCAAGCTGATCGAGGTTCCCACCGACTGGGATTCCGCGCGCGCGCTGTCGGGCACCCAGAACGCGTTGCAGGCCAATCCCGAGGTGGCCGCGGTGTTTGCCGCCACCGACACCCACATCCCGGCGGTTGAAACCGTGCTCGCGGATCTGGGCAAGCTGGTTCCGGCGGGCGACGCGGACCATGTGGTCGTCACCGGCGTCAACGGGTCCAACGACGGCTACCAGGCGGTCCTGTCGGGCACCGCCGACGCCTTTGTGGTGATGGGAACCGAGGCCACGGGCCGCAAGGCGGTGGACCTGGTTGCCAGCATCCTCGCGGGTGATGAGGTCGAACGGACCAATTATGTGGGCGGCGCGCTGTATACCGCCGCCGATGCCGAGGCGAATGCCGACCGGATCTGGGGCGCGCCGAAATAGCCGGGGCCAAAGGCCGGGCCGACAAGATGAACCGCGATTGAGGCCCCCGTGTCGACACCTGTATCCCTGTTGAAAACCTATCCGGCACTGGCGATGATCGCGGTGCTGGGCGTCGGGTTCTCGGTGCTGTCGCCCTATTTCCTGACGGGCGGCAATATCGAGGCAATGCTGGGCGCCAACGCGGTGGTTCTGATCGCGGCGATCGGCATGACCATCGTGTTCCTTGCCGGGGGCATCGACCTGTCGATCTCGACCGTGATCAGCGCCAGCGCGGTGCTCTCGGGGCTGGCCATGGCCCAGACCGGCAGCGTCGCGATCGGGGGGCTTACCGCGCTGGCCTCGGGGCTGGTCTTTGGCGCGCTCAACGGGGTGCTGATCGGGTATTGCCGGCTGACCCCGTTCATCACCACCATGGCAACCCAGCTGATCGCCCGCGGTATCGCCTTTGTTCTCAGCCAGGGCATCGCGGTCAAGGGCACGCCCTATTGGATGCTGGATTTCGGCTTCATGCTCTGGCTGGGCATCCCGGCGGTCACGGTGATCGCGCTGATCATCGTGGTCCTTGGGGCGTTGGCCATGGGCCAGACCGACTGGGGCCGGCAGGTAATGCTGGTGGGTTCCAACCACGAGGCCGCGCGGTTTGCCGGCATCAACGTGCGCCTTGTCGATTTCAGCGTCTATCTCGTGGCGGGCGGGCTGGCGGGGGTGGCCGGGTTCATCTCGATCGCCAATCTCGGCAATGCCATCCCCGGTGTCGGCGACACGCTGCTGCTGATCATCATCGGGGCCGTCGTGCTGGGCGGGACGTCAATGACCGGCGGCAGCGGTTCCATCGAACGCACGCTGATGGGGGTGGCGATCCTGGCGATGATGACCAATGGGCTGAACCTCATGGGGATCCCGTTTTACGACCAGCTCATCGTGCAGGGGGTGCTGATCTTTCTGGGCACCTGGCTGGCGATGCGGATCGGCACGGGGCGCGAGCGGTGAGCGCGCCGCCAACACCCGTGGTGTCGGTGCGCGGGCTGGCCAAGTCCTTTGGCGGCAAGACCGTGGTAAGCGGCGTCACCTTTGACCTGATGCCGGGCGAGGTTCTGGCGCTGGTCGGCGAGAACGGCGCGGGCAAGTCGACCACCAAGAACATGCTGTGCGGATTGCTGACCCCCAGCGACGGCGAGATCCATGTCGACGGCCAGCCGGTCGAACGGGTGGATCGCAGGCGGCACGGCATTTCGGCGGTGCATCAGGAACTGTCGCTGTTCGGGTCGCTGACCGTGACCCAGAATATCTGCATCGCGGACCTGCCCGGCCATGCCGCGCGGGTCGACTGGGCGCGGGCAGAACAGCGGGCCCGTGAACAGATCGACTTCCTCGGTATCCGGATCGACCCGCAGGCGCTGGTTGAAACCCTGGGCGCGGGCAAGCAGCAGATCGTCGAGATCGCCAAGGCGCTGCTGCATGCGGGCAAGGTGCTGATCCTGGATGAACCGACCACCTCTTTGACCGCGGTTGAGCGTGACAAGCTCTTTGCGATCATCGACAAGCTGCGGGCGCGGGGGCTGGCCATCCTGTTCATTTCGCATTTCATGGACGAGATCTATCGGGTCTGCGACAGTTTCGTGGTGCTGCGCGATGGCCGGCAGGTGGCACAGGGCCGGCTGGCCGGGATGTCACAGCGCCGGCTCGAAGAGCTGATGGTCGGGCGTACGCTCGAAGACGCGCGGATCGAACCCGCGCCGCCGACCGACACGCCCGCGCTTGAACTGCGCAACCTGTCATCGCCCGATTTCCGCGACATCGATCTGACCGTTCACCGGGGCGAGATCCTGGGCATCTCCGGGCTGATGGGGGCCGGGCGCACCGAACTGGCGCAGGCGGTCTATGGCCTGCGCCCGGCCACCGGCGAGCTGCGCATCGATGGCCAGCCCGCGACCCGCAGCGTCGCCGCGATGAAGGCGCGCGGCCTGTGCTATGTCACCGAGGACCGGCGCGGCGACGGGCTGTTCCTGAACCGGCCCGTGCGCGAGAACCTGTCGGCCCTGTCGATTGCGCGCTTTGTGCGGCGGCACCTGCCGGGGCTGGGTTTTCGCGGCGAACGGGACGCGGCGCGCAGGCTGGCCGGTGAAATGAACGTGGCGCTGCCCGATATCGAAAACCCGGTGGACGACCTGTCGGGCGGCAATCAGCAAAAGGTTCTGCTCGGCCGCGCGCTGGCCACCGATCCCGAGATCCTGATCCTGGATGAACCGACCAAGGGCGTGGATATCGGTGCCAAGTTCGACATTCACGCCGCCATTGTCGATCTAGCCCGCCGGGGCAAGGCCATCGTGATCGTCTCCTCGGACTTGCCCGAATTGCTGCATGTCACCCATCGCATCGCGGTCATGCGCAAGGGGCGCATCGTTGGCGAATTCCGGCGGCCCGATTATGACAGCGTCAGGATCATCTCCCTGGCGGCCAGCTCGGCGGAAAGGCAAACCTGATGACACCCCCCCGGCTTCGGGCCCTGATGTCACGTCAGAAATGGATCGCCATCGCGCTGGCCACCATCGTGCTGGGCGGGGTGCTGTCGGCGGTGTCTCCGGCCTTTCTGACCCTGTCGAACCTGCAGGCGATCCTCGTACAGTCCAGCGTCACCGCGATCATGGCGGTGGGCATGACCTTTATCATCATGACCGCCGGGATCGACATTTCCGTCGGGGCGATCCTGTTCGTGACCTCGGCGCTGTTCGCGCAGCTGATGCTGGACACCCAGAGCTATGCCATTGCGTTCCTTGGGGCAATCGGTTGTGCGACGGTGCTGGGGGCGTTGAACGGCGTGCTGGCGGTGCGCTTTGCGATGTCGCCGCTGATCACCACGCTGGCGACGTTTTCGATCTATCGCGGCGCGGCGATCCACCTGACCGGCGCCCAGAACATCCCGGTGCCGCGTGAAATGGGGACGTTGGGCAATGGCCGGCTGCTGGGCATACCGATCCCGATCCTGATCCTGCTGGCGGTGCTGGTGATCGGGGTCTACCTGCTCAACCGCACACGGTTCGGGGTCTATGCCCGTGCCATCGGCAATTCCGCCCGTTCGGCGCGCGAAACCAACCTGCCGGTCGATCGCGTCACCATCGCTGTCTATGCGCTCAGCGGCCTTGTCACGGGCATCGCCGCGCTGATCCTGCTGGCACGGGTCGGCGGGCTGCAATCCGGCATCGGCATCGGTATCGAATTCACCGTCATCGCCGCGGTGATCCTGGGCGGAACCAAGCTGACCGGCGGTTCGGGCACGGTGATCGGCTCGTTCATCGGGGCGGTGTTCCTGGTGCTGATCGACAACGGGCTGAACCTGCTGAATGCCTCGCCCTATATCTATGACATCGTGCGGGGCAGCGTGCTGCTGGCGGCAGTGGCCATCGACCGCTATTCGGCGCTGCGACAATCGGCCTGGCTGCAAGCGCAGCGGGCCGCCCGGCTGGACTGAGCCCGGACCGAGCGCGGACTGAGCCCGGACTGAGCGACACCCATCCGGGCCGCCGATCACCCCTTGCTGACGATTTCGAGGTTAAAGCTCGTGCGGGCCCCGCTGGGCGGCGGCGGGAAGGGCGCGGCGCGCTGGATGTGGCGCAGGGCGATCTGGTCGATCTTGGCCGAGCCGGAACTCTTCTGGATGCGCAGCGACGTCACCCCGCCAGACGCGGTGATGCGGAATGCGACGGTTGCGGTGCCGCGCGCACCGGCCCGTTCCTGGCGGGTGCGCTGGATCTTGCGCATCACCTTGCCCGGATAGTTCGACACGGTGGCATTGCCCGCCGCCTTTGACTTGCCGCTGGTCTTTGCGCTTTGCGACGCCTTGGCATCGGCGCGGCCATCGGCCTGGCCCTTGCGCGCGGCGGGGGCGCTCGGGGCCTTGGCGGTGCGGGTCGGCTCCTTGCGCGGTTCGGCCTTTTTCGGGGGGTCCGGCCGGGTGGTCGTCTTGCGCGGCGGGCGCTGCTCGACCGGTTCGCTTGACGTGATGGTCTCGGGCGTGACCTTGACCGGCTCGGCGGTTTCAACCGGCTTGGCGGGGGTCGGCTCAACCGCCCTCAGCGCCGCGAGCCTTGTCGGGGGTACGGCTTCGGGGCTGGCCTGTGCAACCGGCAGCGCGGTGATCGGGGCCTGCACGGTTCCCACCGGCAGGGCGGCAATGTCATCGGACCGCGCCGGGGGCAGTTCCGGCACCGGCGCGTTCGCCACCTGATCCGGCGCAACCGGCGTCTTGGGGGTCAGCGGATCCGGGGTTTCAACCGGCTGCGTCACCGACTCGACCATATTTGCCAGGCTGTTGCCGAGCATCGCCACGGTCTGCGGCGCGCCGCCCTGGATCCGGGTGGGTTCCGGGCCCGCGGTCATGCCGAACCCGGCCAGATGCGCGCCGATCGACGCGGTCAGCGCCAGCCCGGCGGCATATTTCAGGTTAGGTGTCATTCCAGCCCCCGTTCCGTCACCACAAAGAGTTTCGCCGCTCCTGCCTCTTGCAGGGCGCGCCCGACCGTCAGCAACGTCTCGACCGGCAGGTCACGGTCCGGCACGATGCGGATTTCCGGGGCTTCCTGCTCCCCGGCGACCTCGGCGATGTAGGTCTCGGGCGAGACCTCCTGACCGCGATAGAGGCTACGCCCCTCGGCCGTGATCACCAGCGCATCCGGCGGCTCGCGCCCGTCCAGATCGCTGGTCGAGACCAGTTTCAGGTCGGGGTCCAGCGGCGGCGCGAGGCTGCCCGCGATCAGGAAAAAGATCAGCATCAGAAAGACGATATTGATCAGCGCAATGGTCGGCTCGGGCGGGCGTTTGGTGATGACACGACGCCGCATCAGCCCGCCCCCAGAACCCGAACCGATAATTGCGCCACCGGGCGCAACCGGGTCAACACGTCAACCAGCCCCTGTGACGACACCTCGCCCGCCGGGCTGATCAGCAGCAATTGTCCCGCGTCTGTGGCGGTCGCGGTTTTCCCGGACAGGGTCGCCGCGAGATCGTCGAGCAGCACCGGCTGACCGTTCAATGTCATGTCCTCGGGCGTTATCCGCAGAAAGAGCGGCGGCGTGCCGGGCACCGAAACGCCCGACGCCGCACTCAGCAGCTCGACCTCGGCAAATCGCGTAAAGGTCGAGCTTAGCATGAAAAACAGCAGCAACAGAAAGATGATGTCGATCAGCGACGTCATCGACATCCGGCGGCTGCGAAAGCTCTTGCCCCTAGTGCGCATGGGCCTGTCCGCCAACGGCAACCGGGCGCTGTGTCCGGGGCTCGTCGAATTCGCCGGGGCAGAGGATCATTTGCAGCGCCTTGTCGATAAAGGTGCGTTCACGCGCCACGCGGGATTCCAGAAAGGTCAGGATCAGCGACGTGGGCATCGCCACCGCCAGCCCCACCGCCGTGGTCATCAGCGCCACCCAGATACCGCCCGCCAGCAGCGACGGATCAACCGAAGATCCCGCGCCCTGCAATTTCTGGAACGCCTCGATCATCCCCAGCACGGTGCCGAACAGGCCCAGCAACGGCGCGATCTGCGCCACGCTGTCCAGCAGGCGAAAGGTGCTTTCCAGCCGGGCCAGCTGGGCTTCGGCGCGGGCGTTCAGCCGCTCGGCCAGCATCGCCCGGTCATTGTCGGTCGCCGAGGCGTTCATCGCCTCGACCAGCAGCGGACCCAGATGGTTAGGGCTGCGCTTGATCGCGCCGCGCGCGGCGGCTTCGGAGCCGGCATCCCAATGCACAAGCGCCTCGTTCAACGCTCCGCGCCGCCCGACACCCGCCGCGTGGAATTGCCAGAACTTGAAGATGATCACCGCAAAAGCCAGCACCGACAATCCGAGCAGGATACCCACAACCGGGCCGCCCAGATCGACAAAATTCTCAACTGCGCCAATGGCATGTTGGATCAAGCTCATCCCATCACCTCGATGTCCGTGCGGGTTTTGGTTTGCAGCGCTGCAGTGCAATCGGTGTTGGCGATGCCGTCGCCGCTGCATTTATGCACACCGTTGATCAGGACCTGGCCGATCGCTGCGCATTGCGCGCCCGGCACGTCAAATTGGCGCACCCGCGGGCGACCGGTGGGCAGCGCCTGGAAATCGAACAGGGTCAGCTTGAGCACCGCCCCATCGGTCGAGAACAGCACGGTTTCGAACACCGCCGTCTCCAGGTCGGCCCCCAGGCCATTATGGGCCACAAAGGTCAGCCGGCAGGCATTGTCCTGCTGGTCCGCGCTGTTGAGTTCGATGGCCAGCGCCGGGGCGGCGGCGGTGTCCTGGGCCAGCGATTGGCTGCCGGTCAGCGCCGCGAGCGCACAGGCCAGCGACACCGCCAGGTGACAGGCGGTCTTGCGAGGGAGAGGTTTCATTTGCCGGGGTGCTCCTGGTGTCTGCATCAAGGCCCGCATCCGCGCGCCGGGAATCGCCGCCGGCGGCTCGCCGCCAAGCCGGTGATCGCGCCGGTGGTCACAAGAGGGGGCAGCCAAAGGGCCGCGCCGAATCGTAGGGGTATTCACAAGTTCGTCCCTTATATGCGCGACGCATCGATTGGCTGGCTGTGGAGCGGGCTTGTGCGTTGATTTTTTCACCCCGCCTGGCGGGATGGGGGCCTCGTAGTAAATCAGACTAAGTTTGTCAACTATTCCGCAACGCCTTATGGCGGTTGGGAATATTTGTGGGTTGCCAATTCCGACTAAACTACTTAGGAACCCGCCGAAGACGAACCCCGGTTCCGTTCAGCCATGCAGATCCCCGATATTTGCTAGCCAAATCCATACATCTATCAATTGGAGAATTCTGGCATGGCTAGAGTATCTATTTGGTTGGCATCCACCACGATTCTGGCCGTCAGCCCGCTTTATGCACAAGAAACCAACCCCGTAGACCTTGGCGCTCTCGTTCTGGATCAGGGCGTCGAAACCGACGAGGAAGTCGCCGAAACCATCACCGCGGATGACATCGCGGATACCGGTGCCAACACCGCGTCGACCCTGTTCCAGTCGGTCACCAACGTTCAGACCAGCGGCACCAGCGTTTCGGGAACCCGGATTTTCATCAACGGCCTGGAAACCAACTCGGCCAGCGTCACGGTCGACGGCGCGCCGGTGGGCAGCCAGGTCTGGCACCATGGCGGGCCGGGCGGCATCAACCCGCGCCTGTTTGAACAGGTCGATGTCTATGCCGGCATCACCCCGGCCGATATCGGCCCCTTTGCCACAGCGGGCGCGCTGGTCTTTACCACCATCGACGCGGCGGACATGCTTGACGCGGATGACGATTTCGGCGGCTTTGCCGGGATCCGCTATGAAAGCAATGGCGATGTCATGACCTATGAGGGCTCGGTTTACGGCCGCGCCGAAAACTTCGACTATCTGCTGTACCTGAGCACCGCCGACGGCAACAATTGGGAAGACGGCGACGGCAATACCGTTCCCTTTACCGGCACCGGGGTGAACTCCGCTCTGGCCAAGCTGGGTTATGACATGGGCGAGGGCCGGCGGCTGGCGTTTTCGACCACCTATTACGAAGACAAGGCCGACCGGAACATCCGCAGCGACATCAATTTCGGTTTCGGCGGCGGGCTGAACGCCATTCCGAACAAGAACACCACCAATACCTATACGCTGGAATACACCGATGATCTGGTCGAAGGGTTCTTCAACCCTGAATTCCGCCTGACCCATACCCAGGAAGACCAGTTCCAGGAACGCCGCGCCGATCCCGCGACCGCCACCCTCAGCAATGTTGACGTGACCACCAAGAACACCACGCTCAAGGTGCAGAACAAGGTAGCCATTGCCGGCGGCGAAGTGCGTTTCGGTTTCGATTACCTCGACGCGTCCAGCTATAACAACGGGAACCAGGTCGGCGAAAAGATGAAGAACACCGGCCTCTTCGTACAGGCCAATGCCGACATCACCGACCGGCTGCGGGTGGCGGGTGGTTTGCGCTATGACTGGACCGAATTCACCGGGCAGGCGGATTCCGGCTTTTCCCGCAAGGATGACGGCTATAGCGCCAACCTCTATGCCGAGTATGACGCGAACCACTGGCTGACCCTGGATGCGGGTGTGTCGCATGTGTTCGGCGGTTACGACTTTGGTGAAACCGCGACGCTGACCAACGCGGCGGCCTATACCGATGGCGACGCGGAAACCTCGGACAATTACCGGGTTGGTTTCAACATGGCGCTGCCCAACGGATTCTATGGTGGCGTTCACGCCTTCCGCACCAAGATCGAGGATGCCGGCAACACCCGGGCCCGTGAACTGGCCGGTGAGACCCTGGAAACCAAGGGCTGGGACGCGGATATCGGCTATCGCTTCCAGCGCGGGGTTGTCTCGCTGAGCTATACCGACGCCGATGTGCGCGAGAATGGCGATCTGCTGGCGGGCTATGCCGATTACTCGGGTGCGCCGGTGGGTCAGATCCTGGTGCTGCGCGGCAGCTATGATTTTGACAACGGGCTGGTCGTCGGCGGCTTTGTCGAGGCGGCGCTGGACTATGACATCGCGGACCAGACCCTTCCGGCCTATCAGGTGGTCAACCTGTTCGCGTCCTACACACCGCCGGGCAACGAGGCGCTCAATATCCGGCTTGGTGTCGATAACCTGTTCAACGAACAGTATTTCTCGCGCCAGTCGCGGGATGCGGATGATGACTTCCTGTTTGCCGAGCCGGGACGTTCGGTCAGCCTGTCGCTGAACTATACGTTCTGATCCCCATCGGATCGCAACCCCGGCGGGCGCGCCAATACGCCCGCCCGCCGGCCCACGCAAACCACGCCAAGCCATTTGGCCAATGGATTTTCCAAGGTGCCCCAAATGCTAGCCCAAGACCGTATTTCGCGCCCCCCCGAGATCGACGCCGCCCTGCGGGATCGGCCGCTGCTGCTGGGCGAGGCGTTTGGCGAGATTGCCGGCGTCACGTCCGGACCGCTGGCAAGCCTGACACGTCAACCGATCTCCGGACGCCAGTTCGGAGCTTTTCCGTTTGATCGCGACCAGCCCGGCTATCTCTGTGCCACCACGCCGGCGGCCCGGCCCGCCCTCCCGTTGGCGCAGGGTACCCGGGACATCGGCCTGCAACGACTGCCTGCCCGCGCACAATATGGGCGCGAGGTGGCCCGCGTTGCGGCGCTGGTCTCGGATCCGGGCAACCCGCTGCACAAGGTGGTGCTGGCGCGGTCGCTGATTTTCGAAACCGATACGCCGATCGACCCGATGCAGGTTGCGCTGCTGCTCTCGGACGATCCGAACGTGCTGTGTTATTGCCTGCCGCTCGCCGGTGGCATGGGTGACACGCGGTGGTTGGTGGGGGCCACGCCCGAGCGGCTGCTGAAAAAACGGGGGGGCGATGTGCTGTCCACGCCGCTGGCCGGATCGGCGCGCCGCCTGCCCGACAGCGGTGCCGATGCGGAGGCGGGGGCGGCGCTGCTGCGCTCGGACAAGGACAAGATCGAACACCGGATCGTCGTTGAGTACATTCACGACATTCTCGCGCCCCATTGCCGGAACCTGGACACGCCGGCGCGCCCCGAACTGATGCGGACCCGGTCGATGTGGCATCTGGGCACCCGGATTTCCGGGGTGCTGCGCGATGCCGACACGCCCTGTCTGGGGCTGCTGCACGCGCTGCATCCGACCCCGGCCGTCGCCGGTGCGCCGCTGGAACCGGCGCTGGCCGAAATCCGGCGGGCCGAGCCGTTTGACCGGGATTTCTATGCCGGGACAATCGGGTGGGTGGATGATCGCAACAATGGCGACTGGCACGTGACGCTGCGCTGCGCAATCATCGAAGGGCGGCGGGCACAATTGTTCGCCGGGGCCGGGATCGTTGACGATTCGGTGCCCCAACAGGAAATCGCCGAGACCGCGGCCAAGTTTCTCGCCATGCGGCAGGCGCTTGGCATTTCCGGCATCATGTAAGCGCGAGGACAGTTCATGGCCCTTCCCAAGATCACCGATTACCCGCTGCCACGGCCCGCCGACCTGCCCAGGGCACGGGCGCCCTTTGTGCTGTCCACCGGGCGCGCCGCGCTCTTGATCCATGACATGCAGCGCTATTTCTGTGCCGCCTATGGCGAGGATGCGCTGCGGCGCGACGGGTCGCTGCTGCGGGCGGTGGCGTTGAACATCGCCGCGATCGCCTCGCGCGCCCGCGCCGCCGGGATGCCGGTGTTCTATACCGCGCAAAAGGGCAACCAGCTGGCGGCGGATCGCGGGCTGCAAAAAGACCTCTGGGGGCCGGGGATGCGCGCCATCCCCGAACACGAAGAGATCATCGACATGCTCGGCCCCGAAGAGGGCGACATCCAGCTGGTCAAACATCGCTACAGCGCGTTTCAGCGGTCCAACCTGCACCACCTGATGCGCGCCCGGGGCCGCGACCAGCTGCTGGTGACGGGCATCTACGCCCATATCGGCTGTCTCGCGACCGCCACCGACGCGTTCCAGCGCGACATCGAACCATTTCTGGTTGCCGACGCGGTGGCGGATTTCTCCGAGGCCAGGCACCGCATGGCGCTGGACTGGGTGGCGGATTGTTCCGGCGCTGTTCTGGGCACCGCGGATGTGATCGCCGCGTTTCAGGGGGGACCGACATGAAGCTGACCGGGTTTGACGGGCGCGGGGCCTTTGTCACCGGCGCGGCGGGGGGCATTGGTCGCGCGATCGCCGAGGCGCTGGCCGGGGCCGGCGCACGGGTCTTTGCCACCGATCTGCCCGATGCCCTGGCGGCGGAGGGCGATGCATCCGGCATCATCTGGCGGGCGCTGGACGTGACCGATGCCGACGCGGTGGCCGCCACCGTGGCCGAGGCGGAAAAGACCGTCGGGCCGCTGCATCACGGTGTCGTGGCCTCGGGCATCCTGGCCGGCGGCGCGATCCTGGACACCAGCCCTGACCAATGGCGGCGGGTGATCGATGTGAACCTGACCGGGGCGTTTCATGTCACCGCCGCGCTGGCGCGGGCGATGATGCCCCGGCGGCAGGGGGCGATTGTTGCCGTCGGGTCGAATTCGGCGGATGTTCCGCGGCTTGGCATGGGGGCCTATCCCGCCAGCAAGGCCGCGCTGCACATGCATATGCGCTGTCTCGGGCTGGAATTGGCACCCCATGGCATCCGCTGCAATATCGTGGCGCCCGGCTCGACCCTGACACCGATGCAGACCGGCATGTGGGCCGATGCCCACGGGGCGCAATCGGTCATCGCCGGCAGCCTTGAAACCTACAAGACCGGCATTCCGCTGGGCAAGCTCGCGACGCCCGGCGACATTGCCGCCAGCGCGATGTTCCTGCTGTCCACAGAGGCCGGGCACGTGACGATGGCCGATCTCTATGTCGATGGCGGCGCTACGTTGAAAGCATGAACAGCCATGGCGAACCCGTGCCACAGCCAGAAACACACCGGGATGCAGATCCCGCATCAAAGGACACGACAGATGAGTAACAGCACAGCGTCCGCGACCCGGCGGATCTTGCGGGGATTGGCGGTCTCGGCCTTCCTGATGGCCACCAGCAGCATGTCCATCGCCGACCCCTTTACCGCCGTGGGCGGTTTTGACGGCGGTATCCGCGTCTTTGGCCCCGACCAGACCGCGGTTGTGCCGGGGGGCGAGGCGATGCTGATGGGGCGCGGGTTCCAGCCGAACCAGCCGGTCTTTCTGCGCCAGAACGGCGAGGCATTGAATGGCGGCGAACCGTTCATGGCCGATGACAAAGGCAGCCTGCGCGCCAGCCTGGCGATCCCGGACACCGCCAATCCGGGCATGTATCCGGTGGTTGCCGAACTGGGCGGCGACGCGCCCTATGCGACGACCTTTGACCTGACCGTCTCGGCGGTGCTCGCCGAGACCGGTCTTGATGCCTATGACGTCACCTCGGCGGCGACGCTCAAGCGGCCCTACCAGGTGGTCTATGGCAATGGCGCGCTCTATATCGCCGCTTCCGAAGGCCGCCCGCCGATCACCGAAACCTACGTGGCCAAGATCGACCCCGAGACGCTCGAGGTGATCGCCAAGGCCCAGCCCGGCCCCGCGCCGGAACGCGACGGGCGCGACATGGGGCATTTTGCCGTGCACGGCATCGGTATCGACGAAGAGGCCGGGCAGATCTGGGTGTCCAACACCCACCAGGACACGGTTGCGGTCTATGACGCCAACGACCTGAGCCTGATCAAGCAATTCGATGCCGGCCTGGTCAGCCACCCGCGCGACGTGGTGGCGCATGGGGGCAAGGTCTATGTGACCGCGACCTTCACGCCCAAGGTGCATGTGTTCGACAGCCAAACGCTGCAAGAGCTGCCGACGATCGAGCCGGGCTCGGCGCGGCGCGGCGAGACCTTTGGCGCGGCGGGGCTGTCGCTGGCCGCCGGGGCGGGCAAGCTGTTTGTCGCCAGCCTCGGGTCGGATGAAGTCGCGGTGATCGACCTTGCCACCGGCACGCAATCGGGCGGTTTCCCGGTTCCGGGATCAAAGAACACCATCGGCATCGCGGTGAATGATGACGGCACCCGCGCCTATGCGGTTGGCCAGAACAATGACATCGTCTCGGTGATCGACGTGCAGAGCGGCGAAGTGCTGCGGCAGGTGAATGTCGGGGCGAAACCGCTGAACGCGGTGGTCGAACCCCAAAGTGGCAATGTCTTTGTCACCGTGCGCAGCGCCGATCACGTGGTCGTGCTGTCGCCCGAGGGCGAAATCCTTGCCAACCTGCCGACCGGCTCTCTGCCCAACCACCTGACGCGCGATGACATGGGCAACGTCTTTGTCGTGCACATGGCGCGGCGCGGGGCGGATGCATCGCTGGGCAACAAGATCACCCGCATCTCGGCCGCCGAGTAACCCCGGCCCGGCTGCCCGCTCCGCCACGGGCGGGCAGCCCGCCACCAAGATCAGACCGCTATGACCACACCGACACAGACCTGGCCGCAAGATTTCGTCACCCGCTATCGCGAGCGCGGATACTGGCGCGCCGAGACCTTTCCCCGGCTGCTGCGCGAGCGGGCCGAGGCACATCCCGACCGCATCGCCATCGTCGCGGGCGACACCCGCTGGAGCTATGCTGCGTTCAACGACCGCGCCCGCCGCTTCGGGGCGGGGCTGCTGACTCTGGGTCTGGCGCCCGGCGACCGGGTGCTGGTGCAGATCGGCAATGTGCCCGAGTTCTTTACGGCGGTCTTCGGTCTGTTTGCCGCCGGGCTGATCCCGGTCTACGCTCTGCCCGCGCATCGCCGCCGCGAGGTGTCGCATCTCGCCACCAGGTCCGGGGCGCGCGCGATCATCACGCAACCCAGCATCGAACGGTTCGATCACGCCGCCATGGCGCTGGCGATCCAGGCCGGGCAGGCGGGGCTGGACCATGTCATCGTCACCCATGACGCGCCTGACGGGGCGCTGGCGATGCAGGATATCGCGGGCGATCCGGCGACGCTGCCCGATGATCCCGATCCGCAATCGGTGGCCTTTCTGCAGATTTCGGGGGGCAGCACCGGCTTGCCCAAACTCATCCCGCGCACCCATGACGATTACATCTATTCCCTGCGCGAAAGTGCCGCGATCTGCGGGCTGACCCAAGACAGCGTGTTCATGGCGGCGCTGCCGCTGGCGCATAATTTCACCATGTCCTCGCCGGGCTGCTTTGGCGCGTTCCATGCCGGCGCGCGCGTGGTCCTGTGCCCGGTGCCGCTGCCCGAGGTCGCCTTTCGCCTGATCCGCGACGAGGGCGTGACCATCACCGGCCTTGTGCCGCCGCTGGCGCTGCTGTGGCTCAAGGCCGCCGAAAAGGCCCGGCCCGATATTCCCAGCCTGCAAACCCTGCAAGTGGGCGGGGCCAAGTTCCTGCCGGAAAGCGCCCGCCGGGTTGCCCCTCTTCTGGGGTGCCGGTTGCAGCAGGTCTTTGGCATGGCCGAGGGGCTTGTGAACTATACCCGCGCCGACGATCCCGACGAGATCGTGGTCGAAACCCAGGGCCGCCCGATCAGCCCGGATGACGAGATCCTGATCCTGGACGACGCCGGCCAGCCGGTGCCCGATGGCCAGCCCGGCAACCTGTTGACGCGCGGGCCCTACACGATCCGGGGCTATTACCACGACCCCGCCGCCAATGCCCGCAGCTTTACGCCTGACGGGTTCTATCGCACCGGTGACATCGTTCTGCGCCTGCCATCCGGGCACCTGGTGGTGCAGGGGCGCGCGAATGACCAGATCAACCGCTCGGGCGAAAAGATCTCGGCCGAAGAGATCGAGGACCTGATCCTGCGCCATCCGGAGGTGTTCGACGTGGTGGTGGTGTCGATCCCCGACGCGCATCTGGGCGAGCGGGCCTGCGCCTTTGTCCAGCCCACGGATGCCGCGCCCACCGCCGCCGGAATCCGCAAATTCATGCGCGGGCTGGATATCGCCGCCTTCAAGATCCCCGACGAGATCCGCTTTGTCGCGACCTTTGAAACAACCGCTGTCGGCAAGATCAGCCGCCGCCACCTGCGCGACACCCTGCGCGACAGCGTCCTCATGGAGGAACAGAGCCAATGACCGATCAGACCACGCGCCTCACGCCCGATCAGATGCGCCGGGACATTGCCGGAGCGCTCGACATCCCGGTGGCAGAGATCGCAGATGACGCGCATCTGGGCGATCTGGGGCTGGACTCCATCGGCTTCATGCGGCTGCTGATGCAATGGGAAGAGACCCAGCCCGAGCTCGACACCGCGCGGCTATACGAGGCCGAGACCCTCGCCGAGTTCTGGGCAATCATCCGGGGCGGGCAGGGGTGACAGACGACCTTCATCACCCACGTCCGCTCTGCGAGGCGCAGGCAGGTATCTGGTTCGCCCAACAGCGCGACCGCGCCAATCCGATGCTGATGACCGGCCAGGCTCTGCATGTTCGCGGGCCTCTGGAGGCCGACCTGCTGGCGCGGGCGGTCGAACAGCTGGGGCGCGAGGCCGACTGTCTGTCGATGCGATTGCGAGAGGGGCCACAGGGGCCGGAGCACTGGATCGCGCCAGAGGGCGCGCCCCGGCTGGTGATCCGGGACCGCACCGGCATCCCGGCCCGCGAGGTTCAGGATCAGGTTCTGGCCGAAGCCCGCGGCGCGCCGCCCGATCCCGGCACCGGACCGATTGCCGGGTTTACCCTGTGGCGGCTGGCCCCGGACCATCACATCCTGAGCGAACGCATCCACCATGTCGCCGCCGACGGGCAGGCGATGGTGAGCATGACCCAACGGCTCGCGGCGCTCTATAACGCGCAATGCGCGGGGACCGAACCCGGGCCGCCGCTGACCTCGTATCGCAACGCGCTTGACGAGGATGCGCGCTTTGCCGATGCCCCCGCCCGCGCGCGGCAACAGGGCTATTGGCACAATGCGCTTGCCGACCTGCCCGATGTCGAGAGCATGAGCCGGGGCCCGGCAGGGGGCGCGGGGCGATGGTTCCACCGCGCCGAGCAGCGCCTGCCCGACGATGTCGGCGCGGCGCTTGTGCAACTGGCCGCGGCGGCGGGGTGCAACTGGACCGATGTTCTGACCGCCCTGACCGGGGCTTATGTGGCGCGGCACCTGCCGGGCGTGGCCTCGGGCGGCGCGCGCGACGTGGTTCTGGGCATTCCCCTGCAAAACCGCATGGGCCGGATTGCCCGCACGCCGTCGACCCAGGTCAACGTGCTGCCGCTGCACCTGACGCTACGGGAACAGGCCCCGCTGGCCGATTGGCTGGCGGCCGCCGGGGCGCGCCTTGCGGCAATGCGCCGTCATGGTCGCTATCGCGGCGAAGCCTTGCAACGCGAACTGGGCCGGATCGGGGCGGGGCGCAGGCTGTGGGGGCCGCTGGTGAACATCCTGCCCTTTGATGCCTGCCCGCGATTTCACGGCTGTGACACAACGCTGCAAATCCTGAGCGCCGGGTCGGTCGATGACATCACCCTGTGTTTTCGCGGCGATCCCGAATCCGGATTGCTGGCGCAGGTCGACAGCAACGATGCGCTGTACGACGCGGCGGAAACCGAGGCCCATTGCGCCCGGCTGGTGCGGTTTCTGGCCAATGCCTGCGCTGCCCGCTGTCTGGCCGATGTGCCGACCCTGACGCCCGCGGAAACCCGCCGCCATGTGGTGGATCGCAACGCCACCGCCCACCCGGTTGCCGAAACCACCCTTACGGCGTTGATCGAGGCACAGATGGCGGCCACGCCGGATACGGATGCGGTGACATTCGACGCGCAGACCCTGAGCTATCGCGCGCTCGACCGGCAATCGGCGGCGCTGGCGCGGCGGCTTGCGGGGCGCGGGATCGGGCCGGGGGATATCGTTGCCGTGGCCCTGCCGCGCAGCCTCGGGCTGATCGTGGCGCTGGTCGGCATCCTGCGCTCGGGCGCGGCGTTTCTGCCGCTCGACCCCGAGGATCAGAGCGCGCGCCGCGCCGACATGATCGCCCGCGCGGCCCCGGCCGTCATCCTGGCAGAGCCCGGTCTTGCCGCCGCCGGCGCGGTTGTGATGCGCGTACATGCCGACGGCCCCGAGGCCACGCCCCGGCCATGCGGCGCGCGGGATGCGGCCTATGTTCTCTTTACTTCGGGTTCGACCGGCAAGCCCAAGGGCGTCGTCATCGAACATGACGCGATCGTCAACCGGTTGCTGTGGATGCGCGATCACTATGGGTTCGGCCCGCAGGACCGTATCCTGCAAAAGACCCCGGCGACATTCGATGTCTCGGTCTGGGAATTCTTTCTGCCCCTGCTGTCGGGGGCCACGCTGGTTGTCGCGCCCCCCGAGGCCCATCGCGACCCGGTGGCGCTGGCGGGGCTGATCCGCGCCCATGCCATCACGGCGATGCATTTCGTGCCCTCGATGCTGGAGCTGTTCCTAGCCTCGCCCGCCTCTGCCGGGCTGGCCATCCCACGGGTATTTGCCAGCGGCGAAGCCTTGCCCCGGCGGCTGGCTGAGCTGTTTCACCAACGCATCCGGGGCGCATTGCACAATCTCTATGGCCCGACCGAGGCGGCGGTGGATGTCACGTTCCGCGCCGCGCGGCCCGAGGGGCAGGGCGGCGGCAGCATCCCGATCGGGCGGCCGGTCTGGAACACCGGCTGCTACCTGCTGGACGGGGGCGGGCGGCCGGTGCCCGACGGTGTGCCGGGGCGGCTCTTTATCGCGGGGCGGCAACTGGCGCGCGGCTATCTTGGCCAACCCGACCTGACCCGCGAACGCTTTCTGCCCGATCCCTTCACCCCCGGCGGGCGAATGTATGACACCGGCGATCTGGCGGTCTCTGATGAGTCCGGGGCATTGACCTTTGTTGGCCGCGTCGATCACCAGGTCAAGATCCGCGGCGTACGCGTCGAGCCGGCAGAGGTGGAACAGGCCATGCGCGACAGCGGGCTTGCCGAACAGGTCGCGGTGACGCTGCAAGGCGACGCGGCGGGGGGGGCGCGGTTGCTCGCCTATGCGGTGGCCCGCCACGGGGCGCAGGCCAGCGACATCCGGCAGGCGCTGATGACACGGCTGCCGCAGGCGATGGTGCCCGCGCATATCGTGATGCTGGACGCGCTGCCCCTGACCCCAAGCGGCAAGCTGGACCGCAAGGCATTGCCGCAACCGGATGCGCTGTTGGCCGCCACCGGGCGCGCGCCGCAGTCCGATATGGAGCGGCTGGTGGCACGCTGTTATGCCGAGGTTCTGGAGCTTGCCGCGCCGCCGCCGGTTGAAACCGATTTCTTTCTGGCGGGCGGCGATTCCCTGCGCGCGGTACGCCTGTGCCTGTTGCTGGAAGAGGCCTTGGGCCAGAACCCCGGTTTCGGCGCGGTGCTCGAACGTCCGGTGCTGGCGGATATCGCTCGCCACCTGGAACAGGCCGCCGCGCGCAATGACGGGCTTGGCCCGATCCTGCACCTGTCCGCCGCGCCGAACAACACGCCGCCGATCTTTGCGGTGCATCCGGCGGGCGGGCTGGCCTGGTGCTATCGCAGCCTTGCCGCCGCCCTGCCGGATCGCGGGGTGATCGGGCTGCAATCGCCGCTGCTGGACCCGGAGGCGTCGCGCCCCGAGAGCCTGGCGGCCCTGGCCCGCGCCTATGTGGATCGCGCCGAGACGCTTGCGCCCGAGGGGCCGCTGGTGTTCCTGGGCTGGTCGCTGGGCGGGATCATCGCACAGGCGATGGGGGCCGAGGCCGAGCGGCGCGGGCGGCGTGTCGACCGCGTTGTGCTGCTCGATGCCTACCCGTCCGACTGCTGGCGGAACGAACCGGAACCGGACGAGGGCCAGGCCCTGCGCGCCTTGCTGGCGATTGCCGGCTATGATCCGGATGCCCACAGGGATCTCGACACGCCCGCCGCGATCATGGGGTTTCTTCGCGCCGAGGGTCAGGCGCTGGCGCAGCTGCCCGACGCGGTACAGGGCGGGGTCATCCGGTCGGTGCGGGCCACCAATGACCTGGTGCGCCGACATCGCGAAACACCGATGCGCGCGCCGCTGTTCCATGTCGCGGCGATGCGCGATCAGGCGGGCAGCACCCGCAGCGCGGCACTGTGGAAACCCTATGCCGGGCAGGTGCAGGCGATGGAGCTGGATTGCCACCATCCCGACCTGATCGCGGCCCCGGTCATTCGCCGCTATGTCACGTTGTTGTCACAGCCGATCGCCGAGCCGGCATGAGACCCCGCTCAGACCGCTGCAAAGCGCAGCACCGGGCCAAGCGAGGTCGGCAGGCTGGCGATATGCCGGGCGCCGTCATAGATCTGATGCGACATCCCGATCCCCTCGCATCGACGCAACCGCGCCAGCAGCGCATGGAACGCCGCCGGCGCGTCGGTGGGCTCGGGCCCATCGCTGCCGGTGCGTTTCTCGCGGTTGCCGCTGGCCAGATAGAGCCGCAGCGGACCCTGCGGCGGGGCCTGATCGAGCATTCGCCACAGCTCATCCCCGCCCAGCCACAGCGACGGGCTGATCGACGCATAGCGCGCAAAACTGTCCGGCTGCCCCAGCATCAGCCTGAGCACGAACAACCCGGCCAGCGAATGCCCCCAGATGCCGCGCCGGTTGCCGTCGATGGGCAATCCGGCCTCGGCACGCTGGCGCAGCGTGTTGAGCAGCAGCGCAATGAACGCGGGCGCACCGCCCCCCGGCGGTGTTCCGCCCCGGCTCCCGGTGCCCTGGCCGGGAAACCCCAGGTCGCGAGCACGGCCGATGCGGTCAAACTGCTGATCGGTGGCATGGCCGATACCGATCACCACCAGCCCCGGCACCGTGGCCAGCAGCGCCGCGCTCAGGAAATCAAAGGCGGCGTTGCCGTCCAGCATGTAAAGCACCGGCCACCCGCCCTCTGGCACCCCGCCAAGCGGAACCGCGCGGAACAGCCGATAGGGCGCATCGCCCGGCCCGGCTGCGGGATGCGGGATGTCGCTTGCGTCGATCACCTCGACCCGATGGGTCGGGCCGGGATCGCGCAGGATCCTGTGTTCGCTGTTGCGCCCCGCATGGGGCGGCAGATCCAGCTTGACCGCCGGGATGACCGGCGGCAGGTCGGCAATCCGGGGTCGCAAGGGGTCCGGCATCCTGTGTCACACCGTTTCAATTGGCCAATGGGGCATTGCAAACCCATAGCGCCGTCAGACTCTTCTCGCAATATCAAGGGGCTGCAATGTTAGGCTGTTTAACTGTTCACCCTGTTCTGCGGTCCGCGATCCTGTGCGCCGCGCTGTTGATCGCGCCGGTTGCGGCGGGGGCCGACATCCCGGTGACCGACATCACCGGGCGCGAGGTCACACTTGCGGCACCGGCCACCCGGATCGTGTTGGGCGACGCGCGGCACGTTGTCGTGCTTGGCATGATCGACGACAACCCGGTGAGCCGCATTGTCGGCTGGCGGCAGGACAAGGCGCTGGACCCGGCGCGCATGGCGGCGCTGCGCGCGAAATTCCCGGCCATCGATGACATTGCGCCGGTCGGAGCGGGCAATCGCCGCCTCTCGGTCGAAAGCACGATTGCCCTTGCCCCGGACCTGGTGGTTCTGTCGCTGATCGACGCGCGCGACCCCAGGAGCGAACAGGCGCTATTGCAGCTTGAGGCCGCGGGCATCCCCGTGATTTTTGTCGACTTCTTCAGCCACCCCCTTGAAAACACAACCAAAAGCATCTCGATCCTGTCCCGGGTGATCGGCGGTGGCGACAAGGCAGAGGCGCTTGTCGATTACTACGAGACCCATCTGGCGACGATCCGCGACAGGCTGGAACAGGCCGATCCGCCGCGACCGGACGTGTTCGTACAGGTTCACGCCACGCCGGATCAATGCTGTGCCACGGTGGGTGGCGGCGTGTTCCACGATTTTGTCACCGCCGCCGGGGGCCACAACCTGGGGGCCGATGCGGTGCCGGGGATCATGGGCAATGTGGGGCTTGAGAACCTGATCGCGATGGACCCGGATTTCTTTCTGGCTTCGGGCGGCGCGCATCTGCGGGCACGCGACGGGCTGGTGCTGGGGGCCGGGATCGACCGGGCCGAGGCCCGGGACAGTTTCGCCGCGCTGCTTGCGGCACCGGGGCTGCGCGATCTGCGCGCCACCGAGACGGGCAACGCCATGGGCTTCTGGCACCTGTTCAACGATTCGCCGATGCATATCGCCCTGATCGAACATCTGGCCCGCCGCTTTCACCCGACGCTGTTCGCCGATCTCGACCCCGCCGCGACCCTGCGCGAGATGCAGGAGCGGTTTGCCCCGGTTTCGGTGGCCGGCACCTGGTGGATCGACGCCCCGTGAGCGCGCCGGCCCGCATCTATTTCGCCGCCCATCGGCACCGCAACCTGCGACGCGGGGCGCTGGTGCTGGGGCTGGGAGTCCTGGCGCTGTGCGGCGTGCTGGCGGATATTGTCGTCGGTCCCTCGGGCCTGCCGCTGGCCGAGGTGCTGCGGGTGCTGAGCGGCACCGGCGAGCCATCACGCGGGGCCGAGGTCATCGTGTGGAGCGTGCGACTGCCGGTTGCGGTGCTGGCCCTGCTGGTGGGGGCGGCGCTGTCGCTTGCGGGGACCGAGATGCAGACGGTTCTGGAAAACCCGCTGGCCGAGCCGTTCACGCTGGGGGTGTCCTCGGCCGCCGCCTTGGGGGCGGGCATCGCCATCATCCTCGGCTGGAGCCTCCCGGGCCTGCCCGCCGCCTGGGCGGTGACGGCAAATGCCTTTGTCTTTGCGCTGCTGTCGCTGGCCATCCTCCAGGGAGCCGCCGGGTCGCGGGCGGGCGGGCCGACCGTGGTGATCCTGTTCGGGATCGCGCTGAATTTCACCGCCGGGTCGCTCTTGGCGCTGGTCCAGTTCGTCGCCTCGGCGGACGCGTTGCAGCAGCTGGTATTCTGGACCATGGGCAGCCTGTCGGGCGCGCGCTGGCCGGGCATCCTGCTGGTGGCGCTGACGCTCGCCCTTGTGCTGCCCTTCTCGGTGCGGGCGTCGTGGAAGCTGACCGCGCTGCGGTTCGGGGCGGAACAGGCACAGGGGTTCGGGGTGGATGTGGCCCGGCTGCGCAAATGGGCGCTGATCCGGGTCAGCCTCCTGGCGGCGGCGGCGGTGTCGATTGCCGGGGTGATCGGCTTTGTCGGCCTCGCCGCGCCGCATATCGCCAGATTCGCCGTGGGCGAGGATCACCGCTTCCTGCTGCCCGCCTCGGTGCTGACCGGCGCGGTGATGATGTCCTTTGCCTCGATCGCGTCCAAGATGCTGGTGCCGGGCATCCTGCTGCCCATCGGGATCGTCACGTCGCTGGTCGGATTGCCGGTGTTCTTCCTGTTGATCCTGCGCCGCGGGAGCCTTGGCCAATGACACTTGAATTGCGCGATATCGTGCTGTCGCGACGGGACAAGACGATCCTGCGCGGGGTCACTGCCGCGCCGTTTCAGCGCGGTGAATTCATCGCCCTCGCGGGGCCGAACGGGGCGGGGAAATCGACCTTGCTCCGGGCGATTTCGCAATCCTTGCCCTATCGCGGCCACGCGGTTCTGGATGGCGACGATCTCGCGCGGCTTGGCCCGCTACAGCGGTCGGACCGGGTGGGATACATGCCACAGAACCTGCCGAGCCACACCGACCTGACCGTGCTCGAAGGGCTGCTGGTGGCGCTGCATGCGGGCGGGCGCTCGGGCCTGGGGACAGCCGAGAAAATGGCCCGGATCGAGGCGCTTTTGGACCGTTTTTCAATTGGTTATCTGGCCGAACGCCCCCTCTCCAGCCTGTCGGGAGGACAGCGCCAGACCGTGGGGCTCGCGCAGTCTCTGGTGCGGGATCCCGGGCTGCTGCTGCTTGACGAACCGACCGCGGCGCTGGACCTTGCGATGCAGTTCCGCATCCTGTCCGAATTGCGGGTCCTGGCCCGCGAGGGGCGGATCGTGGTCGCGGTTCTGCATGACCTGAGCCAGGCCGCCCGCTGGGCCGACCGGATCGTGTTGTTGCAGGACGGGCGCATCCACAGCCAGGGCCAGCCCGACGCGGTTCTGACCCCCGACATCCTCGCGCAGGTTTACCGGATTTGCGCGCGCGTGGAACGCGACAGCATGGGCAACCTGATCACCGTCGTGACGGGCCCCGCATGATTGGCCCCGCATGATTGGCCCGGCATGATTGATCTGGCGTGAATGATCTGGCGTGACCGCAACACCCCGCTGCGCGGCGGGTATTGGCAAAAGCAATTCCAATCATAGCCCGGCCCTATTTGCGCGAAATTCGCAACCGGTATCTCCTATGCGGCAATCGAAGTCCAACAGGAGAACACCCAATGCAACACCACACCAACCTGATCCGCGGCGGCCTGCTGGCGGCCTGCCTGAGCGCCGTCGCACCGGTGGCCGCGCTGGCGGCCGACGTGTCGATCCGCCTGGGCCACGTTCTGCCCGAGAGCCACAGCTGGCACATCGCGGCCAGCGGTTTCGCCGACGAGGTCAACACCGCCACCGACGGGCGCGTGCAGATCGAAGTCTTCCCCTCGGGCCAGCTGGGCAGCGAAAAGGAAGTCATCGAAGGGCTGCAATTCGGGTCGGTCCAGGCCGGGCTGATCGGTGCCGGATCGTTCCAGGGCGTCGAGCCGCGCATGGGGATCATCGAGATGCCCTATGCCTGGGCCAGCCGCGAGCAGGCCTTTGCCGCGCTGGACGGGGAACTTGGCGCCGCGCTGGCCGGGATGATGGAGCCCAAGGGCATCAAGGTCATCGGCTGGTGGGAAACCGGCTTTCGCAACATCACCAACAACGTGCGCCCGGTTGAAAAGCCCGCCGACCTGGCCGGCCTGAAAATCCGTGTGACCCCGGACAAGGTGCGCCTTGCCACGTTCGAAACCCTGGGGGCCGAGCCCGCGCCGCTGTCCTTTGGCGAGCTTTATTCGGCGCTGCAACAGGGGCTGTTTGACGCGCAGGAAAACCCGCTGACGATCATCGACAGCGCGTCGTTCTACGAGGTTCAGAAATACGTGTCGCTGTCCGAGCACATCTGGGGCGCGGCGACGCTGACCATGTCGAAATCGGTCTGGGACAAGATTTCGCCCGAAGACCAGGCCGTTGTCCTGGCGGCGGCAACCGCCTGGGGCGAGAAACAGCGTGACATGGTCGCCAAGGCCAGTGCCGAGCTGATTGCCCAGCTGGAAGCCAAGGGCATGGAGTTCAACGAGGTGGACAAGACCGCCTTTATCGAAGCCGTCGCGCCGATCTGGGAAAGCCAGAAAGACGTGTATGGCGAAGAGCTGCTGACCATTCTGGACACCTACCGCAAATGACGCTGCGGCCGGAACAAGTGGAGCTTCCATCGGTTGAACCGGTGCAGCTCTACGACTTTAGCCAGCAGGTGCTGTTCTCGCCGGCGGCACGGGGCGAGGGCTTTATCAAGCTCTCGGTGACCACCGGCAAGAAAGGCGCGAAATCCGTTGCCCATTGCCATCCGCGTGACGAAGTGACCCTGACGCTCAGGGGCGAGGCCGTCCTGCGGGCAGGGGGCAAGGAATACCACATGACCGAAGGCACCGCCATGCGCCTGCCGCCGGGGCTCGACCACACGGTCGAAGTGATCTCGGACGAATGGGTCGTCGTCGCCGCCTATTGCGACGAATGCATGTTGTGCCGCGGTCCCCAGGGGATAACGAAACCATGACACTTTCCGACGGAACCCGGCAGGCGGCAACGCTTATCGACCGCACCGCGCGCTGGACGGGGGCCGCGCTGGTGGCCGCCTTTGCCGCGATGGTCGTCTACGTGGTGATCTCGCGCTACCTGTTTTCCTCGACCCCCCGCTGGGCCGAGGAACTGCCCCGGCTGGCGCTGGTCTGGCTGACCTTCGTCGGCACCATTTCCGGCTTTGTGCGCGGCAGCCATTTTCGCGCCGGGCTGCTCGACCTGATCCGCTTTCCGCCGATGGTGCGCCGGGCGCTGGCCTGGCTGGCCTGGCTGGCGAGCTTTGTCTTTCTGGCCGTGTTCATCGTCACCGGTGCCCAGATCACCGGCATCACATGGTCGCACCAGACCACCGCTCTGTCGCTGCCCGTCGGCCTGTTTTATCTCTGCCTGCCCATCTGCTGCGGTCTCTCGCTGCTGGGCCTGATCCTGAAAGGCGGCCGCTCATGAGCCTTGCCCTTGCCCTGCTTCTCGTGGCCTTTGTCGTGCTGGTGCTGCTGGATGCGCCCATCGCGGTGGCGCTTGGCCTGTCGTCGATGTTCTACCTGCTGATCGCCGATGCCGCGCCGATGATGGTGGTCGCCCAACGCGCGGTCGCCGGGATCAACAGCTTTACCCTGCTGGCCATTCCGCTGTTCCTGCTGGCCGGGCTCCTGATGGTGCATGGCGGTCTCGCGCCGCGGATCATCGCCCTGTGCTCGGCATTGATCGGGCGGCGCACCGGCGGTCTTGCGATGGTGATGATCATCGCCTGCATGATGTTCGGCTCGCTCTCGGGTTCGGGGGTGGCCGACGTGGTTGCCATCGGCACCATGATGCTGCCCGCGATGAAGGACCAGGGCTATGCGCCCGGCTTCAGCGCCTCGGCGCTTGGCTGTGCCGGTTCGCTTGGTACCGTGATCCCGCCCTCGATCGTTCTGATCGTCTATGGCACCGCCACCAACAGCTCGATCGGCCAGCTGTTCGTCGCCGCGATCCTGCCCGGCATCCTGCTCGGCCTGGGGCTGATGCTGGTGGCGTGGTGGATTTCGCGGCGCAATGGCTGGCAGGGGGGCGAGCCGTTCTCCTGGGGTGAACTCGGGCGCGCGGCCAAGGGCTCGATCCTTGCCATGCTGGCCCCGATCATCATCGTCGGCGGCATCCGGCTCGGCATCTTTACCCCGACCGAAGCCGCCGGGATCGGCGTGGCCTATGCGCTGTTTATCGGCATCTTTGTCTATCGCGCCCTGTCGTTCGGCACACTCTTGCGGCTGCTGCGGGAAACCACCGAGATGACCGGCGTGATCCTGCTGGTGATCGCCTCGGCCTCGGTCTTTGGCTGGATCCTCGCCGCCGAACAGGTGCCGCAGATGGCCGTTGCCGGCATCACCCAGGCCACCGAGAGCGGCACCGTCGCGCTGTTGATGATGATGGCGATCCTGCTGGTGCTCGGCACCTTCATGGAAAGCATCGCGATCATCCTGATCCTTGCGCCGGTCTTCCTGCCGATCCTTGCCCATTACGGCATCGACCCAGTCTATTTCGGCATCCTGCTGACCATCAACCTGGCCATCGGGGCCAATACGCCGCCCCTGGGCATCGACCTGATGGCCGCCTGCCGTGTCGGGCAAATCCCGCTCAGCGCATCGTTCAAATACCTCGTGCCGTTCCTTGGCGTGATGGTCGGGGTGCTGCTGCTGCTTGTCCTGTTCCCCGCCCTGATCACCGATCTTCCGGCGATCCTGTTCTGATACCGCCTTGCGAAAGAAAGAAGGTTCCCATGTCCATGACACCTGATACCCGCGTCAACCTGGATCGTTTCTGGTCCACCATCGAGGCCTCCGGCGATATCGGCGTCGGCCGTCCGGGCGGGCTGTCGCGCCTGACCCTGAGCGACGCAGACCGCACCATGCGCGACCTGTTCCGCAGCTGGTGCGAAGAGGCGGGGCTGACCGTCGAGGTCGACCAGGCGGGCAACATCTTTGGCCGTCGCGACGGCACCGACAACGACCTGCCGCCGATCCTGATCGGCAGCCACCTGGACACCCAGATCAACGGCGGACGGTTTGACGGCATCGCCGGGGTTCTTTCGGGGCTCGAAGTGATCCGCACCCTGAACGATATCGGCCATGTGACCAAGCGGCCCATCGTCGTCGTTGACTGGACCAACGAGGAAGGCGCTCGGTTTTCGCCGCCGATGGTTGCCTCGGGCTGTTTCGTGGGCAAGTACGACATCGACTGGGTGCATGACCTGATCGGCGATGACGGCACGCGTTTCGGCGACGAGCTCGAGCGTATCGGCTACAAGGGCGCGCGCGAATGCAAGGCGGGCGAGATCGACGCCTATTTCGAACTGCATATCGAACAGGGCCCGATCCTGGACGCCGAAAAGCGCCAGGTCGGCATTGTCACCGGCGGCTATCCGGTGCGCGGCATGCGCGCGTCGTTCGCCGGCCAGACCTCGCATACCGGGCCGACCCCGATGGACCTGCGCAAGAACGCGCTGGCGGCGGGCGCACGCTGGCTGACGGCGGTGGATGACATCGGCTGGGATTTTGCGGTGCATGACGGCAAGGCGACGGCGGCGCGGCTGACGGCGTGGCCGAACAAGCCGGGCATTCTCTCGGACACGGCCGAGGCGGTTTGCGACGTGCGCCACCCCGACCCGATCACCACCCGTGCAATGGCCGAAAAGATGCGCCGCGCGCTGTTTGAATCCGCCGCCCGCTGTGGCTGTGAAGCGAAGATCGAGGATGAATGGGAATGGGGCGGCGACATTTTCGATCACGAGATGATCGACAGCATCCGCAACCAGGCCATCCGCATGGAATTCAACTGGCGCGACATCCAGAGCCAGGCCGGGCATGACGCCTATTTCCTCGCCACCTATTGCCCGACGGCGATGATCTTTGCACCCTGCCAGAACGGCATCACCCACAATAACGAGGAAAACTGCGACCCCGGGGATTTCCTCGCGCCGCTGAACATCCTGTTGCACGCGGTGGTGGAACGGGCCGACCGATGAGCGCGATGATCGGCCACGCGGCGATCGAACAGGCACTGGACTGGCCGGCGCTGATCGCGCAGCTGCGCGACTGGTACGTGTCCGGCGGCGTCGAGGCGCCGGATCGCCAGGTGCTGAACATCCGGCAACCCGATGGCAGCGACGCGTCGCTGCTCATCATGCCAGCCTGGGTTCCGGGGCAAAGCATCGGCGTCAAGGTCGTGACCTTTCTGCCGGCCAACGCGGGCAAGGGCAGGCCGACGATCAACGCGGGCTATCTGCTGTTTGACGGCGAGACCGGGCAGATGAAGGCGGCGCTGGATGGCGACACGCTGACTGCCCGGCGCACCGCGGCGGCTTCGGCACTGGCGGCAAGCCACCTGGCCCGCGCCGATGCAAGGCGGCTGCTGGTGGTCGGAACCGGCCAGCTCGCGGTTTCCGTGGCCGAGGCACATAGCGCCGTGCGTACCTATGACAGCGTCGAGGTCTGGGGTCGCAGCCGCGACAAGGCGGCGGCCATCGCCGCCGATCTTGCCGCGCGCGGATTGCCCGCGACACTGGCCGAGGACCTGGAAACCGCCTGTCGCGCCGCCGACGTGATCAGCACGGTCACCGCCTCGACCCGACCGATCATCCGGGGCGACTGGCTCAAACCGGGCAGCCACCTGGACCTGATCGGGGCCTTCAAGGGCGACATGCGCGAAAGCGACGATACCGCGATTGCGCAGGCCGATCTGTTTGTCGATCTGAGGGCAGGGGCCACGCTGGCCGGGGACCTGAGCCAGCCGCTCGAGGCCGGTGTCATCGCCCCCGACCATGTGCTGGCCGATCTGACCGAGCTGTGCCGGGGCGATCATCCCGGACGCACCGATGCCACGGCGCGCACGGTGTTCAAATCGGCGGGCATGGCGCTTCAGGACCTGGCCGCCGCCGACCTGGCCGCGCATCACATCATATCGGGATAAAGCGCCAGAAGCTCTTGCGCCATGGCAACAAAACGATGCTCCGAGGGGGTCAAGGCCTCCAGCGGGGCATGCACCAGGTAGACATCCGCGCCGATGGTCTCGTCCGTGATCTTGAGCGGCCAGAGATCGCCGCGCCGGATGTCGTCCTTGGCGGTCAGCACCGGCAGGATGCCGATGCCCAGCCCGGCGACGATCATCCGCCGGACCTCTTCGATATTGGTGCTCAGACCGTTGATCCGGTTGCCCAGCCGGGTGCCTTCGCGCAGCACCGACATGGGTTCCAGCCCCATGCCCTCGGTGGCGCAGGCAAATGAGATGAACGGTTCGCGCTGAAGGTCGCGCAATTCCACGGTTTCCTGCCCGAACAACGGATGTTCGGCACCGCAAAACACACAGAATTCCTCGCGGAACAGCCGGATAGACGGCAGGTTCACCAGCGGCTTGGCCAAAAGGCAGAACCCCAGCGGCACCTTGCCCTGCTGGATCGCACGCACGATGGTCTGGCTGTTCTGAACCTCGCTCTGGAACAGCACCGAGGGGTGGCGCTGGTGATAGAGGCGCAGCAATTCGTCCAGAAACGGGGACACGAGGTTCGAGATGATCTTGTAGCGCACCTGGCCGCGCTCTTCCTCTTCGGCATCGCGCACCAGCAACGAGATGCGCTCGGCGCTGTGAAAGATGTCGCGGCATTCCTGGAAAATCTTGTCGCCCCGCGTGGTCAGCTCGAAATGGCGGCTGTCGCGGAAAACCAACTGGCAATCCAGCTGGGCTTCGAGCTTTTGCAGCGCGTTGCTCACCGAGGGCTGGCTCAGGCCCAGCCGTTTCGCCGCCTTGGTGATGCTTTGTTCCTTGGCAATCATGTAGAACATGCGTAACAGGTTCCAGTTCAGGTCCGATTGCTGGGGTGAGTCCATTGGCGATCCTTGGCTTCGGGTTGCGTGGCGTGTTGGGGTGCCCAACAAATGATCACACCCACCATAGCAAAAAACTATGCCTGATATAAGCTTGAACTATACATTCCATCTGTGCGGACCGCCCGGCCTTCGCTAAGCTTGCTGAACTTTTAATCGGAGAGCAAAACCCATGAGCATTACCCGTCTGCATCCCGGCCCCCGCATGAGCCAGGTCGTCATCCACAACAACACCGTTTACCTGGCCGGTCAGGTCGGCACCCCCGGTGCCGATGTCGCCACCCAGACCCAGGACTGCCTTGATGCGGTCGACCGGCTGCTGCAAGAGGCCGGCAGCGACAAATCCAAGCTGTTGCAAGTGATTATCTGGCTGGACGACATGAGCGACTTCCAAGAGATGAACGCGGTTTACGACGCCTGGATCGACCCCGCCAACCCGGCGGCGCGTGCCTGTGGCGAGGCCAAGCTGGCCACCCCCGACTACAAGGTCGAATTCATCGTCACCGCGGCGATCTGATCCCGCTCCGGGCCGGGGGTTATGGTTGCCATAACTCCCGCCTATTTGACCCAAGCCCCGTCCCGGCGTCTTCTTTTTGCAATTCACGCAGCGTCAGGACAGGGCATGAACACTCCAAACGATCTTTCCGACATCGAAACCGCAACGCTGGGCCATTTCCTGGAAACCGGGTTCATGTCGCCCGCGCTTCAGGCGCTGTTGCCGGATCGCCGGGTCTTTGGCCCCGCCCTGACCATCCGGATGCAGGGCGATGATGGCGCGGCGCTGGTTGATGCGCTGTCGATTGCCGAACCGGGGCAGGTGATCGTCGTCGACCGCTGCGGCGACATGCGCCATGCCTGCTGGGGTGCGGTGACCACCTGCGCCGCACAGGCGCGCGGCGTTGCCGGCGTGGTCATCGACGGTTTTGTCACCGACCGCTCGGCAATCACCCAGGCCGGTTTCCCGGTCTGGTGCCGGGGCCGCTCGCCGATCACCACCAAGCCGCGCGGCATCGGTGGCGATGTCAATGTCACCATCCATTGCGGCGGTGTCGCCGTGCATCCCGGAGACATGGTGCTCGCCGATGAGAGCGGCGTTGTCGTGCTGAACCCGGCGCAGGCACAGGCCCATATCGACCGCGCCCGCCAGATGCAGCAGGACGAGCTGATCGTCCTTGAACGGCTGCGGGCGGGCGAAACGCTGGCCGAGATCACCCGGCGCAAAAAACAACCCGCATAGAACCGGAAAACCGGCGCGTACACCCCAATCACTCAACCCAAGCAACAGAGAGACACATGACACATACCTCTTCCAAATTCATCCTTGGCGGTATCGCGGCGCTGGCCGCCAGCACCGCGCTGAGCCTGGCCACGCCCGCGCTGGCGGACAAGGCCTCAAACACGCTGAACGTGGCCTTTGCCGCCGAACCCGAGCCGCTTGACACCTACAAGATCGCCGGCCGTCAGGGTCTGATCCTGGCGCGCCACATCTATGACGGTTTGCTCTACAAGAATCTCGACACCGGCGAGATCGTGCCCGCGCTGGCCGAAAGCTGGGAGTTCACCGGCCCGCTGACCATGGAATTCACCCTGCGCCAGGGCGTCAAATTCCACAACGGCGCCGATTTCACCGCCGATGACGTGGTCGAGACCCTGAACACCGTGATCACCGAGGAATACGGCACGCGCTATTCGATCTCGGTCGACTGGATCGACAGCGTCGAGAAGCTGGACGATTACAAGGTCCGCATCAACATGTCCAAACCCTTTGCCGGCGCGGTCGAGATGCTGGCGGATGCGCTGCCGATCTATCCGCATGAATTCTTTGCCGCCAACGGATCGGCGGGCATGGCGGAAACCCCGATCGGCACCGGACCCTACCGGCTGGTCTCGCAAGAGGCGGGTATCCGCTATGAGCTCGAACGCTTTGAAGATCACTATGCGGGCAGCCCCAAGGGCGGCGCGACCATCGACAAGATCACCGTGCGCACCATCCCCGAGATGAACACGCAATTTGCCGAGCTGATGTCGGGCGATCTCGACTGGATCTGGCGCATTCCGCCGGATCAGGCCGCGCGCCTGGAAGGCCGGGTTCAGATCATCAGCGCCCCGATCATGCGCATCGGCTATGTCGGCTTTGCCCCCGAGGCGCTGGAGGGTGACAGCCCGATTGCCGACAGGAAAGTGCGCCAGGCGCTGATCCATGCCACCAACCGCGGCGCGATTGTCGACGCCTTTGCCGGTGGCGCCTCCGAGGTTCTGAACACCCCCTGCAACCCGGCACAGTTCGGTTGCGAGCAGGACGTGGCACGCTATGAGTACGACCCCGAAAAGGCCAAGGCGCTGCTTGCCGAGGCCGGGTATGCGGACGGGTTCGAGATGGAAATGGTCTTTGCCGCCATGCCGCGCCCGACCGCCGAAGCGGTGGCCGCCGATCTTGCCAATGTGGGCGTCACGCTGGTGCTCAACGAACAGCAATATTCCTCGGGCATCGGCAAATGGCGCGCCAAGGAGCTTCCGGCGTTCTTTTCGAACTGGGGCAGCTATGGCATCGGCGACACGGCATTCATCCTGTCGAACTTCTTTGGCGGCGGGGCGGATGACCTGGTGCAGGATGCCGAGCTCGCGGGCTGGCTGACCGAGGCCGATACCGCCTCTGATCGCGCGGTGCGGGCCGAGAACTATGCCATGGCCGTCAAAAAGATCGCCGACGAGGCCTATTGGATGCCGATGTACAATTTCAACGTGAATTACGGCCTCTCCAACGACCTGAACTTTACGCCGCATCCGGACGAGTTCGCCCGTTGGTGGATGGCCAGCTGGAAATAGGCTGACCTCCCAGGCGGACCGGTGCCGGGCGGAGTTCTCCCTGCCGCCCGGCACCAGATCAACGGAAAGATATCATGCTCACATTCATCTCCAGACGCTTGCTTGTTGCCTTTTGTGTATGCCTGACGGTTTCGGCGCTCAGCTTTGCCCTGATGTTCCTGTCGGGTGATCCGGCCATCGCCATTGCCGGTTCGGGTGGCCGGGCCGAGGATGCCGAGGCAATCCGCGTCGCCTATGGCTTTGACCGTCCGATCATCGTGCAATATCTCGACTGGATCGGCAGCGCGCTGACCGGCGATCTGGGGCAGAGCATCTATTTCAACGTGCCCGTGACCGAGATCATCGGCAACCGGGTCGGCGTGACCCTGCGGCTCGGGTTCATCTCGTTCATCGTGGCGCTGGTGATCGCGGTTCCTCTGGGCATCGCGGCGGCGCTGCGGCCCAATGGCTGGATCGACCGGATCGCGCTGGTCATTGCCGTGTCGGGGCAGGCGATCCCGAGTTTTTGGCTGGGCCTGATGGCGATCGTGGTGTTCGGTGTCTGGTATGGCTGGGTGCCGATCTCGGGCGCGGATACCTGGCAGGGCTATATCCTGCCGGTCATCGTGCTGAGTTACTACGCGATCCCGGAACTGATGCGGATCACCCGCTCGGGCATGATCGACGTGCTGGCGACCGACTATATCCGCGCCGCCCGCGCCAAGGGCTTGCCGACGCATCTGGTGATCTCGCGCCACGCGGTGCGCAACGCGGTGCTGCCGCTGGTGTCGCTCGCGGCGGTGCAGCTGGGCCAGCTGCTGTCCGGCTCGATCGTGATCGAGAGCGTCTTTGCCCTGAACGGGCTGGGGCGGCTGGCATGGGAATCCCTGCTGCGCAGCGACCTGCCGGTGGTGCAGGCGATCATCCTGATCCTGTCGCTGCTCTATGTGCTGCTGACGACACTGGCCGATATTCTGAACGCGGTGCTTGACCCGCGGCTGAGGGGGGCATCCTGAGATGAGCGACGCAACCATGGAAACCGCACGTCCAAGCATCTGGCGCAAGATGCGCGCCAATACCGGGGTGCTGATCGGGGGCACGCTGCTGGCGGTGATCATCGCCATCGCGATCTTTGCCCCGCTGCTGGCCCCGCATGACCCGCTGGCGCAGGATCTGACCCGCCGCCTGCTGCCACCCTTCTGGCATGACCGCTCAGTGCCCGAACACCTGCTGGGCACCGACCACCTGGGTCGCGATTACCTGTCGCGCATGATCTATGGCGCGCGGGTGTCGCTCGGGGTGGGGCTGGGCGTGATCCTGGTGTCCGGGGCCATCGGCATCACGCTGGGCCTGCTGGCCGGGTATTTCGGCGGCCGCATCGACATGATCATCAGCTTTGCGATCACCACCCGCCTGTCGCTGCCCATCGTGCTGGTCGCACTGGCAGCGGTGGCCCTGGGGGGCGCATCGCTGACCACGCTGATCACGGTTCTGGGGCTGCTGTTATGGGACCGGTTCGCGGTTGTCACCCGCGCCGCCGCCCAGAGCCTGCGGCACCAGGAATTCATCATGGGCCTGCGCGCCATCGGGGCCAGCCGCCTGCGCATCCTGTTCCTTGAGATCCTGCCCAATATGCAGGCCACCATCCTTGTGGTCGTGTCGCTCGAGGTGGCCAATGTCATCCTGCTCGAAGCGGCGCTGTCCTTTCTCGGCCTGGGCGTGCGCCCGCCGACCCCGTCCTGGGGGCTGATGATTTCCGAAGGGCGCGACAACATCCTGTTCGATCCCTGGCTGATCGCGCTGCCCGGCTCGGCGCTCTGCGTGCTGGTGCTGGCGGTGAACCTCTTTGGCGACGGAATGCGCGATATCACGGGGCCTGCAAAGAAATGACCGACATGATGCTTGATATCCGAAACCTCCGGGTTTCCCTGCCCACCGAACGGGGCACGCTGAACGCGGTGCGCGGCGTCGACTTGCAGATCGCCAAGAGGCAAACCCTGTGCCTGGTCGGGGAATCCGGCTGTGGCAAATCGCTGACCGCGATGTCGATCATGGGGCTGTTGCCACGCTATGCGCAGATCACCACCGACCGGTTCGAGATGGCCGGGCAGGACCTGACCAGCAAGACCCGGGCCGGGCTGGACCGGATGCGCGGGCGCGACGTGGCGATGATTTTCCAGGACCCGACCAGCGCGCTGAACCCGACGCTGACCATCGGGCGGCAGCTGACCGAAGGGGTGATGCGCACCCAGGGAATGAGCCGCAAGGACGCCGATGCACGCGCCATCGAGATGCTCGACCGGGTGGGCATTTCCAACCCCGCGGCGCGGCTGGCCCAGTATCCGCACGGGTTTTCCGGCGGCCAGCGGCAACGGATCATGATCGCCTCGGCCCTCATGGGTCAGCCGAAACTGTTGATCGCGGACGAGCCGACCACCGCGCTCGACGTGACGATCCAGGCGCAGATCCTCGAACTGCTGGGCGAGTTGCAGGCCGATCTGGGCCTGTCGATCCTGTTGATCACCCATGATCTGGGCGTGGTCGCGGCCATCGCCAACGAGGTCGCGGTGATGTATGCCGGGCGCATCGCCGAACGGGCCACGGCGCAGGAGCTGTTCGCAACACCGCGCCACCCCTATACCAAGGGCCTGTTGGCGGCGATCCCGGTTCCCGGTGTCACCCCGCGCGGCAGCGAACTGCCCGCCATTCCGGGCCGCGTGCCCGGCCTGATCGGCACCCTGCAGGGCTGCGCCTTTCGCGACCGCTGTGCCGTTGCCGGCCCCGAATGCGGCAGCGATCCGGTGCCGCGCCATGAACCCGGCCCCGGTCAATTCGTCGAATGTTACAAGGCAGCGGAGACGGCAGCATGACCTCCCCAATGATCCGCATGAGCAATATCCGCAAGGTCTATCGCCTGCGCCGCGGCATGTTTGCCGCGAGCGAGGAACTGGTCGCCGTGAACGATCTGTCGCTCGAAGTGGCCGAGGGCGAAACCCTTGGGCTGGTTGGGGAATCCGGCTGTGGCAAGAGCACCGCGATCAGCATCATGCTCGGCCTGCTGCAACCGGACGGGGGCGAGGTCGAGATTGCCGGCCAGAAGATCGGCGACATGCCGGTCAATGAACGCGTGCGCCTGGTCCAGCCGGTGTTTCAGAACCCCAATGCCTCGCTGAACCCGGTGAAACGCATCCAGACGCTGATCGGGCAACCGCTGCGGCTGCATGGGGGCACAAACGAAAAGGCCGAGGTCACACGCATGTTCGACCTGGTGGGCCTGCCGTCCCGGCTGGCCGATGCCTATCCCGCCGAACTGTCCGGAGGCCAGCGCCAACGGGTTGCCATCGCCAGGGCGCTGATCCTGAATCCGCGCGTGCTGATCTGTGACGAACCGACCTCGGCGCTTGACGTGTCGGTCCAGGCGCAGATCATCAACCTGTTGCTTTCACTCAAGAAAGAACTCGGCCTGACCATGGTATTCGTCAGCCACAACCTCGCGGTGGTCGAACATCTCGCGGACCGGGTTGCGGTGATGTACCTGGGCCAGAAGATCGAGGAAGCCGCCACAGACGCGCTGTTTGAAGGGGCACAGCACCCCTATACCCGCGCGCTTTTGGGGGCGACCCTGCTGCCGGATCCCAAGCTGGGCATGCCCGAGCAAAAGCTGGGCTCTGCCGCTGCCGACCCCTTTGCGGTGCATGGCGGTTGCCTGTTCGCGCCGCGTTGTCCCGACATGCGCGAAAGCTGTTCCAAAACCCCGCAGATCCTGCGCGACATCCGCGAAACCACCGTCAGATGCGAGCGCGCCGGGGCCTAGCCCCACCGCGACAAAGGCGGCGGGGTTCGGCGGGTTTGCGGGCGGCCATCCGGCGCAATCGAATCCGGTCGCATCTCTGCCGCGTCGGCTGGTAGGGTCGCCATGGTATCACGCCACTGGTGTGGCGACGGGATAGCGGAGTGGCGATGTCATGACTGGGCAAAGGATCAACCTGATCGGCGCGGGGCGCGTCGGGCAAACGTTTCTCAAATTGCTGAGCCGCTTGCCCGGCTACCGCATTCAGGACGTGCTGAGCTCGCGGATGGCGGCGGCCGAGGCGGCGGTGCGGTTCTGCGGCGCGGGTCGGCCGCTCCAGGAATTCCGCGATCTGCGCCCGGCGGATCTGTGGCTCTTGACGGTGCCGGATACGCGGATTGCACAGGTCGCATCACGGATTGCCGGCACGCTGCACGCCGAGCCGCAAGCCGCCCCGGTTGCCTTTCACTGTAGCGGGTTTCTGCCCGCCGCCGAGATGGAGCCCCTGCGTGCCGCCGGGTTTCAGCTGGCCAGCGTTCACCCGGTTCTGAGCTTTGCCGATGCGGACTCCGCCGTGTCGCAGTTTCCCGGCACCCGATGCGGTGTCGAAGGCGATGAGCCGGCGGTGTCACGCTTGCAGCCAGTGCTTGCCGCGATCGGTGCCCGCCCGTTCCCGGTCCGCTCGGAAAGCAAGGGGCTTTACCATGCGGCGGCGGTTTTCTCGAACAATTTCACCACCGTGTTACAGGCGCTCGCGCGCGAAGCCTGGGCCGAGGCCGGGGTCCCGGAAGAGGTGGCGCGCGATCTGAACGCCTCGCTGTTGCGCGCCACCGCCGACAACATCGCCGCGCATGGCCCGCAAAAAGCGCTGACCGGCCCGGCGGCACGGGGCGACCACGACGTGGTCCTGGCGCAGGGCAGGGAGGTGACGCAATGGCATCCCGCCGCCGGCCAGCTCTATCGGGAGCTCAGCGATATGGCGCAGCGGCTCAAGCGTCAGGGCCGGGCTCTCGCAGCGGATGAACCGCCCGGGACATAGGCACCAATTGCGCAGCGGTCATGCCCGCCCGCAGGCTGCCTCGGCAAAGGCCATTCATGCCTTGCGGAAAATCAGGGACGTGTTGATTCCGCCAAAGGAAAAATTGTTCGACATGAAATGTTCGACGGACATGTCGCGCGGCGCCCGGACGATATAATCCAGCTGGCCGCATCGCGCATCCACCGTGTGCAGGTTTGCCGTTTCGACAATCCAGCCGTCGCGCATCATTTCGATGCCAAGCCAGGCTTCGATTGCTCCACAGGCCCCGAGAGTGTGCCCGAAATGGCCCTTGAGCGTGTGATAGGGCGTCGCCGAGCCGAAAACCGCGCGGGTGGCGGCGCTTTCGGCAATGTCGCCGCTTTCGGTGGCTGTTCCGTGGCCATTGACCAATGCGATCTGTCCGGCCTCCAACCCGGCATCCCGCAACGCCAGACGCAATGCACCCTGCATCCCGTCGCTGCCCGGTTGCGTGATGTGCCGGCCATCCGAATTGGTGCCAAAGCCGATGATCTCGGCATAGATGGTGGCCCCGCGCGCCACTGCATGGTCGCGCTCTTCCAGAATCAGGGTCCCCGCGCCTTCGCCGATGACCAGCCCGTCACGGTCGAGATCAAACGGGCGCGGGCTCAGATGTGGTGCATCGTTTCGCGTGCTGGTCGCATAGAGGCTGTCAAAAACCGCCGCCATCGACGGGCACAGTTCCTCTGCACCGCCGGTGATCATGACGTCCTGCTGGCCAAACTTGATGGCCTCATAGCCATAGCCGATACCCTGGCTCCCGGATGTGCAGGCGCTGCTGGTGGGGATCACCCGGCCGGTCAGGCCGAAAAAGACCCCGATATTCACCGCGGCGGAATGGCTCATCATCTTGACATAGCTGGTTGCAGTCAGGTTGCGCATCGACCCCTTGACCATCAGATCCGCGAAGGCCTTCATCGGTTCGGTGCTGCCAAAGGAAGAGCCATAGGCGATCCCGACCCGCCCCGATTGCAACAGCGCGTCCCCCGACAGACCGGCATCGGCAAGGGCGCGTTCGGTGGCATAGACGGCCATCTGGGACACCGGGCCCATGCTGCGGGCCTTTTTGCGCGGATAGGTGTTTTCCCAGTCGCGCTCGGTCACGGGGCCCGCAAGCCTGGTGTTCAGATCGCCGTAGCGCTCCCATTCGCTCATATGGCGAATGCCGGTCCTGCCAGCCGCCAGATTGGTACGGACACGCGCCCAGTCATTGCCCAGCGAAGTGACCCCCGCCATGCCCGTCACCACGACCCGACGTTTCACTGCATGCCCCCGTTGACCGAGATCACCTGTCGCGTGACATATTCCGCCTCTGGCGAACAGAGGAACGAAACCACCGCGGCCACCTCTTCCGGCCGCCCCAGCCGGCGCATGGGAATGGCCCGCTTGATGTCTTCGACCGGCAAATCCTCGGCCATTTTTGTGTCGATCAGACCCGGTGCCACGCTGTTGACCGTGATCCGGCGTTTGGCCAGCTCCACGGCCAGCGACTTGGCCGCACCGATAAGCCCTGCCTTTGAGGCGCTGTAATTGGTTTGCCCCCGGTTTCCCATCAGGCCGGAAACAGAAGACATCACCACGATGCGCCCCCCCTCGCGGGCCCCGATCATCGGCATCAGGAGCGGATGCAGCACATTGTAAAACCCGTCCAGATTGGTGCGCAGAACCCCGTCCCATTCATTGCCCTGCATGGCCGGAAACGCCTTGTCACAGGTGACGCCCGCATTCAGCACGGCACCGTAACAATGGCCGTTTGTGGCCAGATGGGCTTGGATGGCGCGCGCGCAGTCATCCCGGTGCGACACGTCGAATTGAACAAGCCACCCCTTGCGTCCAGCGGCCTGAACATGTTCCAGGGTTTCCTTTGCCCCGGACTCGTCGCCGGCGTAATGCACCAGGATATCGAACCCGTCCTGCGCCAGACGTATTGCAATCGCGCGACCGATACCTTTGCTCGCGCCTGTAACTAGGATGGTTCTGGACATGATACCGCTCAACCGAAACTGATGCCTTATTCCGCCGGATCGCCGACAGGCGGTTGATATACATTCAACCGGGCCTTGGCCACAACCAGATCATCCCGCATTATCCGGCAATCAAAGGCCGCCATCTCGCCATCATCGTAAAGCTGATTTGCCGATACGCTCAGTTCGCAGCCGATTGGGAATGCATCAATACCGAGGTCCAGCCGCCGAATGCTCACGAGATATCCGATCCTGACCTTTGCACCCTTGTTCAGGCTCCTGACCCCGTTAAAGCAGGCTACCGTCTGCGCCATGTATTCAGCGCCCACATAGGCGGGTACGCCGGATTCCTGAAGAAACGCTGAACTCGGCCGGATTGTAACCGATGTGGTGATCTCTGCCGCATCGCATGACACCACCCGGTCGATCAGGATCATCGGGGGCCGGTGCGCGATCAGCCGGGAGACGGGGAGGGTGGCCAGGTCCATGTCACGCCGCCTCTAACAGAACGCTGATATTGTTGCCGCCAAAGGCAAAGGAATTGCTCAGCATTGCCCGTGTCGCCGCGCGCTGTCCGTCAAAATTGAGCACCGGAATATCCCGGTCCAATTCGCCGTCCCACACATGCGGCGGCAATTTCCCATCCGCATGGAGCGCCAGCCAGAGAAAGGCGATTTCGTTTGCCCCCGCCGCTCCGAGCATGTGCCCGGTCATGGGTTTGGTGGAACTCACCGGCAGTTCTTGCCCGAAAACCCGCGAAACCGCGGCACTCTCTGCGGCGTCGTTCAGCCGGGTCGCGGTGCCATGCAGGTTGATATAGCCTAGGTCGGACGGGGCACGTCCGGCGTCTTTCAAGGCTGCGCGCATTGCGGCTTCCGCGCCAAGGCCCGCGGGTTGGGGTGCGCTCAGATGATAGGCATCCGAGGATTCTCCTACGCCTGCCAATCGTATGGCCGCTTCGTCGCGGGTTAGCACAAAGACCGATGCGCCTTCTCCTATGTTGATGCCGTCGCGGTTGGCGCTGAAGGGGTTGCAGATGCCGCCGCTCAGCGCTTCGAGCGCGTGAAACCCATTCAGCGTCAATTTGCACAACGTGTCGGCACCGCCGACAATGGCCGCGTCGCAAACGCCCGTCCGGATAAATCGCCGCGCCATGCCCAGTGTCTTGGCGCTCGATGTGCAGGCCGTGGAAATCGTCAGAGCCGGACCGGTCAGCCCGAAACGGGCCGCCACATACGCGGCCAGATCCGCCATGTCCTGCTGCGCAAATCGATAGCCGTCGGGAAATGCCCCGGTCGCCATCTTGTGGGCAATTGCCGGTTCCGCATCGCCGACCCCCGAGGTGCTGGTGCCCATCACCACCGCCACCCGGCTTGCACCATAGCGGTCGATCGCCGCGCGAATGTCGTGATCGATCTCGTCAAGAGCCAATGACATCAACCGGTTGTTGCGGCTGGCATGCTGAATCAGGATGTCCGGGATTTCGGGCAGATTGCGGCTGACGGCGCCGACGGTGATCTCGGTTTCCGGTATCAGATCGCGTCGCCGTTCCATGCCTGCCTGCGAGCCGGTCAGCAAAGCCTGTGTCACCTGCGCCTTGCCGACACCCAGCGGATTCGCAATGCCAAGCGCGTTCAAAAACACCATCGCGGTCATGTGGCCTCCCGTATCACGCACATTGGTCGGCAACAATGGCAAGGTAGTGACGCGGCCGTGTGACAAACGGGTTCTTCTCGTCCCAGGCATAGCCGGCCAGGACCGATGCGATCATCCGCTTCACCGGATTGTCCCCCGGCGGCGGGTTCCTGATGATCTGTTGAAGCGACCCGTCATACCAGGTTTCGACAAAAGCGCGGAAACAATCGACACCCAGTTTCAGCGGTCGCTCGAAATCCGTTTTCCAATCCACCGTTTCACCATTCAACTGGCGCATCAACGGATCAATCAGCAGGTCGGCGGACTTCATCGCCACCGTCACCCCGGAGGAAAACACCGGATCAAGAAATTCGCCGGCATTTCCCAGTAACGCAAAATTCTGACCGCAAAGGGTCGAAACATTCGACGAATACCCCTTCAGCCCCGACACCTGCCGCGTTTGGGTCGCATCCTGCAACAGCGCGGACAGATTGGGGGCCTGCCCGATCAGGTTCCACAGCTGTTCAGAGGGCGTGCCGCCGGGCAGTCGCTCGGGCGGCGCGACAACGCCAACCGACGCGGTGCCGTCGCTGAAGGGAATGAGCCAGTACCAGATCGCGGCCTGTTCGGGATGGACGGTGATAAGGATCTTGTCACGATCAAAAGGCTTGCCCTTCAACCGGTCAGCCACATGGGTGAACAAGGCCTGGCGCATGGGAAAATCCGATGGCCTGTCCAAGCCCAGAAGCCGGGGCAGCACCCGGCCATAGCCAGAGGCATCAACGACAAAGCGGGTGCGAATGTCCAATCGCTGTCCCGCGTCGTCGGTGACAACCAAATGCGCGCCGGACTCGTCCAGCGCAATTGCCTCCACGCCGTGCCCATAGCGAATGTCGACGCCATTGCCGGCGGCCGCATCCGCCAAGCATTTGTCGAACTCGGCCCGCTGGACCTGAAACGTCGTGTCCCAGCCCGCGGCGGTCTTGCTGGCAAAGGATATGTGGTTTCTGATGTCTCCAAAGTCGAAGGCCGCGCCATCCTTGAATTGAAACCCCCGCGCCTTGACCGCGTCCAGCAGCCCGGCGCGTTCGATGAATTCCATGCTTTGCGGCAACAGGCTCTCGCCGATGGAAAAGCGCGGGAAATGTGCCTTTTCCAGCACCAGAACATCAACGCCCCGCCGCGCCAGAAGGCTCGCGGCCACCGTGCCCGATGGCCCGGCTCCGATGACAACGACGCTAGGGCTTGGCGGGGGTTGCGTCATGGCTCAGTCTCCTGATGGAATGCCTGCTGATCGGAGCCAGTCCAAAGGCCACCAGGACACCGACCAGGATGGTCTGTCCAAAGGCGTGGACCGCGTATTGCTGGCTCAGGGCAAGCAATCCAAAGGCAAGAATTGTGGACAATGCCGACAGACAGTTTGCCAGCAGGCTGATCGGAACATGTTCGGTGTCGCCTTGGGCGCAGAACAGGGCGTAGTCCAGCCCCAGGGCAAACACCAGCAACAGCCCCATGGCATTGAAAAAGGTGAATGGTTCACCCAGAAACGCCAATACGGCCGGTGTCGCCAGAACAGCGATGGCCGGTACCGCAACCAGCAAAAAACTGCGGCGCGGCCCGTATCGCAGGCCCAGGATCACCCAGACCAGCCCAAAGGCAACCGCCAGCAAGAGCAGCGTGCGCACCCGGTAGGTCGACAACACCGTGCTGATTTCGGCCGCCGGGTCTATGAAATGCACCGCCCCCTTGGCCAGCGCCGCCAATGCCGCCGGATCGCGCACCGACCGAAGCGCGATCACATGCACGGTTTTGCCGTCCGCAGTTCGTTGGCTCAGCTCGGTCACGGCCTGGCGCAGCCCCTGCGGAAGCCGGTCCGGTGTCAGAAACCCGGCGGAACGGGTATCCTCGCCGGCTGCCCCGATCCCCAACCCGTCGCGATAGGCAAGCAGCCGATCACCCGACAGATGTTTAGCAACCAACGCGCGGTTTTCGATCTGCCGTGCAGTGGATGGTACAAGCCGGGACAGGGCGGTATAGCCCGCAAGAACGTCCTGCCCGACCAGCCGGTCAAGCGCGTCGCGCAGCTCTTCTTCGGCAATCAATGCGCGTTCTGTACTGTCCTGCGCGATCAGGAAAAACTGTGCCGATCGGTCGACGCCGGTCAATTGTGCGATGTCTCTCTCCTGCGCGCGCAGATCCGCGGGCAGGTTCTGCAATTGCCGGACGTCGTCACTGACCCTCAGCGACCCCAGCCCCCCGGCCAGCAGCACAAGCAGCACCACGGGCAGGCCCCAGATCACGCGCGGCGCTTGCCAGAACCGCGTCAAGCGGTGCGCCAGCAATTCAACGGCCCGGGGCAGCGGCCGTTGGCGCGACCGATCCAGCCGCGGCAATACAACCATGACGGTCAGAAACGACATGCCCAGCCCAACGCTGGAAAACACCGCGATCTGCCGAAGCCCATCAAACGGCGCAATGGTCATCGTCAGGAACCCGATGACCGAACTGGCAACCCCAAGGCTCAGCGCGGGGGCAATCGCCCGGGCACGCGCGCGCGGGGCGCCGGGGGCAAAGCGCTGGCAACAATAATGGAAGGCATAATCCACCGAAACCCCAACCAGCGCGGCCCCGAAGACAAGTGCCATCAGGTGCAGCCCGTCGAACAGCAACAGCACCGCCGCCATGCCCGCAACCAGGCCCGCACCGATAGCAAGCAGCGCCAGACCTATCGGCTGTACCCCGCGAAACACCGCGAATGTCACGGCGATGATTGCCAGGATGGACACGACGCCGATGGTCGATGCCTCGGAGCGGGCCTCCTGCATCGCGCGCGCCGCGTAGAATACCGCACCGGTCTGCTTGATGGACAACCCCGGATACTGCGCGACGAGCCTCTCGGAGAGTTGATCGAACCGGTGCAGGAACCGCGTTTGAAAGCGGGACGAAAAACTGTTTCCGGCCAGGGCCAGATCAACGATCACATTCACCTGTTCCGGTTGTGTCAGGACATTGAAGCCATCGATGCGGGCCATATCCCGCGACCCGTCAGACAGCCCGGCCACATAATCGGCGAACAGCAGATAGGGGTCGTCCCGCAATTGTGCGGCATCCGCCAGGCCAAACGGGGCATGGATCCGCGCAAGCGCCATCGCCTCGACCGACCGGGCATCGCCGGCGCGCAGCAAGGCCCGCGTTTGATCGGACAACAACCCGGATCGATAGGGATAATAGCTGGTGGCGAGATCGCTCCATTCCACCGCATCGCGCGGCCCTGACGTCACAAGCCCGGCCCCGGTCAAGGCCTGGGCGAGTTCCCTGGCGGCCTCTACCGCGATGTCGGGGCGGGCATGGGTCAGCACCACGACGATATGGCCGGTGGCGCGTTTCTGCATGGCCGCACGCGCCTCTTCCTGCCACGCCGCGCCGCTCTCGCCCTGTGGCAGCAGTGCCAGAATGTTGGTTTCGAGCCGCAATCCGGACACCAACCGGTGCGCCACCACGCTCAGCGCGATCAGCATCAACAGAACCCACAGAGCCAGCCCGATGCGCCTCAAAACAGACGCTCCAGTTCCGCCAGGTCACGGGCGGGCCTGATCGAGAAATCCGCGAATTCGATGACGTCATGCCCCCCGGTGTTGCGCCTGACATCGATGCGCTCGACAAATGTCGTGCCCGTCAATGTGATCCGGGCGGCCCGACGGCCGCCTTGCCCGGTGTCCAGCGTCATCTTCCAACGCGCGCCATCAAAGCGGGGCCGGGTGCCGAACCGATCTTCGATCTGCTGCCAGTCGCGCATCAGGACCGCCTTGAGCACGGTCTGCAATATCCGGGCTTCGGGCACGCGGCGCAGCGCGATCTTGCGGGTTTTCCGTCCGTCAACCGATTGCCACATCGCCTGATCGTCGATCACAAGGTAACTGGCGACCGGCTCGGACGTATGCCAGATCACCCCGCGTTCCGGAAACAGCAGGAACCGTCCACGCGAGTGCACCGGCCTCAAGGCCCCGCCCATCTGGCGCGTCTGCTGAAACGACGCCGTGAGCACGTCGCCCGCGGCGACAACCGGGTCCGCAGAGGCGGGACACGCCAGCAACACGAGGCAGAGCAACAGGCGGATCACAACAGCCGGGCCAGTTTTTCAGTCAGAACAGCGGGCGACACAAAGCACATTTCGCCGCTGTCCCGTGCAACCGCCACCTGGATCGTGGTGCCTGTCGTGGTCTTTGCCCCGGTTTGCACATCCCTGGCCAGGTAGTTGATCTTGAGACGGTGTTCGTATTCCACCAGCGTCGCGGTGACATCAATCTCTTGCTGAAACGCCACGGAACGCACGTATTTGAGCCGCGCATCGACAATCGGCCAATGATAGCCGGACGCGTGCATTTCGTCGTAATTATATCCGATCCGGTCAAGAAGAGCGCAACGGGCCTGCTCGAAGAACCGCAGGTAGTTGCCGTGCCAGACGATGTTCATCGGGTCCAGATCGTAAAACTGTGCCATGATGCGAACGGTTGCGGTTATCACGTTCCGGCCCTCCAGAAATCATAGAAGTTGAACCATTGATACGGGTACTTGCGGCAGATGAATTCGAGCCGCCCGGCGTAGCGCTCCAGATAGGCGCGCAGCGAGGCGTCCCGTGATTTTCGCGGCAGAAGGATGCGCTCGGAAAACAACCCGAACCACAACCGGTGATGGCGGTCTTCCTTCATGCAGAACATGGTGTAGACCGGCACCTTGAGGATCGATGCGAGAATCAGCCCCCCCTGGCTGAAGGGCGCGGGCTCGCCCAGAAAATCGATGTCGCTGACCCGTCGGGATGCCGTTACCGGCGTCCGGTCAAGCGCAATGACAACCCAATCGCCACGGTCCAGCCGCTCTTGCAGGTCCAGCGCCGTCGCCGGGCCGATCTCGCTGACCTGAAGAACGTCGACCGCCGAGCCGGGATTGAAGCGCGCCACCAGCTGGTTGAACCGGACCGCGTGTTTGTGATGTGCCAGCACGGTGATCCGGATGCCGCTGCGCTGGCGGGACAGGGCGCGGCACACCTCGACATTCCCGAGATGTGACACCAGCAGCAGGATGCCCTTGCCGCTCTTGACCACCCGGTTGAACTCGGCCTCGTTTTCAAACACCAGATCCGCAGGCGTCATGTCGCCGGTCCATGCCGCGAACTTGTCGAGTGTCATGCGGCCGAACGAACGGAAATGTGCATAGCTCTGCCACCACCCCGAGGGCAGTCCGACACGCCGCAGATAATCCCGGGACGCCCGCCGCTGTTCTGAACCCGTCAGAAAGAAATAGAGCAGCACGGGCTGCATCATCGCCAGGCAGAACCGTTTGCCCAGCAGCCGGTAGAGCAGGGCGAGAAAATTCAATCCCCACGCCGCGCCCCGTTCCCCCAGGCGTGACCAATGCGTCGCGCTGCGAGGGCGGTTGCGCAAAATCCCGCGCAGGTTGACAAGCATGGCCAGCACCAGCCGCACGTGCATTGTCGTGATCCGCCAATTGTCTGCGATCATGTCGAAATTCGACGTGTTATGGGGCGGATAGATCACCTTGACCGGCGTCATCACGACCGGCGTGCCGCTCCAGTACAGCCGCACCATGATCTCGGTATCGAAATCCATCCGTGTGCCGATAGGCTGCCGCGCGGCCAGATCGAGGCAGGGCCGCAGGGGGTAGACACGAAAACCGCACATGCTGTCGGAGATGCCAAGGGACAGGGTTTCGATCCAGACCCAGACATGGGTCAGCCAGCGCCCGATCCTGCGCGCGCGCGGGACGCTGTCATCATAGATCGGTTTGCCACTGACAAGAGATGTCGGGTTGTCCCGTGCGAGCCCTAGCAGCCGTGGAATGGCGGCCGCGTCATGCTGGCCATCCGCGTCAACCTGCACCGCGTGGCTGAACCCCATGTCATCCGCAATCCGCATACCGTGCAACACCGCCGCGCCCTTGCCCCGGTTCACCGGCAACCGCGCCACGTGGACGCCAGCAGCCGGATCATGCAAGCGGGTGATGGCGGTGCGGGCCGGTTCCGTGCTGCCGTCATCGACGATCACAACCGGCAGATCACAGTCACGCAACGCCGAAACCACACCCGCAATGTCGCGGTGATGATTATAGGTCGGGATGATCGCGCAGGCGGCAAAACTCATGCGTTGCCCAGCCTGACCTTGCCAGAGGAAAAGACCGTTTCGTCGTTCTGGTAGAGAAAAGAAATGCCGTCGCCGGTTCTGTGCAGGGTCAGTTGCATGACCGTTCCGGGCGGCACGAGCGACTTGAATTTCAGTTGCTGAACCTGCCGGACCGGCATGCCAAGGCCGAAACAACGCCGGGCGAACCCAACGGCCCAATCCAGCTGTGCCACGCCCGGCAAGACGGGGTGATCGGGGAAATGCCCCTGAAACTGCAAGAGGTCGGCGGGCACGCGCAACCGCAACACCGCGGTCTGTGCGCTGATTTCTTCCTCGAGTATCTCCGGTTCGGTGCGCCCGTCGCCCCAGTCAGACATCTGCCGCCTCATGCGCAAACAGCGCCGTCAGGTCCGCCAATATACGCTTTCCCTGCGCGGTCTGCGGCATCCGTTGGACGACCCTCCATTGGCGCGGCAGGGCCGCGGATTCAAAGCGCTGTCCCAGATCACGGCGCAACCGTTGTCCAAAGCGAAAATCGCCCAGCAGCTGCCGGTGCCGTTGCCCCGCATCGTTCAGAACCAGCACGCCGCCCAACGCCCTGCGGCGCCCGTCCAGCACCAGGACCGCGGCATCGTCGATCCATTCATGCGCGGTCAAACAGGTTTCCACCTCGGGCAGCGACACCCGCTTGCCCTCGATCTTGGCCACCCGGTCGTTGCGCCCACGCAGCAGAAACCGGCCATCCGGTTGAAATTGCACCATGTCATTCATCGGATACCAGCCATCCCCGGTCAAATAGGGCGAGCGCACATGCAGAATGTCATCCACGGCCGCAACCTCGACCGGATCGAACCGCGTCCACGGCTGATCTTCGGTGGCCTGGCTGCGATGGGCGATGCCGCCGGTTTCGGTGCTTCCGAACACTTCCACGGGGAGCGTGCCCAGCCGGTGAAGACAGTCTTGCGCCGCGCCAAACGGCAGCGGCCCCCCCGAGGAAAACACCATCGCGGGCGGGCAGGGGGCCTTGAATGTATCGGGATAGCGCGTCAGGTGCGCCGGGCTCGACAGGACACAGGTTTTGCCGTCAAGCCAGGGAAGCAGCTGTTCCCAGTATTCAAAGGAATCCACGACAAAAGGCCGACCCGCGCCCAAGGGCCACAAAATCTTGAACAGCATGCCGTAGATATGCTGATGGGTCACGGTGGCAAGCACCGTCGCCCCGCTCAGCGCCGCCCCCCACACCGCGTCCAGCGCCGCAACCTCGGTCTGTAATTGCGCCAGAGTCTTGCGGATTTCCTTTGGCTCGCCGGTTGAGCCAGAGGTGAACATGACGATGTCACATGCGCCGGGATCAAGCCGGGTGAACGGCTCGGGATGGCATTGCGGCGCTTGCCCCACGCCATCGATAAGCATGCCATAGCCTTGGCGGCGCAGTGGCTCCAATGTCTTGGGGCGCTGGTTCTGGGGCAGGCAGATGGTTTTTCCCGCGTGCAGCAGGGCGAGCAACCCGACGGCAAACACATAGCTGTCCTGCGCCGCCAGAACGACCCTGGGTTCAGGTGGCAGCCTGCGCATGGCTTCGCGCACATCGGCCCGCAGCTCGGCAAATGTAATGTCACGCCCCGCGCGCAGGGCAACGGTATGCGCCTTGTCGCGCCCCTGGGCGAGCAGGCTTGAAAGCGGCAGAAACATCACCGCGCCGTCCCGTGGCTCTGCTTGACGAACTGGCGGACCACGAATTCGCCCGCCAGCAACGCGCCAACAAGCAGATAGGAAATGAAACCGTTATACAGCACCCAGATTTCCATATCCCCCCATAGCGCCGTTGCCGCCGACACCAACCCGTTGGCCACAAGGAACACGACCCAGACCAGCGTCACTTTTCGCGTATAGGCAATCGCGGCGGCGCTCAGGTCGGGCGTCATCAGCCGGGCGAATGTCTCGATGACGTTCGGGGGCCGCAACAACGAAATGGCAAAGGCGGCCGCCAGCCCAAAGCTGATTGTCAGCGGATAGATCATCAGGGCCAGGGTGCCGTCGACCGGCAATATCGCGGCCACAAGCACGAGGCTGGCCAGCAGAATGACATATTCATGCCGTGGCTTGCCCGCCGCCCGGACCAGAAACAGCCGCGCGATCAGCAACCCGATCAGCAACGCCCCGACGACGATGCTGCCGAATTGTCGCAGCCCGAAATACACCAGGAACGGGTAGGCCACGCCAATCGCGACCATGACAAGGTGCAGGCCTTTATGCGGATTTTGAAACGAGGTCATGCAACCTGTCTACGACATCGCTGACCGTCTGCACGGTCTTGAAGTCTTCCGGTGCGATCTTTTCCACCGTCAATTCCTGCAATTTGATCATCAGGTCAACGGCATCGATACTGTCGAGATCCAGGTCTTCGTACAGATTTGCATCGGGACGGATATCTTCGGCCGGAACCTCGAAATAGGTTTCCAGATATTCGGACAACCTGGCCCTCAATTCATCGCGGCTGGGAACGGGATCAGCCATTGGAATGCGATCCGACAAACCGCGCCAGATTGGCGACCGAGGAGAAATGCGTTTTGATATCCTTGTCTTGCGCATCGATCTTGACGCCGAATTTGCGTTGAATTGCGACACCCAATTCAAGCGCGTCAATACTGTCCAATCCAAGGCCATCGCCAAAAATCGGTTCATCGGTTGCAATCTCGGTCGGGGAAATATCCTCAAGATCGAGCGCCGTGATGATCAATTGTTTAATTTCGAGTTCAAGGCTGTCCATACTCATTACTTTCCGGTGAAATACCGCTCCATCGTCCGGGTCAGTTCTCGGGCTACAATGCTACGGGGCTTTTGCAGCAGGTCCGCAGTTATGTCCAGACTCGACCCCACGGTAATTCCGAACTGCGGCTGAACCGCAGGGATGTTATGCCAAGGCTCGCCCTTGGTCAGGGTCGGCGGCGTCACCGTCAGCATGACCATCTGGATGTCGGCCTGCGCCAGCAGCGAGATATTGGCCGCCCCCCGGCGAAAGCGGATCGGTTGCCCGGGCACCGTGCGCGTGCCCTCCGGGAACAGCACGATATTGCTCCCGGCCTCCAGTCGATCGCGACAGGCGGCGACGATCTCGTCCGGCTCGGCATCATTGCGGATATAGCCGGCGCTGCGCACCACGCCGCCAAGAAAGAAGTTCTGCCAGAGCGCGGCCTTGACGAGACATTTAGCACGCGGCACCACCGACAGGATCAGCACGACATCAAGAAGCGAGGGATGATTGGCAACAATGAGCTTGCCCCGGCAAGAGGCCAACCGTTCGCCATCCGTGATCGTGACGCCGATGACCCCGATGGCACGCAGCATCCCGATGTAATGCCTGAAGAGCAAGTGAATCACCTTGTCCACTGCCGCCTCGCGCCGCGCCGCGTCCCTCAGCGTCAGCATGATCAGCGGGAACACGATCAGGGTCAGCGCCAAGCCTCCCACACCGAACACCAGGAACGCAAAGCCGGTCCCGAGCAATCGCCAGAGATAAAACAACCTAGCCGGCATCGGACTCGCATTTCCAGCCTTGTTGCCCGATCATGCCCGACCAGCGTGTTTGCGCACCGGTCAGAAAGCGCACAAAGGCCAGCGCACTGTCGCCCTGCGCGGGCGCGTCCGGCCCGTGGCCAAGCACCATGGGGTCGCCCGCTTGCGACCCGATCAGCAACGCCAGCGCCATGGCCGGCTGGCCGGGGTCCGGCATTTCGTAGAACTCCGGGATCGGTTCGTCGTAGTGAACCAGCAAAACCTGCCGCGCCGCGTCCTCGGCAACCAACAGAACCGACTCGAGCAAACCGTGCTCGAAACTCTGCGCCCCGGCGGCAATGGCCGTATGCGGGGCGGTGTTCCCGGTAAGCATCGAAAACATGCCGGCCAGCGCGTTATGCACCGACATGCCGAACCGCGCCGGCGAAAGCGGTGTCGCCTCGGCCAGGCGTTGCAGCTGGATCAACGTCTGGCCACATTCGCCATGGCGCGAAGTGAACACCAGATGCGGCATCCCGTCACCATTGGCATCAATCGCACTGCGCAACGCCATTCGCCCCAGCCGGCTCAGCCGGCGACGCATCAGCATCGGAATATCGGCAACCGGCGGTGTACCCTCGGCTGACATGTCACGCGCGGCCCTGGCCCAGGCATGCCAGTCCTGCCGGGTTGTCAGCCCCGGAGACCAAGCCGACCATGCCTGAAGGGCAAACCTAGGCACGGTGCTATTGCGACGCCTTGTTCAATCCGAGCGCAATGTCATTTTCGAGATTGGTAATCCAGCTGTTATAGTTTCGGTGAATATTGCCGTTCGAATACAACAGATTGGAACTGTTCACATATTCGATGCTGAAGGCGGTCGAGGTATAGACGATCCGGGCAACCGCCACATGATCGCGCAACCGCAAGGTGGCCCGGATGGTGTTGGGCCCGGCCTGCTCCATGACCCAGCCACGCTGGGCACCGGCATTCAGGATCACGCGGCGCACCTGGGCGGTCGACAATTGGTGTGAAACCGAAGTGACCGGGTGTTCGGACACATTGTAAACCGGCTGAACCCGCATTTCGCAGGCGGCCAGAAATATGGCCGCGCCCGACAATGCAACGAATTGGACAAATTTATTCATCTGCTGATCTCTTGATGTATTCTTCTTGCCGGGGTTTATGCCCGCAGGGAACCGGAGACGCAATTGCAGTGGCTGCCATTTTAATCGGAGATTTGAATTCCCCGGATGCATCGCGCCGCATCGCTGATCTTTCGACACCGGCGGACCATGCCTATGCGGCGTCATTTGGCCGGGCGCAGCGGCGCAAGCAAAGCCTGTTGGCACGGGCGCTGCTGCGGCAGTTGCTGCACAAGCAAACCGGCCTGGCCGGGCGCGCATGGTCGATCTCGCGTGATCGTGGCCTGAGCGCGTATCACCCGGATTGCCATTTCCCGCTCTTCGTCAGCATCAGCCACAGCGGCCCCGCGGTGGCGGCCGCACTCTCGGTCGACGGCCGTGTCGGCATAGATATCGAGCGACGCCACCCCAAGCGGGACATGGCAAATATCCTGCGGCAACTTACATCCCGGACCGCACCGATACCCGGGGATCGCGACACGAGCTTTGCCGCCTGGGCGATGTATGAGGCCTGGCTGAAGGCGCGCGCCGCTCCGGTGTCCCATCACATCCCGAGCGAGATCCTCGGCGCGCTAGACCAGGCCGGGCAAAAATGCCGGTACCTCGTGTCGATTGAAGGAGTGACCTATAGGTTCGATGTCGCGCAATTGCCCGGTTACGTGCTGAGCCTGTGCGAACAATCCTGATCAGGGCATTGGCGCATATTCAACATAATTCGGATTACGGGAACGACTAATGGCCGCGCGCCATCGACGATTTATCGCGAGCTCAAGCGGAATGCCTATCCCGAGGCGGTGCTGGCGCGATCAGGTCGGGTCAGGATGCGGCGCAGTCCAAAGCCGCCGATCACCGCCAGCACAAACAGCGCCACCTCCCAGCGGCCCGTGCCCAAGGCCGGCAGCGCCGCGCCCGGACAAAACCCCGCGATGCCCCAGCCGATGCCAAAGATCGCCGAACCGCCGATCAGCCGGGCGTCGATCGCTCGGTTGCCGGGCATCAGGAACCGGGCTGTCAAGAGCGGCGTCGCCCGCCGCCAGACCAAACGATAGCCAACAAGGGTGACAAGCAGCGCGCCCGCCATCACCAGGGCCAGGCTTGGGTCCCATTGCCCGGCGATATCAAAGAAATTCAGCACCTTGGCCGGGTTCATCATGCCGGAAACCGCGATGCCGACGCCAAAGACAAGACCGGTGAACATGGCATAGACAAGCGTCATCCGTCAACCTCCCATGACATGCCGCAGCAGGAAAACCGTGATCGCCGCCGTGGCCATGAAGGTCGGCACCGCCACCAGCGACCGGATCGACAGGCGCGCCAGGCCACAGACCCCGTGCCCCGACGTACAGCCCGACCCCAGGCTGGCCCCGAGCCCCACCAGCACCCCGCCAACCCCGATCATCACCGGGCTGACCGGCACCTCGATGGCGGGCATGTCGCCGGTCACCGCAAGGATCAGCACCGGTGCCAGCACCATGCCCAGGATCATCGCCCCGCGCCAGAGCGCCTCGTCGCGGCTCTCGGCAAAGACCAGCCCCGACAGGATGCCGGTTGCCCCGAGAACCCGGCCCAGCCCCAGCATCAGCAGCACCGCGCCCAGCCCGATCGCCAGCCCGCCGCCAAGGGATGCCACCGGTGTGAATGTCGTTTCCATCGCCCAACCTCCGCAGTGTTTCAGACCGGGGCATGGGCCGACCGGTCCGGCCCCGCGCGGTGCCGTGTCGATCAACCCGTGGCCTCCGGTGCCCGTGTCATGATCGTCACTCTAGCCGCATCGCCCGGCGGTTTCAGTGACATTGTCACCCAACCCGGCCTTGCGCTCAGCCGCTGTGGGCGATGGCGCTCAGGGCGGCACGGTCCAGCACGACGATGCGCCCGCGTGACCGGGCAATCAATTCGCGTTTCTGAAAGTCCTGGAGCAGCCGCGACACGACTTCTCGCGCGGTGCCCAGCTCGTCCGCCAGTTGCTGGTGAGTCGTGGATATTTCGCGCTCATCTCCCGCCAGTTCCAGCACCCGCTGCGCCAGCCGCACATCCATCCGGCCAAAAGCCACGTCATCGACGACGCGCAGCAGATCGATCAGCCGGCGCGAATAGGCCGCAAAGACAAAATTGCGAAACGCGTCTTCCTCGGCGGCAAGCCGGTCAAAGGCTGGCCTGGGCAGCACCACGGCGGTGACATCGGTTTCCGCGTGACCATTGGCATTATAGGCCTCTTCGGCCAACATACAGGCGGTGGTCAGCACACAGCTTTCGCCCGCTTCGACACGGTAAAGGACAATCTCGCGACCGCTTTCGGACGATTGCGACACCCGGATGCGACCCTCCTGCAAGAACAGCAGGCTATCGGGAACGTTGTCCGGCCCAAAGACCTGCCGCCCCTTGTCATACCGCAGCACGCGCGCGGCCCCCAGCAGCCGGTCGCGCACGCCGCGCGGCAGGGCACGGGTGCCGGCAAAGCGGTCAGTCCAGTCTGCGGTCATGTCCCCACCTCGCGGTCTGATCTGGATGCATGTTAATTGTCATATACTTGCACCACATTTCTGATGTTTCATATCATCGCGGACCTGTGCAGCAATACACACCCCCTGTGCGCGACGAAACCATGTGACGTACGGTCGCTTTGTGAACTTTCGCTGGACATTCCTGTTCCGGCGTTGGATTCACCCCACCTGCATGTTGGCGGTAACGCCGGCCGTGCCATCTGTCGAAACAGGAAGCGGAGTCTTTGACGATGACCGATATTCTCCGGGGGCTGATCGTGGGCGTGGCGATCCTGACGGCTCCTGTCGCGGGCTCGGCGCAAACCCCCAACCCGACACCGGCCCCCATCGTGAAACTGGCCACGGTTCCGACCGGCGACACAGGAACAAGACGGGTGTTCTTTGGCCGTGTCGTCGCCCGCGAGACGGTGGACCTTGCCTTTCAGGTCGGCGGACAAATCCTTGAATTCCCGGTCGAAGAGGGTGCCGCGATCACCGCCGGGTCGGTGGTGGCCAAGCTTGACCAGGTGCCCTTCACCCTCGCCCGCGACGAGGCCGAAGCGCGCAGCGTCCAGGCGCACCGCACCCTTGAACGATATCAGAAACTGCTGGGCAGCGCGGTCACCGAAACCGCCGTGCAGGACGAGGAAACCGCTGTCGAGCTCGCCGATCTGGCGTTGCGCAATGCCGAACGCGCCCTGTCTCAGGCGACGCTGCACGCGCCCTTTGATTCGGTTGTCGCCACGCGGCTGGTGCCGAATTTCTCGACCATCTCGGCCGGGACACCGGTGGTGCGGCTGCATGACATGTCCGACCTGCGCATCGAAATCGACGTGCCCGAAACCCTGTTCCAGCGCGCCGGCAAGGCGGAGAAGGTCGATATCCACGCGGAATTCCCCGCGGTGCAGGGATCGTTCCCGTTGCAGGTGCGCGAGTTCAACGCCGAAACCGAACAGATCGGCCAGACCTACAAGATCACCCTGGGCATGGCCCCGCCCGATGATGTGCCGATCCTGCCGGGGTCGTCGGCCAAGGTCACGGCGGTTCTTCACCTTGGCGAGCCGCGGATCGAGATACCGATGTCGGCGGTTGTCATCGGCAATGATTCAACCACCAGCGTCATGGTGTTCACCCCCACCGGCGCGGACCAAGGCACCGTGACCCGCACGCCCGTTGAAATCGCCGCCACCGATAGCGGCACGGTCGCGCTGTTGTCCGGTGTGGAACCGGGCCAGGAGATCGTCGCCATCGGCGCGGGCAGCCTGCAAGACGGCGCGACCGTGCGCCGGTTCGCCGGCTTTGGGAACTGATCGCGTCATGGATATCGCCCGTTCGTCGATCGACCGCCCGATCTATACCTGGATCATCATCCTGGTCTGTCTGCTGGGCGGCATTTGGGGGTTCCTGTCGCTGGGGCGGCTCGAAGACCCGGCCTTTACCATCAAGACCGCCGTGGTGGTGACGCAATATCCCGGCGCCTCGGCGCATGAGGTGGCGCGCGAAGTCTCGGAACCCATCGAATCCGAGATTCAGAAAATGGGCGAGGTCGACGATATCCAGACGATGAACCAGCCCGGCCTGTCCTGGATCACCGTCAACATGCAGAACCAGTATGACGGCTCGGAACTGCCCGAGATCTGGACCAAGCTGCGCAACCGGGTGAGCGAGGCGCAGCTGCCCAGCGGAACATCGGTGCCCTTTGTCAATGACAGCTTTGGCGACGTCTTCGGCATGTATTTCGCGGTCACCGCGCCGGGGTATAGCGATGCCGAGATCAACGAACTGGCCGAGTTCCTGCGGCTGCAATTGCTGGCGGTGGACGGGGTGTCGGACGTGGCGGTTTCGGGGCTGCCCAACGAGGTGATCTATGTCGAACCCGATTTCGCCCTGGCCGCCACGCTCGGCATTCCGCCCACCGCCATCGAGGGCGCGATTGCCAGCGCCGACGAGATCGTCGATGGCGGGGTCATCCAGTCGCAAGAGGGCCGCACCCTGATCCAGCGGCCCAAAGGCTCGGACAGCGTGTCGGAAATTGCCGCCCTGTCGATTGGCGTGGGCGGCCAGATCGTCAACCTGACCGACTTCACCCATGTCTATCGCGGCCGGGAATCCTCGCCGAACCTGATCGTGCGCCACAATGGCAACGAAGCGTTTACCCTGGGTGTTGCCGGGGTCGCCTCCGAGAACATCGTCGAGGTGGGCAAACGCGTCGACCGCAAGCTCGGGGAATTGCGCGACCTGATCCCGGTCGGGGTTTCGGTACAACCGATCTATCAACAGCACCAGGTGGTTGAACAGGCCTCCAACGACTTTCTGGTCAACCTGGCCATGTCGGTGGCCATCGTGGTGGTGGTGCTGGCGATTTTCATGGGCTGGCGCGCGGCCATCGTGGTGGGGGCCACCCTGTTGCTGACGGTTGTGGGCACGCTGTTTTTCATGGCGCTGGCATCCATCGAAATGGAGCGTATCTCGCTCGGGGCGCTGATCATCGCGATGGGGATGCTGGTCGATAACGCCATCGTGGTGGCCGAGGGGATGCAGTTTGCCATGCTGGGCGGCCAGTCGTCGCGCGATGCGTCATCCGAGGCGGCCCGCAAGACCCAGATTCCCCTGCTCGGGGCAACGGTGATCGGGATCATGGCCTTTGCGGGCATCGGTCTCAGCCCGGATGCCACCGGCGAATTCCTGTTCTCGCTGTTTGCGGTGATCGCGATCTCGCTGCTGCTGTCCTGGGTTCTGGCGATCACGGCAACGCCGCTCCTGGGACATTACTTTTTCAAACGGGGCGAGAACGGCGCGGCGATGGGCTATGACGGCGCGCTGTTCCGCAGCTATTCCGCCTTTCTGCGCGCCTGCCTGCGCCTGCGCTGGCTGGTGGTTGGCGCGCTCGTCGTGACCACGGTGCTGTGCTACGGCATGTTCGGGCAGATCCGGCAACAGTTCTTTCCCGACAGCAACACGCCGCTCTATTTTGTCCACTACAAGCTGCCCCAGGGGGCCGCGATCCAGCAGACCTCGGCCGATCTCGCCGTGCTGGAAGACTGGCTGGCCGGGCGCGACGAGGTTCGGAACGTCACCGCCTTTGCCGGCTCGGGCGCGTCGCGTTTCATGCTAACCTATGACAGCGAGGATCCGAACCCCAGCTATGGCCACCTGATCGTGCGGGTCAGCTCGCTCGATGTCATCGAGGACGAGATGAACGCGCTCGAAGCCTATGCGCAGACCGCGGTGCCGCAGGGCGAATTTCGGGTGCAACGCCTGGCCTTTGGCCCCGGCGGCGGCGCGCCGATCGAGGTGCGCTTCTCGGGCCCCGATCCCGAAGTTCTGCGCGACCTTGCGGACCAGGCGATCGCACGGCTCAGGTCGGCCTCTGACAACGTGGTGGCGCCGCGACAGGACTGGCGCGAAAAGGAACTCGTGCTGCGCCCGATCTATGCCGAGGACCGCGCCCAGGATGCGGGCATTTCCCGCTCGGACATCACCGAAACGCTGCAATTCGCGACCGAGGGGCTGACCGCCGGCACCTTCCGCGAGGCGGACCGCCAGATCCCGATTGTCATCCGCGCCCAGCAGGACGCCGATCTCGCCCTCACCGACCACCTGCTCTATTCCGAGAGCCGCAACGGCACCATCCCGATGCAGCAGGTCATCGACGGCCTGGTATTCGAACCCGAGGACACGCTGATCCTGCGCCGCGACCGCGCCGATGTGATCACCGTCGGGGCCGATATTCCGCGCGACATGACCGCGTCCGAGGTGCTGGCCGAGGTGCGCGACACCATCGAGTCCATGCCGATCCCCCAGGGCTACAAGATGGAATGGGGCGGGGAGCTCGAAAGCTCGACCGATGCGCAGCAATCACTGGGCAAGCAATTGCCGCTGAGCCTGATCATCATGGTGCTGATCTCGGTGCTGCTGTTCAATGCGCTGCGCCAGCCGCTGATCATCTGGCTGCTGGTGCCGATGGCGGTCAACGGGGTCAGCCTCGGACTGCTGGGCACCGGCCTGCCCTTTACCTTTACCGCCTTGCTGGGGCTGTTGTCGCTGTCGGGGATGCTGATCAAGAACGGCATCGTGCTGGTCGAAGAGATCGACCTGACCCGCGAAGCCCGGCCCGAGATGGCGCTGAGCGATGCGATTGTCGAAGCCTCGACCTCGCGTCTGCGCCCGGTCTTTCTGGCGGCCTCTACCACGATCCTGGGGATGTTGCCGCTGATTTCGGACGCGTTCTTTCAGTCGATGGCAATCACCATCATGGGCGGGCTGGCCTTCGCCTCGGTGCTGACGCTGATTGCCGCGCCGGTATTGTATTACCTGTTCTTCCGCCGCGAGGACGCGCGCCGGCGCGGCGCGGCGGAAACGGGCCCGGCCTAGGGTCTGCCGGCCTGGTGCCGGGGTCTGGCCGACACCGGAAAGCTGCTGCGTTTCAGGATGCTGCCCTTGTCGTCCACCACCAGCCGCAGCGCCCGCCCGGCGCGGTAAAAGGTCAGCCGCGAGGTTCCGGCATCCTCGTCGACCCCGGTTTCACAGCGGCTGGTGATGGTGCCATCGCGCATCTCCGCCCGGATAGTGTCCGGAGCGACGCCAAAGACCGAGCCCAGAAAGCCCGCATCAACCACGAAACCGTCGGCGGAAACGGAAATCTCGCTCATGGGTCTGCTCCGTTGGAACCGGGCGTCTGGCGCGGGATGCGCTGCGCCCCGGTGTTGTCGAATGTAACCTAGGGTGCGGGCGGTGGCGCGCAAGGGGTCACGCCAGCCTGTCGTGATCCCTTCCAATCCCCCTGCCCCGCCTGCACGCCGGCTTCGGTCAGGATCAGGTCCAGCGCGATGTCATGCGGTTGCGGATAGATCGTCGCCAGCCGCGCCGATTGCAACCCGACACCGATGGACCGGGGCCGCGGGTCGCTCGCGGCGAGGGTGCGGTCGAAATACCCGCCCCCATAGCCCAGCCGATACCCCCCGTCCGCCCAGCCGACCAGCGGCGCAAGCACCACGTCGGGCCGCAGCTCGGGCGCGTCAGGGGGCGGCACCGGGATGTTCCAATGCCCCCGCACCATGCGTGTCTGCGGGGTCCAGCGGCGAAACACCAACGGCGCGGCGCGGGTCTCGACCAGCGGCAGGGCAATGTCGTAACCGCGATCCCCAAGCGCGTGCATCAGCGGCCTGAGATCGGGCTCGTCCTTGATCGGCCAATAGAAGGACACACAGCGGGGATGGTCCCATTGCTCGAGCAGCGCGGCCAGCCCCGCCATCAGGGCGCGGGCGATTTCACCGCGTTGCCCGGCCGCGATCTGTTTGCGCATTTCACGCAGGCGGCGGCGTTCGGATTGCCGCCAGCGCGCCACATCCCGCGCCTGCGCCGGGTCCACCGCGAGCGGGTCGAAATAGTCCGGCGCGACCTGCGCCGCCATGCAGGGCGACGACGCATAGCCCCCCTGCCCGCGCGGATTGTCTGATGGCTTGCCCATAATCCCTCCGACCGACATTCCCGAGCCGCCCGACCCGATTGGCCTTTCCTTACGGGTTTACGCCTGTTAATCGGTACTGTAAATACCGATACAGGGTGGCATCACATGCGACTGACCTCGTTCACCGATTACGGCCTGCGCATGTTGATGCGTCTGGCGAGCGCGCCCGGACAGGTGTTTTCAACCTCGGACCTGGCCGCCGAATTCGGATTGTCCCGCCATCACCTGACCAAGATCATGCAGAAACTCGCCAGGGCCGGCATCGTCGAAACCCGGCGCGGCGGCGGGGGCGGCGCGGTGCTGGTGTGTGATCCCGCGGTGATCCGGCTGGGCGATATCGTGCGCCTGCTGGAGGACGGCAAGGCGCTGGTCGAGTGTTTCGAAACCGGTGGCCGGTGTACGATCGACGGGCATTGCGGGCTCAAAGGGCGGTTGCGCGTCGCCGAGCGCGCCTTTCTCGCCGCGCTCGATCAATCCACCCTTGCCGATGTCGCCCTGCCCCCCTTGCGCGGCGCGGCATAGCCGGTTGCACCAATCCGCGTCAGTCGATCCGGTGCCGGTCAACCAGGTGTTCAAAGGTTTCGACCAGCTGCATGCATTCACTGCTCAGCCGGGCGCCGACGGCCTTGATGACCGAATATTCAAACCGCTCACCCGACCGGAACGGGCGTGACACCCCGCCCATCCGCTCGTGGGTTTCGGCGGTAAAGGGATCGACCAGCGCCACGCCCAGGCCGCGCAGCACCATCACCGACACGATATGCGACAGGTAGCTGCGAAACCGCACCAGCGGCGGATTTCCCATGCCGGCAAACAGCCGGTCCTGGTTGCGCCCGGTCTGGGTTGAATCCTCGAACCCGACAAACTCCTGCCGGGCAAGATCGGCGAGGGTGATCTCGGGTTTTGCCGCCAGCGGGTGATCCGCCGGCGCGATGAACCGATAGGGCAAGGCCCCGGCACAGATCAGGTCGGTTTCGAACTTGTGATGGGTGCGCATGTTGAACCCGACCTGGCATTGCCCGAGCGCCACCTGCCGCACCACCGGCAGGGTGGTCATCGACAGGAAACTTGTCGTCACCCGCGGCTGGTCGCGATTGACCAGCGCCACCGCCTCGGGCAGCGCGGTCAGCGCAAAGACCGGGGCCGCCGCAACGGTGATGGTCGACCGCTGGCCGCGCTTGATCTGTTCGGCGGCGCGCTCGATCTGTTTCAACCCGACAAGGTTGCGCTCGACCTCCATCCAGAATTCATGCGCCTCGGGGGTTGCCGCGATCCGCCCGCCATGGCGCGTGAACAGGCTCAGCCCCAGACGATCCTCGAGTTCGCGGATCTGGCGGCTGATCGCGGGTTGCGAGACGCGCATTTCCTCGGCCGCGGCCGAGATCGTGCCACAGCGCATGACTTCCCTGAATGCTTCCAATGCGCGTTGGCTGAGCATGTTCCCCATGAGGTTTTGTTATAGCGATCAAACGAACAGCTATTTGACTTATAGGCCCATGGTTTCCTCAATGTAAACGCGGCATGACGGGGGCAAGACGTGTGACCATGCAGGCAAGCAGAACCGGGAGCGATGCTCCCTTGCCGGAAGCGGCTGACGTGGTCGTGATCGGCGGCGGCGTTGCGGGGGTGTCCACCGCGCTGTTCCTGGCGCGGCGGGGCCGGTCGGTGGTGCTCTGCGAAAAGGGTCGGATTGCCGGCGAACAATCCTCGCGCAACTGGGGATGGATCCGCAAGATGGGGCGCGACCATCGCGAATTGCCCCTGATGATCGAAAGCGCCCGCCTGTGGGAGCAGCTTGCCGCCGAGATGCCCGAGGATATCGGTTATCGCAAATGCGGCGCGACCTACCTGGCCCGCAGCGAGGCCGAGCTGCACCGGCATGTGGACTGGCTCGAAGCCAACGGGCATTTCGGGCTCGACTCGCGGCTGTTGACCGGGAACGAGACCGACCGCTTACTGGGCCGCAACGACCAGCAATTCCTGGGCGCACTGCACACCGCGTCGGATGCGGTGGCCGAGCCCGCCCTTGCCGTTCCGGCGCTGGCCCGCCTTGCCGAGGCACAGGGCGTGCGGCTGATTGAAAACTGTGCCGTGCGGATGATCGACCATGCCGCGGGCCGCATCGGCGGCGTCATCACCGAACGCGGGCGCATCGCCTGTGCCGAGGTGGTGCTGGCGGGCGGTGTCTGGTCGCGCGGGTTTCTCGAAAATATCGGCGTCGCCTTTCCGCAGCTGGCGATCAAGTCCTCGGTCCTGCGCACCGGCCCGGCGATGGTGCCCTGTAGCGGGGCCATCGGGTCACAGCGGGTGTCGATCCGCCCGCGTCGGGACGGCGGGTATACCATCGCGCGCAGCGGTGCCGCCGAGTTTCAGCTGATCCCGGCGGCGTTCCGCTATCTGCCACAGTACATGCCGATGCTGCGCGACCGGTGGCAGATCATGAAGATCCGCGCCGGGCGACAGTTTTTCGGCCCCCTGGGCCGGATGAAATGGGGCGCCGACGACATCAGCCCGTTCGAACGGGTCCGGGTTCTGGACCCGCGCCCGGATGCCTCTCTGCTCAATGATGTGATGGCCGGGGCCCGCGAGCTGTTTCCACAGCTTGCCGGGGTGGCCCCGGTCGAAAGCTGGGCCGGGATGATCGACGTGGTGCCCGACGAGATCCCGGTGATCGGCCCGATCCCCGGACATGACGGGCTGTCGGTGGTGACCGGGCTGTCCGGTCACGGGTTTGGCATCGGCCCCGGCGTCGGGCTGCTGGCGGCGCAGATGATCACCGGCGACACGCCCGTGGTCGATCCGGCGGCGTTTTCCCCCACCCGGTTCAGCCGGAGGGCGGCGGCATGAACACACCCGACGCTCTGGTGATCGGGGCCGGGATCACCGGCGTGACCGCCGCGCTTGCGCTTGCCGAGGCCGGGGTCTCGGTGGATATCATCGACCGCTACGGACCCGCCGCCATGGCCTCGGGCTGGACCCTGGCCGGGGTGCGCCAATCCGGGCGCGATGCGGCGGAATTGCCGCTGGCGCGGGCGGCGGTGGCCCTGTGGCGCGATCTGGACAAACGGCTTGAGGCCGACACCGGCTATCGGCAAACCGGCAACCTGCGGCTCGCGCGCAGTGCCGCCGAGGTCGAGATCATTCGCACGCTGGTCGCCGATCAGGCGCAGGCGGGATTGGCGCTGGAGTTCCTGGCCGACCTGTCGGATCTGCGCGCCATCGTACCCGGCCTGTCGGACCGGGTGCGCGCGGCGTCCTGGTGTGCCAGCGACGGACAGGCGGACCCGGTGGCGACGGTCGGGGCCTATCTCGCCATGGCGCAACGGCACGGCGCGCGGGCCTCGATGGGCGAAACCGTGCAGCAGCTGGTTGTCGAGGGCGGGCGTATCACCCGTGTCGTCACCAACCGGCGCAGCCTGTCGCCGGGCACCGTCATCCTGGCCACCGGAACCCAGGTCAACGCGTTGCTGACGCCGCTTGGCTGGACCGTCCCGCTGCGCCGCCCGGTGGTGACGGTGCTGCGCTCGGCCCCCTGCGATGCGGTGCTGGCGCCGGTGCTGGGGGTGGCGAATGCGGACATGGCCGCGCGCCAGGAAGCGTCGGGACAGTTTCGCGTGACCAGCGGCGCACAGCATGAGGGCGGCGCGCTGATCGAACGCGACGGCCGCCCCGCGATCCGCCCGGTGGCACAGCGGGTGATGGATACCATCGCCACGGTCAGCGCCGTGTTGCCCGCCTTTGCCGATGCCGAAATCGACAGCATCTGGGCCGGGGCGCTTGACCTGACACCGGACGGGCTGCCGGTGATCGACCGCCTGCCCGGCCTGTGCAACCTCGTGGTCGCGGCGGGCTTTTCGGGGCACGGGTTCGGGATCGGACCTGTCACCGGCCCGCTGGCTGCCGACCTGGCGCTGGACCGTGCCCCGAGCCTTGCGATCGAACCCTTTGGCATCGGGCGGTTCGCGTCCAATCCAGCCACCGCCCCGCTAAGCTTGCACGGATGAACAGGAGCCTGACATGATCGACCCGACCAACCGCGTGGTGATGGTATCCGGGGCCAGCCGGGGCATCGGGCTGGCGATTGCGCGGGTCCTGCACGCCCGGGGATATTCGGTCAGCGCCGGTTCCCGCGACAGTGCCGCCCTGCAACAGGCGTTGCGCGACCAGGCCGGGGATAGGCTGTATTGCGCCGCCTACGACGCCGCCGACCATTCCAGCCACCCGGCCTGGCTGGACGGGACGCTGGCGCGGTTCGGACGGCTGGACGGGCTGGTCAACAATGCGGGCACCAGCAACAGCTTTTCCATCGAGGCCGGGGACGAGGCCGATCTGGATGCGCTGTGGACGGTCAATGTCAAGGGGCCGCTGTTTCTGACCCGGCTGTGCCTGCCGCATCTGAGGGCCGCGGGATCGGGGCGCATCGTCAATGTCGCCTCACTGTCCGGGAAACGCGTGCGCAACGAGAATATCGCCTATAACATGACCAAGCACGCGGTGCTGGCGCTGACCCATGGCACCCGGCGGATCGGCTGGGAGGACGGGGTGCGCGCCACCGCCCTCTGCCCCAGCTTTGTCGCGACCGACCTGACGGCGGATGTCACCAAGGTCAGCGCCGCCGAAATGATCGACCCGCTGGACCTTGCGGAACTGGCGGCCACCGCGATTGCCCTGCCCAACACCGCCGCCATGGCCGAGATGCTGGTGAATTGCCGCCTGGAGGATACGCTCTGACGCCCAACGCAGAATAACCAAGAAACGACACCCAACAGAAAGGACACACAGATGAACAGATTGATTGGACTGGCCTGCGCCGGCATGGTTTCGGCCAGCGGTGCCATGGCCGCGGGCACCACGCTGAATGTCGGCATGGGCAGCGCGGATGCCGGGAAGCTCGACCCGCATGTGGCCACGTCGACGCCGGACAAGGGGTTGCTGCACTGGATGTTCAACGGGTTGGTGCGGATCAAGCCCGGAGAATCCAGCCCGGATTTCATCGAACCGGACATTGCCGAAAGCTGGACCGCGTCCGAGGATGGTCTGACCTGGGTGTTCACCCTGCGACAGGATGTGCAGTGCCATGGCGACTATGGCGGCATCGACGCGGCGGATGTGGTCTATTCGCTGAACCGGTCGGCCAATCCCGAACAATCGTCCTTTGCCAAGGATTTCGCCGCCTTTGACAGAGTCGAGGCCAGCGGCGATTACGAGGTGACGATCACGCTCAAGAACCCGGTGCCCAGCCTGTTGGGCATGTTGGTGCCCTATCATGGCGGCAATATCGTCTGTCAGGATGCGGTCGAGGCGTTGGGAGAGGATTACCAGCGCACCCCGATCGGCACCGGGCCGTTCATGTTCGCGGACTACCAGCCGCAGCAATATGTGAAACTGGTGGCCAATCCCGAGTATTTCCGCGGCGAACCCAGGATCAAGGAAATCTTTTACCGCTATATCCCGTCCGATGCCTCGCGCGACCTGGCGTTCCAGTCGGGCGAGATCGACATGATCTATGGCAAGCAGGACCAGACATGGTCTGAGCGGATCAGCAAGCTGCCCGGCACCAGGGTGTCGGTGATGAAACCCGGCGAGATGTCGGTTCTGCACCTGAACATGACCATGCCGCCGCTGGATGACATTCGCGTGCGCAAGGCCTTTGCCCATGCGATCAACCGCGACGCGATGGTACAGTTCAAGGGCCCCGATGTGACGCTGGCCGCGATTTCGCCGGTGCCCGAGGGCAACATGGGCTATACCGACCAGGTGCCGACCTATGATCACGATATCGACGCCGCCAAGGCATTGCTGGCCGAGGCCGGTTTCCCCGACGGCGTGACGATCAAGGCGATCCACACCACCCTGCCCGGCATGTTGTCGACCATGGAAGCGGCACAGTCGATGCTGCGCGATGCGGGCATCAACATGGAGATCGAGACGGTGGAACACGCCACGTTCCACGAACAGATCCGCAAGGACATGAGCCAGGTCGTGCATTATGCCGCCGCGCGGTTCCCGGTGGCGGATGTGTACCTGTCACAGTTCTTTCACTCGGACGCCACGGTGAACACGCCCACGGCGGTTGCCAATTTCTCGCATTGCGCGGTGGCCGATGACGACATCGCGGCGGCCCGTGTTGCAACCGACCCGGCCAAGCAGGCCGAGATGTGGGCCAGCGCGCAGGCCAAGATCATGCAGGAAGTCTGTGCCGTTCCGGTGGTGCAGAGCCTGCAATTGTGGGCCTGGAAAGACACGCTTGACCTGGGCACCGAGGTCAACGGATCGCTCAACCTGAGCCCGCCGGTGACCGAACAGGCCACCTTTACCGAATAGGGCAAACCAAACGGTGCCGGGTTTCGGCCCGGCACCAGACAGGCGGGTGACATGACTGCTTTTGTTCTGAAACGGCTTGGCTTTGCGGTGATCACGCTGTTCGCGGTGCTGACCATCGTGTTCTTTATCGTGCGCATCCTGCCGGGCGATCCGGCGATGGCGATCCTGGGGGATCAGGCCAGCCAGGAGGCGCTGATCGCGCTGCGCGAACGGCTGGGGCTGGATCAGCCGCTGGTGCTGCAATATTTCGATTTCCTGCGCGGTGTCATGGTGGGCGACTGGGGGGTCTCGCTGGTCTCGGGACGGCCGGTGATCCAGGAGATCGCCAAGGTCCTGCCCGCAACGCTGGAGCTAACGCTGGCGGCGCTGGTTCTGGGCGCGGTGGTGGGCATTCCGCTGGGCGTCTGGTCGGCGGTGAAACGCAACAAGCTGCCCGATTACGTGACCCGCATGGCGTCGCTGCTGGGTCTGTCCTTTCCGGCCTTTGTCTCGGCGGTGCTGCTGCTTCTGGTATTTGCCATCCAGCTGCGCTGGTTCCCGGTGATCAGCTCCGGACAGGGCGGCACGCCGGGCGAGCGGCTGCAGAACCTCGCCCTGCCCGCGATCAACCTGGGTCTGATCATGGCGGCCTATATCACGCGGGTCACGCGCTCGGCGATGCTCGAGGTTCTCAATCAGGATTACGTGCGCACCGCCCATGCCAAGGGGCTGGCCTTTGCGGTCATCATCCGCCGCCATTGCATGCGCAACGCGATGATCCCGGTGGTCACGGTGGTGGGCCTCTATCTGGGCATCCTGATCGGCAACTCGGTCCTGACCGAAATCGTGTTCAACCGGCCGGGGCTGGGCAAGCTGATCATCGGCGCGCTGAACCAGCGCGACTATACCATGCTCCAGGGCATGATGGTGATCTACACGCTGATCGTGGGTCTGGTGAACCTGCTGACCGATCTCACCTATGGGCTGATCGACCCGAGGATCAAATACTGATGGCACATTCGAATACACCCCCGACCCTGTCGCGCGGGGCCTATCTGCGCCGCTCGCTTGCGGTGGCCGGCGACGGTCTGCTGCGCGCCTTCAACACCAACAAGACCTCGTGGATCGGGCTGGGCCTGTTCCTGCTGGTGGCGCTGATCGCGCTGCTGGCTCCGTGGATCGCGCCCTATGACCCGCTGGATCAGAACGTGTTGAACCGGCTGAAACCGCCCTCTGCCGCGCATTGGTTCGGCACCGATTACTACGGCCGCGATACCCTGTCGCGGATCATGTGGGGCGCGCGGATTTCGCTGACCATCGGCATCATGGCCATTGGTGCCGCGCTGGTGATCGGTTCGGTCATCGGGCTGGTGGCGGGCTATGTGGGGGGGCGCACCGACATCATCATCATGCAGACGATGGATGTGCTCCTGGCGTTTCCGTCGCTGATCCTGGGGCTGATCGTTGTTGCGATGCTCGGGCCTTCGGTGGCCAATTTGGTCATTGCCATTGCGCTGACCTCGATCCCGCCCTTTGCCCGCATTGCCCGCGCCCCGACCATCGCCGTCAAGAACCGCGAATTCATCGAGGCGGGGCGGGCCCTGGGCTATTCGGACACGCGGCTGATGTTTGGCCATATCCTGCCCAATATCGCGCCCGAGATCCTTGTCATGGGGTCACTGTGGCTGGCCACCGCGATCCGGGTCGAGGCGTCGCTGGCCTTTGTCGGGCTGGGTGTCAGCCCGCCGACAGCAACATGGGGCGGGATGATCCGCGAGGGGTTCGAGAACATTCTCGACAGTTTCTGGCTGGCGCTGTTCCCGTCGATCGTGATCCTGATCGTGGTCTTTGCGCTGAACCTGCTGGGCGATGGGTTGCGCGATGCGCTCGATCCCAGATTGCGGGGTGAAGGATGAGCGCGCCGTTGCTGTCCGTTGACGGGCTGACCACATCCTTTCGGGTTGACGGCGCATGGGTGCCGGTGATACGCGACATCAGCTTTGACATCGACCGGCGCGAAACCGTGGCGGTGGTCGGGGAATCCGGTTCGGGGAAATCGGTCACCGCGCTTTCGATCATGCAGCTGATCCAGCAGGACATGGGCCGCATCGAGGGCGCGATCCGGCTGGATGGCACCGACCTCTTGCAGCTGGATGACGCCGCCATGCGCAAGGTGCGCGGCAACGAGATCGGGATGATCTTTCAGGAACCGATGACCAGCCTCAACCCGGTGCTGCGGGTGGGGTTCCAGATTGCCGAAGTGCTGCGCGAACACCGCGACATGAGCATGGCCGAGGCCCATGCCGAGACCCTGCGCCTGTTCGATCTGGTGCGCATCCCGGACGCGAAACGCCGCGCCAACGAGCACCCGCACAGCTTTTCCGGCGGGATGCGGCAACGGGCGATGATCGCCATGGCGCTGGCCTGTCAGCCGAAACTGCTGATTGCGGACGAACCGACCACGGCGCTGGACGTGACGATCCAGGCGCAGATCCTCGAACTGATCCGCGACTTGCAGGCCGAGACCGGCACCGCCGTGATGTTCATCACCCATGACATGGGCGTGGTGGCCGAGATCGCCGACCGGGTGGTTGTCATGCTCAAGGGCGACAAGGTCGAAGAGGCCACCGCCGCCGACCTGTTCGCCGCCCCGCAACAGGGGTATTCCAGGATGCTGCTCGGCGCGGTGCCGCGCCTTGGCAGCCTCGGCAACAGCCGGACGCCGCGGCGCTTTCCCAAGATGGACCTGAGCGGCGCGGGCATGGAGCCCGCCAATGAACCGGATGCGCGGGGCGATGTCATCCTTGATGTCAAGGGGCTGACCACGCGGTTCCCGATGCGCGGCGGCCTGCTGGGCCGGGTCAATGGCAATGTCCACGCGGTCGAGAACGTGTCCTTTGACCTGCGCGCCGGAGAGACGCTGGCGCTGGTGGGGGAATCCGGCTGTGGCAAGTCGACCACCGGGCGGTCGATCCTGCGGCTGGTCGAGCCGGCGGCGGGCGAGATCCGTTTCGAGGGGCAATCCCTGATGCAGGCCAGCGCCGAAGAGATGCGCAAGGTGCGACTGCGGATGCAGATGATCTTTCAGGATCCCTATGGCTCGCTCAACCCGCGTAAATCCGTGGGGGCGGCCATTGCCGAACCGCTGCGGGTGCATGGGCTGGCCGAGGCGGGCGCAATCGACGCCCGCGTGGCCGAACTGCTCGACCTGGTGGGGCTGCCGCCCGAGCATGCCCTGCGCTTTCCGCACGAGTTTTCCGGCGGCCAGCGGCAACGCATCTGCATCGCGCGCGGGCTTGCGCTCAATCCCCGGCTGATCGTGGCGGATGAATCGGTGTCGGCGCTGGACGCGACGATCAAGGCGCAGGTGGTGAACCTGATGCTGGAGCTGCAACAGAAGCTGGGCGTGGGATACCTGTTCATCAGCCATGACATCGCGGTGGTCGAACGGATCAGCCACCGGATCGCGGTGATGCTGCTGGGCGAGATCGTCGAGATCGGGCCGCGTGACCAGGTTCTGGCCAATCCGCGCCACCCCTATACCCGCAAGCTGATCGAGGCGGTGCCGGTGCCCGACCCGGCGGTCCGGGGGCGACGCCGCAGCCTGATCACCGACGAGCTCAGAAGCCCGGTGCGCCCGCTGGGATGGGAGCCGCCGCGCCGCGAAATGTCCCGGGTCGGGCCGGATCATTTCGTCGCCGCCCATTGAACGCGGGCGACCGATCCTGTTGCACGCACCGGGCGCGGGCGCGTATCATGCGCCCGAGGCAGAAAACAGGAGAACGTGATGCACAAGGCCATCACAGCCGCGCTCGTGGCGACCATGCTGGCGGTGCTCTGCGCCGCCCCGGCACAGGCAGGCTCCACCGGGCTGCACGAAGTTGTGGGCGTTGAAACCGACGATATGCTCAAGATGCGCGCCGGGCCGGGAACCGGGTACAGGATCCTGCTCGGGCTGCCCAATGGCACCATCCTGCGGTTGCATGGCTGTGATCAAACCGGCGGCACGCGATGGTGCAAGGTGTCGCTGAAACAGGCGCGCGGGGTCAAAGGTTATGTCTCGTGGGCCTATCTGCGCAAGATCTGAGCCAGCCGCCACAGATCAGCAGGTCGCGCCCCCCTGCCCCGCTCCGAAATCGCGGGCCGGCACATGGCCCCGGATCAGTCGGTCAGCAACGCCGAGAGGTGAACCGCCGCTTCTTTCAGCGCGTCCAGATGCCGGTAGGCGTCTTTCATCGACAGGCGCTGAACCGGGGCGTGAAAGGACAGGGTCGACACCAGCCGGCCATTGGTTTCGACAATCGGCACCCCGATGGCGATCATGCCTTCCATGAACTCTTCGTCGTCGATGGAATGGCCCAGCTCGCGCACCCGCTCGATTTCCTCGGTCAGGCGCTCGGGCGTGGTGATGGTGCGGTCGGTGAATTGTTCGAACTTGGTGGCGTGGGCATAGCGTTCCAGGTGCTGCGGGGTGAGCGAGCTGAGATAGAGCTTGCCGCTGGCGGTGCAATAGAACGGCACCCGCGTGCCAATGGGCAGCTGGATGCGCAGCGGCCACTTGGTTTCGACCCGGTCGATATAGATCATGCCATCGCGTTCGGGCAGCGCGAGATTCAGCGTTTCGCCGATCTGTTCGCCCAGTTGCGTCATGATCGCCACCCGCGCGGTGCGGATGCGCAGGGATGACAGGATGCCCGCCGACAGCGACCGCGCCCGCTGTCCGGGCGAGTAACCGCGCCCGTCGATGTCACGCTGGATAAAGCCCTCGGCCTCGAGCGTGGAAAACAGCCGGTGGATCGTGGGCTTGGGCAGGCCCAGCGACTGGTTGACCTCGGTCGGGGTGACGGGCACCCCGGCCGAGGCCATTTCTTCGAGAACCATCAACAGCCGCAGATTGGTCGGAATGTTACCTTGGTCAGTGGTGTTTCCGGTGTCGGCCATGTGCAGTCTCTATATTTGCGGTACCAGCATCAGCGCCAACTGGGGCACAAAGGCAACGAGGAACCATGTGCCGATCAGCGCCACGAGGTAGGCCACAGTGTATTTCAGCAACCTGAAGTATGGAACACCGGTTACGCCAGATGCGACATAGAGATTCAACCCGTAAGGTGGCGTGATGAACCCGATGGACGCCCCCACAAGGAAGATCACCGAGAAATGCACCGGATCGATGCCCACGGATGCGGCAATCGGCGCGAGAATCGGCGCAAGGATGATGGTGACCGGCAGGGATTCGAGAATCATGCCCGACACAAAGACGATGGCCATGCTGGTCAGAAGCACCGCGTAATAGCCGCCCATGCCGGTGACAAAATCGCCGATCACCTGCTGGGCCCCCAGCAGGGACAGGTTCTGCTGCATCACCACCGACACGCCGATCAGCGGCGCAAGGATGCCGGTGATCTGGGCCGAGCGCACCACGACCGAGGGGATCTCGGTGATCTTGAAGCCCCCGACAACCAGCATGTCGGCATAGGTTTTCTCGTTGACCGGGGTGTTGTCGTCATTCTTCATCATCTTGTTCAGCGGATAGCAGATCACGCCGACAATCAGGCAGAAACCAACCGTCACGCCCGCCGCCTCGGTGGGCGAGAACTTGCCGGTATAGATGCCCCACAGCACCAGCCCGATGGCGAAAAAGCCCAGCCACGCACCGAACCCGGTCTTGAGAACACGGTTCAGGTTCAGCGGGATGATATGGCCCCAGCCATTGAGGCGGCACAGGATCCAGCAGGCGAACTGCATGGCAAACACCATCAGCGCACCGGGCACGATGCCGGCGATGAACAGGTCGGAGATCGACAGGTTCATCAGGTAGCCGTAGACGATAAAGATGATCGAGGGCGGGATGATGATGCCCACGGTGCCGCCCGCCGCGGCGGTTGCCGCCGAAAAGCGCTCGTCATAGCCGCCCTTGACCATCTCCGGGTGCAGCATCGACCCGATGGTGGCGGTGGTGGCCGAGTTCGACCCCGAGATCGCCGCGAACAGGCCACAGGCCCCGATTGACGCCATCGCCAGCCCGCCACGCAGCCATCCCAGGCAGGAATAGGCGAAATCGGACAGGCGTTTGGCGATGCCGGACTTGTTGATCAAATCACCGGTCAGGATGAACAGCGGCATCGCCAGAAGGGCAAAACCGTCGGTGAACACGTCCGACAGGGCGGCCCCGATATTGTCGAGCGTCTGGCCCAGGACAAAGGTGGTGCCGATCACCCAGTAGGCGATGATCAGGAACACGGGGACACCCAGCATGAACAGAAAGGTGACACCCAGCGAGATGAGTGTGATGATTGTGCTGTCGGCCATGATTAATCCGCTCCGATCACGGTTGGTTTGATCAGGTCTTCACCGCTGCGGTAATTGGCGAGATCCTCGAACCAGTTTTCGAACACGCGGCCCGCCATCAGGATGAAGGCAATGGGAACCGTGACAAGGTACCACCACTGCATGAAATTGTCGGTGCCGGCGAGGATCTGGAAGTTCGACGCCGAGTTCGCCGCGACCCGCGTGGCGGTGACCACCACGATGACGCAGAAGCCGATCCACAGCACCATGTCCAGCGACAGGCACAGCATCTGCAACCCGCGCGACATCGAACCGCGGAATTCGGCAAAGGCCAGGTGGGTGCGCAGGCGGATATTGTAGGAACAGCCGAACCAGGTCATCACCAGGAACAGCACCGGCGGCAGGGTCGTCGACCAGGGGGCCTGCAGCGAAAAGACAAATCGCCGGATCACCTCGACAAAGATGATGATGGCGATGGCGAGATAGGTATAGACCATCACGCTGCGCTCGAAATGGCGCTCAAGCACCGGGAACCAGCTATATAGCGCGGCAACAAGAACGCCGCCCAGGATGGTCGCAAGGGTGCCGATGATCCAGACCCCTTCCGTCGCCAATGCTTTGCTTATCGTCCAGGAATCACCGCTGCCCAGGGCAGACAGGATTTCCAAGACGTCTGACCATAACGTCATGGCCGTCTCCTCCTTTGTAAAACCGCTCCCCCGACGCTGCGGGCCCTTCGGTCAATATGTAACTGAATGCATGGCCGCCCCCCCTGCGGGGAGCGGACCGGGTTGCTTATGGCTGAGGGTCAGCCTTTCCACCAACGACGCGGCTCGACGTTCTCGGGCTTGGTGTCGGCGGGGATTTCGCGGGCGATGTTATAGATCTCCTGGTAGGTGTCGATGCCACCGGCCCAGTTGTTCAGACGCTCGCGCCACTGCTCCCAGAGCTGGGGCTGGAACTCGGGCGAGCACATTTCCTCGGCCATCTTGATCTCGCTGTCCGGCAGGAAGGCACAGCGCACATTGTCCTGAACGAACATGGTATCAGGCAGCTGCGGATCCGAGAAGCCGACGGTCTTGACCAGCGCCGCCTCGTTCGCGCCCTGCACGTGGACCTGCGCCCAATAGGCCGATTCCATCACCGCGTCCTGAAGATACCCCTCAAGGCTGTTGAAAACCTTGGTCGACATCGAGGTGTGCTCGGTGCCGCAGAAGAATTTCAGGTCGACCGACTGTGATACCACCGGGGTCATGCCCGCATAGGCCACCGCCGACGCCCAGGTTTCCGCGCCGTCGATCAGGCCCTGGCGCAGACCGTCCAGGGTTTCTTCCCAGGCGACGGGCACCGGGTTCAGGTTCAGCGCCTGCATGGCGATTCGGCCCAGCTGGGTGCCAGTCACGCGGTTCTTGGTGCCAAACAGCTGTTCGAGCTTGGTGACGGTGGGTTCGTTTTCCCATTTCAGGCCCATTTGCAGACCGCGCAGTTCGCAATGCGAGAACAGGAATTTCAGCCCGTGACGCTCTTCCAGCGGGTCGCGCAGGATTCGCTGCGATTCGGGGCTGTACAGGAAATGATACTGCGATGCGCGGGTCGGGAACATGTAGGCATAGTCGAGCACGTTCAGATACGGTGCCGCCCCTGCCGAGTTCTGGGTCGAGGCCGCATAGATATCGACAATGCCCAGCTGGGTCTTTTCGACACAGCTCGTCTGACCGCAGATCTGGTTGTCACCGATAAACTCGATGCGGATTTCACCATCGGTGCGCGCTTCGAGATCACGGGCGAATTCCAGCGCGCCCATACGTTCAATCAACAGGTTACGGGCATTAAAGCCGGACGCGCCGAACTTGAGCGTATGCTTGGCGGGCTTGGAAAAGCGCCGCTCGTAAGTGGACTCTGCCGCGCGCGCCAGGCTGCCGATGCTCATCGCGCCGCCAAAGGTTCCCGCCGCCATCAATGTCGAGCTCATGCCGTACTGACCGGCCAGCTTGAACAAGTCCCTCCGGCTAATCCGACTCAGTTTTTCACCAACACCCATTTGGATCCTCCCTTTAATGGTGTTTCAATTTTTGATACTTGCAGTCTCATTAATAGTGACGTATTGAAGGTTACGCAAGACAAAAGATTCGCCGGTTTCGGCGCTCGCACGAGGAGGAGGATGCGATGGGAATTATCGAGGCAGACTATGTGGTCGTGGGCGCGGGCTCGGCCGGTTGTGTGCTGGCGAATCGCCTCAGCGCGGACCCCAAGGCCAAGGTCGTCCTGCTCGAAGCGGGGGGGCGTGACTGGAACCCGTGGATTCACATCCCGGTCGGTTACTTCAAGACGATCCACAATCCGAATGTCGACTGGTGCTACAAGACCGAACCCGATCCGGGGCTGAACGGGCGGTCGATCGAATGGCCGCGCGGCAAGGTTCTGGGGGGGTCCTCGTCGCTGAACGGGCTTCTTTATGTGCGCGGACAGCCGCAGGATTACGACCGCTGGCGTCAGATGGGCAATTCCGGCTGGGGCTGGGACGATGTTCTGCCGCTGTTCAAGCGTTCCGAGAACAACGAGCGCGGTGCCGATGAGTTTCACGGCGACGAAGGGCCGCTGTCGGTGTCCAACATGCGTATTCAGCGCCCGATCACCGATGCCTGGGTCGCCGCCGCGCAATCCGCGGGCTACAAGTTCAACCCCGACTACAACGGGGCGGACCAGGAAGGCGTCGGGTTCTTTCAGCTGACCTCGCGCAAGGGGCGGCGGTGCAGCTCGGCGGTGGCCTTTCTGAACCCGGCCCGCTCGCGCGACAACCTGAACATCATCACCCATGCGCAGGTCGAAAAGGTGGTGATCGAGGACAAGCGCGCCACCGCCGTCACCTATACCGACCGCAACGGCGAGGTGCAGACCGTCAAGGCCAACCGCGAGATCGTCCTGTCGGGCGGCGCGATCAACTCGCCACAGCTCCTGATGCTGTCGGGCATTGGCGAGGCCGAACAGCTGGCCGAGCATGGCATCAAGGTCGAACAGGACCTGTTTGGCGTCGGCAAGGGGTTGCAGGACCACCTGCAGGCACGGCTGGTCTACAAATGCAACGAACCGACCCTGAATGACGAGGTGTCCTCGCTGTTCGGACAGGCGCGGATCGGGCTGAAATACATGCTGTTCCGCTCGGGTCCGATGACCATGGCGGCGAGCCTGGCAACCGGGTTCCTCAAGACTAACCAGGATCTTGAAACCCCCGATATCCAGTTCCATGTTCAGCCGCTGTCGGCAGAGAATCCCGGCAAGGGGGCGGACAAGTTCTCGGCCTTTACCATGTCGGTCTGCCAGCTGCGTCCCGAAAGCCGGGGCGAGATTCGCCTGACCAGCGGCGACGGGCGGGCCTATCCCCGGATCATCCCGAACTACCTGTCCACCGAAACCGACTGTCGCACGATTGTCGAGGGCGTCAACATTGCCCGCCGGATCGCCCGCCACGCGCCGCTGGACAGCAAGATTTCCGAGGAATTCCGCCCCCACGCGGATCTCGACATTAACGATTACGAGGCCACGCTGGACTGGGCCCGCAACAACACCGCGTCGATCTATCACCCCACCGGCACCTGCAAGATGGGCCAGGGCAAGGATGCGGTCGTCGACGACAAGCTGCGGGTTCACGGCATTCGCGGCCTGCGCGTCGCGGATTGTTCGATCATGCCGGAAATCGTGTCGGGCAACACCAACGCCCCGGCCATCATGATCGGTGAAAAGGCCAGCGACCTGATCATCGCCGACCGACAGTTGGCCAACTGAAACCCAATTAAACCAACGACATAGCAATCACTTTCCAGAGGAGACACCCCATGAAAATGACCACCGAAGAGGCATTTGTCAAAACACTGCAAATGCACGGCATCGACAATGCCTTTGGCATCATCGGTTCCGCAATGATGCCGATTTCCGACCTGTTCCCCGCCGCGGGGATCAAGTTCTGGGACTGCGCCCATGAAACATCGGGCGGCATGATCTCGGACGGCTATACCCGCGCCAGCGGCAAGATGAGCATGATGATCGCCCAGAACGGTCCGGGCATCACCAACTTTGTCACCCCGGTGAAAACCGCCTATTGGAACCACACGCCGCTGCTGCTGGTGACGCCGCAGGCCGCCAACAAGACCATCGGCCAGGGCGGGTTCCAGGAAATCGAGCAGATGAAACTGTTCGAGGACATGGTCTGCTATCAGGAAGAAGTGCGCGACCCCAGCCGCATGGCCGAGGTTCTGAACCGCGTGATCGAAAAGGCATGGCGTGGCTCTGCCCCGGCACAGATCAACATCCCGCGCGACTTCTGGACCCAGGTTGTCGATATCGAGCTGCCCCAGATCATCCGCCTGGAACGCCCCGCCGGTGGTGCGCAGGCGGTGGCCGATGCCGCCAAACTGCTGTCCGAAGCGGAATTCCCCGTCATCCTGAACGGTGCGGGCGTGATCCTGGCCGGTGCCATCGACGCCAGCGCCAAGCTGGCCGAGGCACTGGACGCCCCGGTGGCCTGTGGCTATCAGCACAACGACGCCTTCCCGGGCAGCCACCCGCTGGCGGTTGGCCCGCTGGGCTATAACGGCAGCAAGGCGGCGATGGAGCTGATCCAGAAGGCCGACGTGGTGCTGGCCCTCGGCAACCGTCTGAACCCGTTCTCGACCCTGCCCGGCTATGGCATCAACTATTGGCCTCAGGACGCCAAGATCATCCAGGTCGACATCAACTCGGACCGGATCGGTCTGACGAAAAAGGTCGATGTGGCGATCCAGGGCGACGCCAAGCGGGTCGCGGAACAGCTGCTCGAACAACTCGCCGATGGCGCGGGCGACAAGGGCCGCACCGAGCGCAAAGAGCTGATTTCGATGACCAAATCCCGCTGGGCGCAGGAGCTCAGCTCGCTGGACCACGAAGAGGACAACGACGAGGGCGTCACCTGGAACGAGCGCGCGCGTAACCGCCAGCCCGACCGCATGAGCCCGCGCCAGGCCTGGCGTGCGATCATGTCGGCAATGCCCAAAGACGCGATCATCAGCTCGGATATCGGCAACAACTGTGCCATCGGCAATGCCTATCCGAGCTTTGAAAAGGGCCGGAAATACCTGGCGCCGGGCCTGTTCGGTCCCTGCGGCTATGGTCTGCCCGCGATCCTTGGGGCCAAGATCGGCTGCCCTGACACGCCGGTGATCGGCTTTGCCGGTGACGGTGCCTTTGGCATCTCGATGAACGAGATGACCGCCTGTGGGCGCGGCGACTGGCCGGCGATCACCATGATCGTGTTCCGCAACTACCAGTGGGGCGCGGAAAAGCGCAACACGACCCTGTGGTTCGATGACAACTTTGTCGGAACCGAACTGAATCTTGACGTGAATTACGCCAAGATCGCCGAGGGATGCGGGCTAAAAGGCGTTCAGGTCACCTCGATGGAGCAACTGACCGACGTGCTGAACACCGCAGTAAAGGAACAGATGAACGACAACGTCACCACCTTTATCGAAGTTGTGCTGAACCAGGAACTGGGTGAACCGTTCCGCCGTGACGCGATGAAGAAACCGGTTTCGGTTGCCGGCATCGACGCCTCGGATATGCGCGACCAGCAGATCGCCTGATCCAACCTCCCGGGGGGCGGTGGCCAACGCCGCCCCCCGGACAGATTTTTTCGTTTCGCCCTAACACATTCGCGACCCAGCAGGAGAGCCCCCATGTCCGACGCGACCGCCACGCCCCAAACCCCGACCGCTCGGGTGCATCGGTTCATCACGGGCAATGCGCCGGGCTTTCTGGTATCGCTGGTGATCGCGGTCGCCGCGCAGTTCCTGTCGGAACATTACGGTGCGCCCGCCATGCTGATGGCGCTGCTGCTGGGCATTGCATTTCATTTCCTTGCCGAAGAAGGCCGCTGTGTCGCCGGTATCGCGCTGACCTCGCGCACGGTGCTGCGCATCGGGGTTGCCCTGCTGGGCGCACGCATCAGCGTCGAACTGCTGATCGGGCTCGGACCCGAGTTGATCTCGCTGGTGGTGGGCGGTGTGATCCTGACCATCCTGTTCGGCATCGTCGGTGCCAGGGTGCTTGGCCGTGGCTGGCGGTTTGCCCTTTTGACCGGCGGCTCGGTTGCGATCTGCGGGGCCTCTGCCGCGATGGCCATTGCCGCCGTGCTGCCCAAGAACGAGCATTCCGAACGCAACCTGATCTTTACCGTGCTGGCCGTTACCGTGCTCAGCACCCTGGCCATGATCGCCTATCCGATCATCACCCAGACCATGGGCCTGGACGATCTGCAAACCGGCGTTTTCCTTGGCGGCACCATTCATGACGTGGCGCAGGTTGTCGGCGCGGGTTTCTCGGTCTCCGAAGAAACCGGCGAGACCGCGACGCTGGTCAAGCTGATCCGCGTCACCATGCTGGCCCCGGTGGTTCTGGTGTTCTCGCTGGTCATTCGCAGCTATGCCGATACCGCCGCGCAGGAAGGTGGCAAGCGCCCGCCGCTGATCCCGTTCTTTGTGCTGATGTTCCTGCTGCTGGCCGCCATCAACTCTTTTGGCGTGATCCCGGCTTTCGTGCAATCCGCCCTCAGCGACCTGTCCCGCTGGGCGCTGCTGATCTCGATTGCCGCCGTGGGAATGAAGACCTCGCTCAAAACCATTCTGGACGTGGGTGGTCAGGCGATTATCCTGATCGTCGCCGAAACCGTGTTCATCGCCGCCTTTATCCTGATTGGCATCAAGATGCTGACCGGGTGATCCCGGCGCCAGCCCCCTGCCCCGACAACCCCGGAGATCCGCAATGAAGCCCCTGCAAATCCTGTTGGCCAACGCCGCCCAGTCCGACAAAAAAATCGCCCTCAGCGAAGGAACCGATCCGCGCGTCATCGAGGCGGCGATCATGGCCCGCAGGCAAAAGGTCGCGCGCATTGTCCTGGTGGGCGACGCAGCCGTGATCGGTGCCCGTCTGGCCGCGGCCGGGGGCGATACGCTGGACGGGATCGAGATTCACGACCCCACCGACACCCCGCTGGCCGGGCGCATGGCCGAGGCCTATCTGGAGCGGCGCAAGCACAAGGGCGCAACCCCCGAGAGCGCCGCCGAAGCGGTCAGGAACCCGCATGTGTTTGCTGCCCTGCTGGTCAATCTCGGGCTGGCGGATGGTACCGTGGGCGGCGCAGCAACCGCCACGGCCGAGATCGTGCGTACCGCCATCCAGATGATCGGCACCGCGCCCGATGCCAAGCTGGTATCCAGTTTCTTCCTGATGCTGTTCTGCAAGGACCACCACGAGACCAAGGGCGCGCATGTCTTTGCCGACGCCGGTCTGGTCATCGATCCGGATTCGCGTGAAATGGCCGAAATCGCCTGTGCATCCGCCGCCTCCCTGCAGCAGCTGGTTGCCGAGACGCCCCGCGTCGCGATGCTGTCTTTCTCGACCCGTGGCAGCGCCAGCCATGAAAAGGTCTCCAAGGTCGTCAAGGCCACCGAGCTGGTGCGTGAGATGGCCCCCGACATGATCGTCGATGGCGAAATCCAGTTTGACGCCGCCTTTGTTCCGGACGTCGCCAAGTCCAAGGCCGCGGATTCCGCCCTGGGTGGCGCGGCCAACGTATTCGTGTTTCCCAACCTTGAATCCGGCAACATCGCCTACAAGGTGGCGCAACGGGTTGGCGGCGCAGTGGCGATCGGCCCGATCCTGCAAGGGCTGGCGAAACCGGCCAACGACTTGTCGCGTGGCTGCTCTGCCGAAGACATCCTGCACATCATCGCCGTCACCACGGCCCAGGCGATGCACCCGGCCTGACGGCCCGGCGGGTGGGGTCTGCGCGGCGGAATCACAGGCCGTGCCCCCTCCCCTGCCCCCACTGACACGAGAATTTAGGCCCCGGATGCGTTTGATTGACCTGATCGCGCGTCCGGTTGATCCATTTGGTCGAAAATTTCCCATAAGTATTTGATATTGCAACATATTCCGGCGCTTTTCGGTCGGATACCGGAAATTTCGTTTAGGATCGCGTTTATCCGGACATGGCATTAGTTCGGCGCTATCTAACCGGCGTTAGGTGCAGGTAAGGCTCGCGGATGCTCCAGCGTCCCTTGCCCTTGTCTGCTAGATAAAGCTTCCGCACTGCCTCTCGGCAACATGGTTGGGTGCTGTGGTGTTCCATTGTGTTTAGCCACTCTTGCCGTTTGAGGTAACTGATTGTCCATCTGTAGGGCTTTGGGCCCAGTACCTTTTCAGTGCCTCGGTCAACTTAGGTGAGTTCGCCAGGGATCGGTGCGTAGCTATCAATAGATCACGCGAATCCTAGCAATGGGCCAATCCTTGCTCCATGCGCCGCGCTGTTGATGAGGGCAATGATTACGGTGCCCCTACTCACGTCATGACGGTTTGGCGCTGTTCCGGTTGTACCACCGATTTGCAGCATGGGGGGTTTTGTCCGTGGATGTTCAGAATGGGTTTCTCCGGTGTGGGATTGCCTGGGCGCATGGAACTTTGTGGGTGAACATGCCAATTGCCCGTCGTCTATGCCTGATGTTTTCGCCCTGCCCTGTTCCACGCTATTTGATGCTCGCAGAAAGTTGGCCATGGCCAACCTGAGTTGCCGCTTCTTGGGACGTGCCAGTATCTTTGATGCGAGTAAGTCATGGTGTTTCACAGATGGTTGAAACCATCGATGTACCGTGCATTTGGCCATGGCCAACCTTGTCCTTGATGATGCAATTGGAAAAGTATCGCGCTGGATGATCAATCTGGTCGATCCGCGCGGCTATACGATCCTGCACTGTCAGGGTTCTCAGCAATCCGACTCTGGCAATGGCATGGGCGACGGCGTTCTGCTCAATTCCAAGCATATTCGCCAGTTGATAAACAACGCTGTGATATCCGTGTTCCGATCTTGGTTCATCAGGAAAAAAAGTTGGAACACAGGTCAGCTTGCGCCAGGTTTCCGAGAGCTGGGTGCGGATTGTTTTTTTTGTATCTGGTTTTTCTGACTCTTTGTGCCGGACGTTTTGTCCGTCAGTGGCGGGCATTGGGTTTGTTTGCGCAGGTTCCGGTGTGATTGCTTGCGGTTGCTGCCGCGCCTGTCCGGACCGCAGGATTTCGATCAGCCTGGCAATGATTGCGTTGGCCTCGGTCAACGTGGCACCAACCCGGCGCATCTGGTTGCGGGTGGCCTCGACATAGCCGCGGGCGGTTTCGGTCAGCGGAATGGCGAGGCACTTGGCGCGCAGTTTCTGAATGCGGGCTTTCAGGCCACGCAATTCGGCGGCATCCTCGGTGGCCTTGTGCGCGCGCTCGGAGAACGCGCCGGATTGGGCGAGCAGGGGGCTGAGATCGATGCCAAAGGCTCCCACCAGCTTGCCACCACGATGGATCGGAAAACGCTTGCCATTAGCGCTGTCGCGGCGCTGGATCAGCCCGCAGTGTTCGAGCTTTTCCAGATGCCGACGCAGTTGACGCTCGGTGATGCCCTTGGCACGAAAGCACAGGGTCTTGTTGCAGGCAAAGACCGTCAGCAGCATGTCCGGGGTGATCGCCATTTCCTTGCCGCTGGTGGGATGTTTGCACGGCAGGCAGCTTAGCAACACGTCAAGAACCAGAACCGATGCGGGGCGCAGGCCCAAGTCGCGGCCAATCGTGTTGACCGCGGCCATCAGATCCCGACGCCTGATCGGCCTGAATCCCGGTTGCGCGGCGATGGTTCCCATGTCGCTGAACGACTGGGGCAGGGTTTGGGCACAGCTTACCTGTGCCGCGGTATCAAATACCGTGACATTTTGATGTCTCATCACATTTCAGACGACAAAATCGTACCATTCACCGAAATCGGTGTTGCAGTGATTCGAATTTAGGGGTACCAATTAGGTGCTAGAAAATCGGGACCCTCTGGAGTGCTTCACCGCCTTCGGGGGGTTTCTTTTTGTCCTTGGTCTGCCTCCTTACTGCTTGTTTGTTGCCTGTATTTGCGTGTTGGCCATGGCCAACATCAATGAAATCAACGGGTTACACTGTTATCCCTCATGTTTCCCGCTGTTTCCATTCCTGGTAGAGCCGCTCGAGATTCGATTCCACGAAACTCAGAAAGCCCTGTTCCTCTCTTGCCGACACCTCGACCACCAACCGTTTGCCGCGCGCCGCAAAGGCAACGGGCGTGCCGCGCAGTTTTGCCGGCGGGGCAGGGGAGGGGGCCGGGGCAGGGGCGTTCTGTTTGGCTTCGGCCGCCTGCAATGCCGCGACTGTCGCGTTCAGCCGTTCCGCCGGTGCGCCCTTGCCGGGTACCAGCGACACCACGTCGCGCGCGCCGGTCGCCTTGATCAGCCGCCGCAATTCCAGCCAAGGGCGCCGCCCCGCGTCATGTGCGGCGCCGATGGCATAGATCACCGCTTCGGGCACGTCGCGCGCCACCCCGATCAGCTTGCTCAGCGTGCCCTTGTCGACCGCCAGAACTTCGCCGATCTCGACGCGGTTGAACCCCTGTTCCTCAAGCCGTGTGGCAAAGATCGCCTGTTCGATAAAGCTGCGCTCAAGGCGGGCCGAGTTTTCCAGCGCCTGGGATACCAGCGCCTCGCGCTGATCCATTTCCTTGATATAGGCTTTGACCTTGATCCCGAGTGCCCGGCATGCTGCAATGCGGCGACGGCCATAGACAACCTCGTATCGCGGCCCGGCACCACGCCGGTACCGCAGCAGGGCAGGGAGCTGTTGCCCCGATGCGCGGATCGAGTCGATCAGGTCCTGCAGACCCTCTTCCACCTGAAAGCGGTCGGCGATCTCGGAATCGGCAATGTCATTGACATCCACATCCTGCGCGGCCTGCGCCGACACCTGCGACAGGACATCGGACATGCTCTTGAGCGATCGCGGCGCGTCCTCCTGCGTCTTGGCGGGTTCCGTCGCCTTCGACCCCATCTGTGCGAGGCTCTTGCTCAGAAGGTCACGCTTCATCGTTGCCTCCCCGGCCCCATGCGGATTGGATCATCCGTTCAATATCGTTCGAAAAGCCGATCGCGGATTCCAGCGCCCGCTCGTAGGTCTTGCGGTTCTTGGACCCGACCAGGTCGACTTCGAAAATCGTCTTTTGTGACAACCCGGCCTCGCTTACCGCGGAAGACTTCACAAATGGTGTCCGGACCACACTGTCGCCCAAGAGCTCGCGAATCCATTCCGCCAGGTCCTGCTGCGTACTGATCGCGGTGTCGAACCGGGTCAGCAGGTAGGCGAAATTGTCATAGGCCCCGATGCCGCCATTGGTATGCAGCACCTCGAGAATGCCCGACGCCATGGTCAGGAACTGGCTCGCCGACGCGAGGTCGACCCGTTCGGGGATGACCGTCATCAACAGCGATGTCGAAGCGCAGACCGCCGCCATCGTGAGATAGCCAAGCTGGGGCGGGCAGTCGATCAGAACGATGTCATATTCATCCTCGACCTGCCGCAGCGAATCGCGGATGCGGTTGAAGAACACCGGCTGTTCGCCCCGGCTGAGGGCGGTGGGGGTCTCGGTTTCGAATTCCGAGAGCATGATGCCGCCGGGCACAAGGTCGAGATTGGGGAAATAGGTCTTGCGCAGGATCTCGGTGATCGGCTGTCGCGAAATCTCGCCGTCATTGTAACGGATCGCGTCGTACAGCGTGCCGCCCTTGCGGAAATCGATCTCGGGCTGATAGCCGAAAAACGTGGTCAGCGACGCCTGTGGATCGGCATCGACCAGGCACACGCGATACCCCCGCAGCGCCAGCCGCATACCAAGCGTTACCGTCGTGGTGGTTTTGCTCGACCCGCCCTTGAAGTTGACGGTCGACCAGATCTGCAACTTGTCGCCGGGGCGTCGCCCGGGCAGGAACTGGTCCGGGTCCTTGGCATTGCGCGCAAGGATCTGGCGGATGTCCTGGATGTTTTCGGCCGAGTACAGGCGCTTGTTTCCGGGGCCCTGGCTGACTTCGGGAATACGGCCGTCAAAATGCGCCTTGCGCAAATAGCCGTCGCTGACACGCAGCAATTCACCGACTTCGGCAGTGGTGAAACTGCGCAGCGTTTTCTCTTCCTTGGGTGCAAGAAAGAGTTTCGACATGTGTTCCAGCGCCTCGGACAGCCGGTCGGCATCCGATTGTAGCTTGTCATGCAGCACAGGGTGCATAATTGTCTGCCCGTATTGTTTTGCCTGTTCCGCGCCTGCGCTGCCGGTTGGTTCGGTGGGGCAGGAACGCGGACGGCAAATATTTTTATGTTTCGCGTTACAGGTATGCCGCTTGCACCATTGAAACTCAAGGAAAATATTCAGCGCGCTCTCGCGTTACCAGCGCCGTGCTCATGCGGCGGTTCATGCCCTCTCTGGCGCGTGTGGCTGAAAAAATCGACAAGTGGTTGATATTTATAAATATTCACGAAATCCACTTGTCCACAGGTTTACCCACAGGCGGGTAGGGGGGACGGGGCGGGGCTGGTTCTTGTAACGCAACCCGCGGCGATCCCCTGCCAGATGCGTCCGCCTTCTGGATGTTGCGATTCTGTTTCATTGCGGTTTTTCTATCGGTAGGCGCGCTGAATTTCCGATGCTTGCGTTACCCGCCCGATGCGTGCCATCACTTACCCGATCCGGTGCAGAGCCAATGGCCCGTGGGGAAATTATCGGACCTGTGTGGCGTGGTTGCAGTGGGGCGGTTACGGGTGGAAATTGCCGGTCCAAGCGCCGCGCCGTCCTCGTGATCTCAACCTATCGGTCCGCATGGTGCGGGGTCAAGGCTCTGTTTGCGAAGGTCTTTGGCAGATGAAATCCCGGCCCTGTCATCGCTAATACATTCCAAACGGATATGTATTGGCGCCACATGTTATTGGATTGGAAAATGACAAACCGGTAAACCGGAACCAACCGACACATACGCATGGGAGGAACAACCGTATGTCCAAGGGGGTCTGCACATTTGCCGCCAGCGCGCTGGCGATGGCCGTTTCGTTCGGCGCGGCAACCGCACAGGGGTATCCCGAAAAGCCGATCCAGGTGATCGTGCCCTTTGCCGCCGGCGGGCAGGGCGATGTCAAGGCGCGGCTGGTGATCCAGCGTATCCAGGAGCTGGGCCTGTTGGCTCAGCCGATGGTCGTGGTCAACGTGCCCGGTGGTGCGGCGACGATCGGTATGCGGCAGGGCCGGGACGCGGACCCGGACGGCCACACGCTGTTATATATCCACCAGACGATGATGACCTCGGAGCTGACCGGGGTTCTGGACTTCAGCTATGCCGACCTGGTGCCGGTGGCCGAGACCAATTATTCCTGCCTGCTGACCGCGACCGCCGAAGGATCGGGCATTGCCGATGCCGAGGACTGGATCGCACAGGCGCGGGCCAATCCCGGTGGCATCAAAGAGGCCACGCTGGTGGGCAGCAGCGCGCATTTCACCACCGAGATGTTCGCCAGCGCCGCCGACATGAAGGTGGGCTATGTCAATGCCGGCGGCGGCGCCGACCGGATTGCGTCGATCCTTGGCAACCACACCAAGACTGCGGTGCTGGTGGCGACGCCGGTGGTGCAGAACCCGAAACTCTCGGGGCTGGTCTATTACGGCGCCGAGCGGCACCCGGAATTGCCCGATACGCCGACCGCCAAAGAGCTGGGTTATGACGTGACCTCGTGCCTGGACAATGTCTGGTAGGCGCCCGCGGGCACCCCGGATGACGTGGTTCAGACGCTGGCCGGGGTGTTCAGGCAGGTGAGCGAGGATGCCCAGCTGATCGAGTCGATGGAGGCCAAGGGCGACGAGGTTCTGTTTGTCGCGGGTGACGATCTGAAACAGCGGCTTGACGCGATCTATCAGGACCTGTCGGCGGTGGCCGGGAACCTGAAGTAACCCGAACTGAAACGCCCGCCGGCCCGGATCGCGGTCGGCGGACCCGTACCGGGCGTTGCCACCGGCAGCGCATGACCCTCCCCTTGCCGGAAGAAACCATGTCGAAAAAGCCCAATTTCCTGTTCATCGTGACCGACCAGCACCGCGCCGACCATCTTGGCTGCTATGGCAATGCCACGGTGCAAACCCCGCATATCGATGCGCTGGCGGCGCGGGGCACGCGGTTTGACCGTTTCTATGTCGCCAACCCGATCTGCATGTGCAACCGGGCCAGCATCCTGACCTCGCGGATGCCGAGCCTGCATGGCGGGCGGCACAACGGCATCCCGTTGTCGCTCGAGTCGACGACCTTCGTGGACCTGCTGCGCGACCGGGGCTATGACACGGCGCTGATCGGCAAGTCGCATATCCAGGGCATGACCGGCCTGCCCGCGACCGCGAAACGGCAGGTCAGGCCGGGTCTCGAGGATCCGTCCGAAAACCTGCGCGAAGCCAGCAAGCACCTGCGATCGGGCGAAGCCTATGAACAGGAAACCGCCCTGCGCTGGCAGCAAGACCCAAATCACCGGGTGCGCACGCCGTTCTACGGCTTTGACCATGTACAGATTGCCGACGACCACGCCGATCTGGTCACCGGCGATTACGCCGCCTGGCTGGCCCGGACCCATCCGCGGGTGGATGCGCTGCGCGGGCCGGACAATGCCATCCCCGACGACCGCTATTGCGCGCCACAGGCCTGGCGCACGCAGATCCCGCAAGAGCTCTATCCCACAAACTGGATCGCCGATCAGTGCCAGGACTATATCAGGAACCGCGCCGAGGATGACGCGCCGTTCTTTCTGATGATGTCCTTTCCCGATCCGCATCACCCCTTTACCCCACCGGGCAAATACTGGGACATGTACAACCCGGATGACATCGCGCTGCCCTCCAGCTTTGGCAAGGGCGACATCCCGCCAATCCACAACCTGCGCCGGCAATTGGCCGAGGCCCCCGAGACCCGGACCGGCCAGGACCCTTTTGCCGTCACCGACCGCGAGGCGCGCGAGATCATCGCGCTGACCTATGGATCGATCACCATGATCGACGACGCGGTGGGCCGGGTGCTTGCCAGTTTGCGCGAACAGGGGCTCGAGCAGGATACCATCGTGGTCTTTACCTCGGATCATGGCGACTACATGGGCGATCACGGGCTGATGCTGAAACTGTTGATGCATTACCAGGGGCTGATCCGGGTGCCGTTCATCTGGGCCGATCCGCGCGATCCCGGGGCCCGCACCGACGACGCCCTGCGCAATGCGCTCGACATCGGGCCGACCATCCTGGAGGCCGCCCGCATCCAGCCGTTTCACGGGGTGCAGGGGGCCAACGCGTTCGCCGGCGGGCCCGAGCGTCAGGGGCTGATCATCGAAGAAGACAGCCAGCGCAGCATGGCCGCCTTTGAACGGCCCCAGCGTGTCCGCACCTATCTGGAGAAAAACTGGCGCATCAGCATCCGCCACGGCGAGGATTGGAACGAGATGTACGATCTTGGCAACGACCCGGACGAGGTGGTCAACCTCTGGGACGATCCGCGCTATGCGGCGGAACAGGCCCGGCTGGTTCAGGCCATGCTCGTCGAAACGATAAACCTGCAAGACCGCGCGCCGCTGCCCACCTATCGGGCCTGAGCCGCAAACCCGAGGAGATCCCACATGACAATCCTGTCACCCGAATATCGCGGCGAGGCGCTGTGCCTGTTGCTGCTGGCGGCGACCGGTGTGGCGCTGCTGGTCGGGGCGGCGGCGTTGCCGGCCCCGATGTTCGACCCGCTTGGCCCCGCCGGATTGCCCCGCTGGATCGGCTGGCTGCTGCTGGGGCTGACCGGGCTGCGCGCCGTGGTTCTTGCCGCCGCAACCCGTGGCCGCAAGCCGGCGGCGGCACCGGCGGGACCGCGCCCGGACATCCGCCGCCTTGCGTTCGTTTCGGCGATCACGCTGGCCTATCTCGCGCTGCTGACCGCCAAGGTGCTGCCCTTTACCTGGGTCACGCTTGGTTTTCTGGCGGCACTCGGGGCGGCGATGGGCGACCTCTCCGTGCGCCGGCTGATCACCGTGCTGGCTATCGCGGTGGGGATGAGCCTGGCCCTGACCCATGTTTTCGCCGACCTGCTGTCGGTCGTGTTGCCGCAATAGGAGACGCGTCATGCAATTGTTCGAGGCTTTCGTGAACCTTCTCGCTCCCGCGCCGATGTTCTTCATCTTTCTCGGGGTGTTGCTGGGCATCGTCGTCGGGGCGATTCCGGGGCTGGGCGGGGCGATGCTGATTGCGCTGCTGCTGCCAGTGACGTTCTACATGGACTCGGTTCTGGCGCTGATGCTGCTGGTGTCGATCTATGTCGGATCGGTCAGCGGCGGGTTGATCACCGCGATCATGCTGAAAATGCCGGGCACGCCTTCGGCGGTGATGACCGTGCTGGATGGCTATCCGATGGCGGCACAGGGCCGGGCGGGGCGGGCGCTGTCGCTGGGGATCATGGCGTCCTTCGCGGGCGGTCTGATCTCGTGGCTGTTCCTGGCGCTGCTGTCGCCGCCACTGGCCGATTTCGCGCTCAGGTTCGGGCCTTACGAATTGTTTACGCTGGTGCTGATGGCGCTGGTGCTGATTGCCACCATTGCCGAGGGCACGCTGCTCAAGGGGTTGCTGATCGCGCTCTTTGGCATGGCGGTGGCGATGGTCGGGCCCGATGCGTCCTCCGGGGTGCTGCGGCTGAATTTCGGCTTTGACGTGATCAGCGGCGGCTTTTCGCTGCTGCCGGTGCTGCTCGGGGTGTTCGTCATCAGCCAGATCATCGAGGACGTGCTCAGGCCGGAAACGCCGATCCAACAGCAAAGCGGCCCGCTGACCGGGTTCGCGCCATCGGCGGGCGATCTGCGCAAACATGGCCCCAACGCGGTGCGCTCGTCGCTGATCGGCACCTGGATCGGGGTTCTGCCCGGCGTGGGCAGCGCCATCGCCGCCATTGTCGCCTATACCACCACCAAGAGCTTTTCCAGGCATCCCGAGACCTTTGGCACCGGCGAAGAGGCGGGGATCGTGGCGGCGGAATCGGCCAACAACGCCTCGGTCAACGGGGCGCTGATCCCGCTGATCACCCTTGGCATTCCGGGCAGCGTGATCGACGCGATCCTGATCGGCGCGCTGGTGATCCACAACCTGCAACCGGGGCCGCTGCTGTTCACCAACAGTCCCGAGATCGCCTATGGGGTGATCGCCGCGGCGCTGGTGGCCAATGTGATGATGGCGGCGCTGATGTTCGCCGGGGTCCGCCCGATTGCCCGGATCGCCACCATCTCGCGCGCCTATCTGTTCCCGACGATCATTGTCTGCTGTGTGATCGGGGTTTATTCGCTGTCCAATTCCATGTCGAGCGTCTGGGTGATGATTGCCTTCGGGGTGCTGGGGTTCCTGTTCCGCCGGGGCGGGTTTCCGGTGGGGCCGTTCGTATTGGGCTATATCCTCGCGCCGCTGGCCGAGAAGGAGCTGCGCTCGGGGCTGATGCTCTATGACAACAGCCTGCTGCCGCTGTTGACCCGGCCGATCTCGCTGTTTTTCATCGTGCTGACTCTGGTTCTCGCGGTGTGGCCGCTGGTGCAGGCCCGGATCAAGGCGCGGCGCGCCGCCGGTTGATCCCGCGCCGGTGGTGGCTGTAGCGTACCCCAACAGCCATCCCCGCCCCGAGCCGCCCATGCAGATCGATCCGCGCCACCTGATCCAGCTTGCCACCATTGTCCAGAGCGGCTCGTTTGCCGCGGCGGCGGCCAAGCTGGGCGTGGCGCAACCGGCGCTCAGCAAGAACATGAAAAAGCTCGAACAGCGTCTGGGCGCGCCGATTTTTGAAAAGATCGGCCGGCAATCCGTGGCCACCGAGCTGGGCGGCACCTTTGCGCGGTTCGGGCTGATGATGCTGGCGGCGGATGATCAGGCCCGCGCCTATGCGCGCCACGTGGCCACCGGCCAGGCGGGCAGCCTGCTGATCGGGACGCCGCCATCGCTGGCCGACAATTTCCTCGCGCCGATCCTCGCGGATTTCCTTGGTGCGCACGGCGATTGCAAGGTCGAGCTGCGCGTCGGGCTGGTGGCCGAGCTTGAAACCCTGCTGTCCACCGGCCAGGTCAACCACGTGATCGGCCCGGCGCGCCCGCTGTCGGTGGATCTGCAACTGGAAACCCAACCGCTGGTCGAGGACGTGCTGGGCATCGTCTGCCGCAAGGGCCACGCGCTGACGCGCCGGCCGGAAATCCTGCCCCAGCATCTTGAGGCGCAACGGTGGGTTGCCCATTCGCGGGGCAGCTATCTGCGGATGCAGACCGAGGATGGCCTGGCCAAGTTCGGGGTCAAATCCTTTGACATCGCGCTGGATACCGACTCGACCGAAACGGCTTACAAGACGGTGGCCAAATCCGACCTCATCACCGTGATGCCGCGCCTGCCGACGATCCTCTCGGACCATATGGGAACTATCGAGTTCCTCGCGCTGAACAGCACCGCCTTTCAGCGGCCCATCGGGATCATCCAGCGGGCCTCGCATGTGCGGTCGGGGCTGGAGGCCGCGTTTCTGTCACATCTCGGCTCCGAACTGGCGCGCCGGGCGGCGGTCGGCTAGGCGGGGGTCTGGGGGCTGTGGATGTCGCCCGCGGCCAGAACCGGCGAGGCGTCGATATCCCCGGCATCGAGCATCGCGGCGATGCGTTCCAGCGAGGCCAGCAGTTGCGCCTGTTCCCAGTCCCGCATCCCTTCGAACGCCCCGACAAACCGTTGCTGAAGCGCATCCGGCACCTCGCGGACCACGCCGCGCCCACGTTCGGTGATCACCACATTGGTCTTTCGCCGGTCGGTCTCGGATCGCTGCCGTGACACCAGCCCGGATTTTTCCAGCTTGTCGACAATCGCCGTCACGGTGGCCTGCACCACGCCCATCTGCGTCGCCAGCGCCTTGGGGTTGGTGCTGCCATCGGGGCGACCCTGCAGGATCTGCAACACCCTGAGCTGCGCGGGGGTGATCCCGGCGGCGATGGCAAGGTCACGTTCGTATAGCGTGGTGGCCCGCAGAACCCGCCGCAGCGCGATCAGGCAGTCATCAATGCGATTGGGTGGCCGGTCGGTCATGGGGCCAGTGTGGCATAGGGATACGGATTGCTTCAACATCCAAAGCGCCCTTGCATTATGCTTCATCTGTTGAAGTGAAGGCAAAGGGCGGTATGTCGAAATTCTTCGATTTTCCTCGCATTTTCGGGCTATCAGAAAAATTCCCTTCGCCGGTTGAAGTTTTTATTCGGGCCGGTTAGTTAGATGACCGAACGATCAGGGAGCCATTCAGATGCCGAAAGACACCGCCGACCCCCGAACGCGCAAGCTCCGTCTGCGCAAACCCGATGCGACGGACGGAGCGGAAATCTGGGCGCTTGTCAGAGATTGCAAGCCGCTCGACGAAAATTCGGTCTATGCCAACCTGATCCAGGCGGATCATTTCCGCGACACCTGTGTGGTGGCGGAGCTTGAGGGCGAGATCGTCGGCTGGATCTCGGGCCATATCATCCCCGGCCGCGACGCGTTGTTCGTCTGGCAGGTCGCGGTCAGCCCCGGCGCGCGCGGCCTGGGGCTGGGCAAGCGGATGCTGCACGCGCTGATCGAACGCGACGCCTGCGCCGCCGCCCGGCAGCTCAAAACCACCATCACCAAAGACAACCATGCCTCATGGGCGCTGTTCCGCAGCTTTGCCCGCGACATGGGCGGCACGCTCGGCGATGCGCCGCATTTCACGCGGGACAGCCATTTCAACGGGCAACACGCCACCGAGCACATGGTGACAATCACCTTGCCTGCCGCCACCGGGCTTGCCCGCGCGGCCTGATCCCCGATCACATTCAGACATCATTAACGCACACGCTGCGAAAGGATACTTCATGCCCAAGGACATGACCGAAACCCCTGACATCTATGCCCGCCGCGAGAGCGCCGCGCGCTCGTATTGCCGGGGGATGCCCGCCATATTCACCCGCGCCAGCGGCGCGCAATTGACCTGCGCCGATGGCGAAACCTATATCGATTTCCTCGCCGGGTGCTCGTCGCTGAACTATGGGCATAACGATCCCGACATGAAATCGGCGCTGCTCGACCATATCGCGGGCGACGGCATCGCGCATGGGCTGGACCTGCACACCGATGCCAAGGGCGCGTTCCTGGCGGCGTTCGAGCGGCACATCCTCGCGCCGCGCGACATGGATCACCGGGTGATGTTCACCGGCCCGACCGGTGCCAACGCGGTCGAGGCGGCGATGAAGCTCGCGCGCAAGATCACCGGCCGCAGCAACGTCATCGCCTTTACCAACGGGTTTCACGGCGTGACCAATGGGGCGCTGGCGGCCACCGGCAACGGCTATCACCGGGGCGGGGCGGGCATGGCGCTTCAGGGGGTGACACGCATGCCCTATGATGGCTATTTCGGCGCGGACACCGACACGGCGGAGCATCTTGAAACCCTGTTGAACGACGCATCCGGCGGGATCGACGCACCGGCGGCGATCATCCTGGAAACGGTGCAGGGCGAAGGCGGGCTGAACGCCGCCCGTCCCGACTGGATCCGCCGCATCGCCGCGATTGCCCGGGATCACGGCGCGTTGCTGATCATCGACGATATCCAGGCCGGGTGCGGACGGTGTGGCACGTTCTTTTCCTTTGAACAGATGGGGGTGACGCCCGACATCGTGACCCTGGCCAAATCGATTTCCGGGTTCGGCCTGCCGATGGCGATGATGCTGGTGCGGCCCGAACATGACGTGTTCGGCCCCGCCGAGCACAACGGCACGTTTCGCGGCAATACCCATGCCTTTGTCACCGCGCGGGTCGCGATCGAGAAATTCTGGTCCGACCCGGCGTTTCAGCAGGGGTTGTCGCAAAAGGCCGGGCTGATCCATGACGCGCTGAGCGACATGGCGGCGCGGATACCCGACGCCCGGCTCAAGGGGCGCGGGCTGATGCAGGGGGTCGATGTGGGCTCGGGCGCGCTGGCGGGCGCGATCTGTGCCCGCGCCTATGAGGCCGGGCTGGTGATCGAGACCTCGGGCAACGAGGATCAGGTGGTCAAGGTGCTCGCGCCGCTGACCACGCCCCCCGAGACGCTGCGCAAGGGGTTCGAGATCCTGCACGCGGCGACACGGGATGTGCTGGCCGACCAACAACACGCAATCGCAGCGGAGTAACAGAGATGATTGTCAGGGATTTCAACAAGATCGTCAAAACCGGGGGCGACCGTGTGGTTTCGGACGCGCAATGGACCTCGGTTCGCATGTTGCTGGCGGATGATGGAATGGGCTTCTCCTTTCACATCACCTTTCTCGAAGAGGGGTCCGAACACACGTTCGAATACAAGAACCATTTCGAGAGCGTCTATTGCATGAAGGGCAAGGGGTCGATCACCGATCTCGCCACCGGCGAGACCCACGCGATCCTGCCCGGTGTCATGTATGCGCTGAACGAACACGACCGCCACACCCTGCGCGCCGAGGAAGAGCTGGTGATGGCCTGTGTCTTCAACCCGCCGGTGACGGGCAAGGAAGTGCATCGCGAAGACGGCTCATACGCGGTTGCCGAAGAGGCCTGAGATGACCCATACGGTGGAAAAGATCGGCGGCACCTCGATGGACCGCATCGACGAGCTGCGCGATACGCTGATCCTTGGCGATCGCGATGCCGGGTCGGTCTATGGCCGCATCTTTGTGGTCTCGGCCTTTGGCGGCATCACCAACCTGTTGCTTGAGCACAAGAAAACCGGCGAGCCCGGTGCCTATGCCGCCTTTGCCAATGGCGACAACGATCATGGCTGGCACGGCCGGCTGGACCGCGTGGCCGAGGCGATGACGCGGGCGCATCGCAGGGTTCTGACCAACCCTGCGGATGCCGAGCGCGCGGATGCGTTCGTGCATGACCGTATCCTGGGCGCGCGCAACTGTTTGATCGATCTGCAACGGCTGTGTTCCTATGGGCATTTCCGGCTGGCGCGCAACCTGGGCCAGACCCGCGAGATGCTGGCCGGGCTGGGTGAATCGCATTCGGCCTTTGTCACCAGCCTGATGTTGCAGCGCGCCGGGGTGAATGCCCGCTTTGTCGATCTCTCGGGCTGGTGCGACGAGGGCGAACTGTCGCTGGACGCGCGGATCACCGGGGCGACCGAGGGCATCGATGCGCGCCGGGAAATGCCCATCGTCACCGGCTATGCGCAATGTGCCGAGGGGCTGATGGAAGAGTATGACCGGGGCTATTCCGAAGTGACCTTTTCGCGTCTGGCGGCGCTGACCGGCGCGCGCGAGGCGATCATCCACAAGGAATTCCACCTGTCCTCTGCCGATCCCAACCTGGTCGGGGCCGGGGTGGTCCGCAAACTGGGGCGCACCAATTACGACGTGGCCGACCAGTTGTCGAACCTGGGCATGGAGGCGATCCACCCCAAGGCGGCGAAAACCCTGCGCCAGGCCCGCGTGCCCCTGCGGGTGACCAACGCCTTTGAGCCAGAGGATCCCGGCACGCTGATCGACGATCAGACCGCCGAGCACCCTGCCGTGGAGATCGTCACCGGTCTCGACCTTTTTGCGCTGGCGTTGTTTGAACAGGACATGGTCGGGGTCAAGGGCTATGACGCCGCGATCCTCGACGTGCTCAGCCGCCATGACGTGCGCATCGTGTCCAAGGTATCAAATGCCAATACGATCACCCATTACGTCGACAGTTCGATGAAAGTGCTGCGCCGCGTCGAGCGGGACCTGGCCGCGCGCTATCCGGCGGCCGAGATCTCGATCCGCGCCATCGCCATGGCCTCGGTGGTCGGGCGCGACCTGTCGGGGCTGTCGGTTTTGACGCGCGGGTTGCAGGCGATTGCCGAGGCTGGCTGTGAAACCATCGGGGCGAGCCAGGGGCCGCGCAATGTCGATGTACAGTTCATCCTGGAACGGGACATGCTGAAACCCGCGATTGCGGCGCTGCATGGCACATTGATCGAAACCCCGGCGCCGCGCCTCGTCAGCGCGGCTTGATGGGGCGGGCGGCTATTGCCGCACCATGCGGATCATGTCGTCGGCGCTCATCCCCGCAAGGCCCAGCCGTTCCAGCGTCAGCCCATCGCGCCACGACGACATGCCGACAAGCGCATCCATGATGTCGACCAGCCCGCGATGCAGCGGCGCGGGCTGGCCAAGCGCCTCGGCGAGCAGGACAAAGGGCACATGGCCATGCGGGATGTCCCACCGCATCCACGCCTTCCACACATCCGCGGGCAGCGGCGGCAGGTCGCGATAGAACGGCACCTCGGCCACCAGTGCGCCCAGCGGTTTCGGCGCAAGCCCATAGATCCGCGCGACCTGTTCGGACACGCTCGGACAGGGCACATCCAACAGCGCCGCTACGGCCGGGCGCTCGGCATCCAGCGCTTCGGTCATGCGCATGGCGTTCTCGGTATTGCCGGTGCCGTAAAAGCTGATCCGGTCGCCGCGCGCGCCGGCCCGGTCGAAATAGCCGATATTGACCAGAGCGATGCCTGGATGGATCAGGAAGTTCATCCCCGACAGGTTCGCGTGCAGCACATCGCGCGCCATCTCGAAACTGTGGAAAATCCGCGCCAGCTGGTCCCGCGCCTGGTCGCTGCGGCTGGCGGGAAAGGCCGCCACCAGCACGTTGCGGCGCAGGGTATGCGGGGTGATCACCGCCCCGTCGCGCCCGGCGGCGATTGACGGGGTGACGCCTTCGGTCAGGGTGACGCCGCTCTTGCCCGCCGCGCGCAGCATCCCGGCCACCCGCAAGGACGGCCAATAGCCATGGGTGTTCACATGCACCACCTGGCCGTTCTCCAGATGCGGCAGCAGGTCACGAAAGCGCCGTTCCACATCGTCGCCGGTCACATCCATCACCACAAGCGCCGCCCCGGCCACCGCCTCGGCGGGCGAGCCGGTGAAAATCCGCGGCGTGGCGAGACCTGTCTGGCCCGATTTCAATTGATCGGCGGGGTCCAAGACGGTCAGTCCGCCCGCCGCCCCGGCCGCATCGGCCAGTTCCGCCTGATCGGGCCACAGAAACAACCGCGCCTCTTCGCCGCCCAGGGTCAGGTCGGCGGCCATCACCGCGCCGATATTGAGCGGCGAGTTGCCGATGATTGCGATATGGCCGGTCATGGTCTGGGTCCTTTCGGGGGGGTGGTCAGGTCGTCGATATCATCCGGCAGCAATGCCACCGGGCGGGTGCTGTGCCGCTGGACATAGCGGCAGGTTTCCAACGTCTGGCTGCCGGCGCGCGACAGGCCCCGGTCCGGGAGTTCGAGCGTGTCGCAGACTCTGGCGATCAGGCGGTTGATCGGCTGGTGGATGGTGCTGAGCGCATAGCCGTCCCAGCCGGCCATCGGCACGTTGTCAAAGCCAAGCACCGCCACATCATCGGGAACGCGGCGGCCCAGGCTGCCGCGCAGCGCGTCGATCGCACCACAGGCCATGGCGTCGTTGCAGGCATAGATCGCATCGGTCTGCGGCATCGCCTCGATGATCCGCAGGGCTGCCTCGCGCCCGCCCTCATAGGTGTAATCGCCCGGCTCTTGTGTCAGGATGTCGATCCCGTGTTCGTCCAGCCGGTGGCGAAAGCCGCCGCGCCGCATCCGGGTGGTCCAGTGGCCGGTGCGCCCGGTGATCATGCTGATCCGGCGGTGGCCGCCCTCGATCAGAACATCCGCCGCCCGCCGCGCCCCGGCCTCAAGGTCGGCACAGATCGAGATTGCCCGGCTGTCCTCGGCCACCCGGTTAAGCAGGATCAGCGGCGTTTCCGCCTCGACACATCTGCGAATGGCGCGATCCGACACCGGCAGTACCGTCACCACCACGGCGGCGACACGATAGGCCAGCGCCACCTGCACCAGCTCATCCGCCGCGTCGGTGGTGATGTCGGATTTCAGCAGCAGGGGCATCATGCCCAGCCCGGTCAGCCCACCGGACAGCGCCTCGATCAGGGCGGGCTGGAACGGGTTGGCGAAATCGGCGGTCAGCACGGCGATCATGTCGCTGGTGCGGGTCTGTAACATGCGGGCCAGCTGGTTCGGGGCATAGCCCAGGTCGCGCGCCGCCTGCATCACCCGGGCACGGGTATCCGCGCGCACGGTTTCGGGGTCGGAAAAACACCGCGACACCGTGGCGCGCGATACCCCCGCCTGCCGCGCCACGTCGGTCGAGGTGGCGTTGCGTCGGAATGTTCCTTCGCTCATGGCCGCACCCCGCGTGCGATGCGGGGCAGGGCGTGCAGGGCCAGCCCCGCCGCCACACAGGCCAGTGCCGCCATCAGAAACACGCCGCCGTCGATATTGCCGAAATTCTCGCCCCCCGGCACCAAGAGCAACAGCCCCGCCGCAAACAGCGCGACGCGGATCGGCCATTGCAGCGCGCCGCCGCCGCCCAGCTGTCCGATGCCCAGCAGATAGCCCTGCAAGGCCGAGGACAGCAGCAGCACCCCGACGATGGCGGTGGCCAGCACACCCAGGATTTCCGGCATGGTTCCCTGCCCGATCAGCGCCGGGTTCAGCACGAAGAAGAACGGGATGAAATAGATGATCGTCCCCAGGCGCATCGCCTCGATCCCGGTGCGCATCGAGGACGATCCGCTGATCGGGGCGGCGGCAAAGGCGGCAAAGGCGATAGGCGGCGTGATGTAAGAGATCATCCCCCAATAGAGCATGAACATGTGGATCGCGAGCACGTTCAGCCCGCTTTCGGTGAGCGCCGGCGCCAGCGCGATCGCCAGGAACAGGTAGGCGGCGCTGATCGTCATGCCCATGCCCAGCACCATGCTGGTCAGCGCCCCCGCCAGCAACAGCACCAGCGTGTTGTCACCGGCCAGCGCGATCAGGTCATAGGCGAGCGAACCCACCTTGCCGGTCAGAACCAGCGCCCCCAGCAGCAACCCGACACCGGCAAGGATCGTGGCGATCTCGACAAACAGCCGCCCGCAGGCCACGGCGAATTCCATCAGGTCCGACCAGCGCCAGCGCCGTGCCGGGTTGAGCTGGTTCAGGGCGATCAGCGCCAGCGTGGCAAAGAACGGCGCGCGCGATTCCTGTTTCAGAAAGAACAGCAGCCACACCAGCAGCACCAGCGCCAGCAGGAAATACCACCCCTCGCGCAGCACGTTGCGAAGCCGGGGCAGCTCTTCGCGCGGGAAGCCGGTCAGCCCCTTGCGTGCCGCCATCGCGTCGATTTGCAGGAACAGCCCCAGAAAGAACAGGAAGGACGGGATGATCGCGGCAAGGGCGATGGTCTGGTAGGAAATCTCAAGATAGGTCGCCATGATAAAGGCCGTGGCCCCCATCACCGGCGGCATCAGCACCCCGCCGGTCGAGGCGCAGGCCTCGATCGCGCCGGCGGTCACGGCGGGGAACCCCACCTTGCGCATCGCCGGGATGGTCATCGAGCCGGTGGTGACGACATTGGTGACGGGGCTGCCGCTGATCGAGCCCATCAGCCCGCTGGACAGCACCGCAACCTTGGCCGGACCGCCGCGCGTGCCGCCAAGGATGGCAAAGGACAGGTCGATAAAGAACTGTCCCGCCCCGGTCTTTTGCAGTGCCACGCCGAACAGCAGAAAGCCGATGACGATATTGACCAGCGCCTGCATCGGCACGCCGATCAGGCTCTCGGTACCAAAAAGATGGTATTGCGCGGTCTCAAGCAGCGTGCTGCCCGGCACCTGGAACAGGCCAAGAAACGGCGCGCTGCCGAACCACGGGTAAAAGCTGGCGATGGCGACCACGACAAACACCGCCAGCCCCGCCGCCCGCCGCGTCGCTTCGAGCATCAGCAGCCAGACGCCAAGCGCCATCCACAGCGCCCAGTCGGGCGCGAGATAATCCCAGCCATAGTCAAAGATGGTGCGCGTGTTGACGGTGGCAATCACGCCCGCCGCAAGGAACAGCGCGAACAACAGCATGTCATACCACGGCACCCGGTCGCGCGGGGCACTGGCATGGGCCGGGAACAGGATGAACGTCAGCGGGCAGAGCAGGGTCAGCGCCGCATAGAAATAGACCGCCTGGATCGGGATATAGCCCGCGTACAGGCCAAGGTTGAACACCATGTAGACGACCATCGCCACGCTGGCGACGGCAAAAAGCGCCACCACGACACGCCAGCCGGTCGAAAGGTTGCGCTGGCGGCCCTGGTCCTGCGGGGGTGTGGCGGGGGCGGAGTCGGTCATGGTTGAAGCCTCGCAAAGAGCCGGCCCAGCACAAGGCCGGGCCGCAGTCGGGGGGAGTATCGTTCAGTAGTTCCACACATCGTCATAGACGACCGGCAGTTCCGCCTCGCGCAGGTGGCGCGCCCGGATATCGGACCATTTGGCGGCAAACTCGGCCTCGTCGCCCGGAACATCGCCCGAGGTCATCTCGTCCCAGGCGGCGGCCAGAACATCCTGCCGCGTCAGCAACATCTCGTGATGGGCCTGGGCCGCGTCATCCCAGACGCCCTTTTCCTTGAAATAGCGGATGGCACCGTCATGCCAGGGCCAGGCCTGTTGCATGCGCTGGTTGGCAAAGGCATAGCCCTTGGCGCGTGGAAAGGCGGTGGCGATCTCGTCGGAATGAATGTCCATCGCCTTGACCAGACCATAGACCGTGTCCCCGTCAAGATCGGGAAGCGCGAGGTATTCCGGATAGCCATAGCCGTTGATCTGCACGCATTCGCCCTCGGGAATGCCGATGCCCTGGCAGATCTCGGCCTGCTGGATATAGGGTGCGACCGCGTTCAGCCGGGCCCAGCCCTCGGTGTCGTCATGCGATGTGGCGGGCCAGTGGATGCCGCGCGGCGAATTCGCCAGCCGTTCGACACTGGGCGAGGTGGTGTTGGCGGCGGCAATATCCGCCTGTCCATTGATCAGCGCCTCTTGCCCTGCCGACCAGGACGACACCGGGACCCGAACCACGTCATCCCAGGTCAGGCCGGCAAAGGCCAGAGAGGCTTCGACCACCTTGGCGGGGGCGGCGCTGCCCTGGACCACGGCAACGCGCTTGCCCTTGGCATCGGCCCAGGTCTTGATGCCGCTGTCGGCGGTGACCGCGGCGCCGTTGCCGGGGTTGGTCTCGTTATAGGCAATGATGCGCAGCCGCTGCGGGCCATAGCCCTGCTTGGCAAAGATGAACGCCCCTTCCTGCGCGAAATACCCGTCGCTGCCGGTGGTCACGATATCGGCCTTGCCCGAGAACAGCGGCAGCATCCGCGAAAAGCCGTTGCGGATCGGGATGGCCTGCAACTTGGTCCCGTAATGGGTCTCGAGAACCTTTCCGATGGCGATCGACTCGGCATAGACGATCGACTGGCTGTCATAGCTCGCCCAGGTCATCCGGTCGGGCAGCGGCACCTCGTCTGCATGGGCCAGCCCCGGCAGAGCAACCGCAAGGGCGGCGGGAAGAATGCGGTGAATTTTCATTTCTTGGTCTCCCTGTTGGTCACGAGCCTGATCCGACTCGCTGGTCTTTCTGGATGGTTGCATTTTGAATGTACACGTGTCCATAGATATGAAAATATTTCAGCTGGTACAGAAAATGCAGCAAAACAAGGCGGTTTATATTAAGTGTTCCCGTGACGTAATGAAAACGTGTACACAGCAAGAAGAGGTCCAGAGCATGGGGCAACTGGTCAACGGGAAATGGACGGGGGGCACCGATCTTCAGATTGGCGCCGCAGGATGGGAGCCGCGCAAGGAAGGCTTCCGCGAGCGCGTGTCAAACGAGCCGGGCACGGCCACGCCCCCCGAGCCGGGCCGCTATCTGCTGGTCGAATGTCCGGGATGTCCGCTGGCCCAGAGGGTGTCGATGCTGCACCGGGCCAAGCGGCTGGAACATGTGGTGCCGACCGTGTCGGTGCGGCCCGAGATGGGGGTGAATGGCCGGGAGTTCGCGGGCCCGGAAGGCCAGCCCGAACCGCGGACCGGGTTCCGCTATCTCTACGAGGCTTACCTGGCCACCGATCCGGCCTATACCGGGCGCGCCTCGACCCCGGTTCTCTATGACCTGCATCGCGGCCGGATCCTGTCGAACAACACGCGCGATATCTTTGCCATGTTCAACCGCGCCTTTGACGCCTTTAGCGAGGTCGGGCAGGATTTCCGGCCTGCCGCCGAGTCCGGGGCTGTGGCCGGGATGATGGATGAGATCTATGCGGGGGTGACGTCGGCGGTCTACAAATGCGGCTTTGCCCGGGCGCAGGCGGATTACGACGCGGCGCTGGACGGGCTGGGCGCGGCGCTCGACCGTTGGGAGGCGCATTTTGAACGCCAGCCCTATCTCCTGGCGGATGGCCCGAGCGAGGCGGATTTCATGCTCTATACCTCGCTGGCGCGCTTTGACGCGATCTATGTTCCGCTGTTTCGCACCACCACCCGGCGGATTGCCGACATGCCCGCGCTTGCCGGATTCCTTGCCCGCATCCATCGCCTGCCCGGTGTGGCGGGGACCTTTGATCTCGATGCCTGCATGCAGCATTACTTTCGCTCGCACCGGCATATCAACCCGACCGGGATCGTCCCGGCGCCGCCGGCCCTGGGCTGGCTCGACACACAGCAAACGGAGCGCCAACATGCCTGACGCCTCAGCCCCCGCCACCCGCGACATCGCCGCCCCGGCCTTTGAGGGCATCACCGGGGGCTGCGACTGTCATGCCCACATGATCGGCGACGATCCGGCCTTTCCCCTGTCGGCACAGCGCGGCGAGGACCCGGCGCCGGGGCCGCTGGACTTCTGGCTTGACCAGTATCGCACCCATCTGGCGACGCTTGGCCTGTCGCGCGGGGTGATCGTGCATTCGATGCTCTACGGGCTCGACAACAGCATCACCGCCGAGGCGGTGCGACGGTTGGGCCGCGACAATTTCCGCGCCGTCGGGCTGGTGGACAACGCCGTGAGCGAGGCGCAGCTTGACCACATGGCCGCCAGCGGGTTTCGCGGTGTCAGGCTGAATTATGTGCATGGCGGGGTCCTCGATTGGGCCGGCACCGTGGCGCTGGCCCCCCGTCTGGCGGCGCGCGACATGCATGTGCAGATCCTGCTCAACAGCGACCGCCACATGAGCGCCCTTGCCCCCGACCTGCGGCGTTTGCCCTGCGACGTGGTGATCGACCATATGGGCTGGCCCGACATGGCCGCCGGCCCCGGCGACGCGGGGTTCGAAGAGCTGCTTGCCCTGCTGGCGGATGGCGGGGTCTGGCTCAAGCTGTCCGGGATTTACCGGTTTTCGAACAGCCCCTACGACGCCGCCGACGGGTTCATCCGGCGGGCGCTCGCCGCCAATTCCGACCGTTGCATCTGGGGCAGCGACTGGCCCTTCATCATGCTGGGCGGCGCGGCACGTCCGCAGGTTGGCGACCTGGCGGCGGCGCTGCGGCGGGTGGTTCCGGAACCCGCGCTGCAACAGGCGATCCTGGGCGACAACCCGGCAAAGCTGTTCGGGTTCTAGCCGTCCAGGCCGTCGCGCAGCGCCCGTGCCCCCTGCGCCATCAGCGCGTGATCCGATCCGACGATGAACAGGCTTGCCCCCGCGTCGCGCCAGCGGCCCAGGTCTTCGCCCGGCGCACAGAATAGCCCGGTGGCCGCGCCCGTTTCTCCGAGAATCCGGGCACAGGTGTCGCCGATGGCGGGGGCCTGAAAATCGGTCAGCCCCTGCGAAATCGCCAGATCGGCGCGCCCCACGAACACCGCATCGACCCCGTCGGTGGCGGCGATGGCCGCGCAATGCTCGACCCCCTCGGGATCCTCGATCTGGCAGATCACGCTGACCTCGGCGGCCGCCGCCGACAGGTGCTCGGCGGCGCTGCGCCGGCCATATCCGCCGGCCCGCGTAGTGGCGGCAAAGCCACGTCCCTGCGCCTTGCCATAGCGGGTGTTGCGCACGATTTCAGCGGCGTCCCGGGCGGATTTCACATGCGGCACGACGATGCCCGCCGCCCCGGCATCCAGCACGGCCAGGATCGTGTCGGGCGCGGCATTGGGCACACGCACCAGCAGCGGGCAATTCACCGCCTGCGCCGCCATGATGCACAGGTCGATCCCGGCCCGGTCAAACGGCGCATGTTCGGCATCGAGGATCAACAGGTCCAGACCGGATTGCCCGAGCACCTCGATCACGATCGGATGCGGCGTCTTGACGAACACGCCCATCAGCGGCGCGCGCCCGGTCAGGCGGGCTTTGAAATCGGCGTTGGGGGTCATGTCGGCTCCTGTCGGGATTAGCTGTGCATGGCCTAGGTGCAAGCGGCGCGCGGCGCAATCGTCGGGGGGCAGAGCGAAAAAATTTCAACGGATTCTGTGCAATCTGGTGAAAGAATTGCAATCCGGCGCGATTTCGGCACTATCCGGGTGTCATGAAAAAGATCACTGCCAAGGATGTCGCGGCGCGGGCCGGGGTCTCGGTTTCCGCCGTGTCCCGTGCCTATCGCGCCGATGCGCCCATCGCCGCGAACAAGCGCCGCGCGATCTTTGCCGCCGCGCGCGACCTGGGCTATGTCAGCCCGATCGACCAGGTTCTGGCCAAACAGGCGAGCGACACGATTGCCATGGTGCTGGGCGACATGCGCAACCCGTTCTACCCGGTGGTCGCGGACGAGCTGAGCCGGCTGTTGCCGCCGCGCGGCTTGCGGGTCATCGCGCATGTGGTGCCCACGGGCGAGGACGTGGACATGGTGTTGCGCCAGGTGCTGGAGTACCGCAGCCAGGGCGTCATCCTGGCCAGTTCCTCGATGGGATCGCAGCTGGCCCGCCAGTGCCGCAACAACGGTATTCCCGCCGTCCTGCTGAACCGGGTGCAATCGGATAGCGACATGATGGCGGTCTGTTGTGACAATTACGGCGGGGCGCGGGTGATCGCGTCGCGGTTTGTCGAAACCGGCCGGCAACGGATCGCGGTGATCGGCGGGCGGGCGGACACCTCGACCCATCTGGAACGGGTGCGCGGCTTTCAGGACCGGTTGGCCGAGGCCGGTCTGACGCTGCTTTGCCAGCTTGACGGCGGGTACAGCTATCGGCGGGCCTTTGCGGCGGCGCAACAGGTTATGGCGATGCGCCCGCGGCCCGACGCGATCTTTTGTGCCAATGACATCATGGCCATCGCCGCCCTCGACGCGGCGCGCGCGGCGGCGGTGGATGTGCCCGGCGACATGGCCATTGCCGGGTTCGACGACATCCCGATGGCCGGTTGGGAATCCTATCGGCTGACCACCATCCGCCAGCCGCTGCGCCGGATGCTGGGCCATGCGGTCGACATGATCACCGCGCCGGATGTGGACGCGGCGGCGGGCGACATTCGCATTCTGCCGGGCGAGCTCAAGCTGCGCGCCAGCGCCTGACAGTCACCCTCCGATTCGTGGGGCCAGGCCACCAGGGTGCCGGGCCGTTCCCGATCGGGACAGAGCGTGCCGATGATGGAAACCCGTTTCGGATCCGCGCCATTGCGCGGAAATTTCCGCAGATTTCTGCAAAACTACGTGTTGACGCGTAGTAAAATAACTTGATTATAAGGAAATATTGAGCTGCTCGAAACCTGAGAGGACCAAGAAGCATGTCGCTTGATGACGTCGGTATCTGGAAGTCTGGCCGTGGCAAGGGGCGTCATACGCCGAAGGGGCGTCAATATGAAGACGCGGCACTTGCCGAGATCCGTGACCTCCTTGGAGAAGAGCCGCGTCGCCGCGACCTGCTGATTGAATACCTGCACCTTATCCAGGACCGTTTCGGGCACCTCTCTGCCACACATTTGCGGGCGCTGGCGGAGGAAATGCGACTATCCATGGCCGAAATCTACGAAGTGGCGACGTTTTATGCCCATTTCGACGTGGTCAAAGAGGGCGAGACGCCGCCTCCGGCGCTGACGATACGGGTTTGCGATTCGCTGTCCTGCGAACTGGCCGGGGCCGAACAGTTGAAACAGGCGCTGCAGGACGGGTTGGAGGCATCGCAGGTCCGCGTGCTGCGCGCGCCCTGCATGGGGCGCTGCGATACCGCGCCGGTTCTGGAAATCGGGCACAACCACATCGACCACGCCACGCCGGACAAGGTACGGGCGGCGATCGACGCGGGCGATACGGGCGTGCGAATTCCCCCATACGAAACGCTTGACGCCTATATCGACGATGGCGGCTATGACCGGCTCGGGGCGCTGCGTGCGGAGGGCGATTGGCAAGCGGTGCAAGAGACACTGCTCGCTGCCGGTCTGCGCGGGCTGGGCGGGGCGGGGTTCCCGTCGGGGCGGAAATGGGGCTTTGTGCGGGCGGAATCCGGTGTGCGTTATCTCGCCGTGAATGGTGACGAGGGCGAGCCGGGCACGTTCAAGGACCGCTATTACCTGGAACGCACGCCGCATGTCTTTCTCGAGGGGATGCTGATCGCCGCCTGGGCGGTCGAGGCGGATCGTTGCTTTATCTACATGCGCGACGAATACCCGGCAGTTCTGGAAATCCTGCGCCGCGAGATCGCCGCGCTTGAGGACAAGGGGCTGATCGCAAGGGGCTATGTCGAATTGCGGCGCGGCGCCGGGGCCTATATCTGCGGCGAAGAAAGCGCCATGATCGAATCCATCGAGGGCAAGCGTGGCATCCCGCGCCACCGCCCGCCCTTCGTGGCGCAGGTGGGCGTGTTCGGTCGTCCGACCCTCGTGCACAATGTCGAAACGCTCTATTGGATCGCGCGGATTTGCCGTGAGGGGCCACAGATCCTCTCGGGCGTGGAAAAGAACGGGCGCAAGGGGCTGCGGTCTTATTCGGTCTCGGGGCGGGTTAAGGCTCCGGGCGTCCACCTGTTGCCTGCCGGATCGACGATTACCGACATCATCGCCGCGGCGGGCGGCATGTTGGACGGGCACACATTCAAGGCCTATCAGCCGGGCGGGCCCTCCTCGGGGCTGTTGCCGGCATCGCTGGATGACGTGCCGCTGGATTTCGACACGTTGCAACCCCATGGCAGCTTTATCGGCTCGGCGGCGGTGGTGGTCCTGTCGGACCAGGACTCGGCCCGCGGGGCGGCGCTGAACATGCTGCGGTTCTTTGAGGACGAAAGCTGTGGTCAATGCACCCCCTGCCGCGCCGGGTGTGAAAAGGCGGTCAAGCTTATGCAGGCCGAACATTGGGATCAGGAGCTGCTGGAAGAGCTGAGCCAGACCATGGTCGACGCCTCGATTTGTGGCCTGGGACAGGCCGCGCCGAACCCGATCCGCCTGACGATGAAACATTTCCCGGAAGAGATCTGAGCCATGAGCGAGACCATCACCTTCAATCTGAACGGCGAGGATGTCAGCGCCGAACCGGGCATGACGATCTGGGAGGTGGCCAATGGCCGGGGGTTGAAGATCCCGCATCTGTGCCACAAACCCGCGCCGGGCTATCGCCCCGACGGCAATTGCCGCGCCTGCATGGTCGAGATCGAGGGCGAGCGCACGCTGGCCGCCTCCTGCATCCGCGAACCGTCCGAGGGTATGGTGGTCAAGACTGCCACGCCCCGCGCCGAAAGCGCCCGCAAGATGGTGATGGAACTGCTGGTCGCCGATCAGCCCGCACGCGACGCGGCACATGACAAATCCGCGCATCTGTGGGACATGGCCGAAGCCAATGGTGTCGACGCCAGCCGCTTTCCCAAGCTGGAAGAGGGGCGCATTCCGTTGCTGGATGACAGCCACGTGGCGATGCGCGTCAATCTCGATGCCTGTATCCAATGTGGCCTTTGCGTGCGCGCCTGCCGCGAAGTGCAGGTCAATGACGTGATCGGCATGGCCGGGCGCGGGCACGATGCCTATCCGGTGTTTGATTTCGGTGATCCGATGGGGGCCTCGACCTGTGTCGCCTGCGGTGAATGTGTACAGGCCTGCCCGACCGGCGCGCTGATGCCCGCCACGGTGGTGGATGAACACCAGCACGGCAACAGCGCCGATTTTGACAGCGAAACCGAAAGTGTCTGCCCGTTCTGCGGTGTCGGCTGCAAGGTCTCGCTCAAGGTCAAGGACGGCAAGGTGAAATATGTCGAGGGCATCAACGGCCCCGCCAACGAAGGCCGGCTCTGCGTCAAGGGCCGCTTTGGCTTTGACTATATTCACCATCCGCACCGGCTGACCAAACCGTTGATCCGCCGCGAGGATGCCCCGGCCAAGGGGCTGAATGTCGATCCCGGCAACCTGATGACCCATTTCCGCGAAGCCAGCTGGGAAGAGGCGATGCAGGCCGCGGCCGGCGGCCTGTCGAACCTGCGCCAGGCCCATGGCGGGCAATCGGTGGCGGGCTTTGGTTCGGCCAAATGCACCAATGAAGAGGCCTATCTGTTTCAGAAGCTGATCCGGCAGGGGTTCAAGCACAACAATGTCGATCACTGCACGCGGCTGTGCCATGCGTCATCGGTGTCGGCGCTGATCGAAAACGTCGGCTCGGGCGCGGTGACGGCCACTTTCAACGAGATCGAAAACGCCGATGTGGCGATCATCATCGGGGCCAACCCGATCGAGAACCACCCGGTCGCTGCGACTTACTTCAAGCAGTTCACCAAGCGCGGCGGCAAGCTGATCGTGATGGATCCGCGCGGGCAGGGCATGAAGCGCTTTGCCTACCAGATGCTGCAATTCCGCCCGGGCGCCGACGTGTCGATGCTCAACGCGATCATGAACGTGATCATCGAGGAAGGGCTGTATGATCAGCAATATATCGACGCCTATACCGAGAACTGGGAGGCCGAGAAGGAACACCTGAAGGCCTTTACCCCCGAGGCGATGGAGCCGATCTGCGGCATTGCACCCGATGTGATCCGCGACGTGGCGCGCACCTTTGCCGGTGCCAAGGCGGCGATGATCTTCTGGGGCATGGGCGTCAGCCAGCATATCCACGGCACCGACAATTCCCGCTGCCTGATCAGCCTCGCGCTGATGACGGGGCAGGTGGGTCGGCCGGGGTCCGGCCTGCATCCCTTGCGTGGCCAGAACAACGTGCAGGGTGCGTCCGATGCCGGGCTGATCCCGATGTTCGTGCCGGATTACCGCTCGGTCGAGGATGACGCGGTGCGCGAAGCCATATTTGGCGTCTGGGGCCGGGACGAGGATTGGTCCAACAAAAAGGGTCTGACCGTGACCGAGATCGTCGATCAGGTTTACGCGGGCAATATCAAGGGCATGTATATCCAGGGGGAAAACCCGGCCATGTCCGACCCGGACGTGGAACATGCCCGCGACGCTTTTGCCAAGCTCGAACACCTGGTGGTGCAGGACATCTTTCTGACCGAAACCGCCTGTTTTGCCGACGTGATCCTGCCCGCTTCGGCGCTCTATGAAAAGAACGGCACCGTCAGCAACACCAACCGCCAGGTCCAGCGGGTGCGCCCTGCCGTGGCGCCGCCGGGCGAGGCGCGCGAGGATTGGCAGATCACCGTGGAGCTGGGCCAGCGTCTTGGCCTGCCGTGGGATTACACCGATGTGTCCCAGGTCTTTGACGAGATGAAACAGGTGATGGCATCGCTTGACAACATCACCTGGGAGCGCCTCAAGACCGAAACCGTGACCTACCCGTCGCTGTCGGAAACCGATCCGGGACAGGCGGTGGTGTTTGGTGATGGCTTTCCGCGCCCCGAGGGCCGCGCGAAATTCACCCCCGCCGCGGTGATCCCGCCGGACGAGGCACCGGATGAAACCTATCCGATGATCATGACCACCGGGCGGCAGCTGGAACATTGGCATACCGGGTCAATGACCCGCCGGGCCAGCGTTCTGGACGCGGTCGAACCGGAAGCCAATTGTTCGCTGCACCCGAAAACGCTGCGCGGTCTGGGCGTCAGCCCCGGCGAGATGATCCGCCTGACCACCCGGCGTGGCAGTATCGACATCATGGCCCGCGCCGACCGCGCGGTGTCCGAAGACATGGTCTTTGTTCCCTTCGCCTATGTCGAGGCGGCGGCGAACGTGCTGACCAACCCGGCGATCGATCCCTATGGCAAGATCCCGGAATTCAAATTCTCGGCGGTGCGCGTCGAAGCGATCGCCAAGACCGCCGCCGAGTAACAAATCCAACCAACAGGAAGCACCATCATGGCCTATAGAAGTGATATTGAGATAGCGCGGGAAGCGCGTAAGAAGGGGATTCAGGAGATTGGTGACGGGCTTGGGATCCCGTCGGAGCATTTGTTGCCTTATGGTCATGACAAGGCCAAGGTCGGGCAGGCGTTCATCGACTCGGTGCAGGATCGTCCCGATGGCAAGCTGATCCTGGTGACCGCGATCAACCCGACCCCGGCGGGCGAGGGCAAGACCACGACAACCGTGGGGCTGGGTGATGGTCTGAACCATATCGGCAAAAAGGCGATGATTTGTATCCGCGAGGCGTCGCTGGGTCCGAATTTCGGCATGAAGGGCGGTGCCGCCGGGGGGGGCATGGCGCAGGTTGTGCCGATGGAGGACATGAACCTGCATTTCACCGGCGATTTCCACGCCATCACCAGCGCGCATTCGCTGTTGAGCGCGATGATCGACAACCACATCTACTGGGGCAACGAACAGGAGATCGACCTGCGCCGGGTCCAGTGGCGGCGGGTTGTCGACATGAACGACCGCGCCCTGCGCAATGTGGTGCTGAGCCTCGGGGGCGTGGCCAACGGCTTTCCGCGCGAGGGCGGGTTTGACATCACCGTGGCCTCCGAAGTGATGGCAATCCTCTGCCTGGCCAAGGACCTGAAGGACCTGGAAAAGCGCCTGGGCGACATGATCGTCGCCTATCGCCGCGACCGCACGCCGGTTTATGCCCGTGATATCAAGGCCGAAGGCGCGATGACCGTGCTGCTCAAGGACGCGATGCAGCCCAACCTGGTGCAGACGCTGGAGAACAAC